>NZ_LASA01000077.1 GCF_001562015.1 Endozoicomonas arenosclerae | reverse complement strand
TTGGATTTATAAAAGCCAGGTATCGAGGTTTGAAGAAGAATGACAATAAACTGTCTACTTTATTTGCCCTGGCGAATATTGTTCGACTGGATCAAATGATCCGGGCACAGGGTTAGTCCGCCCTGAAGTCACGAAAGTGGCTAAATATCATACAAATAAGGGGTTGAGACCTCTGATTTCAGTCCTACTTCGAACTCGATTCAAGAAGGGAAGTAAATTAGAGGTTATTCGCAGGTTCCTTAGTCTGGTATTGATTCTTTTCTTTATAACTGAAGTGGCTTTCTCTTCAGAATCAGCACAGCCATCCTATCCTGGTCTGGTATCTCATCAACCTCATCAGCTGGTGCATAACTCACAGTGGCTGGTCATGCCAATAATGAGCGGTATTGCAGGTGGCATAGCCACGAGCAACTCTGCTGGCCACACCCCCTATACTGTGACCGCCGGAGTAATTACAGGTGCAGCCTTATCCAGCCTGGACATCCTCTATAACCATTTCAAAACATCGGCCTCCTATTATATGAGTGCAGGTGTCATGGGAGCGGCTGCTATGAGCAATGTTCCCATGCCCAGCTCTCTCAACTACCTTTGTGGTTTCGTCGGAGGTGCACTGGTTGCTACAGGCCAGTTCAACTTCCTTGAACAATACATGAGCGCCCCTGTAAAAGGAGCCATCAATGGCGCCATTCTGGGAGGCATGCCAGGAGCCGCTGCGGGCGCAGCTCTCGGAGCAGCAGACGAAGTCATGGCAGCCTGTGATCTGACGGACACCGCGCCCTTATCCACCGCATTATCGGCTGTTACCCAGCTGAAAATAATGACCCCTTTTGTTTCATCAGGTCTGAGCAGTTTGCCGCTTATTGGCAGCCCATACAGTTCCGCCATATCGCAGATTAATGTTCCCTATCTACTTGAAAGTGCAGGTACAGTCTGGAGTGGCACCTGTCTGTTCACCACTCTTGCAGATGACGAGCACTCCTTTTCCTATCTGTGTATCACTCTAAAGCCTTCCAGCCGGGATAATGATAAAACCAACCTGGAAATCGTTTCTGAAATGGACCGGACCCTGAATGAAATAATGGACAGCCAGGCGATCCAGAGGCTGTCGCATATGCAGGCTCTCACTTTGGTTGGCTCACAGTTGATAAGCTCCAGGCTGGCCAAAATGCTCTCTACCCGATATCAGTCGATTGATACAGGCTTGGCAAACTTTAATCCACAGCTGGGAATAAAACCTGAAGAGGCGCTGGGCACTTATGTGCAGGCCGGTTTGTCTTTAGGCTACTTCTGCCTGCCCTACCTCGGAAACTGGCTGATGGATTCTGTCATCGAGAGCTACTACACACTTTTAATGACTCAATCAGCCGAAAATGAACTGGACAGTCTCTTTTTCGACGACCAAAACTTTATACGACTAAACCTGAATAAAAGCCTAGACACCCTGATTGCCAGAATGGACAGTAACATCCATACCGTTGTAAATACGGGGAGTGCATTAAAGAGCTCTCTGGCTCGCGCCTACATAGGCGGTTTTTACGACCTTTCATTTATCGTCAGAAGCGGCTCTGCCGACATGCTGGTGTTCATGGATATCTACAGTAAAGCGACTGAATCCATGACCCTGACCCTGAACAAGGGTCTCCTGGATCTGGCCGTCAAAAGGGATGATCTTGGCACAGAACTCGACTTGCTGAGAAAAGAGCTCACCACTAATGCCCGAACCATTGGCAGCGGAGCCAAGAAAGACTTCATGGTTGAAAAGTATTCAGATTTGCTGCAAGAGCTCAGGGAGACCGAAGCCAGTCAGGCTAAAACAGGTCTGATTTCAGGCAGCTGGAGAATTGCAAAAGGCTTTACTGACTATATTGCCAAAAGCCTTTTCATTGCCAAAAAGATGAGTACGGGTGAAGTAGCATACGACGACTATCTGGCACTTCTTTTCGCCACGGGAAGTGTTTCCAGTGCCTTTTCCTGGTACCCGAATAACGCTGCCGGCATGCTGGACTTTAATAAAGCGGTACAGGGTGTTCAGAATCTGACGGCAGAAATAAACCACCCTCCCCAGGAGCTATGGAAGCAACCTGATTACTCCGCAGTAGTAGGTTCTGAGGTAGCTATCCACCTGGATGACTTCTCTATGGGACACCCTGAAGGCGTGTTGATGACCGATCAGAGTCTCATCATTCCCAGGGGATACTTTGCGGTTTCCGGTGCTTCTGGCAGTGGTAAAAGCAGTCTGCTGTCAAAAATCAGAAGAGAAGCAGGAAACGGTATCTGGGCGACAGGCAGTGTGACCTATACCACTCACAATGGCGAGTTACCTGAAGTCTTCCATGCAGAACAGCTCACCTATATCCCTCCCAATACAACCTTCAGAGAGTTGGTCACACTGAGGATAGATAAAAGTTCAGTGGACGACAGAAAAGATATAAGAGTAACCAATGAGAGACCTGACCTGACTGACCCTGAACTCATTAAAATTCTGAAGGAGATCGAATTCTACCCTGAAGATCAATGGCACCTTTTAGAAGAACAACTTCATGACAAACGCAACTGGAAAGACCAGCTCAGTGGCGGGCAGATAAAAAAACTGGCCCTGCTCTCTGTCATTAACCGACATCCCGAAATTGCCATACTCGACGAAATTTTCGCCGGAATGGATCAAACGTCCATCCAGCTGGCACAGGACATGCTTAGAAAATACCTGCCAGATAGTCTGCTGCTAATCGTTGATCACAATGCAGAGCAAAATAACCACAACGAGTTCTATACCGGCAAGCTCCATTTGGAAGCTGGACAGGTTAGTCGTCGTGAAATGGATTAGTCATAGCTATTTGATACCGAGTCCAGAGCCTGCCGGCAATAAGCCAAATTCGGTCTAATCGCCAACAGCCCATAACATAAAGCAGCTGCATTATTTCAATTAAAAAGTGCAACAGGTCTCACTTTACAAAAAACCTACTTAATCACAACAGAATCAAATGATACATTAGTGTCTCAAAATAAGAACAATAACAATATCCGTGATTGCTCGATGTCCCCGGGGTCTACTCAAAACGTTGACCCAACTGGAGGAGCCCGTTCAATCCATTGAGGATAACTGCATGATAAGAAAAATATCGACACTCATAGCAGCTTGTCTTGGGATAACTCTGTTATCCGCCAACGCTGCCCCTCCCTCATTTATTGCCTTCGAATCTGCCTCTGTGCGTCCCATGGCCTTGTCTGAAAATGGCCACACACTCTACGTAACCAATACACCTGATAATGCCGTTGAAGCCTATAGCATCGAAGAAGACGGTGCCCTGACCCATAGCGCGACTATTTCTGTAGGTATGGAGCCGGTTGCCCTTGCAGTCAATGGCAATGACCTTTGGGTCGTCAACCATCTTTCAGACTCTGTCAGCATCGTTGATACCAACAAAGGTGCAGTAAAAAGAACGCTGCTGGTCGGTGATGAACCCAGAGATATTGTCTTTGCCAAAGGTAAAGCGTTCATAACGACAGCTCACAGGGGACAACATCGTACCCACTCGTCCCTGAACAATGTTCCAGGGGCTGGCGATCCTCAGATACATACACCCAGCGTCTCTCGCGCCGACATCTGGGTCTTTAACCCCAACAGTCTCGGTAGTGCACTGGGTGGTAAACCCGTCAAGATTATGGAGCTGTTTGGTGATACCCCCAGAGCCCTGACTGTCAGCCCTGACGGTAACACGGTTTATGCCGCGGTATTTAACTCGGGTAACCAAACATCCATTGTTCATGAAGGTGTTGTCTGTGCGGGTTTTGAGGACGTTAATCCACAGTATGCAACAGTTCAGGGCTACCCTGTCAGAATGGATGAGCCGGACGGCTGCTATGTTCAGGATAATATTACTTCGCCAAACGGTCTGGCGAATGCTGCCCTGCCTGCCAACCGCCCTGCTCCTGGCAGAAATAAAAATGGCGAAATACAGCCATGGACAGCCATGATCGTAAAATACGACAGGGAAAATGGTCAGTGGCTTGATACACGAGGCCTGAACTTTAGCAACGGGATTCGCTTTAACCTGCCCGATCATGATGTCTTTGCTATTGATGCTGGAACACTGCAGCAAACCAATGACTATGAACATGTTGGCACAACCCTGTTCAACATGGCCATCAACCCGGTCAGTGGCAAGCTTTATGTATCAAATACTGACGCTAATAATGCCGTCCGGTTTGAAGGTCCTGGTCTTCATGGTGGTTCAACGGTTCAGGGAAACATTGCCAAGTCTCGTATTACCGTTATTGATACTGCCAATGGTTCAGTTAAACCCAGACACCTGAACAAACACATTAACTATTCTGTCCTGAAAGCACCCCCTTCAGTCAAACGACACTCCGTTTCTACACCGACTGAGATGCAGATAAGTTCAGACGGCTCGACACTGTATGTTGCCGCCTTAGGTTCCAACAAGATTGCGGTTTACAACACTAATGACCTGGAAAAAGACAATCGCTGGAACAACTTCAGTCCTTCTTCTACCAGTAGTCGACACATTAATGTTGAAGGTGGACCTCAAGGGATATTGCTGGATGAAGCAAACAACGGCGATAACGGACAGCTCTATGTTCTGACCCGTTTCGACAACAGTGTCAAAGTTATTGATGCCACAACCGGTGTCCTGCGCCAGTCTGTAGGCATGTTCAACCCGGAACCTGCTGAGCTGCAAGCCGGTCGTTTCATGTTGTACGACGCTAATAGAACATCATCTAACGGTGAATCCTCCTGTGCCAGCTGTCATGTCTTTGGTGATATGGACCATATCTCCTGGAACCTGGGTAACCCGGACGCTCCCAATACGTATAACAGCCAGCCATTCCCGACCGAACACTTCACCCGCTTGAACTGTAATAACAATCAGTCTGTCTACGATGACGGTTGCTTCTTTGCAGAAATTCTTAACGGTGACGGTGGCGAGAGAACCCTGGCTTCCATGAAAGGTCCGATGTCTACCCAGACCATGAGAGGCATGTCGACCCATGGCCATATGCACTGGCGTGGTGACCGTGTTACAGGTTACTTCGGCACTCAGCACGCTGATAACCTGACCGATATGGAAGCATTGGATGAACGCCTTTCCTTCAAGAACTTTATTGTCGCCTTTGAAGGTTTGCTGGGTATGAATGTAGAACTTCATGATGTCAATCACGACGCGAAATCCAGCCAGGTTATTGCTCTGGAAAGGGATATGGACAAGTTTGCAGACTTTATGCTGGCTGTTCAGCTTCCTCCAAACCCTATTCGAGGACTCGACAACTCACTGAGCGCTTCGGCTACCAAGGGTAAGAACTTCTTCGCCGGTCCCAGACGCTCCGACGGTGTTGAGTACGACTACTTGTTCCCACCTGCTGATCGTGAAGACGGTAAAACCTGTGAAGGCTGTCATACTCTTGATCCATCAAAAGGCTTCTATGGTTCTGACGGTAAAGCCGCCCATGGTGGTGAAGTGCTGGTCACCAAAGTACCCAGCTTCCGGAACCTTTACCAGAAAATCGGAATGTTCGGCCTGCCTGACAGAAATGGTTTTATGATCAGTCCTACCCGTGCCCACCAGGGAGATCAGGTTCGTGGCTTTGGTTTCCTTCATGACGGCGCGACCGATCAATTGTTCCAGTTCCTTCAGGGTGGAGTATTTGATGATGGTACAAAAGGTTGCCCTCCTGGTATGAGTGCAGACCTTCACGGCTGTACCATGAATGATCAGTCAGGCACCGTAGGTATTCCTGATGATGAAACACGACAGGGTCTTGTGGATTATCTGATGGAATTCGACAGCGATCTGGCCCCCATTGTTGGTCAGCAGATCACCCTCTACGCAGGCAGCAGCAAGTCTATGAACAGAAGGGTGGGTCTGCTTCAACAGAGAGCCAGAACCCAGTTTGTTTCCAAGATTCTTGGCGGTGTCACCAAAGAGTGCGATCTGGTGGCTCAGGGCATGATCAATGGCAAGAAAAGGGGCTACCTCTACATCCCTGGCCAGAATGGCTATCGTCCTGATCAATCTTCTGAGCAGATGATTCCTGCCGGACAGCTTCGCAGACTGGCAAGACAGGGGGATAATACTCTGACCTTTACCTGCACACCTCCAGGCTCAGGCTATCGTATAGCTCTGGACCGAAACCAGGACGGTGTTCTGAATCGTGATGGTGCATAAGCGTATTTAATCGAACTTTCTCAATACAGACCCGTTAAGTAACTTAGCGGGTCTTCCCTCTCTCCTTACAATTCATGAAAACTCTACCGCCATTGCCTTCTCTCATGTATCCTTCGAGGGTTTATACTGTGTACTACCGTTTTCCTCCTTCTGTAAGCCTGCACCTTAGTTCAGGACGCTGACTTACAGAGCAAGAAACCCTTTAAATCCAGATTCTCGCAAAGAGCCATGATGGAAGAGCATTACCACCCGCATAAGATTGAGACAGAGGCCCAGAAGTATTGGGAAGAGAACGACAGTTTTGCTGTCACTGAAGACACAGGCAAGGAAAAATACTACTGCCTGTCCATGTTCCCTTACCCCAGCGGCCGACTGCACATGGGCCACGTTCGCAACTACACCATTGGCGACGTGGTTTCCCGCTATCAACGCATGCAGGGCAAAAACGTCCTGCAGCCCATGGGTTGGGATGCCTTCGGTCTACCTGCAGAAAACGCAGCCATCAAGAACAAGACCGCGCCAGCCCCATGGACGTACGAGAACATCGACTACATGAAAGGTCAGCTGAAGCGTCTTGGCTTCGGTTATGACTGGAATCGTGAACTGGCCACCTGCAAGCCGGATTACTACAAGTGGGAACAGTGGTTCTTCACCAAGTTGTATGAAAAGGGTCTGGTTTACAAGAAGATGTCTTCTGTGAACTGGTGTCCTAACGACGCTACCGTTCTGGCGAACGAACAGGTAGAAGACGGTCGCTGCTGGCGTTGTGACACTCTGGTTGAGCGTAAAGAGCTGCCTCAGTGGTTTGTGAAGATCACAGCTTACGCTGATGAGCTGCTGGCCGACCTGGATCAGCTGGAAGACTGGCCAGACCAGGTTAAAGCCATGCAGCGTAACTGGATAGGTCGTTCTGAAGGTGTTCAGATGACCTTTAAGGTAGCCAACACTGTTGAAGGCTCCCCGGAAGAGTTCCAGATCTACACCACCCGTCCGGACACTCTGATGGGTGTTACCTATGTCGGCGTAGCTGCTGAACACCCGTTGGCGAAAGCAGCTGCTGCGAACAATCCGAAACTGGCTGCATTCATTGAAGAGTGCAAGTCCAACGGTGTCACCGAAGCTGAAATGGCCACCATGGAAAAAGTGGGCGTTGATACCGGCCTTCGTGCTGTTCACCCTATCACGGGTAAAGAAGTACCAGTCTGGGCTGCCAACTTTGTATTGATGGATTACGGTACCGGAGCCGTTATGGCCGTTCCCGGTCACGACCAGCGTGACTACGAATTTGCTACACGCTTCGAACTGCCAATCGAACAGGTTATTGAGCCTGTGAACGGTGAAGAGTGCGATCTCTCCAAAGAAGCATTCACCGAGAAAGGCAAACTGATCAACTCCGGTGAGTTTGACGGCCTGACTTTCCAGAAAGCGTTCAATGCCATTTCCGACAAGCTGATTGCGGAAGGTAAAGGTGAAAAGCAGGTTAACTACCGTCTGCGTGACTGGGGTGTTAGCCGTCAGCGCTACTGGGGAGCTCCAATCCCAATGCGTTATCTGGAAGACGGTACGGAAGTCACCGTTCCTCTGGAAGACCTGCCGGTTCTGCTGCCAGAAGATGTTGAAATGGACGGTGTTCAGTCACCGATCAAAGCGGATCCTGAGTGGGCGAAAACCACCCATAACGGTCAAGCTGCAACCCGTGAAACCGATACGTTCGACACGTTCATGGAATCCAGCTGGTACTACGCACGCTACTGTTCACCACAGTCTGATGATCAGATGCTGGATCCAGCTGCTGCCAACTACTGGCTGCCTGTAGACCAGTATATTGGTGGTATTGAGCATGCGGTTATGCACCTGCTCTACTCCCGCTTCTTCCACAAGCTGCTGCGTGATGCAGGTCTGGTAGACAGCGACGAGCCTTTCAAGAAGCTGCTTTGTCAGGGCATGGTTCTGGCTGATACATTCTTCATGAACGACGAGAAAGGTGTTAAGCAGTGGATTGCGCCGACTGACGTTGATTTTGAGCTGGACGACAAAGGTCGACTGATCAAGGCAACCCTGAAAGAAACCGGTGAAGCCGTTGAGCACGCGGGCATGAGCAAAATGTCCAAGTCCAAAAACAACGGTATTGACCCTCAGGAGCTGATCGACAAGTACGGTGCTGACACCATCCGTCTGTACACCATGTTTGCCGCGCCTCCCGAGCAGACTCTGGAATGGTCTGAAAGCGCAGTTGAAGGGGCTCACCGCTTCCTGCGTCGTTTCTGGAAACAGGTTGCAGAGTACTCTGCAGCGGGTGAAGCTCCCGCTCTGGACACCAAAAACCTGAGCAAGGAACAAAAGGATCTTCGCCGCAAGACTCATGAGACCATTAAAAAGGTTTCTGATGATTGTGAGCGCCGCCTGACGTTCAACACTGCCATCGCTGCCATCATGGAATTGAACAACGCCATAGCCAAGTTCAAGGACACCAGTGATCAGGGTCGTGCTGTTCTGCGTGAAGCTCTGGAAGCCACTACATTGATGCTGGCTCCTATTGCTCCACACTCGATGCACAGCATCTGGAATGCTTTGGGTCATCAGGAAGCGGTTGTTCAGGCTGACTGGCCAGAGTTTGATGAGTCTGCTCTTGAAAAAGACGCCATCACTCTGGTCGTTCAGGTAAACGGCAAAGTACGTGCAAAACTGGAAGTACCCGCCGCTATGGACAAAGAAGCCATTGAAAAAATGGCACTTGAGCAGGAAAACGTCACCAAATTCACCGAAGGTAAAACGGTGCGTAAGGTGATTGTTGTTCCAGGCAAGCTGGTGAATATTGTCGCCAACTGATCAGTAACGACGAATTCCAATGTAAGAAGGCCAGTAGAAATACTGGCCTTTTTTTATCTTAAATTCTATTTCCTCAGTACGTCAGGAACCGATAGTGTTTTTCATTTCACGGCAAATGTGACGGTATCTCAAGTCCAGCCTGTCTGGAGTGAATCCATGCAGCGCTTCGTACTCTCCGGATTTAGCCTGATTGATCAATCCCCGGGTATTCTCGAGAGAAACCTTCAACTCATGATCTATTCTTGCCTGACTGAATAATGAAAAAACATTGGGCTCTTCCAGTGTTGCCGGAGGAAAACCATAAGCCATTAGAAGGTACTGCATTAACATGGTAAACGTACGGCCATTACCGCCCTTGAAGGGGTGCAACTGCTGTAACTCAGCTATTCGTTTTCCCACAACTTCCAGAAACTGATTTCTCGTAACCGCCACTGAGATGTCTGTATTCAATTCTTCAAGGATGTAATCCAGTATCTCCTCAAAACAATCGGCCCTGACCGTTTTCCGACGAACAGTACAATTAAACTCCTCATGAATAGCCTGCGATATTTCCCTGAGTACCCATTGCCGATTGGCCGTTGCTCCCCCATGCACTGTTATGAGTTGTTGAAAGTAGTCCCTCATTTCCCAACCTTCTGGTGTGTTGTAGCCCATCACCTGGTTGAGAAGATGGTATATCGCTTCAGGTTTTTTTCGACACCTGAACAACTCTTTCATAGTCTGCTCGGTGATTGGCAATCCTTCGTCATAGCCACCTGAATTGAAGAACAGAGCAAAGGCACAGCGTTCATGAAGAAAATCTTCTGGAATCCCCAAGAAGTCACAATGGGCATCATGGACTCCCTGCACCTCAGAGATTCCATCCAGATCAAGATAGAGCAAATCGTTCAGGCTGGTGTGACCAACAGGTATGTAAATACTCTCTGGAGGGAAGGAAGTAATCTCACCCGGAAGGTTTTTTGAATCGAACGCTGTAATCAAACTATGCAGTTCAAGAATAAGCTCTTTGGTAATCGCCAACGGTTCGCCCGGTTTATGACTTTTCAGTTTTTCAGCCACCACGCCCCAGGTTTTGATCAGACTTTCCAGACAGCCTGGCTCCCGTTTTTCATAAGCACTTATTCCATTTTCGCGCTCCAGTAATACCCCATCAACCAAAAGCCGGGGAAGATCAACCAACGGATAATCCGCTAACCAGCAAAGCCCTGCTCTCGGCCTGGTTCTCAACGGCTTATTCAGCATATCCACTTCGACCGGTGAAACCGCTCGATGCAGTACCTCGGATGCACCTGCTTCCACTTCTGGCTTTGGCTGTGGCTTTGCCTTAACTTCACTACCAGGAGACGCTCTCCCATGGTTTGAGTTCTGGGCATACTGTGGACTTCCGCTTACTCCATACATCTTGGCATCCTTCCTTAGATCAAACTTTAAATGACCACCTCAATCGATCTTTATGTGCCTCATTGCCCTGACTCTGTCGTTTGGGCATCAATCATGCTTTTCATTTCCCGACACACTCCTCCATAACTGCTGTCATTTGAGTCATGGAGGTAGCCATGAAGATGAACTTGCTGACCACTCCTGGTATTGGCTGCCAACAGTTCTGTATCACGTAAGCCTTCTTTAAGAGCCTCAACCATTCTTGCCTTACCGAACATAGAGAACATTTCTGGCATTTCCAGAGTGGCGGGAGGAAAGCCATACGCCATGAGCAAATACTGCATAAGCAGGGTATAGGTTCTTCCATTGACGGATTTGAACGAATGCAACTGTTCCAGCTCGGCAACATGGCTTGTGATAATAGAAAACAGCGCCTCCCTGTCTGTGCACTGTGACAGGTTCTTTTTCAGACTTTCCAATGTATGCCTGACCAACTTTTCTGAAGACGTTGTGGGTACGGTATAACGATGAATAACTCGACTGAAATCTTTCCGGATCTCTTCAAAAAACAATTTCAAAAATAGTCTTTGCTGACTCTCCCTGTCAGTAATCCCTTCAAATTTCTTTTTATGAGCCGTCTTGTAAACTTGAAACATGCAGTTATAAAACAAATCAACAAAATGTTTTAAATCACCCTTTTGATTCAGCTGCTCATGCAACGTCCTATAAAATGCTTCTGGTTCTGAATGACACTCCAGAAGTTTTAATACTCTGTCTGTCTCTAATGGAAGAAAAGCTGGAAAAGGCAATGACTTTGCTCTGATATACAAATAGAAAGGTGTTCTTGATGCCGTATCTTCCTTTGCGATTTCGGCCAGATCACAATGCCTCTGATGTAACTCATTCGCTTCCAGAATGCCCTCTTTGTCGCAATACCAGAAGTCAGGGTGATCATAATGGGTCAATGGAATAAAGAAATTGGTTGGAGGCATGGGGCAATACAACTCCCCCTTAAAGCAGTTGGTTGTATGACCTGCCACTGTTCGATGAAGATCAAGCAAGAATTCAAGATCAACTTCTGGCACTTCACCCGGCTTAAGTGCTTTCAGTTTCTGAATTATGAATTGCCAGCCATTGATCAGGGTTTTAAGGCAGCCAGGCTCTCTTTGTTCATAAGCATCAACTCCCTGCTCTCGACATAAAAGAGTGCCATCCACCAGTAATCTGGGAAGTTCCTGATCCGGATAATTGCTAAGATGAGCCAAGCCTTTAGAAGCATCAGTTTTCAAACAGCTTTTCGAACTGGAAAACACGGCTGCCAGTTGAACTTTTCTATGATGTACTTTCTCACCGTTTGAAGACTGTTGACTGTCAGTCGGACGCTCCTCTTGAAGAAGGTCAGGCGTCAGCACCTCTTCTCGTAACTCTAGAGTCTGTGACTTATCAGTAGCTGATCCAAACATACCGAAAACCTCTTGCCAATACCTGAAAAGCCCTGAGAAGAGCTTCTTCAGTCGTTGGACAAGAGAAAGGGTTATGGATTCAGTATTTTGTTATTGCTGATAACACTGTCGTCAGGGGCTTAACTGTTTGAGGTCAGCTTCAGCCCCACTATACCCGCAACGATCAGCAAGGCACTGAAGATGCGTAACAGACCTGCAGGCTCATTGAAGAGTATGACACTCAAAATGAAAGTCCCTACAATGCCTATGCCCACCCAGACAGCATAAGCGGTTCCCACAGGCAGGCTTTTCAGCGCTATTCCCAGAAACAGCATACTCAGAATGATGGCTGCAACCGTCAGCACGGAAGGCAGGGGACGAGTGAACCCTTCTGTGTACTTCAAACCAATGGCCCAGCCCACTTCAAAAAGCCCGGCCAGTATCAGTAGAAACCAGTTCATAACCAGCTCCGCTGTGATCGAGGTCGTCCCCGTTTTCAGAAAGAGAGGTAAGGTCGTCCTTACTTCTGAAGATGAATGAGTATATCAAATTTCTTCCCAGGGTCCCCACTGCTGACTGCCTGGTACGTCACCCCGGGTCCACCATTTATTCTGGTAGGTTTTCCCCTGGTATCGCACTTTATTACCTGGCTGCGCATAAATGGTGTTTCTGTCCCATTCAGGAATCGTGGTGTCGGGTGGAGGAAGGGTCTCTACATCTTCCAAATAGACAACACTGACATTATCCAGAAGGAAATCTTTGTTTGAGCTCATGGTAAACACGAGATTCACTGACTCCTGATCTGAGCTCATTTCAGGCACAAACTCTGTTTCCAGTCTTGTGATCTCATTCTGGGTAATAGAAACGCTGCCCAATAACTGTAATTGACCATCACTCAACTGGAGACTGGCCTTCAAAACTTCCCGACCGGATAAAAACAGTTTGCCCTCAGCCTGCAATTTATACTTTTTATTTGTACTGATTTTACCTGTCAGGGATTGACTGATTCCGGCTCCCTCATTAGCTCTTTGTGAGGTTAACAGTCGTTTTTCAAGACATTGCTCTTCCTGCTGTTCGATAACCGAAAAACCCAGAGAGGTTCCCGAAGGAAATGCCGCCCAACTGCTTTTGGTGTTCATACCGGCATTCACTATCAGATTATTTGACGGAAGCATCTGCGAGCAGGCTTCTGGCGGTAGGTTTGGGTTATTGTCCATGGCTGGGGTCAACGCAATCAATTGACTGGCCACCTGATTCACGTAGCCGGCTGCATCCGCACCATCAGCAAAACTTTTGTCTTTGCCACAGGCAGATCCCTGACAGAATGAAACCTGCGGGTTGGAGAAAACCTGTAGACGACTGCCTGAAGGCACATCATAAGCGCTGGTATAAGCCATCATGGTTACCCACTGACTCTTCTCGCCATGCCCTCGTGCCCAGGTATACATACCTCCACGACTTCCCTGCTCATAAGAATGCCCCAGCCCCATACTGTGCCCCACTTCATGAGCAAAAGTTTTATAGCCACAGGATTTTTTTGACCAGAAAACCGCCCTCTCTGCCTGTCCCTCAGATATCTGTCCGGTAGTGCTGTTACCCTGAATGATCTTGCCATAGCCACACCAGTTCGTTGCAGAACCGGTTATCAAACCAATGACGTCTGCTCCATACTGTTGTTTCAGACTTTTAATCTGGGAGTCAGCAATCATTTCATTCAATTCAGTATTACCCGTTAAGGACTTGTTGTAAGCGGACGGGGCATTACCCGCATAAACCAGTTTCCCCTGAAGACTGATATTGGCATTGTCGAGCGCCTGATTGTAAAACTCCACAGCCTGAGTCGCCCAGGTATCAGTATCACTGATCTGACTTCTGGCCGACTCATTGAACAACACCATAATATCCAGCGTTTCAGCCTGCACACAGGCAGGGCCCAGTGCCAGGATCATAAAGCCGTTTCTTATTTTCATTCCTATCCACTCCTGTTAGCTCAACGGAGCCAGCATTACTGCCTCTGATTCATTCACCAGAATGCCCTCACCGGTTTCGTTATCTACAGTCAGGGTGAATACCCCTGCCCGCGTCCCCACACTCAAAATGGTCAGCTTTTCTCCACGGGTCATGGAAAAACGATCAAAGGGTCGTCCGTTCTCAATGTCACCACGCCATACATGACGCCCTCCATAAGCATTTCGAGTTTCAGTCAGCGTGATGTGTACAGGTTCTTTCAGCTCGGCAATGGCCATCTCCAGAACACTTCCTGGTTTCAGGCTTTGGTAAAAGTCTGGTTTCAATCTCACTTTCTGAGCCATAAGGCCTGACTCCACTTCAACCATTTCAGGTGAAGCGGATGTCCAGAGTTTCAGAGGTTTCTGTAAGGGGTCAGAACGGACAGAGTTTTCAATGACTTTTAACTCTGCAGTTTCTGGTTGGACTAATTTCCCTTCTGACAACTTCAAATCATTTTCAGCGTGATGTTGTCTGTTTTTTCTCGACTCTACCGAGCTGACTTCATCAAAAGGATGGAGGGATTCATTATTCGAAGACAGGCTCAATAGTGATTGAGCCTGATGGTGTTTTGTCTGGAAATAAACGACGAAGGATGTAATCAGGACAAGACAGCAAAGCAGGACATAGTTTTTCTGCAACACGGACGTTCACTCGTATTTTGCTGAAACCTCTTACAAAATAACGATTAATGAGCACGCATTACAAGAACGCAGTTCGCAAAAACGATGGATAGAATTTTTATCAGCTCAGGTAATCAACCAGCGTCTGGAACAGGTTGTCACGATCAATAGGCTTGGTGAGATAGTCGTCCATACCTTTTTCCAGAGCTTTGTTTTTCAGCTCATCAATGGCATGGGCACTGAGGCCAATAATGGTATGTTTTTCAACTCCGGCTTCCTGCTCGAACTGTCTGATGGCTTCGGTAGCAGAATAACCATCCATGACCGGCATTTCACAATCCATGAGAATCAGATCCCAACTGTCTGGGCTGCCCTTGTATTTCTCCAGGGCTACCTGACCATTTTCTGCAAAAACAGGCTCAATATTTACCTTCTTAAGTAACTTTTTTAATACCAGTTGATTAGCGGGGTTATCCTCAGCCACCAGCAACTTTTTGTTATTCAATACACCTGACTCTGCAATCTCGGAAACGTCCATGCTTTAACCTGTCTAATATTTATGACCTTACTTTCAGATTAGCGGTTAACTCAAAGATTGCACCACCCTTCCCTGTTGATAAGTCACGATTCAGCCCCATATAGAGAACAATTGAATTCTCCCTTAGCTTTCAGGTACTGATATGTCTCAGCCTATTCAGATCGTATGCCCCAAATGCAGCACCCCCAACCGGGTTCCCAAAGAACGACTGGCAGAGGGAGGCATCTGTGGCAAGTGCAGGAATAAACTGTTCAATGGCCAACCCGTTGAGCTGAATGCTGGAAACTTCAAGCGATTTCTGTCCCAGACGGATGTACCTGTCATCGTGGATTTCTGGGCACCCTGGTGTGGTCCCTGTAAAGCCATGGCCCCTGCTTTTACTGAAGCAGCCCGGGAACTTGAGCCCAATGTAAGGCTGGCTAAGCTCGATACCCAGAAGTATCAGCAAATTGCTGCTCAGCTGAATATTCGCAGCATCCCTACCCTGATCGTCTTCAATAACGGCAGAGAAACCGGCAGAACATCAGGAGCCCTGCCACCCGCGCAGCTTAAGAAATGGATTAAAACAGCAGCGAAACTGCGCAAGTAATAAAACCAGAAGCAATAATAAGCAAAACAACTATTCTCTTCGACTATTCTTAATAGACAGTAAAACAGCAGCTTACAGGGATCGTATGGGCTGGATCGACAAAACCTCGGGTCAGGATCCACAATGGATTCAGCCACAAGGCACAAGGCATGTTTCGAACAATGGCAGAGTTGAGGCGCTGAAAGATGTCGTCAAAAAGATGCCCGTTTTCGAACAGCAAATGACTCCCCGGAGACAGTCGATCTATGAGCGAGGCGTCAAGGTTATGCCTCCTATGCCAAACCAGCTGAACAGGGAATCTGCCAAACCCAGAAGACCTGCCCCGCCTCCACCTGCACCAAAACCAGAAAAACAACCGGGTAAAACACCAAGCTCAGGCATTCGCCCCAGAAGCCAGGTCATCACAGAAAGACCTGGAGAAACCAAAGCGCTGGCAAGCCGGTCCATCAGTAAAGTCGCATCACCTCTGGCAAGCGTTTCTCATCATGCCTCCTCAATACAGAAAGCCACTCATGAGCTTCTGGATCATCATCTGGGCATTCTCTCATCGTCAAAAAACAAGCAGGAGGATTACCGGGCACTGATTGAACAGTTCAAACCCAGCACCCTTGAGGAAGGTGATGATGAATTTTCTGAAATTGAATCGGCCCTTCATAAAGCCGCCAGAGATCTTGGAAAGCCAGAACTGGCCAATGACCCTGCTGCCATAAAAGATCTACAGAAACATTTTTACCGACGCCTGGTCTCAGAGGGTGCAAAACTTCTGGGTCCTGAACAGCCAGCCCGAACAGTCAAAAAAGTGCCCCCCAAACCATCGGTGCGAACCAGTTCGTTGCCAGGCTATAAACCACCTGAAGACAAAGGCGTCGAGCTTAAGAAGCAGTCACAGCCCCTTCCTCCTGTTCAGGAAGAAAAAGCATCGGAGCTGATCAAAGCCAGCCCAAAGAGTCTGCCTGGGAGCGTTGAGGAAAAAGCACCACAAAGTCATCCTGAACCGATGACGATCAAGAGTGAGGTCTCTCTGGATATCCCCGCTGGCCGCAGGAGAAAACGCAAGGCAGAACTGGATGCTCCAGCCAAGTACATGGCCAAAAGTCTTGCCCGTAATGCGGATAAACCCTGGAAAGAACAAATGCCCAAGTTCTTTACACGCTACCTCAGGGCAATGGCACTGACAGGAGCTTCCAGTAAGGCGAATGTCGATAAACAATGGTTTAACCACGAAGTGCCCGGCTCATCGATATTCAGCAAGAATAACAGTGCAAAAGACACTCAAAAGGAATTGCGGCGCCGTTTGGAAGATATCGCTTTCCAGAAAGGGGACAAACTCACCGGCTTTTATCGTTTTTGTGATCAGCACCAGCTCGGCCGAAATGTCCGGATGGCGACAGTGAGCCAGATGATGTTGCCTTTATCAGAACATGGCCATTTAGATCCTATGACATTGAGGGATCTTGAGCCTCACTCGGGCACAGAGGTGTCCAGATGGTTGAATGATCAGTTGGAAGACATCACCCGAGCAGAATACGCTCAATACACTGAGTTGCTTGCAGACCTCAAAGACACCACAGAAGCTAAATACAGAGTTGATCTGGGCAGCACTCCTTATGGAAAAGTACCTCTGGAAGACATCACGGCTAAAAAATTTGGCGAGGGTGTCTTTCGTACGGTCAGGGTCAACAGTTTTACCCACACTCTTGAACACTGTATGCCCTGGTTGAAATCAGCCCATCCTGTCACAGACAAGTTTGCCGAACTGCGGCTGAGAGATACCACCGGAGAAGCCAGCCAGAAATTAACCGCAGGCCAACTGGAAGATCTAAATAATCAGGCCCGGGAACTCTTGAACGAAATGGGCAAAATCAATATGAACAAAGTACCCCGTAGCGTCCAGGACACTATGACCACAGAGAAAAAGAGCCTGGAAAAAATTGTAGAGAAATACCAGCAATTATCTAAATAACCATAAATCAGCCAGCACTCATACCTCTTCACTGCTCACCGATACAACCAGAAGAACTGTTCTCACCCTGTTGTTCAATGCATGAAAATCAGACTGGGCAAACTTGAAGTCGGTTTGTATTTCAACCTGTTCAGACCTTCCCTGAACATTCACTGGAATCAATCCGATCAACAGACAACCGGACAGCACACCCCCATCAGAGTATGGAGATGGGAAATGTTGCTGCAAATGGGCTGTGCCCAATCCAACTATGCCTATGTGCTGGAGCTTCTGGATCACTATCCGGATTATGGCGTTTCAGCAGAACGACTGGCTGAAAACCTGACCACTGTCAGATTGTTGTCTCCTGAAAGCAAACAACTGGTGCAATGCTGGTTGCAAAGGTTACTGATCCAACAGCTGGCACTGAATGCAACACAGGATGCATTTCTTTCTCTACTGCAATCACTGCATCTCCATAACACCCAATGGACAGAAGAGTTAATTGTTTGGATTGAAAACCAGCCAGCCCGATGGCTGTCGGTTGATAATGGCAAATTATCGTTTTTTTCAGCCTGTTTATTTCAACTCAATGGTGATCGTAATAGAGCACTCAGTTCATTAAGTCACGCCAGAGAATTAATTCCAGCTAATACGCCTTTCTTTTTTGATGCCTGCGAACAACTTCAACAATCCCTTTCACACCACTGAGACGACAGGCTGCTCTCAGATACCTGAAAAATGGCCGATATAAGCCACATCCCCTGCAAAACAGGGGGCTTCTTTTAGATGTTTTCAGGCCGGAACAGACCATGAATAAAGCAGCAGAGTCGATTGATAACGTTATGTCAGAAGACAAAAACAGCCCATACCCGGGACTATCAGAGAAGATGACCCGCGCTGAGCTCAGCCAGAAAATCAAAGACGCTGTGGCTCAGAACCAAACGGAACTGCTGCAGTTCCTCTTCTGCTTTATGCTGGTGAATGACTACACCCCAGAGCAGATCAATCAGGAACTGGAATACATCCATACTAACAATCCCGATATTCAAAGCGCTCTTGTTCAATGGGGCGATGACCCCAAAGAGAAAAAGAAATTAAAAATTGCCGGAAAAGCTGCCTTTATCAGTGTTGTTATCCACAACAGCAACAAGAGTTATGCTTTAGCTATCAAAGCCATTGAACGATTTAAGTCGTTCAAGGATGCACCCCACGAATTTGCAGAAACCGTAGATGAACTGGAAATTAACTCCTGGCTGGGTCTGCTCAATCATGAACTCGAAAGCCAGGTTCCTCTGAGCAATATTATGCGACAGCTGGAAGCCCTTCGACTCAAGCATATCTGGTCAAAAGATTTAGCCCTGTTCGCCATCCCAGTGACCACTGCATTTTTCCGCGAGCAGGCAGCAAACAAGTTGCTGGATGGCGACTTCACCGGTGCTTACAGGGACCTTGAGCAAGCACTCAGATTACCTGAAGAAGACAAATCCGCCACTTATCAGGCTTATGCTGACTGCATTGTCCGTCAGGTGAATGATCCCCTGTTCCGTTCAAGAGCGACTAAAGCCGACCTTGAAAAACTCAGCGCAAAGATGGAATACCTCCATGAAGTGGATTTCTGGACACCCGAGCTGGATATTGGACGCTTCCATCTAAAAAATATGATTGGGGAAATTTAATCCTCCAATCCACAATAGTTGTTTACTTGATCCACCAGCTCTGAAGAACTCAGACCAGTCAGCCTTTTTAATACCCGCAGTAATAAATAAAACTGGTCAGGGGTGGTTACAAAACGGTCATCATTGCGATCCACTCTGGCCTGGTTAATCAGTTCAGCCAACTTAGCCACACCCGTTTCTTTGTTCAGCAATCCTGCCCCTTCCAGCAACAAAAGGTTCATGACCAGAACCAATGCACCGGATCTTCCCAGGCCTGCCTGGCAATGAATCAAAGGAGGACGTCTCTGGGAAATCAGCTTTTTGCAGAAATGAATGATACGCTTCGAATTCGAATAACCGCTACCATCAGGCCAGTCAGTGATCTTGTAGAGCTTGACCCGGAATGATGGTTGCCCCACCTCTTTAACCCTGAGTTTGATTTTTTCAATCTTTCTTGGAATATTCTCTGAGCGTAAGCTCTCTGAAGTTTTTTTAGTCACAGTGATCGACCCACTGCTGATAATCTGACTCTGGTCAGGAAAGTAATCCCCACTCAAGCCTTCTTCATTAATATTCACGATCACCGGGATCTGCTCTTTCAGGATAAAGTTCCAGAATGGAAAAAACTCGTCAAGATCCGGCTTTGAGCAAACCCGGGCAAAAATGTCTCCCGGATCGCCAATATCATGGATATTGAGAATATTTCCAGAAGCTCGATTTCCCGTTTTCTGAGGTAAAGGGACAGAACGAAGAGCTCCCCACATCGCGCCAGCAGCATCACGTAATGTGTCTACTTTTTCCTTGTCCGTTTTCTCGACTGTTCTTTCAGGAAGAGATCTCCCCTGAACGGCAGATTGTGTCTCTGAAGTAACCTGCCGCCCGGGGTTTTCACTCTCCGCACTCGAAGGACCTTCCTGAAGAGGAGGAACAATAGCCATCGGCTTATGATCAGGGTTGATTCTATCGATAACCTCATCTCCCATGAGTGGAGGTGGCACCCTATGCACTGCATCCCTGTATAAAATATCGTCGATAGCTCCGTTAACTCCAGAGGCCAGCCTCCCCTGATACATTATTTCTTACAGAAACTTGCTTACTGCCTTATCCACGCTTAGCATGGCCGTGTCAGAAAAGAACTGGCTTATTCTCAGGGCGGGGTGAAACTCCCCACCGGCGGTAATTGTCCGAATTTCAGGCAAAAGCCCGCGAGCGCCTGTTGTACATACAGCAGGGTCAGCAGATCTGGTGAGACTCCAGAGCCGACGGTGATAGTCCGGATGGAAGAGAATGAAGAACAGTCCCATTGTGGGCTGCTCTGGATATCTATATCTACCTTATACAGGAGCTTTTGTTCCTGTCTGCGTTCGTTCCTGTGCCCTGATTCTGGTAAACCCGTTATAAGAGCTTTTTCCATGAATCAGTCTTTATTAGAACCTTTTGGCAACCCACTCCAACGTGTAGAGAGAGCCTTGGCAGCACTTCGCAGAGGCGAAGGCGTCATTCTTGTGGATGACGAAGATCGGGAAAACGAAGGTGATCTGATTTTTGCTGCAGAAACCCTGACCGAAAAGCAGATGGCACTGCTGATCCGTGAATGCAGTGGCATTGTCTGCCTGTGTCTGACCGATGAGAAGCTCAACGCACTGGACCTGCCTCCTATGGTGGAAAGCAATTCCAGCAGCTATGGAACCGCTTTTACGGTGACCATTGAAGCAAAAGAAGGTGTCACTACCGGCGTTTCGGCTGCTGACAGAGTCACCACCATCAAAACTGCTATAAAAGACGATTGTCGTCCTGAAGACCTGGCTCGTCCCGGCCATGTATTCCCACTGAGAGCCCGCCCTAATGGTGTTCTGGACAGAAGGGGACACACAGAAGGTACCGTTGACCTTGCCACAATGGCTGGCTTTAAGCCCGCAGGTGTTCTCTGTGAACTGACTCATGAAGATGGGACCATGATGCGACTACCAGCCCTGGTTGAATTCGCCATACATCATGAGATGCCGGTACTGACCATTGAAGACCTGGTCAGCTACCGTCTGGGACAACAGAAAAGAACCGCCTAATAGGGGCTGTTGAGGTTTTGTTTTCGCGCTCAGCAGTTTCTGGGGCATCCAGGGCAAGGCGCAGTAGTGCAGGAATACTCAATGTCTTTCAAACTACTGGAACGCAGGAATGGATGCCCCAGAAACTGTCCTACGGACGGGGCGCGTAGCCTGCTCCGAAAAGCGGCCATCTACTGCGTTAGGTCTCCTTGCTGTAGAAAAACTACACCATCGTCAACCTGCCTTGTATATGACCGCTTTTCGGCAGCACTGAGCCGCAAAACAAAACCTCAACAACCCCTGGCAAACATACCTTTCATTGCCGGAGTCAGCAGAGCCTGCATACGCCAGGACTCCGGCGACAAACGACTCATCACCTTCAGGGACCAGACGATACCCATCAGGAAGATGGCCAGCTGCTCACAGTCTGCCTCTTGGGACAGATCACCTTCCGCTTTAGCTCTTTCAAGAACCTCAGTAAAGCATTGTTCCATTCTGACCAGTAACTGGCTGACCAGATTGCAAACATTGTCATTGAGGCCTGACATTTCAAGCAGGGTGTTGATCAACAGACAGCCATCAGAGCTGCTGCTATCGGTCGCTTCGTAAATCATATTCTGCATCAGGGATTCAACCCCTTCTTTTGCAGTGATGCTGTTATTAATGTGCTGGCGAACACTGATTTCAAGCTCATTGGTGTAGTGCTCAAGCGCTGCCAGCAACAAACCTTCTTTATTCCCATAAGCACTGTAGAGGCTGCCTGGACGTACACCTGTGACCTTCACCAGGTCACTGACTGGAGTGGCCTGATAGCCTTGTTTCCAAAAAAGGTGCATTGCCTGATCAGTCACCTTCTCTTTGTTGTACTGCTGTGGTCTGGCCATGACCGAACCTCTATATAAGTATTTATACTGACGCGATTAGTTATAGACGGCAATGTATTGCTTGCAAACTCTTTTTGCTCAATTGGTCAACATATTATGTTCTATCAGGAGAAGGCTTCAGAACGAAATCAACCATGGAAAGAGGAACGATGATTCAGAATTAAAGGTGGTTCATTCTCTGATCTTAGAGCACCAATGAAAGTCATCCTGATTACCTGCTGGCTGACTCTGCTGTCAGCTTTTTTAGTGCCTGCTCCCTGTCTTGGGAAAACGCTGTATATTCTCCTTCCCTGCAATAAAGTGCTGGTCATTGAATACGCACGCAATGAGAGGAACCTGATTCAACAACTGCTGAGAAATGGCAATCTCACCAGACTGGTGGCTATACCCGCAGAGGCTATACAGGAAGACAGGGTAAGACATTACTCTTTGGGTCGATTCATGCGTTATTGGGGTGAAGGAACACTGGAGGCGGGCTGGAGTCCTCTTCCCAGCCCTCAGCACTGGAACCAGAATGCCTTGCAACCCATTGCCCAGGCGGTGCCAAATCTCGCAGCCCCCATGCCCAGCTATGCCGATATCTGCATCAATCAACTACTGCATGACCAATGTAATTACCCACACTGTTATCTGACCCATCTCACTCCCGGAGAAATCAAGCAGGTCAAAGACAGTCCACAGTTCTATAAAATGGATGGCAGCATCAATACAGAAATCTGCATTTGTTACTATGACGGCGAATGTGAGGACCCAAACTGCAACAAGTTACACATTAACTTTGATAGCCAGAAAGACTTGCACGATCATCCAGAATAAGCGCCCGATGAGTAGGTTAATTCATAACTATGGGAATAAATTTCCAGAATATTGCCAAACGGGTCTTCCATATAAACCATTCGATAAGGTTTTTCCCCAGGGTAGTAATAGCGCACCGGCATTCTCTGTTTGCCACCATGACGGACTATTCTATCGGCCAGACCTTCCAGATCCGGATCCTGAACACAAAAATGAAAAACCCCGGTTTTCCAGTATTCGAAATTATTGTCGGGCTGTTGCTGTTGCGGGAACTGAAAAAGCTCAACACCGATTCGGTCACCGGTGGATAAATGCGCTATGCGGAACGAGGACCAGCCTTCTCCAAATACATCAGTACACATCACCCCAATGGCACTATCATCTTCAGAAATTTCGGTGGGTGGCATGATCAAATACCAGCCCAGCACCTCAGTATAGAATTCAACCGCCTTTTCCAGATTGGGTACCGATATTCCAATATGACTGAAATTACGGGGATAAGGATGATTTTGACTGCTCATCTGAAAGCCCTCAGACAATGAAAGGAACAGTCAGAGAGTAGTTGAAAATCAAGCAGTTAAACGATGTCAGCATGGACATTAGTCAAACCATTGGCGCTAATACTTTTCTAGACTGAAAGTAGGACTCAGCAGGAATCATACAATGGACCGTTCAGACTCGACTTCTTCAACAGGCTCAACAATCAGCACCCACTCCATGCCTGATATCAAGATTGAAGGCAGTGATGCAGAGGATAAAAGCAAGCCTCAGGAAGGTAACTTCAAGCACCGTCGGACACACTCTGCGACTCCAGCCCTGGAAAACATCAAGGAAGAGAGTTTGTCCCAGACCAGCTCAACACCAGGTACCCCTCTTACAGCAAAAAAACTGCCTGATCGGATGACCCGCTCGGCTGAAGAGCTGAATAAGAGCAGTTCATCAGACGATGAAGAAGTCGATGGAGAAGTAAAGAAAAAGCCTACCTTAAAGAAAACAAGACCCAGTAGTGCTGGCAATAGATTGAATCCTAACTTCGAACGTGGAGCTAGCTCACGCACAACATCCAAACACCTTGGCCGGTTTTCCAAATCCAGTTCATCTCTGCACACTGAAGCACTTCTTGCAGTTCCCAGACTCACCACACAAGAAAGGCTTCAGCTTCATGAAGTTGCCTTCCAAGGCATTAATACATTGGAGGGCAAGCTGATTCATGCAGGCGATTATACCCCGCAAGATGTTCAGGCTAAGTTTCTACCTGCCTTTAAAGTGCCAGAAGTAAAAGAAATGGAAAAAAAATTTAAAGAATTTGAGCCTTTGAGAGAAGCCTGGAGAGATTTCAAACAGGACGCCAGAGCCTTTATTGAAAGAGGGACGGTTCTTCCTCACGAAAAAGATTTAAGAGATAAATCAAAACAGTATTTGAAAGAACGTGAAAGGCACTCAAAAGATTCACACCTCCAAACCAGACTTCGTGACTTTGTGCTCGATAATAAAAAGTTCCTTACTGCACCAGGGATCCATTCTCTTTCCAAGCCCCTGGTCACAAAAGTGAACCAGAGTCTTGCAAATACACTGGAAGCGGGTCGTGACAGAATGTCTGAAGCCTCTGACAGACGAGATGAACATTTTAGTGATTTCAGTGAACAGGCTCTACAAAACAAACGATTCGAATTCTCATGCAATAAACTTTCAGACACCCTGGCCGCTTTTGGTATGAATGACCTGGTTTTTTTCGAAGGTCAGACTGCCAGTCAATCTGCCTGCAACTCTTTAAGTTCACTTCAAGTAACAATAAAAGTCTGGGCCAGCCAACTGGCAAACTATCGAGACGGTATTACCTCCAAAGAGAAAAAATAATGAGGTGGTCTGATGATCAGACCACTCCTACTGTTCTCATAAAAAAGATACCCACACTGACCACTGGCAATGAGCCCAGCGTTGTCAGCACAATAATGTTGGCCGCCAAAGGCGCATTACCATTAAAGGCTTTGGCCATGACAAAACTGGCAACCGCTGTCGGGCAGGAAAACAGCAGAAAAATAACACTCAGTTCCATGCCGTCATAACCCATCCACCAAGCCAGAGGCACGAGAATCAGGGGCATCCATACCACTTTGAGCAGTGAGGCCCACAGTGAGGCCAGGCTGGTTTCTCTCAATGCCTGAATACTGAGCGTTCCACCAATACCCAAAAGAGCTAGAGGCAGGGAAATCTGAGCAAAATAGCGACCGACTTTATCCAGAACCGAAGGAATAACCACTCCACTGAAACTGACAGTAACCCCAAGCACTACCGCAATGATCAAAGGATTGGTCACCAGATCCGATAACAGCCCCCTGACACTTAGCGACGTTCCTGACTGCCTGGAATATACGCCCAGAACAACAACAGAACAGACATTAAACAGAGGAATAATAAAAGCCATCATCAAAGACATCAGGGCCACCCCTGAATCTCCGTACATATTGGCCACCAAAGCCAGGCCGATTATGGCCAGATTGCCCCTGGCTGCTCCCTGAATAAAGACGCCCCGATCCTCTCTCTTGTCTGTCACCCTCAGGGAAACCAGCCAGGCCAGAACAAAACCAGCCAGAGAGCCCAGGAATGCCAGCCCGACCAGTGTTGGGTCGAGTCCTGCAGAATGATCCAGATTTGAAAGACTTAAAAATATGACAGCAGGCAGGGCAAAGTTAAAAACGAGACGGGAGGAAACGCTGATGAAATGGTCGTCTATCACACCCTTTCTCTTGAAAAGAATGCCCGCCAGCAACATAACACACACCGGCAGGGTGACTTCAGCTGTGAACAACAGTGTTTCCAGAATCATAGCTTTACTTCTTTTTGTCAGCCAAACCCGACCATCTTAAAACATCTGCCTGACATCCACCAATGAGCACACTAGTGCTTAGCCCGTAAAATTCATAAAGTCGCTTTCAACAGGTTCAAGCCCGCAGAAATACTGGAATTTTGATGTGTACGAAAATATTCAAATATCGCTCGTCGGCTTCTCTCTAGTTTTATGAAATTTCCGGGCTAAAAAATCAACGAAACAACCTGACAATTTTGTACTCGGCATCGGTGAAATCAGCAAACTGTTGCAGGGTTATCGTGCAGAGCCTGCCTCCGTCCCTGTAGAAGTCAGTTTTCGCATGTTCCTGAACCAGCTCCAGAAAGCGGGGAGCCCAGGTCAACAAATGATTCTCGAGAAAAGCCCGGCATGCCGTTATCCAGGATTCAATAGTTTGATCATTGCTTTCAGCCGCAGCCAGAGCTTCCTGGGTAAGATGAGCCAGAAAAGCAAACATCAAACCGATATGATCTTCCGGCTCAGTTTCTCCGGTATCAATCTCAATGCCAAACTCTCGATAGAACGCTTTCACCAACTGGGTTGGCTGACCACAGTTTATCTGTTCTTCAGTCAGATAGACCGACGCCCAGGGAGCAGCCAGCAGTTTGTCGGGGCCAACAAACAGATCCGCATAATCATTGGCAAGAATTTTAATATCCGTCTCAAGAGATTGTTGGAACTGGTCTAGCAAACTCTGATCGGCAGGATCGAGATCCAAGGGCCAGTACTGAAGCAGAGACTCTTGCTTCAAGCTTTCAATCCAGATCGGGTCTGGTGACTGATGGAACAAGCGGTAAAAAAACTGACTGGCAATGTGCAACCCGGCCAGTTGTTGAGTCTGATGCTCAATCATAGTGAGATAATCCTCTGGTCACGACGGCCAGATTTCATCTGGCCGTCGATCTAATGCCAATAGTCGTTTAGTTTCGGATCACATTCCGGAGCTGGCACTGATGTAAATATCGTAGAAGAAAATACGTCCCATCAGCTCAGCAGCTATGACCATCAGGAAGCAAACTGCAGTCACTCCGGTAGCCTTGTGATTGCCACGCATGGCAGACACGGCAGAAGCTATTAAGCCTCCCATCAGCAGAGCCATTCGGACCATAGACATAACGGCATGGTAATCCATGACTGCCAGGGGATTTGCATGGACAGCCAGCTGTCCAAGCCAGAACAGATAGCCCACATAACCGGTGACAGACACTACCAGAGCCATTAAGCCAACGGTTGCCAGAGCCTTGTCGGCTGTCATTTGGACACTACCCGCTTCTGCAGATTGCCAGCGCAGCAAAGCAGCCGCCCCTACAGGACCTATAACCGCAGCGGTCATCAGGAACTGGAAGAACGTCCAGCCACTGTTCCAGGTAGGTACAGTTTTCAGGGTGTAAACGTTGGTAAATGCCAGGATAAAGATGAAGCCTGACACCATAGCAACGGGTAAAACCAGTTTGCGAAGCCCAGGCAGAAGATTGAACAATCTCATACCTGTATAAGCAGCGGCAGAACCACCAAACAAACTCAGGGCTACAATTTCAAGACTCAGAGCAGAAAGGTGCTCCAGCCCAAACATCACATTCAACATTCTGAAAGGCTGGCCAAGGTGAGTGACCGATGCCACTGAAGCAACGCCCAGCAAGACCAGCGAAGCGATAAACGACCGGGTCATGGCTTTTTCGCCAGGCTTTGCCAGACATTCAATCAATCCCAGGCAAATAAAGATTCCTACGGCCCCCTGAGCCAGAACAGTAAGAAATACGAGTGGTAATTTGTGCATCGTTACACCTCTGTCGGGTTCTGGATAGCGCCTGTGGTATCGCCACTCAAGCGGCTGTTACGGCAGGKACCAATGATCAGTGAAGGGTTGGTCAGCGCCGGATCCGGCAGAGGGGCAACATCCGCCCGGTGACCGTATTTTTCACGCAGCTCGCCGATCGGCCCAAACTCCAGAGCCCTGAGGGGGCAGGAATCAACACAAATGGGCATCTTGCCCTGTTCCACCCGGTCAAAACAGCCATCACACTTGGTCATGTGTTTTTTCTCTTCGCTGTACTGAGGGGCACCGTAAGGGCAGGCCATTTCACAGTAACGACAGCCAACACACACATCACCATCGACCACCACCAGACCATCCTGCTCACGCTTGTGCATGGCACCTGTTGGACAAGCTTTGGTGCAGGCAGGTTGCGCACAATGGTTACAACTGATGGACATGTAATATGTAAAAACGTCGTTGGTGAAGGTACCGTCTTCATGCTGTACCCAGTCACCACCACCGTATTCATAAACCCTGCGCCAGTTGACGCCTACGGGTAGAGTATTATCGTCTTTACACGACAATTGACAGGTTTTGCAGCCGGTACACTTGCTGGTATCGACATAGAATCCGTATTGAGTCATGGATTATTGCTCCTTCAGACCCTGGCGATATCAACCAGATTGGTGTGCTGTGGATTACCTTTCGACAAGGGCGTATTGCGCTGGGAGGTCAGCGTGTTGATCGATCCCCCATGGTCGACACCTCTTCTGTCCGGCTTGTACCAGGCACCTTCACCCAGCGCCATAACACCGGGAATGATTCGTGGAGTCACTTTGGCCAGAACACGGGTTTCGCCCCGATCATTCCAGATTTTCACTGAATCACCGTTCTTGATGCCCCGGGCTTTGGCATCCACAGGATTAATCCAGACACCGTCCATAACCGCTTCACGCAGTTCAGGAATATTGTGATAAGTCGAATGCACCCGTCCTTTGGTATGGAAACCCACCAGCTGCAGTGGATACTTGCTGGTCAGAGGGTCGAGATGACTCTCCCAGGTCGTCACGTACTGAGGCAGAGGCGTAATAACATCGCCTTCAGGCAACTCCCATTCAGCTGCAATTTTTTCCAGTTTGGTGGAATAAATTTCAATCTTGCCGGATGGAGTACCCAGAGCATGCCTGGCAGGATCTTTTCGGAAATCAGCCAGGGCCACTCTTTCATCTTCAGGAGCAGTAACCTTGAAAGGTCCCTGTTTTTGCAGATCTTTTAAAGTCGGTAGCTGTGGATCTTTCTTGCGAGCACCGGCGTAGAGATACTCAACCCACTCTTCATGGGTTCGGCCTTCGGTGTACTTGCCTTTGATACCAAAACGTTCCGCCAGACCAGTACAGATGTCGTATGCGCTGCGGCATTCATACATCGGCTTGATGGCAGGAACCAGAGGAACGACAGCGCCCATGGAGCCAGAAGCATAACCATCTGAACTCACTTCAGTATTTTCAAGTGTCGTTACATCAGGGAGTAACAGGTCTGCAAAGCGCGCACTCGGAGTCATATGGTTGTCGATCACCAGAGTGAACTCACACTGTGTGTCGTCTTCCAGAATCTTCCGGGTTTTGTTGATCTCGGAATGCTGGTTAATCAGCATGTTGCCGGCATAACTGATCAGGAATTTAATGGGCGCATTCAGCTTTTCCACACCCTGAATACCATCCGTCTTGTCGGTCATTTCATGGGCACGGGTAATCGCATCAGTCCATTTAAAGAATGGAATAGATGCCTTAACCGGATTGGGATCCATCGGGAGCGTAGGCACAGGGTAACCAAAGTTTGCAGGCATATCCCCGGTATGAGTACCCGGCAGTCCAATGTTGCCGGTCAGAATGGGCAGCATCACAATAGCACGGGCACTTTGCTCACCATTGGCCTGACGTTGAATACCGGTGCCCTGAACAATGTAAGCAGGTTTGGCTGTGCCCATCTCTCTGGCCAGCTGAATGATTTTATGGGCAGGAATGCCTGTGATACCTGCAGCCCAGTCAGGTGTTTTCTCTATGCCGTCGGGACCCTGACCCAGAATATGGGCTTTGTAGTGACCATTTTCAGGCGCACTGTCAGGCAGGGTTTTCTCGTCAAACCCCTGACAGAATTTATCCAGAAATGCCTGATCGACCAGGTTTTCCTTGATCAATACATGAGCAATGCCTTCTACCAAAGCCGCATCAGTACCTGGACGAATAGGAATCCATTCATCTTCCTTGCCCAGCATGGTATCGGTATAGCGAGGATCAATGATGATGGTCCGGACACCGCTCTTGCGAAGTGCATGGGTGTGTTCGTAAATTTCGCCACCACCACTCATCCGGGTTTCAGCTGGATTGTAACCAAACATCACCAGCAACCTGGCATTCTCAATTTCAGAAGTGTAACTACCAAATGCAGAAGGCTTGATGGAACCATAGGTAAACGGCAACGCAAACTGAATCTGTCCCCAGCTGTAGTTACCATAATAATTCAGGTAGCCACCCAGCATATTCATTAACCGCTTCATGGCATGCTGGCCATCGGTTCTGTAGCCCTGGGTGCCGGTTCCATAAGTGAAGAAAATCGACTCATTGCCGTAAGTGTCGATGGTGTATTTAAGCTGCTTGGCCAGAAGATCAAGAGCTTCGTCCCAGCTGATACGCTCAAAACGGCCTTCACCCCGTTTTCCCACACGCTTCATCGGGTATTTCAGGCGATCCGGGTTATAAACCCGATGCTTGATTGAGCGGCCCCGCAGACAGGCACGAATCTGATGTTGACCAAAGGTTTTGTCATCACCGGTGGTATCAGACTCTACACGGGTGATCATGCCATTCTGTGTATGCACCTGGAGTGCACAACGGCTGCCACAGTTCACCATGCAGGCCGACCAGGTGGTTTTGGTCACCGTATCAGCCGCTTTTTCCGGATTGATCCGGGCAATGGATTTCAGGGGCAACCCCGACCCCAATACAGCAGCAGCTCCGCCCACAGCAGAACCCCACTTCATAAAACTTCGCCGCTTGATGGGCGAAACAAGAGTGTTTTCTAGCCAGCTTTTCATTGATATTTCCCGCTATCCAGTGAAACCTGACGCTGCGGCTGTTGATGATGCCTTGGCTGAGGTTTGGCAACTCTCTGCGGAGTTTTATAAACTTCAATGGGCGTATAGTTATGATTCAGCCGGAAGCAGACACCCACCAATAAATGTGAATGAGCTATTCAGGTATACTTTTCAACCAATTTTACGGGGGATAAAAAAGGAAGGCGGTTGATACAAATCAAATAATTAACATATAAATTTTGATATTAACTAACTATTTTTTTGCAACTGGAAAATTTACTTATTTGCCCTTTTCAGGGTTCTATTTTACGAAGCTTGACGACTGTTTTCGTAAACTGATTTCTTTGTTCATAGAAAATTAGTCAGCGTTAATTTATCTCTGACTATACTGTCAGCATTTACCTGACAGGCTCCTCAATGAAGCTCCTTTCCTCAAGCCTATTTCTTGTTTGCCTTTCTGCATTAACCGCTGAAGTCAGTGCCAGTTCATCCTGTACAACAGCAGACTCTGCCTACCCACGAGGCAGTTATCTGAATGAACTCCAGCTCAGAAAAGCCAAGGGTCAAAAAGGACAGGAAATTAAAGTAGCTACTGAAGCAAGAGGCAAAGTCATTACATACGGCACTAGCAGTCTAGAAAACACATGCCATTTTGTGGAGAGAGGGTTTGATATTCAGCTGGCAGGCAACAAGCTGGTTTTCAAGCCGGGTCAGAGGATGATGGCCTCCCAGTACATAACCTCTCTCAAATTGGAGAACGCTGACAGTGAAGATGCTTGGTACCGGCCTTCAGCCTGGATACCTTTTTATAACTGGCAGTCGCCTGCTCTCAACCATGCCAGTGATATACCAGGTACCTGCGACTTTAAAAGGACGTATCTAACAAGAGACACTGGATTGATAGAAGCGGAATGCGAATCCATCAGCAAGAAAAAAATCAGAACCATCATGCCGACCTTTGAGGTCTGTGATGCTAACCAAGGGCTGCTTAACTTCAATGGCCAACTGGTTTGCCGAAGCACTTTTGCCTCACTGATTCAATACAGCTTTTATATTGGCAGACTACTGGGCAGTTACAATATCAACCATCTCCCAGCTGAACACTATGAATGTGCCAGTGCGGATGGCGACTACATTTATGTTGCCACTGCGGATCACTCTCGGCAAATAGACGGTTTACTCCCCATCTACTTCAGAACATCAGGTTTCTACCTCTGCAAAGGGAAGGATGACAAATGGAAAGATTCCGTCCCGAAAGACCACGAGTATGTAGGCTATGACACTCTTCATAAGCTGTTGATCACTCGTGTTCAAATTCCTGATGAAACGACAATGCACTATCAGGCTTTGTACGAACCCCAAAAATGCCTGGATGAAGGGCTGAAAATTGCTGGTGACAAAAACGGTTTGTATTGCATTCAGTGAGCCATATCAGTCAGCGCCTGAACATGATTATCGCCAACGCCAAAAGCCAGAATGCGACTGAGTTCTGTCAGGGATCGGCCACTGCTCTCACGTAGCTGATTAAAAAAGGACTGAATCGCTTTCTGACTTTTCTGGCTGGTTGCACTGCCATCAATAATCTTCATGGCCCGGAAGTAGCCTTCTACATCACGGGTCATGAGAAAAGTGTCTTTACCGATGGCTCTCAGAGCATAAGGCCCGGTGTTTCCACCCAGACGACTGCCTTGCTTTTTCAGATAAGCCCAGAGCCCGATAATATTGTCTTCGGGCCAGTTCGCAACAAACTCGGCAAAACTGCCTTCTCTCAGTTGTACGTCACGGATCATCAAGGCATTGTCGCGAATACTCCAGACCTTTTTGAGGTGTCGAATGATTTTGGGATCCGAGGCTTTGCGCTCAAGCATGTCATCAGGCATCATCAGCAGCTTCTCGATATCGAACCCCCAGAACAGCTCTTCAAAGTCCGGCCATTTCTGATCCACAACCCTCCAGACAAAACCGCTTTGAAACACCTTACGAGTCAGTTCTGCCAGATAACGATCATCCGCAATGGCCCGCAATTGATCGCTGGATAAAGGTTTGGCCAGTAGAGACTCCACAGCGGCCTCTCCACCCTTGCGCTCGCAAGCTCGCTCAAAAATAATGTCAAAGCTTTCAGGTTTCATGAGTGCGGTGCTTCCTCAGCAAAGATAATACCCCTGAACGCCCAGGGTCTGAATAGGACTGTCAGTGTAAACAGGACACAGCCTAAATTGAATATGGATATTGAACATGCCGGTTAAAGTGTGTATTAAATGAAGGCACCTACTTCATTTTATTGACCAAAAGGTCAATAAATTAAAAATGATTGTCCACAGTGAAATAAAAAAATGACCATCCAATCATTCCACCCTCCCAAAAGAACCCTGATGGGCCCTGGCCCTTCAGATGTCTACCCACGTATTACTGAAGCCCTGTCACGCCCAACCATCGGCCACCTCGACCCCGAGTTTGTCCGGATGATGGACGAAGTCAAAGAGCTGCTGCAATACGCTTTCAAAACCACCAACCCCCTGACTTTGCCGATATCCGCTCCGGGATCAGCCGGAATGGAAGCCTGCTTTGTTAACCTGGTAGAACCGGGCGACAAAGTGGTGGTCTGCGTCAATGGTGTTTTTGGCGGCAGGATGAAAGAAAACGTAGAAAGAGCGGGTGGTGAACCGGTTCTGGTTCAGGGTCAGTGGGGCCGAGCGGTAGATGTGGCAGAAGTAGAAAAAACGCTCAAGGCACACCCTGATACCAGTATTCTGGCCTTTGTCCATGCAGAAACCTCGACAGGCGCGCGTTCTGATGCAAAAGAACTCTGTCGCTTAGCTAAAGCCAACAACTGTCTGACCATTGTCGATGCGGTCACCTCCCTGGGTGGCTCCGAGCTGGAAGTGGATGCATGGGGCATTGATGCTATTTATTCCGGTACCCAGAAATGTCTTTCCTGTGTACCGGGCATTTCTCCTGTGAGCTTTAGTGAAAAGGCTGTGGATAAAATTGCCAATCGTAAGCATAAAGTTCAGAGCTGGTTCCTGGATATGAATCTGATCATGGGCTATTGGGGTAAAGGCACTAAGCGTGCCTATCACCATACTGCCCCCGTTAATGCCATGTATGCCTTCCATGAAGCACTGGTCATTCTTCAGGAAGAAGGCATCGAAAACGCATGGGCCAGACATAAACTGCATCACGATGCTCTGGCCACAGGGCTTGAAGCTATGGGACTGGAACTCGTTGTTCCTGAAGATGAGCGTCTGAGCCAGCTTAACGCCGTCAAGATTCCAGAAGGAGTAGACGACGCTCAGGTAAGAAGTGAACTGTTGTCAAAGTACAATCTGGAAATTGGTGCAGGCCTTGGCGATCTGGCTGGCAAGGTCTGGCGTATTGGCCTTATGGGCTGCAGCGCGAGCCAGACAAATGTTCTGAGTTGCCTGGGTGCCCTGCAGGCAGTACTGGGATCAGATAAAAACGGAGCGGCAGCCGCTCTGGCATTCTATCGCTCACAGAACTGACGGAATACGTCTCCCTCATTACCGTGAGGGAGACATAATTTTATAAAATCACACAAGGACATTGTTCAACATTAGGCATAGGTGGTTCATCCACATCCATTGAAAAATCGTCTTCATCAGAATCCGTGTCGGATACCATGAAACCGTCTACTACCCGGTATAAACGGTGGCCCATCAAATCCAGAGGCTCCCTGTTCAACTCATCCACCGGATGCCGGCCCCTGCCCCAGGTTTTTTTGTTGTTTCTGGCTTCCCTCGCTCCCTGATAGTAGCGTTGATACTCTTCCTGACTGATCCGGAACCCCATCAGCTCCTCAACCTCGTGCTTGCGGAAGATCTCACTCTCATCCAGGTTGTCCAACATCTGATCAACAGGCCCCAAAAGACTGGCTGCCATATACAAACCCAGGGTGTAGGGAATCACCCCACCATGCTGATCGTAGACTTCTTTGCGCTCCGAAAAATAGTCATCCATCACCTGAATGCGTCCAAGCTCACGATGATTGTCCAGCCAGTTCATCCATTTAATGCAGCTCTTTTTATCCGTACAGGCCATCATCCCTATGGGGTAAAAGTCTGCCGACTCCTGACGACGTATCTTCTGAATGGTTTTTATAAACCCTTTGGCACCAGAAGCACCTTCTCCATAGTCAGAAGGTTCACCGTCCGTAAAGATATAGGCAACCGTTTGCTGACGGTTTCTTCTTGCCGATTCAAAGCTGTCCCGAACCGCTTTGTTGAGAGGTGTTCCCCCCCAGGGCTGAAGACTGTCAATGATTGAGTTCAGAGCACATTCCTTATCGGCAATCGGCAAATGACCCGGGATACATTGAGGCTCATAAACATTCAGACACCTCACCGTAATCCCCTGAGTTGAAACAGCAGCCAGCAATGGCACCATCGATTTCAGCCGACATTTCAATTCTTCCATACGTGTCAGCTGGGTATACCCTCCCGGAGTTGCAGACAATCCGGTATCGCTCTCATTCATTGATCCACTGTTGTCTATTATCAGATCCAGGTGGTACTCCTGCAGTTTTGAGAACTTATTGGTGATACCGATAGGAATTTCCAGTTTACGGGTAGCTTCAATAACCGCCCCCTGGTTCGCCCCCAGATTCTGTAATCGTCCTATAGAAGGCGGCATTCTTTGCAGGAAATCACTTTGTTGTGCCAGCTCGGGATTCACAGCCATGACCTGTTGAAGGTCAACCGCTACGGGGATGCTTGGCTCATGCACTAATACCCCATTGCGTATCACAATGGTTTGCCGCTCCAATGCTTGCGGAGCAACATAACCCTGCCCCTGCACAACTGAATTGTAATCAGGAGGCGGCTCACTGATGCCGTCCTGAGGAGGTGGTGCACTTGGATCATTACTGCCATTCATCTGACCGGATTCACCTGAACCACCCTCTGCATCGGGTTTATTGCCAGGAAGAAAAACCATGCCGTCCAACTCCCCTTTCCAGACATGGTTGGTATCCGGCTTAAACTCGGTACTCAGATCATTACTGGCATGAGCTTCCAGTTTTTCCCGATCAAGATCAGTGGATTCATCCCTGGATTCAAATGGAGCTTTGACCTTGTCAGCCTGTTGCTGCTTCTCCTGAAATTTTCTGGCCTGTCGGGAAAGAGCAGCCTGCTGTTCTCTGAAATTATCTGAATCTTCCAACCAGTCTTCATTCCCGGAATCGTAGTTTTTGGACTTTCCCTCCACTTCAGATAAGGGTGAATTGTCCTCCCTCTCATACAAATCCAGATCAAACTCTTTGACGGGAACTTCCTCTTCCTTGAAAGCCTCCAGCCGCTCCCTGTCTTCTGAACGCTTTTGTTCCCATACTGGTTCTGAACTCCTGACCAGTATGGTCACCGACGGCGACTTTTCCTCCCGGGAATACTCTTCGACTTCCTGATCATCATCCGGCGGCAGGAGCACACTCCCCAGACCCACCTGCTCAGGAAACTCCGGCAATTTGAACAGTTGAACCGGATCTAAAGGCTGCCCCCGAACCAAAGGCATCCCCATCGATCCACCACTGCCAGGTAGCACAGGAAGATGTGAGAAAACCATTCCAAAACTCCAGCTATCCACCGGCACCAGAGCTACACAGACCAGACAGTATCTCAACCCTTGTTCCGACCATAAAAGCCGTAACCACAACAGGAAACCTTTCAGTCTCCTGCTCATCAAACGTTGGTATTCCAATAACCAACATCGGGAAAACAAACTTTTCAGCGTGATGCTTTTCATACTTTGACCCACCCAAAACGTTTATAAAGCAAGCTTCGAGTGCTGCAGCGCCGTGAATATAGAAAGGAATGACTATTCAACAAGGCAGAAGGATGATCGCATTCATCTATCATTCAGATTCAGCGACTCATAATCATTATTATTCATAATTCGTTCACATTGGTCTGAAGACTGCCTGATAAAGAAAATTAAGAAATAATATTTATGTTTAAGAGTAGAATTCAGACTTGTGCATCGAGCCTGAAAAATCATTCTGCTAATATCGTTGAAACAAATTCACTAGGGTATGAAGCATGTACAAGCTGCTGGCAATGGTCTTTCTGGCTTTGGTTGTCATTGTGGGTCTCTCACGAGATTTTGAAATGGCCGTTGGTCAGGATTATGCCTATATGAAAGCTGACTTCCCCCGATTTGCTAACAAAGTCTGGTTTGGCTTTGAAGTGGGTAAACGAGGTGGGCTTGAAGGTATGTACGATGACTTCAAAGAAAAAGTGAAGCAGTAATCATGCTTCAACATCCAGCTTCGTGTGTTTACTGACAGGCGCTTCCGTGCTGGCAGAACGCTTCCGGACAGCTCGCCCATTTTCCAAGGGAATGGATAGGGGCAAATGAGGTCGTTTGGCTGCCTTGCGCATTTTGAATTGCTTGAGCCTGAAAAAGAAATCCCTGACTTCTTCTCTCGACATGTTAAAGGTTCGAGCGGCTTCACCAATCCTCCTGGAAGATTCGTGGGGAGTATCATACTTAGGGGTCAACATCAGGTCGATAACCCTACCCTCTTTCAGAGTCATTGATTCACCTTTGCGCCGGTAAATTTGTCTTTCAAAATCAAGACAGTCTGCAGATTTCGAATACTTCGTCATCATCGTGCCGAATGTCAGCCCATTACTTTCCAGAAACGCCCTTAACCTTGAATAGGTCCAGGTCCTGTCTCTTCCCAATCCGGGACAAGCGATAGAAGGCATAGGGCCATGTTTGAAAAAACTGTCGCCATTATTCAGCTTGTGGACAATGTAAGACAGTGTATGCCCTTCCCTGAGATAGCTTTTGATCTGCTTTAAAATACCTCTGCGCCAGTTTTCACAGCCCGTTGTATACAATCCCAATTCATCCAGAGCGTTGACTGCCAAAGCTTCAGCAACTTTTTCAGGCGGCTCAAAATCCGAATAAAAAATCAGGCACCGTAGAAACTGGGCTATACACCCCTTGGCTCGATCTGCATCAAAGTCCGGAATCAATTGTCTGGCAAGATTCATAAACTCAGGCTGTCTTGAGAGTGCTGTATTAAGGTTACCCAAAATAGTTTCGGAACTTTTTCTCCAATCCATTCGGTCAAACATCCTTTGCAATCTTCTATTCAACAAAGCCTTTGCCGAGGGAGACTCGATACCTTCTTTAGTCATCACCTTGAGTAGAGCTTGCTCAGACCAGCCTGTAAAACCCGCCTCCTTAACTGATTTTGGCAGTTCTACTGCCAGAAGATTTTTTGATTGAGAGACAAGGGCAACGGTGCCCTGCCTGGACCTCAGGATCTCAGCCATGGACTTAACATCCAGTCCCTCCTCAAATCCCTGAGTAATGAAACTTTTCAGAGCGCGACGAAAGTGCCCTGTTTCTGGATGACAAACCTGTAAGGTATCCAAAGGCTTCCAGGCAAACGACTTTTTAGTGCTCTGACTTTCGGACAAAGCGACCTGCTCTTCCTTCATCAAATGCCTGACAAGAGCCGGTATATTGGATTTAGCCCTCCTGATCCCAGACTTTATTTCAGGTCGACGATCCCAAAGGTGACGATAGTCCTGACAGATAAGCGACACTGCACCATCAATCAGATCTTTGTCTTTTATGGACTGTGCAATCCGGCTGCCAACACTTCTTCGGCAGGCTTTGATATCCACTCCGATCGCTTTGAGAAGTGTTTTACCAGTCCCTCTCCAGTTCCTTTTATTCCAATATTTTCGATCGATACCTTCAATGGCTGGAATTCGATAAGGCTTCCCTCTGGAATCCCTGCTTTCTCCTTCAAAATCCCCAAAAAAACCGTGAGTGCTCATAGCCTCCAGACATTGTTCCACAGAGCGCCCCCTGCGCAGATACTTTTCAGCCTGGTTTCTCAGGGCAGATACATATTCATCGGTACAGCTTCGATAGCAGGCCAGCACATCAAAGTCGTTGGTTTTGTAGGTCTCGCCCAATGGCCCAACGGCTTCATAATCGGCAAACACTTTGGGTATGCAATGCAAGGCACAGGCGCTCCAGAAAACGGATCGGCTGATTTTATTGGGACAGATATCCGAGGGATTACACTCCATCTTTTTGAGATGCCACATCAACCCGCTCAACGACAGGTCGCGACTGTGATGCCAGAGCAATACCGCCAATGGAAGTAACCTTCTGGTCTGACTCTTCGCAAGACTGATATCCTTTTCACCCAGACCACCATTTTTCTGGAACTGCTCAACAAGAGTGACGGTAGCATCACCCGTCATCCAGTAACCATACTGACTGCAAAGCATAAACATATGGTCAGACAACGTCTTTTCAGTGAGAGGTACCACCCTCTGCAAGGAAGGATCAACGATGACTACCCCTTGCTTCTCCATAGCTTCGCAGAAAGTCTTGTTGGGTAGGGCCCCCTGTTGTATTGACACTTCACTGTCGTCAATCCCATCAACAGGGTTATCACCCGGTGCCATCAGCAAAAAATAGTGATTAGTGACCGTGTCTTCTCCTTTCTTGATCTGAAGATTCACCAGAGAAGCCTGAGAGCTCTGTTTATTACTCCTTAACCAGTGCGCCAGAAGAAAGAAACACCAATCATCACAACGAATAAATTTAAGACGTCTGGCACCCTCGGCTTTCATCATGACTTTCATCTGCTGATCAAAGTCCGTATTCCCAGGAAAATGCCCTTCCACCAGCTCTTTGAACTGCCATTGAATCATCTCGTTTCGAGCTGCTTCACAACGCTCCCTGAATGTTTCTGTCGTCTGATGAATATCAACAATGGGAAATTGTCTGGCCTTATCCAGCAACCTGGTCATCTCATCAACCAGTGCTTTCTGATCATCCGGCAGACTGGACGTCATGACCTGATAGTCTGATCTTTTCTCAACTTCCCGAAACTCTATCGAATCCACGTCCCAATACGGGACCGGTGAGAATATTTCAAAATCAGAAGGACAGGGTGACGGTGCCCGAAACTCATTTAAAATCCCTTTTTGGATGGAAACCACCATAGGCTCCAGGTTGACCTCATCTTCAGATTCATCCGTTTCAGGCTCAGATTCAGATGAATCCGATAAACGAGTCACTCTGACAAAAGATCTGGATTTTGTTTGAGACTCTTGAGGCGATGGGTAATTAGCAGAAAGGAATGATGTCTCTCTTTGAGATCGGGTCTGAGACGTTTCAGGTGACATATACAGACCAGAAACACGTGCCTGCTTGACCTCCAGGCCGAGAGACGCGCTTGTAGTCCCGGCTCGTGCGTGAGCCGTTCTTTTTCGTTGAGAATCCATCACCTGACGGGAAGCCTCTTTCCAATCAAAAGGGGCCTGGCTTGAGCCTGTTCCATGCATAACCGTAAAACCATTCCTTTGAACTTCAGATGTTTTTGACCATTATCTCGCCAGAAAGTGCCCGGAACTCTCTCAATTGATCTTGGTCAAACAATAATGATTCAGGGAAAGTAGCAATGAGAGGCCGGGATGGATTCGCAGCGGTTGTTCAGTCCAGATAATGTTCCAACATCTATCAGCAGTGGTGCCACTGCCAACCCTCCCTCGTCCAGCCGCCGTGGAAAGCCCCAGGCCTACATGCGGCAGCGTCCAGTCAGGCCTGCAGGGGGTGGAAAACAACCCAGACCTCACTTGTTGGAACAGACTAAAAAATCAAAATCCCGCTCTGTCTCATCCAGAGAAACACGCGGTAAAACGGGCCCAACCTCCTCCCTGCCGGTCTATCACGACTCCCTGAGACCCAGGATGAAAGCATTCTGGAAAACGTCATGGCAAGAATGGAGCTCTTCATTCCCCGACAGCTGGCACAGAGCCATGAAAACAGACAGGGATGGCAATATGCAGATTCCTCCTAGCTGGAAGTACTGGTTGCTGGCTCCCGATCGTTTTGTAAGACCTGAGAACATTCCTGAGCCCCCCCCACCTGAACTGATGTCTGTAAAATTATGGCCAGCCATCACTCACTTACTGTCAGCTCTACAAAAACTTGAGGTTAATCGCGAGGCGGTTACTGAAGAGAGTTTGAGGTCCATGATTCAGTCATTCCAGCACAATGATCGTCGGGAAAAGGTGGAAGTCATCCTGCAACTCTGTAAGACAGCCTTTTCAGACACCTCCCCGTTAACAGATCTGCAAAAGTACTTTTTGATGGCGCTCTGGGCTTATCGAACCACAGACTGTGAGATCCACACCAATCCATTTGCCTTCTTCAACTCTCTTGAACTAAAGGTAAATCCCATCAATAAAGACCTTCTGGGTGAACCAGTCACCACCAGCCAGCAAATTGAAGACCTGGGTAAAACCCTGTTTATACAATACTGGCGCCCTCTCAAATCGGCCTTGCTGAAATATCAACTCTCGCCATTGGAAGAGAGAATTTTTCAGAACAGTCGCTTTCACCGATCCATCTGGCTGTTTGCCCACACATTTTCTGCCATGTGGTCCAACCAGCAGGAATGCGATCTGGCTACTGAGTTCAATGTGGGTGAAGGCGATATGCTGCATTCAGAATATTTCGCCCATTATTTACACGCATTTTTGGGTGCCGAAAGCCAGCTGACATTGCGACAGCAGGATCAGCTGAGATTGTTGCTGGATACCGTCGTAGTGGAACGCAAATTGAAACTCACAGCTAACGGTGAACCTATTGACTGGAGAGAGTGGTTGGAGCGTTATGAACCCAGAGTAGATTGTATTCCAGGTAATGAATGGCCAGCGGATGATGCAACGGAAACGGATAGCCAGCCCACAACAAGCGACAATGGTCAATCAGAGGCCGAAGAGAGTGGTACGGATCAACCTCGTCCTGTTACCGGAGGAAAGCATGCTCCCGGAAAAACCATGGCCGGTAAAAGCATTCCCAGAAAAAGACTAAGAATGGATTTACCTGATACCCCCTCGCAGGAAGCCTCCGATCAGGAAACGACGCCTGTCAGGCCCAGAAACAGAGGGGAAAAAGAGATGCCGTCGACCTCTATGAGTGCCAAGGAGAGAGCTTATCAAGAACATGGCCGTTACTGGTCCAATTCAAGCAGTGACTCCGACGGTGCATGATCTGGCTCTGAATAGCTCAGAGCCAGATATTCACTCAATCAGGCCAGTTTGTTGACTGCCTCAGCTACACGACGACCATAGTCATCATCACAACGGGTAAAGTGTTCAAACATTCGCTGTTGCACAGACTCTGTCGCCTGACTCAACCCTCCGGCAATATTCTCAACCAGCTGGACTTTCTGATCTTCAGACATCATCCGGAACAGGTTTCCTGCCTGAGTGTAATTGTCTTCATTGGTTGTGTCGTAGGCTTTCAACCAGGCATTTTCTTCAATCGGCATGGGTGGCTCAGCAACATCAGGCTTGGGCACCGGAGCGCCTTCGCCGGCACGATCATTCGGATAGAAGTTAMCCTGACTGCCCTGCAGGTGAACGGTTACCGGGCAACCTGAAGCACCCGCCATGACGCCGTCACGCTGATAATGATGCACCGGACATTTCGGCTTGTTGACCGGAATCTGCTGATGATTGGCTCCGACACGGTATCTGTGAGCATCGGCATAAGCAAACAGTCTGCCCTGCAACACCTTGTCAGGAGATACACCGGTGCCTGGCACTACATTGCTGGGTGAGAAAGCCACCTGCTCGGTTTCAGCAAAGTAGTTTTCAACGTTCCGGTTCAACTCCAGCTGACCCATTTCCTGCAAAGGGAAATCAGAATGAGGCCATACCTTGGTCAGGTCGAAAGGGTTAATTTCATAATCTTTGGCCTGCTCCTCGGTCATAATCTGGATTTTTACGGTCCAGCTTGGGAAATCCCCTTTCTCAATGGACTCCACCAGATCTTTCTGCATCCCGTCAGCCGGCATAGATGCGGCTTCCTCATTGGTCAGGGTTTTAATGCCCTGATTGGTCTTGAAGTGCCATTTAATCCAGAAACGCTCACCCTTGTCGTTGTATAGGCTCAGCGTGTGGGAACCATAACCATTAATATGACGCAAAGACTGTGGAATACCCCGATCCGACATCACAATCGTCATCTGATGCATGGACTGAGGGTGATTGGCCCAGAATTCAAAATGGTGAGCCGGATTCCCCAGATTGGTTTTTGGATCTTTTTTCTGGGAATGAATAAAGTCAGGAAACTTGGCTGGATCACGGATAAAGAAGACCGGTGTATTGTTGCCGACAATATCGTAGTTACCTTCTTCGGTATAAAAGCGCAGGGCAAAACCACGAACATCCCTGACATAATCACCCGAATCCTGACCACCAGCTACGGTAGAAAATCTCAGGAAGACTTCCGTCTGTTTTCCCGCTCCCTGCAGAAAGTTTGCGATGGAGTAATCGGACAAATCCTTGTTCAGAGTGAAAGTACCGTAAGCTCCATAGCCTCGAGCATGCACGACACGCTCGGGAATTCGTTCTCTATTAAAGTGGGCCAGTTTCTCAAACAGTCTGAAGTTATCAAATGTCAGTGAACCACGCTCTCCTGCAGAAATGCTGGCATTGTCATCAGCTACAGGGGCACCGTTGCCGGTAGTCAGATAAGTCTTGTTACTCATTCCCAGTCTCCTTGGACGGATAATTGAATCAGTGGCTAACTCATGACTGACAGTTTAGAGATCCTGTCGATAGAGGCTAATGATTGCTCTCCATCACTCTTATTAGATTTTTCTATGGTTTAAATATTATTCAAATAAATCCGCCCTGAACAAAAGCAATATTTTCCCCATTGCCTTTATTTCATACACAAGCTGAATAAAATCAGAATCGGCCTTAATTAACGGATATCGACTGTAACCCTGCTTTTTAATTCAACGTGATGAGTTAAAAGTTGCCCGTTAATTGACTCAGATCAACTCCAAATCCACGGTAAATACCTATCCTTCCGCCCGCCTTGTCCACAGAATTCAACAACTCCAATCGTTTTATCACAGGGCAAAAAAACCTTTCGATCAGAGCACAAGCAACACCAGCCAGAGTTAATAAATAAAACATGTACAGCTGATCAAAGACCCTGTTTCTTCTTTCTGAGGTGAGTGGAAGCAGTATAAGAATCCAACATGGCCACACAGGCTGCAAGATAACAACAGGTACTCATTGCCATGATCGTATTTTTTGTCGCTATAACCCTGCTGATACTGGGTTATAAATTTTATAGCCCCTTTGTTGAAAAACAGGCGGGGATTGATCCCAGTGCTGAAACACCACAAAAGCGTTTTGACGAGGGCGTTGACTATGTGGCCATTCACCCCGTTAAGGCTTACCTGATCCAGTTCCTGAATGTTGCCGGTGTGGGTCCCATCTTTGGTCCAATTCTGGGTGCTCTTTATGGCCCTATTGCCCTGGTGTGGATTGTACTGGGTAACATTATTGGTGGCGCGGTGCATGACTACTTCTCTGGCGTCATGAGCATCAAGGAAGACGGCAAGTCCCTGCCGGAAATCGCCGGACAATATTACAATGTCTACTTCAAAGGCATCATGCTGATCTTTACCGCCATGCTGCTGTTCTTTGTAGGCGTGGTTTTCATTATGAGCCCGGCGGGTTTGCTCAGTAACCTGAGCTACTTTGAAGGCACTATTTTCGCCAACAATACCTTCTGGGTGCTGCTGATTCTTGGCTATTACTTCCTGGCCACCCTGCTGCCCATCGACAAGATCATTACCCGCCTGTACCCGTTCTTCGGCCTGCTGATGATCGTCATGACCACTCTGATTGCCATTGCACTGCTGATTGATGCGCCTCACCTGCCCGTAGCCAGTGATTTCTTCACTTACATCACACACAGCCATCTGGAACATCAAAGTGCGATTCTGACCCCCAACCCTGCCGGGCTGCCTGTATGGCCTCTGTTGTTTGTCACCATTACCTGCGGTGCCATCAGTGGTTTCCACTCTACTCAGGCTCCTATCATGGCTCGCTGCCTGACCAACGAGAAATACGTTCGCCCGGTTTACTACGGTGCAATGATGTCTGAAGGTCTGGTAGCTTGTGTCTGGGCTCTGGCAGGTATTGCCGCATTCCCGGGTGGTTACGCTGAATTGAAAGCCATTCTGGACATGGGTGGTCCGGGCATGGTGGTTAACGAAGTCGCTTCCAGCTATCTGGGTGTCTTGGGTGGCATCATGGCGATTATTGCTGTGGCGGTCTTCCCGATTACTTCTGGCGATACCGCCTTCCGTTCTCTGCGTCTGACCATTGTTGATGCCTTCAACATTCCCCAGAGCATGCGTAACCGTATTCTGTTGGCGACACCGATTCTGGGCATCGCTTACCTGATTACTTTTATAGATTTCTCACTGATCTGGAGATACTTCGCCTTCTCCAACATGCTGCTGTCCACCAGCGTACTCTGGCTGGCTACCAAGTATCTGTTTGATCGTGGTGCATTCCACTGGATTGTGAGTCTGCCTGCAGTCGCCGGAACCAGTGTAACTTTGTCTTATATTCTCACCGCCAGCATTGGTTTCGGACTGTCTCCAGAATGGACCAAACCGGTAGGCGTAGTGATTGCAATTGCGGTGCTGACAGCACTGATTATTGTGGATAGAAAAGCCAAAGGTAAGGTGTCTATGGCTTAAAAAGCCATGAGTGAAAGGTATCGGCACATCCGATACCTTTCACTATTCAGGAGGGATTACTTCTCGACAAAAGCTCTTTCAATCACAAAATGTCCCGGCTTCCCGCCACGGGCTTCCTCGAAACCACGCTCTTCAAGAATACGACACAGATCTTTCAACATCGCCGGACTGCCACAGAGCATAAAGCGATCATCTTCCAGATTAGGTTCAGGAAGATTCAGGTCAGAAAACAGCTTGCCACTCTCCATCAAATCCGTCAGACGTCCTTCATTGCGGAAAGGTTCGCGAGTCACCGTTGGGTAATACTTCAGCTGACTTTTAACCATCTCACCAAAGTATTCGTTCTCAGGCAGTTCATGCTCAATCCGGTCCTGATAGGCCAGCTCAGACACATAACGAACACCGTGAGTCAGAATCACGTTATCGAACTGCTCGTAGATTTCAAAATCCTTGATGATGCTCATGAAAGGAGCAAGGCCAGTACCGGTACTGAGCAGATAGAGATTCTTGCCGGGCAGAAGATTATCAGATACCAGAGTGCCCACCGGCTTGGTGCCTACCAGAATGTCATCGCCCACTTCCAGTTTCTGCAGATGCTGGGTTAGAGGACCGTCCTGCACCTTGATGGAGAAAAACTCCATTTCTTCTTCGTAGTTGGCGCTGGCAATACTGTAGGCTCTCAGCAAAGGCTTGTTCTCAACTTCCAGTCCGATCATGGTGAAATGACCGTTCTTGAATCTCAAGCCCTGGTTGCGTGTGGTGGTAAAACTGAAGAGGGTATCATTCCAGTGGTGTACGCTGGTTACTGTCTCCCGGATAAGATTGCTCACGGTAGGTATCACTCCTGATGGCCGATTTTTCTGCCCAACCCAATGCCTGTTAGAGGGATAAATAGGAAAAGGGTTCATATATTCATAATATTTTTTCTTCCAGATTATCCTAGTCAGGGGTACGATATTTGTGAAACAGATAATTCTTATAAGATTATTCGACTGAATCGATAAGCCAATGAAATTCACCCTCCGTCAGCTGGAGGTTTTTCTGGAGGCCGCCCGCCAGCAAAACCTTACCCGTGCAGCAAAAGCCCTGTCTATGTCACAGTCAGCTGCCAGCAGTGCCCTGAAAGAACTGGAACAACAGTTCAGTACTCAACTGTTTGACCGGATTGGCAAAAGGCTGCAGTTGAATGATCTTGGCCATCAGATACGCCCGGAAGCCGAAGCTCTATTGGAAAAAGCCCAGCAACTGGAGCAAAAGCTGTCCAGTAAAACACTGGTAGGGCAAATTAAAGTGGGGGCTACGCTGTCCATTGGCAACTATCTGGCGGTAAACATTGTCGCCAGAATGATGAGGGATAAACCGGACACTCATATTGATCTGGAAGTAGCCAATACAGCGGCCATCACCAGGAAAGTTCTGAACTTCGACCTGGATATCGGACTGATTGAAGGTGAACTGCATCACCACGACCTGAATGTCATTCCCTGGTGTGATGATGAGCTGGTGGTGTTTTGCGCTCCGGGACACCCTCTGGAGAACAAAATCCAGTTATCGGATCAGGATCTTCTGGACACAGGCTGGATTCTGCGTGAGGCAGGTTCAGGAACCCGACAGGCTTTTGATCGTGCCATGCATGGCATTCTGCCAAACATGAACGTTGTTATGGAATTACAACATACAGAGGCCATTAAACGGGCCGTCGAAGCAGGGCTGGGAATTGGCTGCCTGTCACGAATCACTCTTCAGGAAGCCTTTAAAAGAGGCAGTCTGACTCCTTTATTAATCCCCAATCGGGATTTGAGCCGGCAGTTTTACTTCATCATGCACCGGCAGAAATACGTCAGCCAGGGTATCAAGGAACTGATTCAGCTCTGTCGCAGTTGGACGGCCGGTTCTTCAGAACATCAGAGATCTGCGGGTTCACGTACAGCCTTTGTTGCAGAATCAGACAAAGCACTTTGTGATTCTGACGCCTGACCGGGAATCTCCGGCTCCGGAGCTCTCATGCCCCAGACAAAGAAAACCAGTGACAAAAAGCTCACCAGGAACATGGTAGTAGCGATAGGCACCAGAGTACCGTCGTGCATCAGGGACATCAGGATGCCAACAACTCCCCCCAGGCCAAAGTTCAACGTGCCTATAACGGCATTGGCAGTACCACTGCTGTGAGGAAAATACTTCAATGTACAACTGGTTGAGTTGGCAGCGATAAAACCAATTGAACTGATGGTCAGAGTAATCATCAGATAAACAAAAGGCAGTCCTGGATTAAAAAAGTGCAGAACGGCATTAAAAACGACCATAGACGTTAGCTGAATAGCAATACCTATGGGAATCAGCTGCACCGGTTCGTAACGATTCAGCAGCTTCATGTTCAAACGGTTGACCATCATGTAGATCAATACATTGGAACCAAACAGGATGGGGTACATATTGGTTGAAACGCCAAAGTACTCAATATAGGTAAAGGCTGAACCGGTCAGGAAAGTAAACAGACACCCCAGAGAGAAACCTGTACACAAAACAAAGCCCATAGCTTTGGGAGTACCCAAAACTTCAGCATATTTTTGCAAAATACCCCGGACTAAAGGCCCTTCCGCTTTCGGGTTTGGATTGGTCTCAGGCAGTTGAAAAACGACCATGAGTAACAACAGGAGTCCATAGACCGCCTGAATTCCAAATATGCTTTGCCATGAGAAAAAGTTCAGGGCAATGGCTCCAATACCGGGTGCCAGCATGGGGGCCATCAACATAATCATGGACACCATAGACAGCATTTTGGCGACATCCCTGCCACGGTATCGATCACGCACAGTGGCCGAAGAGATCACCGTTGTCGCGCCGCCTCCCAATGCCTGAATAAACCGAAGCACTAAAAGCTCATCGACACTTTGGGTCCAGACAATCAGCAAACTGGTGAGAGTAAAAATACTGAGTCCCACCAGCGCTACAGGCCTACGGCCAACTCTGTCAGAAACAGGGCCACCTACGACCTGACCCAGGGCAAAACCAACGAAGAACAGACTGATCGACATCTGAACGCTGGCCATAGAAACGTCATAGAAAACGGCCATACCAGGCAGCGCAGGCAAATAAGCATCGATAGCGAATGGGCCAATTGAAACCAGTGCAGCAAGCATCAGAGCAAGACGGGTAGACAGCTTATTATTAGGCGAAGATGGGCTTGCCTGCTCCATGGCCGGAATCCTTGAAAATTCTTAGTGTCATACGACTTTTTTATGGGATATTTAGTAAAAATGCGTCGTCCATTCGCAGCATCCTAACACTTTATTCCCTAGTCGGTAATCCAGACCGACTTTGAGTTTGTCAGCTAGTACAAGTATTGAAGGTGGGTTCTGAGCTGTTGAATGCCTGAAGCAACGGTTCTGGATAAAAAGTTATCAACCGTAAGGATGGAAGTGATGGCAGTCGTTCCATTATAAAGCCTGCAATCTTCTGGCAGCTGACTGCGATCAAAGATTACCCTGACCGGAAATCGCTGGGCCAGTCGAATCCAGTTACTGCTTCTCTCCACCTGAGCCAATCCGCTCGGACCAGTTTCATCGGTATCAACCCCTCTGGCGATGGTTGAAACAGTTCCTTTGATCACCAACCCCGGACAGGTATTCAAACTGATCAAAACGGGCTGGCCAGGAATGACCCTCGTCAAATTGTTCTCCTTAACATTGGTGTAAATCCACCAGTCACTGTCATCAATCAATGTCATGATTCTCTGTCCCGTCTCGGCATACTGTCCAGGGCGGACTTCAAGATTCGTAACAAACCCGGTTACCGGAGCATGAGTAAGAATGTGCTTTTGCTGATAACGCGCTTCCGCCAGGGAACGGGCGTTGAGGTACAAAGCCTTTCCGGCCTGAAGAAAGTCGTCACGGCTGACACTCTTAGACTGAAACAGGCGATTGAGTGATTGAAAGTGCTCATGAGCCACCTGATAGGCTTCCTGAGCCTGGGTCAGGCTGATATTCACCGGCTCCGGATCAATACCAAACAGAAGATCGCCTGCAGACACTTTCTGGTTATCCGTCACTTCAACACGGGTAATATTCCCCGCCACCAGGCTGGATACCGGTACGGTATAAGCCTGAAGCGTGGCAAAGTCAGTATTGGGGATATAGCGATTAGTCACCAGAACAAATCCGGCAACCCATAAAAACACACTCACAATCACAGTCGCATAACGTTGAGGAGTAGTCATAATTTCTGGTAATAGCGTTGCAGTGTCATCAGATTCTGGCAGGCATCCCGACAAGCCAGCAATGCGCAGACAGTATGGCTCAGACTGGCTGAAGAATGACTTTGCCGAACATCTGGTGCTTGCAGGTTGCGGAGTATTTTCACCAGATTGCGCCTCATTTCATGCAGAGCGATCATCTTTTCTCTGGCAGTCTGCGTTTGAAAGCACCCCGTCAGAATTTCAGAGAAATCCCTGCAGACACTTTGTCCAAGAGGTTTCATCCGGCTTTGTCCGGAAAGATCATGAAAGTGCTTTTCCATGGCACTGATATTACGGACCAACCGTGTGGCCACAACGGTCAAAGGTCTATATCTGGGCAACTGACGTGTAAATGTGGAAAGATGGTCAGACTGTGAAGCCAGCTGGTGTAAAAAGGCAATATCCTGATTGAAGTGGAGAACAGCCAGCCCAGTACTTTCTTTTTGCCCAAGCCTCAAAAGCAATCTTCTCTGAAGCTTATTTAATGCCTGACGATACTGACTGCCCGGACTGTCAGGAAAAAGCATCAAGATGATCATGGCGATGGCAAAGCCTTCAAAAAGACCGGCTATTCGCTCTGCCATCACCAGCAAGTCAATATCGGTTGTGGAGTTGCCATAGGAAAGCGTCAATGTCAGGGCTACACCAGCCTGTAAGGCACCGTAGCTGTATCGTTCACTGCCCAGGCTGAAATAGTTGGCAAAATAGATGCCCACAAAATAACAGCCAATTAACACCCAGACACTGGTGATATGGCTCAACAGCATAGCTACAAAAACCGCCACTGCAGCACCCGTCAATAACCCTGTCAGTCGTTGAGATATACGACTCAGTAACAAACCGGCATTAGGCTGAATAGCCATCACTGTGGCAGCAATCAGTGCCTGGAAACCACCCTGCCAATGCATCTGCAGAGAAATCTGGGCAGTGACGAGAATAATGACGGTTATTTTGATCGCTCTTCTCAAGCTATGAAGATCAGCAACCGGCTGCTCTGTCACAGGCATTTTTGTCAGGGAATCCCCGGTTTCAAACAAATACTGGCAATGTTGAAGAATGGCATAGCAACACCTCTGGGCTTTGGCCACAGGCACCAGATGACTTTTTAGCTGACTGGCACTGTACTGCTCCCAGAACTGATAGAAGTGGGATTGCATTTGTTGATACAGACTCGCCATACACTCAGCATCTTTCTGCCAATGATGGGAGACGGCATTGGATTGACGGAGCAATCTCTCTGCCGACTCGGAAAAAGCGTGTAAGTTCTGCCAATAGTCAGACGCAATGTCATTTTTGATCAGGGGCAATAGATGTCGTAATTCGCTTAACTCCTCTGAGAGGGGTTGAATAACCGAGCAAAGCTTACGACACCGGATCTGTTCTCCAGCATCCAGAAACCGTCCCCCCGCCTGAAACAACCTTTCCAGAAAAGGCAGAGCCGTAATCCGATGCCTGCTTCTCATTTTGTATAAGTCAGCCAGAAACCGATCCAGTTGCAAGCGCAAAGCCCAGGTAGCATTTTGGGGGTACATGAGAGAACTGACCAGCCAGAGAATCCCGCCCCCCATAGCAATCAGTAACATCCAGTGCATGCCAAAGGTGATGGTCCGGCTACTGTCCATAAAATTCATCTGATAGAGAATGGCCAGAGTCAGGGCCGCAAAAACAGAGGCATAATGCAGTCTGCCCAGGGTATAGGGCCAGATCAGCAAAAGAACACCCACAACAGTAAGACAGGTTTGCACCACCGGATCAGTGAATTGAATCAGCAGAAAGCCAAGAAGCGTCCCACAACTTGCACCACCGAATCGCTCCAGTGTCATGCGGGTCATATCATGGGGGAAAACAGCATTAATCACTGTGATCACCAACAGCGCCATAAAGCCATTCTCAATCTGGAAATTGAAAATAATAACCAGACAGATCGCTACAGCTACTGCTACCTTGATGGATTCTCTGGCTCGCCAGCCATCATATGGGATCAACAAATCTCCAACTTGGCTGCTGGAATGGCGGGTCATGGGCTTAACTGGCTCCCGGATGAGGCAGCCAGAGTATAGCTGCTCATAAGAACAAGTAGTTGTAGTAGCCTCACGGCAGGTTTAGTCTATTTTGCAGAACGATTCAGTGGGACAGGACTTTTTATGATTAAAAAAATCACCATTGTTGGTGGCACTCATGGCAACGAGTTTATTGGTCCTTATCTGATCAGGAAACTGGAGCAGGAGCAGAGTTTCAGCCATAGCACTATTCCAGTTGACTATTTACTGGCAAACCCAGAGGCCCACAAAACAACCAGGCGATTCATTGATGAAGACCTGAACCGTTCCTTTACTGATGACATTCTTAACGGAAATGATGATGCCCTATACGAGCACCGCCGGGCTCGGGAAATCAATCAGCTGCTTGGTCCAAAATCAAAAAATGATCGTTTTATTATTGACCTCCACAGTACCACCAGCAACATGGGAATGACTCTGATAGTCAGAGATCATGCAGCCTTTAACCTTCAGGCAGCCACTTATGTGCAGCAGCATATGCCGGATGTAAAAGTCATCCTGAGTGACCGCGATACTAACTTCAGTCGCACTCTGAACAGCCTTTCTGATTATGCAATGGCCATTGAGGTTGGGCCTCTTCCCAATGGGATTTTGCGCCACGACCAGTTTGCTGAAACTGAAGCGGTAATAAAACATCTGGTTGATTTTACCCTGATGCCACACGACGAGCAGAACGCCGTTTTACCTGAATCCGTTGAAGTCTATAAAGTTACAGACCGAATTCTTTACCCAAGAAACGACGGCGGACAGTTATCCGCTATGGTTCATAGCTCGTTACAGGATAAGGATTTTGAAGAGCTGAAGCCTGGCATGCCTCTGTTCCAGAATATGGATGGCACGGAGACAATGTATAAAGGTGAATCAGGCTACCCCATCTTTATCAATGAAGCCGCTTATTATCATGAAAATACAGCTCTGGTGATCACTCAAAAGGAGATCATCAAGCTGCAGCATTAAATCAGAGAATAACGAGCCACTTATTATTGCTTTTTTGTCTGTAAGCAAAACGAAAGCCCTGCATTTCATTGCCTAGGAGCCTGTCGGACTTAACCAGCAAAACAGGTAAAATCCTGATTCCAGTACCAGTAACACTCAAAGCACTATGAATAAGTGGAAGTTCAAACCGGTCGACCGAAACACTCCCGACCTTTTCCCTGCCAGCATCCAGGATTATCTTCCAGAAGGTCATATGGCTCGCTTTGTGGTGGATGTTGTTGACCAGCTCGACCTGTCTCCACTGATCAATTCTTATCGAGGCACAGGATCAAAAGGCTGG
>NZ_LASA01000076.1 GCF_001562015.1 Endozoicomonas arenosclerae | reverse complement strand
TGGGGTAATCACTTTTGGTCAAAAGGCTACTGTGTCGATACTGTCGGAGTAGATGCAGAAATGATCCGTAAATATGTGAAGTACCAAGAAAAGAAAGAACGTCTCCAGCAGGAGATAGATTTCAGGAAATAATCTGCAATCTTGGGGCAACTCTCACCAGCCTTCTCTGAAGGCTGGCGGTTTCAGCCCCCTTATAGGGGGGGCATAAAGCAAAACCACGTTCTAAGAACGTGGATCATTTACTTCTGGGTTGCACATACCCAAAGGCATTATATGCAGGCCGCTTCTGATTTATTTTCCCTTCCCTGTAACGTGTTATGCTGTTTTAAAAAGAACAAAGACAGCACCAGAACCCATTGGGAAGCATTGTGCAGGTAAACGACAATTTTATGAGATTTACTTTTCTGGGAACCTCGGCAGGGTCTCCCACCGTAGACAGAAACGTGACCGCGATGGCACTGGCTCTGGATGAGAGTCGGGACTGGTATCTTGTGGATTGTGGTGAAGGGACACAGCAAAGGCTGCTCAAAAGTCGTTATACCCTGTCAGGGCTTTCAGCCATTTTTATCACCCATATTCATGGCGACCATATGTTTGGACTGCCGGGGCTGTTAACCAGTGCCAGTATGCAGGGGAGAAAGGCTCCTTTGACTATCTGCGCACCCGAAGGTGTAGAGAGCTTTGTACGCCACGCTTTGAAGTGCGCGGCTGTCAGTAATATGCCCTACGAGCTTAACTTTGTTCGCAGTGATGAACCGGACTTCCATTTTCAGGATCAACGCTTCAGCGTAAGTTCCCATGCTCTTTCTCACCGCGTCCCAAGCTTTGCATACCGTTTTCAGGAAAAGCCGGTTATCCAGTCAATGGACCAGGACAAGCTGGAAGCGCTTGATGTGCCAAGAGGTCCTTTGTGGGGAGAGTTGCAGAATGGAAACAGTATAACTTTGCCGGGAGGACGAATCGTTAATCCTGAAGATGTCAGGCTGCCCCCGCTGCCAGGCAGAGTGGCCATTATTGGTGGCGATAATGATCAGCCGGACCTACTTATTGATGCCATGAAAGGTGTCGATGTATTGGTGCATGAAGCCACTTTTACGGACCCTGTTCTGGAAAAGGTAGGACCACAATATATGCACAGCACAGCCAGCATGGTGGGTGAAGCGGCTGAGAAAGGAGGAGTTAATCATATCATCCTGACTCACATCAGCGGCCGCTATCGAAAACATTCGTCTGACTTTGCTTCATCGGTTGAAGCCCTCAGAAGCGAAGCTCAATCGGTTTTCAGTGGGCAGGTTGAGCTGGCTGAAGATTTCGGTTGCTGGGCTTTGGACAGAGAAAGAACTCTGGCCAGAATTGATTAGAGCAGGGCAGTGTGCTCCCTGCTCTAATCAATGTGTTTAAGGAGTGGCTTGATTAAAGGAGCTGATAATGACCAAGGCTCCTGCCGCCATCAACAGATCAGTAGCTTGTTTGTTGATGTAGGAATAGGTTAAACCCCACTCCTGAAAGTGTTTTCGGAACAAGGCATTCACAAAATCAATTTCATTGATCTCGGCATACTCACCCAGAAAGTAGACGTGGGGCGGATTGGTTTTTCCCTTTTCCGCAGCCCTGGCGATCAGGGCTGAAGCATTCTTTTTTATCTCATCCAGTGTGGGTTGCATGGTGGCTTTCATATGGTCTGCATACCACTCTTTAAGAGCTGTAGGGGCGTCAGCATCCTGCAGTCTTAGCAACAGAACTCTATGGCCCAATTCATTCTTTCTTTTACGTTCAGAGTAACGCTGGAAGAAGGCTTCATCCGTTGCGTTTGGATTGATGTGTTGATGCAGATAAGTTCGAGCGTCGCTCTCTATACTCCACTCTGCTATTTCTGTCTGACAGGCTGGATCACTGAAGAGACATTCCGGACTGCGAGCGTTGACGAAGAAGTTATCACTGGCAAAGGCTCCGATGCTGTGGGTGCTGCCACTGGGAAGTTTTTTGTTTTCACCATAAGGCATTTTCATATCCACCGTTTTTAATGTTCCCTGTTCCATGGAGCAAACCAGGTCGTAGGTGGTTTTAAAAACAAACAGCTCATCCTCTGCATTCATACGCTTCATTGCTTCGCCGATCAGGGCAGTATCCCGGGTGGTCCATATTCCCGTGAGAGTGATTCCGCTGCTTTGAAATGTATCTTTAATGGCTTTTTCTGCCTCATTCTGAATTTCGATCACGTCCTGAGGGTTAAAATAGGCGAACAGTTCATCCCCTTCTTTTGCCGTAGTGGCATCAAAGCCTGCTACTGCATAGAGGAATGAAGAAGGGATCTTTGCAGGGTCTATACCCTTTTGAGCCAATACGGCCTTCTGCTCATTCAGCATTTCCTGAGACATTTTTCTGGCTACCGCTACAGCTTTTCCGGTGGGGTCATAATTCCCCGCACTCATGGCTGTTCGGGTTCGCTTGAATGCAATATTTCCAACATGATCCAGATAAGCTTCGTCGATGGTCATGTCCCGTTTGATGGAAGCCAGAACTTTGGGTTTGTTATTGTCCAAACGCTGAATCAGGTACATTTCTGCACGAGAGTTCAAGCTCCAGAGTACATAAACCAGCTCTTCCTGCGCCTGCACGAAGACACTGAAGGTTATCGAAAATAGGGCCACGACCAGCAGGGCCGGTTTTCTGAGAAGCATGGGGCGATTCCGGTTTTATAGGTAAAGCTAGAAAGTGTAGACACGAATTCTGGAACTGGGGTTTTTACAGAGATCCGAAGTCGATCCGCTTCGTGGTATAATGATTCTCTTTTGCCATAAAAATGCTTTAAAGCAGACTTATGGCATCAGCTTGAGCGATGTGAATCGCTTATCACTGTTTCACCCAAAGTGAAGAATTGAATGTCTGAATATACAAGTGTTGAAGAGCGCGTAAGTTACGGTATTGGTCGTCAGATGGGCGACCAGCTGGCCAGCAACCCGATCGAAGGTCTGTCCATTGATGCCGTTCTGGCAGGTCTGGCTGATTCCCTGAATGGTGCTCCAAGTGCTGTTGAGCATTCTGCCCTGCAGGAAGCTTTCAACGAAATGCATCAGCGCATCCAGGCTCAGGAAGCAGAAAAAGCCAAGGAAATGACCGCTGAGGGTGAAAAGTTCCTGGCTGAAAATGCCAAGCGCGACGAAGTAACTGTCACTGACTCCGGTCTGCAGTACGAAGTGCTGGTAGCAGGTGAAGAAAATGGCGAGAAGCCAGGTCCTGACGCTACCGTTCGTACTCACTACCACGGCACTCTGCTGAACGGCACTGTTTTTGACAGCTCTGTGGATCGTGGCGAGCCTATCGAGTTCCCGGTTAACGGCGTAATTGCTGGCTGGACTGAAGCTCTGCAGCTGATGACTGTAGGTTCCAAGTGGAAGCTGTTTGTTCCTTACAACCTGGCCTACGGTGCTCAGGGTGCGGGTGGTGTGATTGGGCCATACGCAACTCTGGTATTTGAAGTAGAGCTGCTGGCTGTTTCCTGATAACAGCTTTGGACTGGAAGCGTCCTGCTTCCAGTCCTTGTTTCCTTCCTCCCTATCTCTTCTTGTTTCTATTTAATTCACCCAAAGGGTAAGCTGTTTGCTTTAGTTGTTTTGTACAACTCTGGATTCATCACTGCTGTGATGGATGGCCATCACTATAAAAATAATAAAGTGAGTACTCACCGATGAATTTTGAAACACTCTTCGGTCCCGTTCGGCAATGGGGTTTTCTGGTTAAAGATCTGGATGAAGCCATGCATCACTGGAAAGATGTTTTGGGTGTGGGCCCCTGGTGGGGATTCCGGAATGTTTCTATGGAAACTGAGTTCCAGGGGCAGGTGAACGAAGCCCGAATGAATGTAGGGCTCAGCTACCAGAACGGTGTTCAGATTGAGTTAATTCAACAGACTAATTCGGTCTTGTCTCCCTACAGTGGTTTTATGGAATCCGATCAACAGCAAGTGTTTCACCAGATTGCCTATTTTGTGGAGGACATTGATCAGGCAGTGAAAGACGGTGAGCGGGCAGGTTTAACCGTAGCGGGTATTTGCAGGACACCTTTTCAGCGAATTTATTACATGGGTGCGCCCTGGCTGGGAGATATGGTTATAGAGCTGATGGAAGAAGACCGGGGAATGACAGAGCACTTTGAACAGTGTGCAGAAGAAGCGCAAAACTGGCAGGGTGATGAGCCCTTCAGGCTGATATCTTTATAGAGAATGATTGAAACTCCACTGCTGAATGCAGTGGAGTTATTAACAGAACGATCGATCAGGAAACCAGAGATTTTCCGGTCATTTCTGAAGGCTGTTCTATACCCATCAGATCCAGCAGAGTAGGGGCCAGATCCGACAGAATGCCGTCTTTCAGCTGGATGGCTTTAGGGCCAAAGTAAACCAGAGGCACCAGCTCGCAGGTGTGAGCGGTATGGGCTTGTCCGGTTTCTGGGTTCAGCATTTGTTCGGCGTTACCGTGGTCGGCGGTAATCAGACACTGCCCACCGGTTTCGTCCAGAGCTTCAATCACACGACCAATGGACTGGTCAACGGCTTCAACCGCTTTTACGGCCGCATCAAATACACCGGTATGACCGACCATGTCGCAGTTGGCGTAGTTACAGATCACCAGGTCATGCTTGCCACTCTTGATTTCAGCAACCAGGTTGTCGGTCACTTCCGGAGCACTCATTTCAGGCTGCAGGTCATAGGTGGCCACTTTTGGGGATTCCACCAGTACTCTTTCTTCACCGTTATAAGGTTCTTCACGTCCGCCGCTGAAGAAGAAAGTAACGTGAGCGTATTTCTCGGTTTCAGCAATTCGCAGTTGGGTTTTACCCAGCTTCTCCATGTATTCACCTAGAGTGTTGGGCAGCTCGGAAGGTGGGTAAGCGCAAATAGTGTCGATGGAAGCTGCATACTGGGTCAGCATAACAAAGCCGGCCATGGCTGGCTCTTTGGCACGTTTGAAGCCTTCAAAGTCCTTGTCGACAAAAGCACGGGTTATTTCTCGAGCTCGGTCAGCACGGAAGTTCATGAACAGAATTGCATCGCCATCATTGATGGTGGCAGGGCTTTCACCAATAGTTGTGGCTTTAACGAATTCGTCGTTTTCATCGCGCTCATAAGCGGCCTTCAGGCCCTCAACGGCTGTTTTAGCGCTGAATTCCGCTTTGCCCAGAGTCATCATGTCATAGGCTTGTTGAACACGATCCCAGCGATTGTCACGATCCATGGCGTAGTAACGACCGATCAGGCTGGCGACACGGCCGACGCCTTTCTCTTTCAAAAGAGCGTCTGTTTTAGCGAGGGTGGCTTCGGCACTGCGAGGCGGTGTATCACGGCCGTCCAGGAACGCGTGAACATAAACTTCTTTAGCTCCGCGTCTGGCGGCCAGTTCAACCATGGCGTTGATATGGTCTTCGTGACTGTGAACGCCACCCGGAGACATCAGGCCCATGATGTGAACGGCTTTGCCTGCAGTGACGGCTTTATCGATGGTGTCGGTAAACGCTTTGTTTTCAAAAAAGTCGCCGTCCTTAATGGACTTGGTGATGCGGGTAAAGTCCTGATAAACAACACGTCCTGCACCCAGGTTCATGTGACCCACTTCGCTGTTACCCATCTGCCCATCCGGAAGACCTACATCCATGCCGGAGCCAGAGACAAAACTGAAAGGATGTTCTTTCTGGAGCCGGTCCATAACCGGAGTATTGGCTGCCAGAATGGCATTGGAATCAGATTCTTTGCGGTAACCGTAACCATCCAGGATGATCAGGGCGGTGGTTTTGCGCTTGTCAGTCATGGGTCAAACCCTGGCGAGAGGTGAAGGCTTTGAATTCTACCTGCTTTGTGCCTCGTTTCCAGAGACAGTTTGATAGAAATTCATTATTTGCAGAATAGAACAGTTGTTTTGGTCAAAGCCTGATTTTCTCTGTTTTTCCATGATGCTTCATGGCCCATTCTGATGATTTTCAGTGATTGCAGATTTGCGGGAAGTACAAAATCAGGGGCAGGGCAGGTAGGTATTGAAACATTCGTAACTCTATTGGGCAGACTGTATACTTGCCGCCTTACGGCAATTAATCATGAAAAGTGGCTCGCATCTTTTTCTAAAAGTAAAGAGAAGCGTAAACTGTTTTTCCCTCGCTAAGGCATTTAGTACTGGTTCAGTATGGAACAGATTATTGAATTTATAGGTAACCACCCGTTGCTGGTGGGTTCATTGGTGGCTCTGTTGTGTGTGTTGCTCTTTACGGAGACTCGTAAAGGGGGGCAAACCGTGGGTTCTCAGGAAGTGACCCAGTTGATTAACCAGCAAGGGGCTGTAGTGCTGGATGTCAGGGAGAAAGCAGACTTCAGTAAAGGTCACATCGTAGACGCCATCAGCATGCCTTATGGCAAAGTGGCGGAGCGTGTGGGTGAATTGAATAAGGACAAGGATAAGCCGATTATTATTGTGGATGCCATGGGGCAGCACAGTGGTACGGTCGGCAAGCAGCTGAAAGATGCCGGGTTTGAACAGGTATTACGCCTTAAGGGCGGCATCGGTACCTGGACAGCCGACAATCTGCCCCTGGTAAAAAAGTAATAGGGAATTCCAGCCGCTCTTTTCAGGAGAGCGGCTTTGCCAACAAGAATGGAAAAGAGATGGCTCCGGTTACTGTTTATATTTCTGCCTATTGCCCCTTTTGTCACCGTGCTTTGAGACTGCTGGACAGTAAGGGTGTCAGCTACCAGACTATCAGCGTCGATGGCAGGCCTGATGTCCGTCAGGAAATGACTTTGAAGGCAAACTCACACACTGTGCCCCAGATTTGGGTTGGAGACACCCATGTGGGTGGCTGTGATGACCTTTATGCTATGGAATCTGCCGGCAAGCTGGATGATTTGCTGCTGTGATCGCAGGTTGTCCGAAATAAGTACTTAGCCTGCCTTTGATCCCTTAAAAACGAGCCAGTCAGACAAAAAAGGTGGGCTCTGGCCTTTTTGTCGAAAATAGCTGATTATCTGGCTTGATATCCGTATTTTTGCCCCCATGATAAGTGGGAACCTAATGTTGTCAGGTGCTCGGAATCGAGAACCGATATTTTTAAGGAAATGATAATGGCTGAGAATCAGCAGCAAGATCAGGCGCAGTTTGCTCTGCAGCGTATTTACGTCAAGGACCTGTCCTTTGAATCTCCAAAGTCTCCAGAGATGTTTCAGGCTCAGTGGCAGCCTGAAGTTAAGCTGGACCTGAACACGACTAACCGTCTGCTGCATGACGACATGTATGAAGTGGTTCTGTCTCTGACCATTACCGTTCAGAACGGTGAAGAAGAGAAGGAAACCGCTTTCCTGGCTGAAGTTCAGCAAGCCGGTGTTTTCCTGATCAAGGGTCTGGGAGACGATGAACTGCATCGTACTCTGGGTGCTTTCTGCCCGAACATCCTGTTCCCATACGCTCGTGAAGCCATTGACAACCTGGTTCTGCGTGGCAGCTTCCCTCCGCTGATGCTGGCACCTGTAAACTTCGACGCCCTGTACCTTCAGGCGCGCGAACAGCAGGAAGCTTCAGTTAACTGATTGTGCTTTCAGGGTGTTATGAGCTATCTCGTAACACCTTGATTTAAAATGATTTTTTTCTTATTTTTTCATTCTTTTCTTCTTGCTCTGTCTATACTCTTCCCGAGTTTCCCCATTGAAAAAACGGCACGCTATAGCCCGTGGTTCTCATCGCTATTGCAGGCTCTTATGGTATTCAGTTTTAGAAAAGGTTTGCTGTTACTGACTGCTTTCATCTGCATTACTCCAGATAGGGTTTTTGGGCTGGCTTCGGAAAATCTCGTATTTTTTAGGTCTTCAGCCAACAGTCGTATACCTCAAAACCGTTTTACAAGTTCTGAAAAGTTTGTGATGCCCATCAGTCAGACTGAAGGGCAAAACTATCTTGAAAGTTCAGTTCTTCAGGCTGTTAAGAAAAAAATTGTTTTTGCCATGCATTTCATCTCATCGCAGAAAGTGAAGTCGGGAAACGGGCTTCTGACGCTTCAGCTTGAGAACGATGAAAGCCCAATAGCAGTAATGAGTGTTTTTGAAGGAGAAGTGCTGGCTGCTCATGGAAGCATGGTGCATTTAATGAATAAGTCCGGGAAGGACTTGTTATTAGTTTCCAATACTCCATCCACTGAGCGATGGGATGTTTTCCATTGGATTGAGAATGATTGCAGACCCTCAACTAATTATTCTGTTTCAGCTGTCGTGGTTAATCAAACGGGTAATCTCAGTGCAGATGATCTGCTTCAAGTGTCAGTATACAACCCGTCTGAAAACGAATTTTCTACTGCAAGTAATGTCACAACTCCGGAAGTTGAGCTTGAAAATTATGAGGAGCATCTGCAGTACTATTTAAATAGTTTGGCCAGTTATATTGATTGGGTATCCGGCTTTGTCATGCTCATGTTGCCTCCGGAGCAGGCTTACCGGCAGGCTTATTTATCCGGAGAGCAGAAAGAGGGACTTGCTGTTGTTTGTGTAGGTGATTCTTGCTGTCCACCGATTGATTCCAGTCTCAAGGCTTCCCATAAGCGGAGTTGGTTGGAGATGATCAATGGGACTGGCTGTGAAGGAAGGCAGTGTGTCAGACAAAAAGGGAATCCCAAAAAGAGACCACGAGCAGACATACATAATGCTGGAGTAGCCAACGGAGGGAGACTTCAGCAGGAAAGGAGAGTGATTGAAGGAGAAGAGGAGCATCCACAAATTGAGAGGAGTCACCCTGATTCTTCTAGTAATGAAGTGAGTAGTGAAGGGGAGAAAGAATCACAGGCTGTAATAAGGCAATACACAAAGCTGGCAGCTGAGTCTGGAGTGGATCCTCTGGTAATCATGCTTGTTAATACGGTTATTGATTTTCTTTCTCACTATGCAGAAGAGGACCCGGTAACTGTTTTAGAAAAAGCACCGTTATTGAATAATATGGTGCTGGCAGGTATTGATTTTTACAAGAACTTTGAAGAGCAGGCTGCCGTCGATAGGCTTATTGAGTATCTGGAAAAAAACAATCTTTTGTTCCTGAGTGATAGAGACTACGCAAGAAGAGCTATTTCTCCAGTCATAAACTTAAAGTGGGAGGATTACAGTTTACCGTCCAGATTAGTAAGCGTAATGGATACCTCAGCCATTGACACCACTGTAACAGAGTTATTCTTGCTGGATGGAATACTTACAAGGTTCAAGGAGGAGCAAGGTTCTAATTCTCAGCTAGAGGGTTTTGTAGGCTCATTTACTCTTTTTGCCTTAAAAAGCCTTTTCAATCATAGGGTTAATGAAACATGGAGAAGGAACTTGGCTCGATGGTTGGATGGTCATGCTACTTATTCGTTCTGGAGAAGCCTGATTACTCCAATACCGGAAAAGCCTGCAAATGTTCGTGTCTATGGCAAGACTCCTGAAAGCCGTCAACGCAATAGTCAGGAGCAGGGAAGTCATCAGCTGATCAGCATGCTGTCTAATAGCTATTCAATGCCTTTTTTCTCAGGTAGAAGGTTACGAAAACCACCACCTCCTTACGGTGCTGGTCATACCCAGCTTGAGCTAGCCTGGAGACAATCTCAGCAGGGAAAGAATTTAGTCAGGAGACATCAGGTTGCAACAACTCAGGCGGCAGGAGGACAGTTTCAGAATCCGGCTTTTAAGCAACCTTCAGATGCTAATGTCCAGTTCAGGAGTCTGCCTCGGAGGCAACAGATTCAAATCATGAGGGCTCGTCAAGGTAGGCCTCCCGCACCAGTAATGGCCTCGGTTCCACAAGCCCTCGCAGTATCTTCCTCTTCCTCAGTAGTTCACTGGAAACCAGTGATAACTCAAGAGGCGACAGGCGTAGTTCCCAGCGTAATTATCCCTGGCAGTATGGCAAAGACTGGAAACGGCAAGGCCAAAACAGCTTTGACGGCTTCTGTTAACCAGCCGTTAGTATCAGCATTTTTCCCCTCCACCACGGGTTGGACTAATTTACCGTCAGCTGCCACACCGGGACCAGTAGTGATGCCACTGAGGTCTGCATCATCCGGTATGGGCTTTATCCCTGGAGCTGCGAATCCTCTGGGTTTATTTTGGTATTATTATCACGTTGCGTATTACAAAGTGCTTCAGCGAAGAAGTGCTGAAGCCGGGGTGGTTTCAGTTGATTTCTTAAGAGAGCAAAAAAGGGAGTTTACACAAATTGTGCAAAGCCAATTGCCCATGGTGCTCCCAGAGAGTATCAATAATATCTTTTCTCTGCTCAAATCATTGTGGATCAGGCAGTATGGTGGTTCTCCTTGAATGTGGTGAGTATTCACTTTCCACTTTTGAATCCCATCTGCTTCCAGGCTTCATAAACCATCACTGCAGCAGTATTGGACAGGTTCAAGCTGCGACTGTCCGGTAACATCGGTAAACGCAATACCTGCTCTTTTGGCAGACTCTCCAGAATCTCAGCGGGCAGTCCTCTGGTTTCAGGACCGAACATCAAGGCGTCTCCTGGTTCAAAAGAATGCTCTGAATAATTCATAGTGCCTTTGGTGCTTAAGGCCAGAACCCTTACAGGTTTCACTTTCTCAAGAAAATCTTCGAAATCATCATGAATCTGCAGACTGGCGTATTCATGATAATCCAGACCTGCTCGCTTCAGTTGCTGGTCATCCAGTTCAAACCCCAAAGGCCTGATGAGGTGGAGACGAAAGCCTGTATTGGCACAGAGACGAATAATGTTGCCGGTGTTGGGCGGGATTTCTGGTTGGTACAAAACAATATCAAGCATGTCGACGGAAGCTGGTTCAGTGCAAAGAAAATGAAGTATATCGCTTTTTGGGGTGAGGGAATGGTTGTCAGTGAATCTAACCAATCCGGTCAGAATGGATTACCAAGGGAAACTTAGTGGACTTGTTGCCCTCTAAGAGATCACATGGCTGCCACCAGGGTTGGAAGCAGCCTGATAGGGACGTCAAAAAAGAGCGTCAAGGTACTGACGCAATCAAACTACTGTGACCTTCTCATTTGAGAAGTCACAGTAAACCGTATGCGAAAGCATGGTCAGCTGAAAGGGATTTGGCTGGCATTATGAACTGCAGCAGGTAATTATATCCGCTGCAGTTCAATTCTTATCCTGAATACCTGCCTTAAAGAAACAGCTTTTGACGCTTTTCAAACACAAGCCTGAGCCAGTCCTGAAATCAGAACCATAGTTAGCAGCAGAGCAATAATGTTACAGGTACGGCCGACACGGCATTGCTTTTGATCACAGCGGCATTGATCGTAGGGTGACAGATCCATCTTCAGAAGCCTCTATAAATTCCCTGAGGGTTATGCTGATACACGCTTCGAATACTTCACTGCCTTGGAAGCTACTTCATTAATCTTAGTAGAGCTACACACAGCAGAAAAAAAATTTACTTTCAATCTCTCTCCTCAGGTGTCTGTCAGGATAACGATCTTTTTTGTGATGTACAGAAGAATGATCCGAATGGGTGTTGATTTTCTGGCGCATAAAATGGTTTCCTAACCTCATGGTTTGAATATCTGCCTGATTAATAAACGGAAATTTATGAATCCGGTTACGTTCTTGCAAACCGGGGGCGTTTTCAAAACCTTTAAGTTCTTTGTGTTGACATTGCAAAAATATCTATCTGGCAGGTGTTTTTGTGATCAGTTAATTATGTTAACCTGATCACAAAATGCATTTATAAAATGTTAATAATAAAGAGTGCCAGGATCAGGAAAGACAGACGGATAATAATAAAAAGACGATTGTTGTTTATTTTTTTAAGTTCCGCCTGACTTGCAGTTCCGTAAGAAGCCTGGAGTGAGTGGCTTCGAGATCAAGGTGTTTTTCAAGCACCTGAAGCATAGAAGAAAAAACAGACTATGGACTAGTTAACGGAGAAAGTGATGGAATTTAAAAAAGTAGCTGTAGCTATCGCGCTGTCTGCAGGACTGGCCTCTTCCGGGCTTCAGGCTGCAACCAATCCACCTGTAGCAACGAACGGCTCTTCTACAGGCAATTTTGATATTACCCTCAACAACAATACTCAAATCCGAATTTATGGTTTGCAGGATGTTGTAATTGATGATGCAGGTACTGGGGTTGCTACTGGAACTACACCCGTTTGTGTTGCTTCAAATGTAGATGACTTTAATATCTCAATGAGTGCTCTAGGCGGTACTTTCGAACTTAGTAATACTGCAGCAGTTGGTGCTGGGGCAGCAGCTGCTAATGTTCCATACACTTTACAGTTGCAAAATAATGTTGATTCAGACATAGCTAATGGCCTCTGGGGAGGAAGTGGGCTTGGTGAAGGTATTCAGAGTCCAACAGCTTTGGCAAGATCAAGCAATGACCCAGTCAATTTACCTGCAAATTGCACAGGGGCGAATTCTTACAAAATTAAGGTAACACCCACCTATACAGGAGCTGCACCTGGTGTTTATACAGGTACAGCGACTGTAACAGTAAGCCCAATTTAATCTCAAAAAAGCCAGCGAAGTTATTTCCGGTGTCTTCGCTGGCTCTTCAAAAATAAAAAAACAGCCGTGAGAATAGCCCTGGGCCAACCCACGGTATAAGAATCTGAGCAGTAACAAAAAGGATTTTTCCGGGTCATGACTAGGCGGAAATGCATTGACATTTTATGTGTTGCATTGCCCATGGTTTTTGTTCTTTCCAAAGCCGTGGCCAGTCAGCCGCTTTTTCTTGCCCAAAATAAAGTCCCTGAAGGTTTTGAAACACTCAGTGAGCCTCAGCAGTCGCTGGTAGATATCTATTACGGCAATCGCTATTTAACGTCTCAGCTGGCTACCTTTCAACCCGGTAAGATTTCCCTTTCAAATGTCGATGAAGTGGTTCGCCTTATTGGCTCGGTGAATGACCCTTCTTTTTTGAATACTGCTTTATCCGGTGAGCTGAATACTCATGCCGAGTCTATCTGTCCGCCTAATGTCTCCAATGATTGCGGTGTTCTTAATCCTCCTGTTGCTGGAGTGATTTTTGATGAGTCCAAATTTCGGGTAGATATCTTTGTTAATCCCCGCTTTCTATTAACCCGTGCCGCCGACGTTAGAAAATATTTACCCCCTTCTGATGCGGGTTTTGCCATGATGCAGAACTTTTCTGCGGCGGCCACGGGGAGCTCGGAAGATAATGCAGAAAATGATTACACCCTGAACGGCCTGACACTGCTTTCTTATTATGAAAACAGTGTGCTTTGGAGCTGGGATTACTCCAAGTCGCAGCATTTTTCTGTGAATCAGCTTTTTGGTCAACGGGAGTATGAAGGTTTTGAGTACAACCTGGGTCTGTTATCCAGTCAGGGCTTTGGCCTTAACTTTACTTCTGACCAGCCGCTGGTAGGCGCACGTTTTCAGAGTTCTGATAACACCCGAAACGACACCGATTTCAGCGGTGGTATGCCTGTTGAAATATTTATGCCATTGCGTGGACGGGTAGAGATCCGGCGGGACGGACGACTGATCGCGTCTTATTTTCATGAAGCCGGTCTTCAGGCTTTGGATACTACAACTTTTCCCAGTGGTGCCTACGATATCGAAATCCGTATTCTGGACGAGCAGGGTAACTTGCAATCTCAGGAATCTCGATTCTTTGCCAAGCAGTATCAGCTGCCACCAGAAGGTGAGTGGCAGTTCTTCGCCGAAACCGGTCGTGTAATGACTTCTGTGTTTGACGGTGCTTTGCCACAAAGTACTGAGCAATGGTTATCCCGTGCCGGTGTAAGCAGAAGAATTTTCGATACCATGGCGGGGACATTATCGGCTGCAGCCACTTTGGATACCTCACTGCTTGAACTGGGTATTTATAATCTGGGATATCGATATGAGTTGTCGCCTTCAGTTATGGTGTCGGATAACGGTAGCTATGGTATGACCCTGACAGGCAGAACCTGGTTGGGTGATGTCTCTCTGAATGGTAGTTATCGTCGGCTATGGAGAGACGATACAGAAGTTGAGAATGCCGACCGTCCATCATTGATCGGTGATGCTTTTGAGCAAAGCAGTTTTTCTGTTTCAGCCCCACTCTGGAGAGGAAGCGCCAATTACCGCTTCAGTAGCAATAGAAACAACAATGACGGCAGAACAGAAACCCACGGAGTGAGTTATACGGCTAACGTTTTCAGAACACTGGATTACGATACAAATGTCACTTTCAGTTTCAGTGAGTCGGAAGGTAACTCCGTTGCGCTGTTGAGCTTTGAGTGGCGATTCCGTCAGGATCGCTGGAATTTCCGGGTTAACCCTCGGGCAGAAGTTCAGAACAACAATGGCAACAAAGACAAAACAGAAAAAATGAGGCTTTCAGCCTCTTGGGATGATGGCGATCTTTACGACGGTCAACTGACTTCCAGTGTCTCTGCTGAAATAGGCAGTGGTGAGCGCAGACTCGATGGTGCTGTGCAATACGGCAACCGGTTCGGCAGGGCCGCATTGAATGTTAACCACAGTTCAACGGATGCAAATCAGGTTACTAACTATAACGGCAGCTTCAGCACCAGCTTCCTGACCGATGGTAACGTGGTGGCCATGGGGGGCGAGCAGAGAGCCGAAAGCGCTCTGGTGGTCAATCTGGATGGACGCACAGGTGATGTTTTTGATGTGAAGATCGATGGTCAGAGACGAGGATATGCTGTAGCGGGCAGACCTTCCGTTATTCCTCTCACGCCATTTGAAGAATATACCGTAACCCTGTCGCCTTCAGGAGATACGCTCTACAGTTTTGATGAGCGTGAACGGCGCTTTACGCTTTATCCGGGCAACGTTATGACGCTGGATTATGAAGCGATTCCACTGCAGCTTCTTTTTGGACGCTTGCTGGTAAATGGTGAGCCTTTGGATCGTGCTCGAATTACCGGAGGACTTTATCCCTCCAGTACCGATGATATTGGTATGTTCCAGATCGAAGCCCGTTCTGACATTAACGAGCTGCGAATTGAACTTGAGAATGGCTGGCAATGCAGTGTGCCGGTTGAGGCCGATGAAGAAAAATATATTCTAAGAATGGGAACCCTGGATTTGGCTGAATCCGATTGTGTTCCTGAACTGGAAGGTCAGCTGGCTATCGGTAAACGAGACGACTCCTGAGCAGGAAGCATTATCAGGACAGGCCAGCATTTGAACTCATAATAACAAGAATGGAGTCTTGCTGTGTTCAGGGTCAGTTACCTGCTCTTGCTGTTTTTCTTAGTGTCCGGCGCTGCGTCCGGACATCATAATTCCCATAGTGATGGAGACTGTGCTCAAGCGGATGCCAATTGCGATGATCGAACGGATTATCATGATCATTACTGGCTGAAACTGAAGCGTTTATTTGATCTTGATATGGGTGAGTGGGGTGGAGAGCAGCTGGTCAGTGGCTCTACGGTAGCTGCTCAGGATGGCAGGCTGTTTTGCATAATTTCTTATTCCGTTCCTCGCTGGCAATACAATCCAGCTCGAACACTCTATGACTATCAGGTGCAGATTACCGGGCCACAGCTTGCCGGGCAGTTTGTTCTTCAGCCCCAGGGTCAAGGTGGAGCAGGTCTACCGGTTAAGTTGACACTCAAAGGTGTTCAAGGTGATGCCACAGCGAATGTGAACTTTTCAAATTGGACTGCGTTTAACACAGTGCAGGGGCTTGATGAGTACGAAGTCTGTAGAAAGAATGAGTTGAGCATTCTTGCTGAGGTCACCAAGGCAGACATTCTTCAAAATGCCAGAGCAGGGCAATACCAAAGCCAGTTTACGGTGACAGCGCAAAGTAACAACCTGACGGTTTCCAAAAGTTTTCTGGTTACCCTGCAAGTGAAGCCATCGATCATGATCAGCGGCCTTAATGATGTTGAATTGAATTTTGATGGTGTGAATAACGTTCAGTCCATGGATCAGAGTTACTGTGTTTTCAACCTGGGTGGCGAGGCTTTTGAGTTAATGGGAGAAAGTACTCATGGGCAGGGCGTTTTTGCCCTGAAGAATGGCAACAGTTTTATTGAGTATGGCATCGAAACCATTCCAGTGAACAGCGGCAATAACAACTGGACTGATCTGGTTGAAAGTACATATGTTTCAGGGAATAACTGGGCCGGCGCTTTCAGTCAGGATTGTCAGGGCTCTGCGGGTAACATGAAATTCAGAATCAATATTCCTGCACAAAATATGTCCAGTAAACCTTCAGGAATATATCGAGATACGGTACAGTTAACCGTCATCCCCTTGTAGACAAGTGAGTAGCTGGGAAAGGTTAATTATAAGAAAGCCTGTAGTTTAAAGGCCCAAGGTTGTAGAAGTTGAAGTATTTTACCAAGGTGTTTTTTGCGGCACTTGTACTCTTTTCGTCAGAGTCCAGAGCCTTCTTTGATTTCTTCGGTTATGTAGCTGATCCACTTTTCGTCTCTGCAGGAAATGCCAACCCCACCTACAACTTTACGGTTTCCTTTAGTGCTTATTGTAATTCGGGCTGTATAGGTCAGGACTATCGATTGGCTCTCTCGGATTCTAACCCCGGAAGGCAGAGTCCCATTACGGGCGGCACAGAACCTCTTCAATACCCTGCAGATGAGTTGTCCGAGTTTCTGATCAGTGCCCAATACAGTCAGCAGGCAAACAGTGGAAGTCTGACCCCCGGTCAGTGGACTCATTCCAATAACTCTAACTCATTTTTTCAGACCACCACGAATGGCACTGAGACCGGGTCGTTTACTTTTACCTTTAATCAGAATCGTCTGAAGCAGCTTCCAGCCGGTACATACAACTTCAGCTTTTATATCGCCGGTGAAGATATGTATGGGACTCTCCATCTGGATAGCATTCTGGTGACCATTCCTATTGTTGTTCCTGAACTGGTGCAAATTTCAGGTCTTGAAGATGTATCTCTTGATGCTAAAGACCTTTCCGGTAATAACCTGGATGCCCAGTTTGGTGTCTGTGTCTTCAGCAATACTGGCGGAGTGGCTATTGATTTTGACGGGAGCAGTAATTCAGGGGACAACTTCATGCTCAGTAAGCAGGGACAGTGTGTTAATTCATCAGATTGCGTTGATTATCGTATGAGGGTTAGAACCCCCAGTGAAAACTGGCTGACGTATCGTAGGCAGGGACATAGAAACAGAGTCTGGACTGCCAGCACTCAGCAGGATTGTGGTGGTCAGGACAATATGACCTTTATGGTGAGGATCAGGCAGGGAGCGCTCAACAATCTCGATTCGGGTGTTTACAGCGACACCATGACTGTTACAGTGTGGGCTCAATAAATATAAGAAAGGAATTTGTTTTCTTATGGTGTCTGTCAGAGGGATGTTAGCGGTACTCGCACTGACATTGAGTAACACAGCTTCAGCTTTTTTTGTTTTTGGTCAGCAGCTCTATACGGCTCCAGCCGTGACATGGACGGGTGGCGATATAAATATTGATCTGCCCATTCAGTTGCAGTCTTGCCGTGGAACCAGTATTGGCTCTGGCTGGTTTTCCTGTGGCTGGTTTCAGCAGGTTGAAGAATACACACTCGAAGCTACGGAGTTTGAATTTATATCATGGGAGGGGGCTCCTTCCATTGAAATGTCCAGAGTGACTTACCAACAGGGTGCCAATTCATTGCTGATTAAGGATGGCAGCACGATTCCTGATACCAGTACAACGCTATTGAATCCGGGCAACTGGCAGCAGGTAACCGGGAATGTCTCGGTAAAGATATATACGGCAGATTTGCAGGGACGTCAGCCTGGGGATTATCAAGCAGTATTGAGGCTCAAGGGGATGGAGTCGGGTGGTTTGATACCTTATACCGCCTTTAGCGATATTATTTATGATCTGACAATCCCTGATCGTATTCAGGTCAGTGGTTTGAAAGATATAGCACTCAGCGATCAAAGCCTGCAAGGGGGGATGAATTTCTGTGTTTATACCCAGAGCGGCGCAGACTTCACCCTTAGAGCTACTGGAGCCAATAACGCCTTTCTTCTTTCAGGTCAGGTGGGTTATCAATTAAAAGTGGGTCAGGGTGGCAGTATGGAGTTACTTACACCAGGCGTCGATGGTCAGCCATGGAGTGGTTCTACTCAACAATATTGTGGTGGTGGCTCTAACATGGATCTTGAAGTTACAGTACCTTCATCGGAGCTCTCAGGGCTTCAGCCAGGTGTCTATAAAGATACTGTAACGGTGACTGTGTCTGTTCAGTGATTCAGAAAGTCTTCCTTTCTTCGGTGCTGCCATTAAACAGCCCGTATTCAACTTTGGTTTTGCTGCTGGGTATTTTTAATGTCCAGCTCTGTCCTGCATACAGTCGTTTGATGTCGTCAATTTCTGTACATTTGCGTTTACTGTCTTCGCCAGAGCAGAACTGACCATTGCGTAAAACTACGTTAATGTTGCCGCTGTTGGTGAAGGTTATTGAGTCTTTCTCACGCTTGGCGGTCACTTTATATTCCGGGTTCTGGGGGCGAACAAAGACCAGTGTCTGATAGGCAATCAATAGTTTGATAGCGTTTTGTGTAGCTTCCAGATCCCCTACTACGGGTTTGAAAGTGACCCTGTAAACCGACTCTACTTTTTTAGGTGTTTCCAGGCTGACCAGGCGAACTGTCTTACGGCTGTTGGGTGCAACAATGGCTTTTTGTGGCGTGCTGAGCAGCTTCAGCTCAGAAGGATCGGTGACTCGAACTCTTTCTTCCTGTTCAGTACCGGGGTTTACTACTTTGTAAACTTCAGTCTGCAGGTACAGGTTTTCCTGATCCGGATTGGTGACAACAATATCCTGTCGGGGGGATTTGTCGGGCTCAAAATAGACAATCATTTTGTCCAGAGACATGGCTGCATGGGCGTTGAGTGCCATAGCCAGTGAAGCAGGGAAAAGACAGAGTTTAAGCCATGACCTCATCCGTTTACCCCTTGTGTTTTTATAATGTGGTCCAGTCACTAGAGTGATCTCTTTTTTGTCATCACCATGAACATCAGGTAATGGTCTATGGCTTCCATTTTATGGGTACTATCGTTCTTGGTAAACCACCTTATTCGGCGCTGATAGTGAATCTCAGTGTTCCTTCCAAGGGTTGTTGGGCTGCAGCGCTTGGTATCTTGACCATGAAGCCGGTATCAGACGTGTCACAATCCGTATTTCGAGGGATGGTGTTGATCAGGTCACTGTTTTGGCCGCTGGCCAGGCTCGAGGCGTTCTGGTTAGAAGACCAGAGGTCAACTTCATAGTCATAAGAGCGGCTGCCGTTGGATAAAGAGTAGGAGCCATTACTGCCAGAACCTTCTGTTGCAACGGAGTACTGATTGATGCCAGTACCTTTGATGCAAAGTGGCTCAAGCTGATTGAACTTGGCGACTGTAGAGGTAAAACCGCCTGCTTGTTGAAAAGACTGTGTTGCTATAGAAGTCTGCAGATTGGGCTGTATGACCAGACGAATACTGAAAGAGCCTGAGGAGGTTTTTCCAATATTCCCCTGTTGGGCAGAATAAGTTGAAAAACTGATCAGAGAAAGTGCAGAGATCATTAATGCTCTGCAAACCATTGCTGGGATATCCATATGACACCTACGTCTTTTCTGGTGTTATTAAATGGAGTATAGAAATCCTCAGAGGCCTGTTTGGCAGGACAATAAATCAGGGCTCAGGGGAAGATATTCGGGCGGTTCTGAATGCTCAGAGGGTGTTTTCTGTCACGAATACGACACCCTCTGAGAGAGGTTAAGGCTATTCTGTCAAAGCTTTGTCGGACATCTGCAGTTCTTTCATTTTACGGGTCAGGGTGTTACGTCCCCAGCCTAGCAGCTCTGAAGCATCGCGCTTTCGGCCACCGGTATGTTGGAGGGCGGATTCAATCATGATTTTTTCAAAGACAGGCACGGCTTTGTCGAGAATGCTGCTATGACCAGCAGCCAGTTCTCTGTCAGCCCACAAGCGAAGCTGCTGCTCCCAGTTTCCTGGCTGTAGTGTGACCGGGCCACTGTCAGGCTGACTCAGAAGCTCAGGGGGTAAATCTGAAATCAATACCTCACGACCAGAGGCCATAACGGTTAACCAGCGACAGGTGTTTTCCAACTGTCTGACATTGCCAGGCCAGTCCAGACTGGCAATGAATCGAGCTGTCTCCTGAGTGAGTACCTTGGGCTCTACATTTAATTCGGTGGCGGCTTTATCCAGGAAGTGTCTGGCAAGCACAGGAATATCTTCTGATCTTTCGCGGAGCTTTGGCAGGTGAACCCGGATAACATTGAGACGATGGAAAAGGTCTTCCCGGAAAGAACCTTCTTCAACCAGCTTTTCCAGATTCTGGTGAGTCGCGGCAATAATACGAACATCGACTTTTACCGGTGTATGGCCTCCGACACGGTAGAACTCTCCATCGGCCAGAACCCGGAGCAAGCGGGTCTGAGTTTCTGCTGGCATGTCGCCTATTTCATCGAGAAATAAAGTACCGTTTTGAGCTTGCTCAAAGCGGCCTTTACGCATGGCGCCTGCACCGGTGAACGCACCTTTCTCATGACCAAACAGTTCTGATTCAATCAGATCCCTGGGGATGGCTGCCATGTTCAAGGCAATAAAGGGGTTGCTGGCTCTGGGGCTGTGTTTATGCAGAGCACGTGCAACCAGCTCTTTGCCTGTGCCTGACTCACCGTTAATAAGGACTGTGATATTGGACTGTGACAGTCTTCCTATAGCTCTGAAGACTTCCTGCATGGCAGGTGCTTCACCAATAATCTCTGTGCCATTATCTACCGCTTCAATAACTTGTTCGGTTTTCTTTTGCTTGCTGTGCTCAATGGCTCTTTTCGCCAGAGATACGGCATCGTCAATATCAAAAGGTTTGGGCAGATACTCAAATGCGCCTCCCTGGTAAGAGGAGACGGCACTTTCAAGATCGGAGTGCGCGGTCATGATAATGACCGGCAGGTCAGGGTAGGTTTCATGAACTTCTTTCAGAAACTCCAGGCCATTGGTGCCAGGCATTCTGACATCACTGATAATGGCTTCAGGCTGGCTGTAGTCCAGCTCTCGTAAAGCCTTGTCGGCGGAATCAAAGGCATCTACTTCGATCTGTTCACCGGCTAATGCCTTTTCCAGCACCCAGCGAATAGAACGGTCATCATCAATAATCCAGACTTTAGAATCCATACTCATTACTCACTCCTGTTTGTATCTGCTGAAAACTGCTTGCTGTATGACGGCTGTGAAGGCTCCTCAACGGTAAGCGGCAAATAGACGTGAAAGCAGGTTTGACCGGGTTTGCTGTCGCACTCAATTAACCCCTGATGCTGACTGATAATGTATTGGGCCATGGGTAGTCCCAATCCTGTTCCCTCGGCTCTGCCACTGATCATGGGGTAGAAAATATTTTCTTTCAGATGTTCCGGAATGCCCGGACCGTTATCAATAACTGACAGGTGACAAACGAGTCTTCGTTTCTGATTACCTATGGTGAACTGTCTTGATATACGGCTTTGGATAGTAATCTTGCCGTCACTGAGAGGCATGTGCTGTTCAATTGCCTGCATAGCATTCCGGACAAGGTTAAGTATTGCCTGAATCAAGCGTTCACGGTCCGCAGGCAGATCGGGAATACTGGGGTCATAGTCTTTGTCGATGCTCAGCTGGCCACCGGTTTCGGCATGCAGCAACTGTATGACTCTCTCCAGCACTTCATGAATATTCAGGTTGTTCATACTGGGAGGCTTGATAGGCCCCAGCATTTGATCCGCAAGGTCTCTTAAGCGGTCTGCTTCTTCAATTATGATCTGGGTAAATTCACTGAGCTCTTCGTCATCAAGTTGTTTGTCCAGTAACTGGGCAGCACCTCTTATTCCCCCAAGGGGATTCTTGATTTCATGGGCCAGGCCTCGGGCCAGAATGCGCGAGGTTTCCTGTTTGGCGATCAGGGACTCTTCCCGGGTGATGCGTTGTAATCGATCTCTTGGATGGATCTCAATCAACATACTGGCTTCAAGATTTTCTAGTGGGGTAATAGTGTAATCTGCCAGCACCGGAGTACCGTGAATGACGATTTCTGATTCTCGGCGAGTGAATTGCTGGTTTTGCTCAAGCGCGCGCTGCAAGTCCTTGATCATGGAGCCATGCTCAAGAATTTGAGGAAGCGGCAGCTGCAGTCCGCTTTTTTCGCTGATATCCAGCAACGCTTCTGCAGCATGGTTCATGTAGGAAACACGAAGTGCGCTGTCCAGAGCAATGATGGCCGTGTTGAGATTTTCCAGTACAAATGCATTGATCACCGGCTGACACCTGGATAAGTGGTTGTTTTTCTTAGCTCATAGTGCTCTTCGGCTGCTGGAGCGATTGTGCTGCTCACCCAGACGGCAGAAGGCTTCCCGTTACTTTAAAGTGTTTTTTCAAACTGAACGCAAGAATTGAACCAATTGTTGTCAACCTCTTTCAGAACGTGACCTCTTTTGCATCACTATGATCTGAAGAGCCGTTAAGAAGGTTAGAATTATAAGTCAGTTTGATTAAATGCACCAGAATGGTGCATTTGGTTTTTCAGGGGGCAGGAGTAGGGGCTGGCGCCGGAGTGGGCGGTCTGAAAACAGTACGCTGAACGTGGACTGTGCTGTTTGTGGTTTTCAGTGTCTTGCCGTTACGGTCGAGAATGGCAACGGATAGCTTATGAGTGCCTCGGTCGACATTTTCCAGTTTAAAAGTTGGATTTCTCTGGGGTTTACCCTGTTGGGTACCATCCAGTGAAAGTGAGAGCGTGTGGTCTATTGCCAGGCTGGGTCGGAGTTTGACCTTAACAGAGAAGTTACCATTATCTCTGATGGTTGAGTCATTGGCAGGCTCGGTAATGGTGAAACTGGAATAGATGTCTTCTTTATGATTATCCACCGGATTGATCGATGGCTGGCTGGAGCTTTGCGTAGCTGGAATTACGGTGATCGGGGTAAGCGTCACAGGCTCGGCTTTTTTATTGGCGCCAGGGCTGTCTGTAAAGGTGACATTGCCATTTTTGTCGACGGTCTTATAAATCTCTGTGGCCTGGGAAAGCACTGGCAGAGTAAGCAATAAGGTCAATATTATTGTTTTCATAATGATCTACGGCTGATTCCGGAATGGCTCTAGGAGGCTGACCGAGAATAGCGCCCGAGCATAAAGTTCAGTAGATCGAGCCAGATTTTTCGTTGAATTTGTGCGAATAGTTGACCTATTTAAGCAAATTCAACGGAAAATATGGCCGATCTTTCTGGACTTTAGGCCGGGCTGTCTATTCTCGGTCAGCCTCCTAGGTTACTTTACTGCAAGTGCCTTTGCATCTATCTGGCGATGAATGGAAGCTGTAGGGCGTTTGCTGGGATTATGTGGTTGTCAGGAAAGGGGGGCAGTTGAGATATGCGTCACAAAAATATGAGGCTCAAATAACAACCGGAGTGCTATGGGGATAGACACTCCGGTTTTAAGATTAGCTATAAAGCTTCAGTGACAGGAGGTTCCTGTCGTGCAGCTTATACGCTGTAGTACAGGTCGAATTCAGCTGGGTGAGTAGTCTGACTCACCTGTACGCACTCTTCTTTCTTCAGGCCGATGTAAGCATCGATCATGTCGTCAGTGAATACGCCACCGGCTGTCAGGAACTCACGATCGGCATCCAGAGCAGCCAGAGCTTCTTCGAAGCTTTCAGCAACGGTCGGGATTTCAGCCGCTTCTTCAGCTGGCAGGTCGTACAGATCCTTGTCAGCAGCATCGCCAGGGTGGATCTTGTTCTTAATACCGTCCAGGCCAGCCATCAGCAGAGCTGCAAACGCCAGGTATGGGTTAGCTGTTGGATCAGGGAAGCGTACTTCAACACGACGAGCCTTAGGGCTGTTCACGTATGGAATACGGATGGAAGCAGAACGGTTACGGGCAGAGTAAGCCAGCATAACAGGTGCTTCAAAGCCTGGGATCAGACGCTTGTATGAGTTGGTAGAAGCGTTGGCAAAAGCGTTGATGGCTTTAGCGTGCTTGATTACACCACCAATGTAGTACAGAGCGTTTTCGCTCAGACCGGCATAGCCGTCACCGGCAAACAGGTTTTCGCCGTCTTTGCTCAGAGACATGTGAACGTGCATGCCACTACCGTTGTCGCCTACCAGAGGCTTGGGCATGAACGTAGCGGTTTTGCCATAAGCGTGAGCAACATTGTGAACAGCGTACTTCAGGATCTGAACTTCGTCAGCCTTCGCAACCATGGTGTTGAATTTAACGCCAATTTCACACTGACCAGCAGTACCTACTTCGTGGTGGTGTACTTCAACACCCAGACCCTGAGCTTCCATAGCTGTACACATGGCAGCACGGATGTCGTGCAGGGAATCTACTGGAGGTACAGGGAAGTAGCCGCCTTTAACCTTAGGACGGTGACCGGTGTTGCCACCTTCAAAAGACTTGTTGGAAGACCAGGCCGCTTCTTCAGAATTGATCTGGTAAGAAGCACCGGAGATGTCTACGTTCCACTTAACGTCGTCAAATACGAAGAACTCTGGCTCTGGACCAAAGAAAGCAGTGTCAGCAATACCGGTAGACTTCAGGTACTCTTCAGCGCGCTTGGCAACAGAACGTGGGTCACGCTCATAGCCTTGCATGGTGGTAGGCTCAATGATGTCGCAACGAATGTTCAGGGTGGTTTCGTCAGTGAAAGGGTCGATAACAGAGCTGCTGTCATCTGGCATCAGGATCATGTCGGATTCGTTGATGCCTTTCCAGCCAGCAATGGAGGAACCATCGAACATTTTACCCAGCTCGAAGAACTCAGCATCCACTTCGCTGACAGGCAGGGAAACGTGCTGCTCTTTACCGCGGGTATCAGTAAAGCGAAGGTCAACCCATTTTACATCGTGATCCTTGATCAAGTTCAGGGTCTTGGACATTTATTATTCCTCCAAAGGACTTATAGCTCGCGTTGTGAGCACCGCAGGTCGATTGTGAGGCCAGAGTACTCCTACTCTTTGCCTTTTACATCGGGTATGGCGGTTTATCAACATTTAGTAATGTGCCGCATTGGCGACTGTGCCGAAACCGTATAAGCAATTGCTATGCCAGTATCGAAAACCGGTTGATTTTGCTCAGTTCTGCAGCCTGACCGTGCCTGAGTATAAGCGGAATGTGGGTGGCTGCACCGAAAAGAATCCAATCGAACCTATTGAATGCACAAAATTGGTGCGCAGAATAAATCTGTCGTCTCGCTTTGGTGCATTAGCCTGTTGTATATCCATGGAACCATCTGCAGGCGGTGCCCAGTGTAGCGTGAAACTGCAGGGACTACTAACGATCCCGCGGTCTTTACTGGGGCTTTAAGTTGGCTGTCTCCGAAATGAGTCAGGATTACCGGTGTTCCTGACTATTCTGTATAATTGTCGGGATTCGTTTCTTATTACCCTTACTGGCATCTGGACCGGGTTCTCTGCGATTTTCCGATGGCAGGGCACCGGGAATACAATTCTATGAAGTTCATCATCAAGCTGTTTCCTGAAATTACGATCAAAACGCCTCCGGTGAGAAAGCGTTTTATTAAACAGCTGCGCAAGAATATTCGCATCGTTCTCAAGCGGGTCGATGAAAACGTTGAGGTGGCAGGCGCCTGGGATTTTATTGAGCTGGCCACCAGTCATGATGATCCGGTACTGGTTAAACAGGTGTCGGATCTGCTCAGCCATATTCCCGGCATTGCCTATTGGCAGCAGGTGGTTGAGTATCCTCTGATAGATCAGGACGATATTCTGGACAAAGCTCTGGAAGTTAACCGTGAGCTTCTTGCTGGAAAAACCTTCCGGGTGACTTGTCAGCGTTCAGGTAAGCATGACTTCCAGTCTATTGATGTTGAGCGATATGTGGGTGGCGGTTTGAACACTCGCACTGAAGCGGCTGGTGTGAAGCTCAAGAATCCTGACATTGTCGTCAAAGTTGAGATCAAGGGCGATCGCTACTTTCTGGTGACTAATCGTGGGAGCGGCCTGGGAGGCTATCCATTGGGTTCAATGGAGCCTGTGCTGTCGCTCATTTCCGGTGGTTTTGACTCAACGGTTTCCAGCTTCCTGACCATGAAAAGAGGGATCAGAACTCATTTCTGTTTCTTCAATCTGGGTGGTCATGCCCATGAGCTGGCCGTAAAAGAGGTAGCCTATTATCTCTGGAACCGCTTTGGCTCCTCGCACAATGTTAATTTCGTGACAGTTCCTTTTGAAGGAGTGGTTGAAGAGATCCTCACCAAAGTAGATAACTCCCAGATGGGCGTTATTCTGAAGCGCATGATGCTGAGAGCAGCCACTCAGGTGGCCAAAGAGATGTACGTTGAAGCGGTAGTGACGGGGGAAGCTGTTGCTCAGGTTTCCAGTCAGACTCTCACCAATCTTGCGGTGATTGACTCAGCAACGGATCATCTTGTGCTGCGTCCGCTTATTGCCATGGACAAGCAGGACATCATCGATATATCTGCAAAGATCGGTACCGAGGAATTTGTAAAAAATATTCCTGAGTACTGTGCAGTGATTTCAAAGAATCCGACCACCAAAGCCAAGCCGGAAAAAATTGAAGCGGAAGAAGCCCGTTTTGATTTCTCTGTTCTGGATGCTGCAATTGCAGATCGTCGTAAGGTTTCCGTGTCTGACATCATTGCTGATGATTTAACTCGTGAAGAAGTTGAAGTGGTTGAGACTACGGAACAAAACGACATTGTTATTGATATCCGCCACCCGGATGAAGAAGAAATTAAACCCTTTAGTCTGGCAGACCGTGAAGTACTGACGATTCCTTTCTATCAGCTCAGGACAAAGTTCTCTGAGCTGAATAAAGAAAAACACTATCTGTTGTACTGTGAAAAAGGGGTGATGAGTCAGCTGCACGCCATGCACCTTCGTGATGAAGGGCATGAGAATGTAGGTGTTTACAATCCAGGGAAAAAATAACGACTGCAGTTATTTCTTTTTCAGGGCAACCATCACGATTCCCAGATAATGCATGGCATCTTCACTGACAGGTATCGCATCGGTACCTTTCACTTGATCCCATGCGGCCGTGATTTGAGGGAAAACATCTTCGTGCTGCTTAAGCATTCTGAAAGCTTCTTTGACCTCATCCTGCCTGCCGTATTTAAAGTCGTTGAAGCCTGCTGCAGTCAGGCTTTCAACCATAATATGTCGTACGTCGCCCTGTTGTGTTTTCTTGGTCAGGTCATAGGCTCCGGAAACGATAATCATAATACCGCCTGGTTTCAGCAGTGAATGGCACTTCTTCAAAGTGGCCACCATCTGATCCGGGTCTGAAAAAACAATGCCATTAATATGTTCAAAATAAACCGTTGAAAACTGTTCTTTATCCGGAAGCATATGGATCATGGTGCTGACATCGCCATGAAGGTCTGGCAGCATGCTGGCATTAAGATCTGCAGTAAACGTGGTTTTTGCAGGATGCAGTTCCTTATGACCTTCATGCGCGGCTCCACAGCCAATCACCATGGCTTTGCCTTCACACTGTTCAAAACGTCTACGAACATCTTCTGAAGGAGGCTCTACTGTCAGCATATTAATAGCCAGAGGATTGCCGGCAATGATTCCGATTATTTCCTGAAGCTTTGCGACGGTGCATTGCTCTGGTTGAGCTGGAAGGTTTAATCTGTTTCTTCTTTCATAGTCCATGGAAGGGCCCGCAGCAGGAAAAATCTGCTGTATGAGAAAAGCTTCCATGCCTTTTTGCAGGCTGGCAATCTGGGCTTCGACTTCAGGGGTTAACTGTTCGTTGAAAGTCAGGTTTCCCCTTTCATCCATTCCTACCAGAAGGTGTCTGGGGGTTTCAAAGAGAATACCTGCCTGAAGACCGAGCTGATGTCCGTTAAATGAAGGCCATTCAGTAGTGGCCTTCTGTGTTTTTGTTTTGGACGTTGGAACTAAGGGTGCCACTGGTGAAGCTTCAGGAATCATATGCTCTGGTAGAATTGTGCTCTCTACAGAGACTGGTTCTTGTCTAATGACAGAGTGCGCTGGTGGATCTACAGGTTTGAAGTCCAGACTGATGCCTTGCTGTAAAACCTCTTCTACCATCGGTAAAAACGCTTTTAATTCGTCATGCTCTCCCGCCTCTACCGTTAATTGGGCTTGCACACTTTCCACAACATGCTGAACGATCGCGGGTCGTTGACTGTCATCAAAGTCATATAGATGCCCGGCCAATGCCTGATGCCATTGGGACTGGCTCTCAGGAGTGGCACCCTGAGTCAGCAAATGACCTTTTATTTGTCGGAACAGTGCACCCACTAACGCTTGATGATCTGAGCTCTGAATGGGCGACACCGGTTTTACAGTGGGCTTTACTTGAAGAACCTGGGCTTCAAGTGGAATAGATAATCCTGGTGTAGATGAACTTGGTACAGGTTGGAAGTGACCTGTCAGTGTCATTAAGAGGGCTGAGTCAACGGTTTCAAGTTGGTTGGCAAAAGTAGGGTACCTTTCTGCCTGCTCATTCATTTGTATCTGGATTTGAGCCTGGGCCAGCCCAAAGATTTCATAACGAGTGGCCTCATCAAACTGCTGCAGATAGTCATTCAGTAGATCGAACCAGACTTTTTGCTCGTCAGGTCCTGCCCTGTTATCGCTGATGTCCTTGTTAATTTGTGCCCAGAGATTTGTGAAGATTGTTTCATCATCCCGGGTGGCTTTTCGGGAAACGCCTTGCGCAGTAGCCAAATGAGTGGGAGGAGTTGGTTCGCGCCTTAGCAAGTCATCCGGTGTGTCTAAATGAACAGGGAGCTCCCGGGCTGCCAGCTTTGGACGGGCTTTTGGGGGTAATTCCAGAGCTGCTTTAACCTCATCCCAGTTATCCAAAGCTGCCTGTTTCTCGGGTGTCACAGCAGATCTCAGTGCTGCTTCAGCGCGTTTGAGTACATGGCCTGCTACTTCAGGGTGTTCGTTGTCAGGATAACCTTTCAGGTACTCATTAAGTGATTCAAACCATTGTCGTTGATGATTTCTTCCGGTGTGACCTCGTGAGCAATCAAAAACAATTTTACGCGACAAAGTTTCAGCAAAGTCCTGGTGAGGCAGTTTTCTGGCCAGTTCGGACTCGGTTTTTTTCGGTGTTAATGCTTCCGCTGTTTTTAATACCAGTTTCGTTGCCCGTTGAGTCATTGGGGACTGGTTGGGTAAGGTGGTGAGCAAATCACCTGTCAGATCGGACAACACAGTGACCGTTTCTTCTTCTGTCAGGCTACTGAGCTTTTCTTTCAAAAACTGCTCAGATTGCTTTGCAACTTCAGAGAGGTCTATTGCATCATCGGGAGCTGATGTCGATTTTTCGATGAGTACATGGACGTCATGACTCAGAGAAGTGGGTTGAGAATCCGTTTCATCGGTTTCAGTCTTGATCAGGTGTCTGGCTGCGTTAATAGTCCTGATCAATGGATCCATGGCCTGGTTATCAAGTGCCAGGTTTCTGTTTCGGCGAGAGAGTTCAGTGAGCTGACCGTCCAGAGCTGACAGCAGTACCAGCTTTTCTCTGTCCTTAATCTCACAGCCTTTCAGCACTTTCTCGAGTTGTGCCGCAGCTTTCTGGGCATGGGTTCGAATCTGCTGGCCTCTCATGCCATGGTCGAAGGATTCGCTGGTTGCCCTGACAATCTCAAGGGCACAACCCATTCGGTCACTTAAGCCTGTATCAGCGGGAACAGCCGGAATGGCTGTTGGTTCAATGGCCAGGTCATGTAGCCCATTAAGAAGACGGTTGACCAGTGTCTCCCTGACTTTTGAGCCACCCTCTACGGGTGCTCCCAAATGATTCAGTTCTCTGGCTAGCGCAGCTACTTTTGACCTGAAAACCCTGGGGTTTTTTACACTCTTCAACTTTTCGTTGAAGCTGATCAGCATTTTATTCTTGAAATAGTTCAGAGTCTCTTCAGTGTGAGCATCCTGATCGTCGGCAGGAGTGAGCTGATCAAGTTGCTGAAGAAAGTCGACCACGGATTTATGTAAGTCCTGGAATTGCCCCCACTCACTTTCAACCAGTTTTCGGCCTTCCTGGGAGATGGCCTGGCTGGACATGTTTGGTGTAAGCAGAACAGACACTGACATACCTGAGAAGTCACGGGCAGCAGTCGTGCATGATTCAAGAGTTTCTTTCAGGTTCCGTGAGGCATCATCAAAGGTCTTCACGGTCCTGTAATCCATGTAACCCAGAGTCCAGGAGCTTAATGTAGACTGTGGCTCTGGCTCAAACTCATCTTCCGAGACAATCTGATGGTCAGTATGAATTCCCAGTCGAGTGTGTCCCTGGTTTTTTTGGGCCAATGACTCAGCCCGGTGATAGATGCTTTTTAACTGGTTGAACTGACTGAAATCCGGATTCATTACTTTGCTTCCATGCGTCCTGAATCAATTATTGAGGGGCTGGAGGAAAGGACTACCCCGACTTATGGCGAAGACGGCAGTCCTGTCGGACTTGTCTCTGAGATCGTCGGCTTCTGTCTCCATAACAATGTGAGAAGCACCTGTTGCCAGAAGTTTGGTGTAGGCTTTGTCATCCAGAATATGCTGGCGTCCGCTGGTCAGTCCTGTACCACTCATAAAGTGAGGGCTTGCAGCAGCATCACCGGCAGCGGTGATCATCAAGGGACGCTTGCCACCTTTATAGACAACGTTGTCTTCGGTTCGGTCCTGGGCAACAGAGAAAGTGGCGGCGAATTTTTTGTTGATGGCACCTTTTCTGGCATTGAGTTTTTCATCAACCCCATAGGAGTTGGCAACCGTTTGGAACCAGGCGGTTCGGATCAGGAACTGTAACTTTCTAACATCATCCTCTGTAGCGCCATCTGCCAGCAGAACTCTTTGTGCATCGGCAAGGTAGTCCTTGATCTGTGAGGGTATCTCCATCCCTATATAGAACTGCTCTTTGTTCTCAAAACAGCGGGTCTGTAGAGGAGTTCCAGCAATGCGACCAGACAGGGTGGTGAAGGTCCGGTTAGCCGGGCCAATAATCTTTTGAGCAGCAGCTTGTCCCTTGGGAGACATTTCCCGAAGGAGTCGGTTTGAATCATTATCATTCAGTTGTCGTGCAAACTCATCTCTGAATTTCCGGTCACAAACCACCATCTGGCGGAAGTCATCAAAGTGTCCAAATTCATCAGTTTGGACATCGGCACCTTCCCAGGTGCAGACTCCGTAATACTCTTCATTAGTGACCACTTTGGATGGCAGATACCGGTTTCGGGTTGAACTGCCTTTACCCCCGGCACAAATCACCACTTCAACGTCGTCTGTAAAGCGTTGTTCTCCATCGGATGTTTTAGCATGGACAGTAAAGCCTTCATGATTGTCGTTAGGGTCTTCTATACGGGTGAGCTCACACTGCTCGATAGGTTCCAGGGCATCTCTACTGGGAGCCATCTGGGTCAACGTTTGCAGTTCTTCCAGAAGTGCTGCTTCCAGAACCCGGGTCGTCAGGCCACCAAAGGAGTCCTTACCAATGAAACCTCTGGCATTGTGCGTATCAGGGTGCTCTGGAATGCGGAACAGCTCATAGAATTTCTCACCCAGATAAAACTTCAGCATACCGATCCAGATGGGATCCAGTCGCAGAATCTGGGCACGCTGGAAGTCGAACTTCCGCTTTTCCAGTACTTTAACATTGCCGCCTACCTCAAATTGACTGATAGCCGACATCAAGCCAATAGGGCCACCCCCTTCGATCACCACTTTTGGGTGTCTTACTGCAGACTTGTGCTCATTCACAATCCATTCTCTTTGAGCCTGGAATATCTCCGGACTGCGTAGCTGATCAATTTCGAGCATTTTGAGGTAAGTCTGATGTTCCTGGGGCTTGGTCCAGTATTCAGGACGGGATAGCACGGATGAATGCCAGCGTCGTCCAACGCCGAGTTGAATATCCAGCAGGGCTTTTCTGGCTACAACAATAGTATTCAGTTCGGCCCGGGTCAGGCGTTCATTTCGAGCGATTTTATTGGCTATATCTGCAACATTTATTGTTGCGAGACTGCCTACGGATTGATTGAACTCTACGGCATTGGCAATTTCTGTCTGAACATCAAACCGGATGTTGTCTTTCATGGTATTGAGTGTGGCGTCTACTCTGCCCCGGCCTCTGTTCACCTGAGGCAGTCCCAGTTTGGCAACAAGGCCTGGCGCATTGTCAATCCATTCCAGCAGCTCAACCTGCTCCTGTTTTACCTGGTCCTGAGGATCTCCGACAACGAACTCATTTCGGATAATACCATTCTGCAGAGCTCTGTGGAGAATGGCTCTAAGCATGTTAAAGCGGCCTGGTGTGGTGTTTTCATCGGTGAGCGTCAGAACGGCCCGAACGTCGGCTGCAGAATTTCCGGCAATGTATTCCTGAACAACTTCCTGCATAACATTGTATTCAAAGGTGTTGAAGCCTCCACCCTGTCGAGTGGTTCTGAAGTGAGCTTCCAGCTGTCGTTTGAGACGGTTGGCAGCAATCAGATCGTAATTATCGACTGTCGAGAGAAACACTATCTGATAGTAAGCTTTGAGGAATGGTCTGGCTTCGATTAATGAAACACCGGGCAGCTTGCCTGGAAGTTTCTGTATGGCTTCTTCGATGATCAATGTTGGATCTTTAACGGGGACTGCAGGAGCTTTTTCTTTGGGCTTGGCTGCAACTTGAGGGGTGGCTTGCGGCAGTGGCCCAACAGATGAAGGCGTCGTTGGTTTAACTGTTGCAGGCACGGCAGCAACCAGCGGCTCGTTCTTGAATTGCCCACTGATTCCATTGAAGAAGGCCTGAATGACCACCGGCGTATGCTGATCCATGTTGGCCAGAGTCAGGGCATTGCTGACTTCTTGAATCAGAGTAAAGCCCGCAGCCTCTCTCTGGGCAACGGGTAAGGTGCGAAGTTGTGTACTGAGTCTGCGTGCCCACTCATTTTGATACTGATCTCCAGTTTCGCCAGCTCTGAGTTGAGGGCGAATATAGTCCAGAAGCTCTCCAGCCACTTTGGGAAAGTCTAATTGTGGAACTGGAGCTGGTGTGGCAGCTACCGGCGCAGTTGGCAGTGTCTGGGCTAGAGGCTGAAAATGCTGACTGCCAGCCTGATCAAGCAGGTTGTTGAGCACCGGTATGTATTGATCGTGATTGGCAACATCCAGATTTAACTCAAATTCTATTTTTTGCCTGAGTTGTATCAGAATCTGATGGGCCTGGGCAGGTTGCGTCTGAAGATACGCTGAAAGTTCCTGATGCCATTCCTTCTGAGTTTCTGGCGCCAGGGCAGGAGAAAGAGCCTTAGACAGTTTTTGGTAGAAACCGGATACAAACTGTTCAGTGGCTTTTTTATCCTCTTCTGTCACTGCCTGGGCAGTGGCCGCAGTAGCTTTAGGTGTGGTGGCCTTCTCAAACCTGGCTTTCAGAGCCTGATCACAAACCTGTTGAAAGTCCCTCTGGAGGCTTGCAAAGTTGTCCCGGTGACCATATTGGTCTTCCAGTTGAAAGCCAACAACCGCTTTTGTAAGCTCAAGAGCACCGACTCTTTCTGTTTCTGGCAGAGTCGTCAGATATTGGTGCAGCATGCCATGCCATTGTTGCCCGCTATCCTGGTATTGAGTGTCAACAGCATTCAGGTCTTCAGACATTTTCTGATAGAGGCGCACGGCAAAGTCTGTAGGATCTTCCAAAGGTTTTTGAGGAACGACTGGAGGCGTGTATTGAACCGATGCTGCTGACAAACCAGGTGCAGTTGAGAGTTGAAGTTTGGGGTTGATTCCCTGCTTGAGTACATCCAGAACCAGCTTTCTTTGATCTTCAGAAACACCAGCACGACTTATGGCCATTTCTTTTTCGATATGACTGACGATTGTGTCGAGCGCTGCCTGCTGTTGATCAGCCGGTATAGTCTTCAGATATTGGTGAATAGACTGGTACCAGACAGTTTGTTCTGTCTGACCTGTCTTGTTAGCAGTAAGGTCACCACCGATCTGAGCATAAAGCTCCCTGCTGAATGCTGCATGCTCAAGTCTTGGCAGAGCAGTAAGGGATTTTGTAACGTCTTCCAGGCTAGGTAACTCTTCAGTGACAGCAGCAGGGCGTATTTTTTCTGCCTGAAAATCTTGCTGATCAAGGCGGGCAAGGAGTGTCAGAACTGGACCTGCGTAGTCCTGATACTGAGGCTGACCTCCTATTTTCTGGCGAATATCCTCCAGAACCTTATCCTTTGCCCTCTTCAGGGTGCCGGGTGAAGCACCTTTAAGAGCCCCCTGGAAATTGGTATGCCATTGTTGCTGTGATGCGGCGCCCAGGTTGGCAGTATCCATATCGTGGCGTATCTGGTTCCACAGTGGTTTAGCAATCCAGTCATAATTCTCAGGCTCAAGGGGTCTTAAGGGTGTAACTTCTTTCGGCTTCTGACCTTCTTGAGCTCGGGTTTTAGATCGTTTGGGAGGCAGAGCGGGTGGTGGAGTGGCTTCTTCCAGAGCTTGAGCGTGTTGTACCTCTTCTTCCTTTTCCTGTCTGGCCTTCTGTGTCCAGCGGTTTTTAAGGCCGGCAAGCTCCTGTACCAGTGGGTCAAAGTCACGGGTTATCCCGAATTTCTGAATACGTTTGAACTCTTCACCAAACTCAGTGTGAAGGGACTGAACCATTTGAAGCTTTACTGCCGTTGGAGCGGCACATTCCTGAAGAGCAGTGACCACGTTTTTCCTGGCTTCCTCAGCCATGGACGCCAATAATGGCCCACGCAAGGCCACTTTTTTATCACTGTAGTTATGAATCAGAATGGAGAGGGATTGTCTGGCAAACGTCAAACTCTGTTCTGGTGTTGTAGTCCCCGTTTTTCTTGGCAAAGGAATAGGGTCCGTTGCCGCATCTCCCAAGCTGTTTAATAAGCGGTTAGAGACGGTTACTGATAATGGGTTTCTGGGCTTACCTTCAAGAGTCGTTTGGCTGGCTAACTTACCCAGATCACAGTCGTTAGAAAGCTCTTTTAATGCTCTCCTGAAGGCGGGTCTGTCTTTAGCGGCTCCTGCATGACCCTGTACAGAACGCTGAATTTTAAGGCGGATACGCTCCTGGTAGTGCATGTTATCGAGGTAGTCACGATAAGCTGACCATGTTTTATATTCAGGTGATGCCTTGTTGGCGATAGTCGCTAACTTCTGATCGACTCTCTGGGTCTCAGCTTCGTATGTCTGCTTATTTTCCAGACCTCGGGTAACGGCCCCATCGGGAAGAGTAAAGCTGCCAAGCTCATCAAATTGTCTCAGCCCCGACATAAACTGAGAAACATCTCTCTTGACCTGCTGAAGCCTGCCCCAGTCACTGTCCATCAGCTTTTTGATTTCATCCATAATCGATATGGCTGACATCTTGCGTCCGGTAATAACGGTAACCGGGACTCTGGATTGTTCGTTGGCTACTCGGGCACATTGTTGCAGTAATGGCATGACCAGGGCTGCAGCATCATCAAAGGTTTTTACACTTCGGGTGTCCCAGTATCCTCCGGTCGCCCAGCTTGTGTAAGACTGAGGTTCTGCTTCGAAGGATCCTTCATCAACAGGTTTATGATTGGCATCCAGCCCGATAGCTTCATGCCCTTTTTTTGAAGTGATCTTGCTTTGAACAATATGAGCAAGCTGTTGTAGCTGGCTGAACGGGTCCTGGCCTGAAGGTAACATCTAAAGATCCCTCTTATATTAATGTGCAGTTATAGACAAACCCTAGTTGATGGATTTAAGAGACCTTGTGAGTGTGGGACAAATGGCCGACAATGGCTGCTGATCTGGATTACCTCAATGCATTAGCGACTCTATGAAAATTGCCATGATTGCCGCTGTCGCGGAAAACCATGCCATTGGCATCAATAACAAAATGCCCTGGTATCTGCCTGGAGATCTGCGTTACTTCAAGGCTGTCACCATGGGTAAGCCCATCATTATGGGGCGGAAGACGTTTGACTCTCTGCGTAAACCTTTACCGGGTCGGACGAATATCGTCATTACCCGTGACGAAAAGTGGTACCATGACGGGGTAAAGGTTGTTCACAGTCTGGAAGATGCCATTTCTTTGGCGGAAGACGTGGCGATGATCAATGGTAATGAAGAAATTATGGTGATTGGCGGTGAGCAGATTTATCGTCAGGCTCTGGACAGGGCTGACCGTCTTTATTTGACCAAAGTCTTCAAGTCTTTTGATGGCGATGCTTTCTTTCCTGAAATCAATGACAGTGACTGGGAGGTTACTGCCCGTGAAGATCAGGTGTCTGAAGACGAGCAGGCTCTGGAATTCAGTTACCAGGTTCTGGATAGAAAGCGTTCTTGATCGTTGTCTCTATAGGGTTATGACAACCGTAATGTGATACTTCCAAGCCAGCTTGTTCAAGCTGGCTTTACATATTCTGAAGAAGTTCTTTTCTTTCTTTCAATTCGATAGCTATTGGGCAGCTATATTTTAAATATTGTTGCTTTCGTATTTTTTTATTCGAATCAAATATTTAATTAATATTTTTAATCTCTTTATCGAATAAAAATGAACGCCTTGGACCAACACCTTTTTTATCTCAGGGATTGAGAGACATGCCACCAGAGGTTCGGAACCGAAGAGGTTCTTCTCTCTCAACTGTAGGGCAACAGAAAGCCTCTGCAGCTTCAGAAGATTCCAGGCTGGGTCAGATTGATTATGGTCGGTGGCAGGGCCGTATTGTCTCAGTTTTCAGCGGAATAGGCTCTTTCTTCAAGCGAATCTTTGGTAGAAATCTTTCCGCAGCGAAGGCTCTCAGGGTTTATGATGCTTTCCGACATGAGGTTCATGTTGAGCATTCCTCTCCCATTCAGCGAAGTCTCCATGATTATCACATAGCCTGTGCCATGGCCTACCACCGTGTTTGTGTTTTGAATGAGGAGAAGCAAGGACATCAAATGAAGCTGGTACTGTCAGGAGGCAGTGAAAAAATCAGTAATCGACTGCTTTCAGAAGTCAGAAAAACAGTATCCTGCTCAACCGTTGAATTGACTTACATGTATCTGTCTGAAGATCGTGATCTTCCAGTGGGTTTCTTAAGACGGGCACTCGTTCCTGATCTGATACAGGGCGTTATGCGAGACTATCGCGTTAATGCTGATATTGCAGTAACAGCTATCAATGAACTGGCTGGAAAAGTTGGGTTATCTAAAGACTCTGATATCACTTTTGAACGTATTCTGGAGATCAAGAACGAACTGCGCTGGCGATTCACCCCTGAAGCAAGCTCACCAGACCAGCCTGATGTAGGCAGCAGTAGACCTGTTGACCCTGCAAATCCAGCGGCAACACCTCCAGGGCTCGAAAAGCCTGGTGCTACTCGCTACGTTTTGGATGAGGTAGATAAAGCTCATATCCAGAATGTGGTAGACAAAGGCGGCGGTATAAAGCTTAAAAATACAGATACTCGAAATCGAATCAAACGATATTTCCTGAGAAACAAAAGGGATTTTACGTTGAACACCTTTGCCATGGTGGTCAGTGCAGTACTGACAGGATTGGTAACCGGAGGTATTGGCGCTGCAATCAGTCTGTTCAGTTACATTGCCTGGTGTGGTATCTGGAGTGGTGGTACAGAGATGATACGTATGACCCGCGCGGTCAGGGCGCTACAGAGAGCGGAGTGCTCGGCAGATTATAAGCTGGATGTGAATGATCTGGGTGTCCTTTCAGAAATAGATGACGAGAAGTTCAGAACTTTCCTTAAGAGCCTGAGGTACATCTGCAGTCATGAAACGCTGACAAGAATTTTTAATGCTTATTCTGAGCTGGAAAAGGATGCCCTGACACGACTTGAAATGAGAGAAGACGAAACACACCTTGAGGCTGTGATTCGTCTGGAAGAAGGTAAAGCGCGATATCTTTACCGAAGAGGGAACCTGAAAGAAGCTTTTAAACTCTACAAGCGCTTTTATACCGCCTCAGTCAGTGATGTCGAGAGAATGGATAAAGAGTGGGAACCCGTTCTCAATGAACTATGGAACTGTAAATTCAAAAATATGGATCCTGATGAAAGAGAACGCTTATTTAATGATGCTGCCAATGATCCAAGAGTGATTGGTAAGTCATACCATTTTAAAACCAGACAAACGGGGTGGTTGCAAAAAGTATTTCCACAAATGACTTCGGATTTTAAAGGGGAAGATTCAACCTCTTCTTCAGAAGCTGTTGAAGAACTGGAAAAAGCGCTGGAAGAAGAGATGCCTGATATTGAATTGACTGAAGAGGAAAGGTCTCGCTTCAATACCCACGCAAATAGAGTAGCCAGCGCGTTGATTCTGGCCAAGAACGGTGTAAGGAGTTATATCAAAGGTTGGTTGAAAGGTGCTGCCAAATCAACAATGGTGCATGGCTTTAAAGTTGGGTGGCATGCTGTAGAAGGTGTACCCAAGATTGAAATTTCACCCTATCTACCAAGGCCTTCAGTAGATGGATTGATTATTTTTGGTTTTTTCTTCCTGGCTGACCTGTTTGTAAATCGTTACAACCAGAGGATAAATAAGGAACGGTTTGAGCATATAGCAGGCAGGAAAGCCGGAAAAAACTTAACCTGGGACTGGTACGGACAAAGAGAAAGAACCGGTCGTGAAGAAATGAATACCATGAGAAGATTGGCAAAGGATGACTTGGAAGACTTTGTTGATCGTATTTTAAAGCTGCATGATTCTCATAAGGATATTATGGAAGAGGTCAGACTTAAGGATACATTACGAGAAATTGACCCTACATCACCTGCTTTTGCTCGTTTGGATAATAAAGAAGCCGCTGTCTTGATTCTAAGACGACAATATCATCATCAAATTATTTCTGAAATGATGATGGGTGCTATTGGTAAATACTATGATAGTGTTATCACTAAAACGGGACTCTGGGATCAGGAAATGGGAAAGATCATTCCACCACAAAGCGCTCTTTAATTAATAAAGTATTTAGAGTTTGTAGTATTTAAATAAATGTAAGTTCATCTTGAAAGCCTTTTCTATCAGTTTTTCTCTATTGGTCTATGCTTCTTTTTTCGAATCACTCATTTGCATTGGGTGATGCAGTTTGCCATTGAAAACCTTTTTAACAGAATGCAAATAATAATTCTCTTTGTCCGGCTTAATCGTCAGATTCTAAATCGTGGGCTGATCCTTTTTTTAAGCTGTTTTTTGACACAGGTCTCTTCTGCTGGACCAGGGGAAGAGGTACAGCTCTATAAGCCGGACTATAAAAATCTTGTACTTATGGATGCCGGGAGCTCTGGTAGCAGGGTTATGTCTTATCAATTCAGGCGCATGGATGGTTTAAACCAGTATGAGTTGTTAAGACAAACCCCGCTTGTAGAAAGTCAGACACCTCTGGCCCTTAAAAAATTATTTCCAAGGGCATTGCTGGAAGAAATGAAGCGTTTGTACAATCTAACAGTGGACGGTAATTTTGCCAGTACAGAGGTCTTTGTAGGCGGGACAGCGGGCCTCAGAGCTCAGGCAGATATTATAGATATCAGTGGACGTCCGACTCTTACAGCTGATCTGATTCTGATGAAGCTGGCGATTGAATTGTATAACCATGGTCTCAATGGTAACTATCCGGAGAATATCCGTTTACTGACAGGGTTGGAAGAAGCTGCTTTTACCTGGCTGGGGGTCAATGCACTGAAAGGACTACTGGATTCCGAGTCCCCACAGTATGGCATTATCGAGCTGGGTGGTGGCTCGGTACAAATGGCTTTCAAGGTGCGTAAAGGGGCCGATGCAGCCCTGTTTGTCAGGGAGGGGAAAGCTACCCCAAAGTCTGCGGTGAACATCAAAAGCTTCTGGCGGTATCCTCAACCTGGCATAGAAGTTTATGGTGAATCTCACTTGGGGTTTGGTTTAAATCAGGCCTATGACTCTATGATCAGGCTGGAAGGGCAATCACTCTCAACGATTTGTGAGAACTACGAGAAGTGCAAGAAAGTAGTCGATAAGCTGTTTGAGCGGCCAGGAGCACTTCGGAAATATCGAAACCGGCAGAGCTATCATGGCTATATGCCAAAGACCTTTTATTTGAATGGCTATTTCTACGATCGTACCGTTGCCCTGGGCTTACCGAATATGCAGACGCCAAAAATGATTAAGGCGGCGGCTCGGCATGTTTGTGATCTTTCTCCTGGACAGTTATCGACAAAGCTTCGTCAGCACTATCAAAGTGGTGTCGACTTTTTTACTCAGTTCATGTTGTCCCATAATTTATTAGCGCCTGTAACTGAAGACTTTGCCAGTAGTGGTGAGCCAAGAAAGGTTCATGCTGAAAGGTTGTGTGCTGAGCTGATTTATATGTCAGAGTTGCTTAACCGCCTTGGACTAGCTCTGGATACACGACTATTGGTGAGTAAGTCAGTGAAGTACAAGGGGCAGGACTTTGGCTTGAGCTGGCCCCTTGGTTATAGCATTGCCTGGGCAAATGAGTGGTTAAGTCAAAAAGAGTAATCAGCCCCGGTTACTCGGGGCTGAACAAGACTCTTATAGTTGCTTGACCAAAACCTTTGACTGTCTTTCTGAGTTATAGTGGCTGCGTTTTTCCTGTGGCAGAGACTTTTGCGTTGACTCAGAAAAGCCACGCTCTACAAACCAATGACTGGTTTGTGTTGTCAAAACGAAAAGAGTATCCATACCTTGCTGGGCAGCTTGCTCTTCTATGGCGCTGAGAAGCAGGTCCCCCCGATTCTTCTCCCGATAATCCGGGTGCACAACCAGGCAGGCCAGTTCAGCGGTTTTTTCACCGGCAAACAGGTGAATAGCTGCACAACCGATAATCATTCCGTCCAGGGAGATAACACGGAACAAGCGGATTTCACGTTCAAGTTCTTTTCTTGAACGTCTTCTGAGAATGCCTTCTTGCTCAAGGGGCCTGATCAGTTCCAGGATACCTCCAACATCTTCTATGCTGGCAGCTCGAATTTCTTCGTATCGATCTCGAGAAATGAGTGTACCTGAGCCGTCCCGGGTAAACAGTTCCAGCAGTAATGAGCCATCTTGTTCGTAGCTGATGAGCTGAGCTCGATCGACTCCGCCATTGCAGGCCGCAATAGCAGATGACAGCAGTCTTTTACTTTCACCCTGCAGGCTGTTAATGACTTTACCGGCTTCCTGGGGAGACAGGCGGTTAATTGGATGTCCCTGCTGATCTTGAATGCCCTGCTGCTTTGAATACAGAATCAGCTTTTCAGCTTCAAGACAGATGGCCGTGTGAGTAGCCACTTCCTCAACTTCCATGTTGAACAACTCTCCGGTAGGAGAGTGGCCTAGACACGACAGGAGAACTATATACCCGCTATCGAGCAGCTGTTGAATCGCTTCCTTGTCAATTCTGCGGATGGCTCCGGTATGGAGAAAATCCTGACCGTCAATGACTCCAAGTGGCTTGGCTGTCACAAAATTACCACTGATCACCCTGATGCTGGCACCGTGCATAGGGGAGTTGACCAGACCCAGTGATAATTTCGACTCAATGCGAGCACGAAGGTTACCCACTGCATCCATCACAGATTCCAGACACTGACGATCAGTGACTCTTTTCTCATGATGGAAGTGAGATTTCAGGCCCCGGGCTTTCAGTCGTTCTTCAATCTGTGGGCGAGCGCCATGCACCAGAACCAGCCTGACTCCAAGACTGCTTAACAGGGCAACGTCATTAATGATGTTATTCAGGTTTTCGCTCGCCAGAGCTTCACCACCCAGTGTAATGACAAACGTTTTCCCATGGTGGGCATGGATGTAAGGGGAACTCTGCCTGAAAAACTTTACGTACTTATTTAAGTTCATGACTGTTTTAGGTTCATGACTGTCTTTATTTGAGCTCATGGCTGCTGATGTGTCTCGTTCATTCTGCTGTTGTGAGAACGCCGGTTTACAGCGTTCAACTTTTTCAGGGATGGTCTACAGGCAGAATCGTCGAATCAGAGACTTCAACAGATCAATGGTTGGGTTCATTCTATCCATAGAGAGGTACTCATCGGGTTGGTGGGCCTGATCAATATCGCCAGGTCCAAGAACAACAGTATCCATGCCCATTCGGCTAAAGAAAGGGGCTTCAGTGGTAAAGGCTACCGACTTCGCAGAATAGCCGGTTAATTCTTCACAGGTTTTGACCAGAGGAGAGTCAGCTGAGCCGTCGAAAGGGTCAATGCTGTCGTTTATGGCCTCCAGTGACAGATGGACATTATCTGCCCTGGCAATCGGTATCAGACGGTTTCTCAGGTTTTCTCTGAGCTCCAGACTGTCCATGCCGGGAAGCAGCCGTACGTCAAAATCGAGGTCACAGTGGCCACAGATTCTATTGGGATTGTCGCCACCGTGGATACAGCCCAGGTTAATGGTTGGAGTGGGCACTGCAAATCCAGGGTTGTTATATTGTTGGGCCAGTTCTTCCCGGAAAGTCATAATTTCTGTAATGACTTTGTGAGCTGTCTCCATGGCATTTTTGCCCAATGCAGGATTACTGGAATGGCCAGACTGCCCCAAAATCCTGATACGCTCCATCATGATGCCTTTGTGCATATAAACGGGCTGCATGCCTGTGGGTTCTCCAACAACGGCATAGCGGCCTTTGGGCTTGCCAGCAGCAGCCAGAGCCCGTGCACCATTCATGGAGGATTCTTCATCCGCAGTGGCAAGGATGATAATGGGCGCTTTTAAAGGCGCTTTCAGATAGTCTTTGACGGCTTCCATAACCAGGCCAAAAAAACCTTTCATATCGCATATACCGAGACCGTAAAAGCGGCCATCCGACTCACTCAGTTTGAAAGGGTCGAATTGCCAGAGGCTTTCATTGAACGGCACAGTATCTGTATGACCTGCCAGCACCAGCCCACCGGGGCCTGAACCCAGAGTAGCGATCAGGTTTGCTTTCAGAGGCTCTTCAGGAATGGGCATGATCTCGCAGCAAAAGCCCATAGTTTCCAGCCATCCTGCCAGCTCATGAATGACGGGCATGTTACCCATATCCAGCTTGGGCTGGGTGGAACTGACAGAGGGAATCTCTATCAACCGGGACAGGACTGCTTTCAGATCAGGTTGCTGGATTCCAGACATTATCAGGTCCTTGGTTCTAATCGTTTCATTTGGACAGAAATAATAAACAAAAGTGCCAGACTTTTTATCGTTGATGGCAGTCTGACCATCAGGTAATGGCAACTGAAATATTCAGCCTTTTCTGCATCATAACAGCCCTTCTCCGGGATAGGTACGTCAGGAGCTTCAGGTGGGAAGTAATTGTCAGAAGGGAAGGGCCCTGAGAAGGGCCTCTCATTATCCGAAAATAAGCTTCAGGATATGGAAGAAAACGATAGCCAGAAATGCACCCGCAGGGAGGGTGATCAACCAGGACATGAAGATGGTGCCGATGACTCTAAGGTTAAGGGCTCCAATACCACGGGCAAGCCCAACGCCCAATACAGCCCCTACCAGAGTGTGAGTAGTGGAGATGGGTAACCCTGTTCCTGATGCCAGAACCACGGTTGTTGCTGCCGCCAGCTCTGCTGCAAAGCCTCTGCTGGGGGTCAGCTCAGTAATATGTGTGCCTATGGTGGCCATGACCCGGTAGCCATAAGTTGCCAAGCCAACAACGATACCTGCAGCGCCCAGCAAAAGAACCCAGCTTGGCATGGAGGCCTTACCCGCTATTTCACCACCGCTGGCAACAATACTGGCGACCGCAGCCAGTGGGCCTACTGCGTTGGCAACATCGTTGGAACCATGAGCAAATGCCATGGAGCAGGCAGTGAAAATCATCATCACACCAAACACTTTCTCAACACTGGAGAAGTGAAAAGCTTTATCGGCCTGGGCATCTTCCTTTATTTTGGAAAGCGCTATTTTGCCAGCCATCATAACCAGCAAACCAATCAAAAGAGAAAGCAGAATACTGTCTCTGAAGTCCAGAGGCATACCTATATGCTTGAGTCCTTTAATCAGGGTCACCATGGCCATCATGAACCCTACCAGAAACATATAGACAGGGACGTAGCGCTTGGCATTTCTAAAAGGGTTGTCAGTATCCAGAATCAGTTTCTGAACACTCATGAAAATCATGAAAGCAATGCAGCCGGACATGATGGGCGAAATGACCCAGCTGGCCACTATTGAGCTGACTTTGCCCCAATTAACAGCATCTACCGAAATGCTGACAGCGGCAAATCCGACGATAGCGCCAACAATGGAATGAGTGGTGGAAACTGGCCAGCCATAATGTGTAGCCACTAATAACCAGGTGCCTGCGGCCAGAAGGGCTGCCATCATGCCGTAAACCAGCAATTGAGGGTTTTCCAGCAATTCAGGCATATTGGGATCAATAATGCCTTTTCGTATCGTGTCAGTTACTGATCCACCGGCCAGGTAAGCTCCCAGAAACTCCAGACATACAGCGATGATAATGGCTTGCTTGATCGTCAGAGCTTTTGAGCCAACGGAAGTCCCCATTGCATTGGCTACGTCATTGGCTCCCACGCCCCAGGCCATAAAAAAGCCGAAGAGACAGGCCAGAATCAGCAGTATCGTTCCATACTCAGCGATAATGCTCATGGATGTTATTCCAGATAATAGAGTTAACGGGCAAGCAGCAACTGAAGGTAGCTGCCAACTCTTGAAGCGCGATCAGCCAGATCACCGACCCAATCAATAATTTTATAGAGGAACATGACGTCCACCGGAGGAAGGTCTTTTTCTAGTTTGAATAGAATTTTTCTGACTTCAATCTGGTGTTTGTCTGTGTCACTTTCAATTTGATCAAGTTCTTCTATCAGTTCTTCGACCAGATCCACTTCCCTGCCTCTGAAGCCTGTTTCAACCAGCTCATCCAGTTCGTCCATGGCTCTGACCGCCTGAGCGGAGGTAGCAATAGAACGTCTCAGGTAATCCAGAAAGGCTTCTCTCATCTCCCGGGGAATCATCATTTGCCGGCCTAGCACAATACCTGCGATATCCTTGGCACGGTTGGCTACCTTGTCTTGAACCGTAACGATCTCCAGTAGATCATTTCTGGGGACAGGCAGGAACAGACTTTTGGGCAGGGAGAGCCGAACATTCTTTTTGATGACATCGGCTTCGTGCTCAAGCTCAACAATGGTTTGCTGGATGTTTTCAACTTCCTGCCAGTCCCCATCAAAGGCAGCCTTGAAGAAAGGCTCCAGCTGTATGGCGCATTCGTGAGCCTTAGCTATGTGTTTCTGTATCGGGCCGATTGGAGAGCGGCCAAATACACTCGATAATAGGTTGCTGGTTGGCATAGTCGCAGACCTGTCGGGTTGAACGAAAAATTATAGGAGCTGACTGAAATTTGTGCACTGAAATTCCACTTACTTCAATAATGACAGAGAATTTCAGGGCTGCATTGGCCATAACAAAGCACCAGAGTTAAAGGTAAAATGGCGCTTTTAACCGTCGGTCAGCTACCCCATGAGTACTGAAACAGAGTTAAAGTTGTCTCTGCCACAAAAGCAGATACAAGCCCTTAAGACCCTCTCTTTCTGGAAAAAGTTCGCCAATTCGTCACCAGAAACCTTTCATTTGGGAAATACTTATTTTGATACCGCTTCGCGGAAGCTGAATCAGGCCAGAGTAGCGCTGAGAATCAGGGAGAAAAATGGTCAGTATTACCAGACCCTGAAAACCAAGGGGGAGAGTATTAATGGTTTAACTCGCCGTGGTGAATGGGAGTGGGAAATCAAGCGTGCAGAGTTGGATGTAGAAGGTTTGCAAAAGGTCTGGCCAGAGTCACTGGGCCCCCTCCCATCAGAAGAACTGGTGCCACTGTTTTCTACAGACTTTGATCGCACGTGCTGGTTAGTTGAATGGGATGAACCCTCGGCCAAAGTAGAAGTAGCCCTGGATTACGGTCATGTTCGCTCAGGAGAGGCCAGTTCGATTATTTGTGAGCTGGAGCTGGAGCTGGTGGAGGGTGATGAAAAAGCTCTCCAGAGTATTGCTGATCACTTATCTGTGGATATTGATTTACAGCCTGCGGACAAGAGCAAGGCTGAAAGAGGCTTTGAGCTGCTTCAGAAAGCCTGATCTGTTAAATAACTAAAAGTCTGGCGAGCAAAAGGACGGCTCCCAGACCTGTCAGAGCCTGAATCAGGGTGGCTATGGTAAACGATTTAAAGCCGGCCGCTGGACTGATTCCTGAGAACTGAGTAACGACCCAGAAATAGCTGTCATTGGCATGAGTGACCATCATTGAGCCGGTGCCTGCAGACAGTATTGCCAGTAGGCGTCCATTCTGGGAGTCGAGACCCAGACCAGGCAGCAGAGGTTCTATCATGGAGGCGGCACTGATCAGCGCCACAGTGGTAGAGCCTTGAGCAACTTTAAACGTTGCGGCAATCATAAAGGGAAGCAGCAGCCCGAGGCTGCCAGGCAGGCTTTCCGCAATCTTTGCTATATGGCCGGTTTGGGCAAGCATGCCAGCAAGAGCACCCCCGGCTGTGATAATCAAAATGATCATGGCGCAAGAGCGTATGCTTTCAGACAGCATTTGGGCGAGCCCGTTTTCGCACTTCATGATTAATGGCAAACTGGCCAGCAAGCCAAGAAAAAGTGCATTGGCAGGTTGTGAAAGAAACAGAGCCCAGGCGGGTTGCTCTCCAGCTGTTTGAAAGTTAGCGGTGGACATCAGTATCAATGGTAAAAGAATCGGGATAATGGAGTACCAGACATTCGTCTGATTGGCTGAAGGTACTGTCGATTGATTCTTAACGGGGATAGCTTGTTCATCCAGCCATCGGGTGACCCACTTGCCCCAAACAATGGCTGCGAGAGTCGACAGCAGAGCTATTACCATGGCCCACGGGATAATAAGGCTGGGAGAAATGCCCAGGATCAGGGCCGCCGCCGCGGGACCAGGAGTAGGGGGGACCAGGGCATGAGTAGCAAATAAGCCGCCACCCAGAGCAACACTCAAAGAGATCGGACTGCATGAGACTCTTTGGGCAATGGATTGTCTGATGCTGTTCAGAAGAATAAAGCCGGAGTCGCAGTACACCGGGATAGAAATGATATAACCTGCCATTCCCATGGCCAGCGCGGGATATCTTTCTCCAATCGTGAGTGTCAGCTTTTCTGCCAGCAGTACGGCGCCTCCTGACTTTTCCAGAATATGTCCCAGCAGAACGCCGAAAAGAATCAATAAGGCGACTTCACCGAATACTGACCCCATGTCCTGGGATATTCGGGGTGTGATTTCAGTGGCTGGCAAGCCTGAGATGAGACCTATGGCATAGGCACACAGCAGTAAAACCGCAAACGGTGGCCACTTGAAGCGACCAATCAACACCAGAATGGCTGCTATCAGGGAAAGAATAATCAATGAGCTTTGAAGTATTGGATGATCCACAGCAGAGTATTTTGACGGACTATTTATTAAAGAAGGGAGTATAGAGGGGGAATGACCACCCCGTAGCAGAGGTGGCTGTCCATTAAGATCTATTCACTGTCTCGAGTTGAGCGAGGCTCGTCGGAAGAGTTACCTGTTTGAGGCGTGACATTGTTCTGGGGAGTCACTGACCGAATCTTATTCTGGGCCATCCTCTCTTTTATGGACATCTTCCCAGCAGAAGGGCCACCAGTGGTCTGTTTTGTATATTCAGGTTTATTGAGGCTTTCCTGAGATTTTTCTTCGGTATCGTCCACAGGAATAGCTGGCTGGGTACCTGAACCCGGAGGTATCGGAGTGGTAGACATAAGGCCTCCTTGCCTTACTGGCGATATACTTAATTGAACTATAGCTGAAAGCCTGCATTTTCTTATAGGCATAAGCTGATGGTTTAGGGGAGAATAGCGAGAATTAGAATAAGCAGTTAATCGCCATGAGCCTGCCGATAAAGGTAGGTTGAAGGCAGAAAAAGGAATCGATCGTGACCAGTGTCCGAGAGCCGAAGTCAAACGCTAAACAATTCAAGGCCTCACTCAAGAACAGGGTGCTTCTTCTGGATCTACAGACGGCAGTGTCTGATCTGGTTCAGACCGGAATGATGAAGCAGCCTGAAGCGGATGAAATACTGGCTCGTCACCGTAATGCCGATCAGCTCAAGCTCCATCCACTGGAATATATTGCCTCACAGGATCTGAAAGATGCCCGTAACGGACAATCTCTGGATCTGGATACTTTGATGAACTGGCTGGCTGATCTGTCAGGACAGCCATACTTTCATATTGACCCACTGAAAATAGATGCTGCGGCCATTACTCCGTTAATGTCTCACGCTTATGCCATTCGTCATCAGATATTGGCGGTAGAGGTGAGTGCCGACGAAATGGTTATAGCCTCGGCACAGCCCTGGCACAGTGGCTGGGAAGATAACCTCCGGCATATCAATCGAAAGGAAATCAAACGGGTTGTTGCCAACCCGGCGGATATTCGACGCTATACCTCAGAATTCTACCGGTTAGCCCAATCCGTTTTGGGAGCTACCGAGCATAATGGCGTGCAATCCACCCAGCTGAACGGCTTTGAGCAGATGCTTGAGCTGGGTAATATGAAAGCCCCTGATGCCAATGACCAGCACATCGTTAATATTGTGGACTGGTTGTTGCAATATGCTTTTGAGCAGCGCGCCAGTGACATTCATGTAGAACCCAGACGAGAGCAAACCCATCTGCGCTTTCGAATTGATGGGGTGCTTCATCTGATCTATCAGATGCCTGCCAAGGTAGCTGCAGCAGTTACAAGCCGTCTGAAAATTCTGGGGCGTATGAATGTAGCTGAAAAGAGAAAGCCTCAGGATGGACGTCTGAAAACTCGTAATCCCGATGGCAATGAAGTTGAGCTGCGTCTATCAACGTTACCTACGGCTTTTGGTGAGAAGCTGGTCATGCGGATATTTGATCCGGATGTATTGGTCAAAGGTTTTGGGGAATTAGGATTCTCCAGAGAAGATGAAAGACGCTGGGCTCATATGACCGGTCAGCCCAATGGCATTGTGCTGGTGACCGGTCCTACCGGTTCAGGTAAAACCACGACGCTCTATTCAACACTGAAGAGTCTGGCGACCGATCAAGTAAATGTTTGTACGATCGAAGATCCCATTGAGATGGTGGAGTCCAGCTTTAACCAGATGCAAGTGCAGCATAACATTGATCTGACATTTGCCAGTGGTCTGAGGGCACTGCTGCGTCAGGATCCAGACATCATTATGGTCGGTGAAATTCGGGATCTGGAAACGGCAGAAATGGCTATTCAGGCGGCACTGACAGGACACCTCGTGTTATCCACCCTGCACACCAATGACGCACCTTCTGCCATTACCCGTCTGCTGGAACTTGGAGTTCCTCATTATCTGATTAAGGCAACGGTTCTGGGAGTTATGGCTCAGCGACTGGTCAGAACTTTATGTCCATCCTGCAAGCAGCCCGTCAAGCTGGATAAGTCGGGTTGGAAATCTCTGACACGACCCTGGTCGGCTCCTGCTCCTGCCCAGATCTTCCAGCCCGTAGGCTGCCTTGAGTGTCGTGATACAGGTTATAGAGGGAGAGCCGGTGTCTATGAGCTCATGCCTATGTCACAGCCTCTGAAAGGTATGTTGGAAGAGAATACGGATATAGAAACCCTTCGTCGTCAGTCTATCAAGGAAGGGATGTACAGCTTGCGACTCTCAGGCGCTCAAAAAGTCGCAGCAGGTTTAACAACCATTGAAGAAGTAATGAGGGTGACGCCGGATCAACAGCATTAAGGAGCCCGGAAAATTCATAAAGCTGCTTGTGCTGAACTGAGGGCTATTAAATTTCTGAAGTAGTTTTTTTTTGATACTTACTGAAATCGACACTTTATGAAATTTCCGGGCTAGCTCTCAGCTTATAAAAGAAATCATTGAAGTCTCCCACCGACTGTTCGATATTAATATCTGAAGTGACTAGGAACAGTCGGATAACAATGAAAACAATTACCCTCACATGTCTGCTTCTATTACCTTTTGCTGCTCAGGCGCAGAAAGTAATGGAACTGAAACCTACTGAGCAGCCCCAAAGCTTTGTTGAGCAGATGAAGCAAAGTTACGATCCAGCCATGGCTGATCTGGTGCTGGAGTCATACCTCAACAGTTTGCTGAAGGCTAATGCGATCAAGAATCAGCAATCATCCATTGAATATACCGTCAAGGCTAACCGTGAAGGCGAGTTGGTGGTAACACGACATCAGCAGCAGGATAAAAAGCTGGTAAGAAATAATAATACCTTGACGGTATACGGCGTTGGACATGTTCTGGAATCGGAATGTTCCAGAATGGAACAGCGTTGTTGGGTTTTTTATCCAGACAGGGATGAGCGTTGGTTAGAAATCGACTATTCACCAAAAGCCGTGAAAGAACTGGCTAAGGGAATGGGGCTTCTGATTAAAGAGTTGCAGCGGTAAGCAAGCAACTCTTTTTGATTTAGATGGACTCCAAATACTGATAGGTGGCTTGCAGTGCCGCCTCGAGTCGTTTGGTTTTAATATTATCTGTACAAACCTTGATGACTCTGGCGTCCACAGGGGAGATAAATTCGTCATCCGGAATAATCACTTCATCCCCATCAAGCCGAGCATCCGTTTTCTCATAATGCTCCAAAAAAAGGTTGCCAAGCTTTTTATCGCCCACAGATCCTCTTTTAGCCACAAACGATGTCACAGCATGAAGAAAGTCTGAGGTCATGGATCTATCAATAGGATGAGAGGTTAGATTGAGCAATGCTGGAATATTCAGCTCCGCCAAATGCTCTTGAAAAAAAATGACAATTTCGGTCAAACCATTCATCTGCTGACTGATGATATAGAGAGTATCCTCTGTGGGTTCGCATTGATGAGTTGATTGTTTAAAGCCTGTTACAAAGTTATTGGCGTACTTTCGAATAGATTGACAGAGAATATTAAACTGCCTGTTTTCAATCACCGTGCTGGATTCGGATAAGGTGAGAAACTTACCGATACAAACGGATCTGGTGTGAGAGATCTGAAGTTGTTCATGTAAATTCCACTCCAGATCATCAGATTCTTCAGTCTCAGATAAGTCCGAAAAGTCTGTTGTGGGCTCTAAATAGTCTGTATGGAAGTCTTCTTTTGTAAAATCATGGCTAATGCTAAGAATAGGGGTCAGAAGCAAGCATAAGAATAAAATCCCGTGTATCAGTTTTGTAGTACAGGAATTTGATAATTGTTTTTTTCTTAGCTTCAAAAGCTACTTCTCCTATAGCTGTATCGAAACAACCCTGTTAAATAAAGCAGCAATATTAAATTTTTCAAGAAAAGATTGTTTTTTAAGAGTAGGTCCAAAAAGATTTAGAAAAAGTAGGGGAAGAGCTTCCGAAAAGTTATATGGTTTTAAGTCTCTACGATCTATCCTGGTCGCGAATTAGATTGAAGTTACTGCTTTTGTTCAGGAGTAAAGGTCTGACAAGACCTGCAAGTCAAACATAGCATGTATCCCCAAGCTGCCGCTGTCACGCATACAGGAGGACGTTGCTGTTATACACATGCTGGTGTTTTTAAGAAGGGTAAGCCTGTAAAGGTAAGTCTCCCCAAACTGCCGCTGTCACGTAAGCCCGTTGCTGTTAAGCAACGGTGGAGGTTACTGTGATGAATCGGGCTTTCCACTACAAGGTGGACATGCGCTCCAGCATCAACGAGGAACTTCCTGGTTTGGTATTATCAGCCCGGGTCTTTAATGACTGGCAAACAGGCCAGGGAGACTTGACCGGGATTATATCGGTTCTGCCGTACAAGTCTGTAGGTTTTTTTTGCTATTGATCTTTTTGCTGATAGCTCAAATGGTTTTTTACAGTGATGGGCAGGTAGCCATTGGGGGGCAGCGGCTGCAGAAGGCTAAAAAGGCAGAAACCGTCCAGGCTGGGTTGTGGACGGTTTTCAGATTGAGAATGTATAAGGGACGATGGACTTAGCTTTCAATTGACATAAGCGCCTGGTCCAGTTTACCCAGCATCTGTTTAATCTGTTCCTGGGCATCAGAATTGTCAGTCAGGCTCTGATGTTTGCTTTGCAACAGTTCATAACTGATGTTCAGGGCTGCCATGACAGCAATGCGCTCGGCACCTATTACTTTGCCACCGGCTCTGATCTGTTTCATTTGTTCGTTCAGGTACTGAGCTGCCTGATGAAGATTTTCTTCTTCTTCTTTGGGGCAGCTGATCCGGTATTCCTTGTCCAGAATACTGACGGTAGTTGTGGATGGACTGTCCATTAGGATTCATGCTCCAGAGTACGCAGGCGGTTGATCATGGCCTCGACCTTGCCGCGTGCGACATCGTTCTTTTCCATAAGTTGAGCGCGTTCGGCCAGCCAGGATTGCTCCTTGGCACGCAGTAACCGGTTTTCTTCTTTCAGTTTCAGGCTGATGGCTACCAGGTAATCAATTTTCTGGTTCAGAGCTGCGAGTTCGTGGTCGTTCATAGGTTCCGGGACCGTGTTATTGGATCTACTATAGCGGCTGTAGGTATACAGAACAATGCCTTTGCGATTTGCCCACTCGATAAATCTGGTACACTCCAGCCACTATCGAGTATTCATAGAGCCTCGGGTACTGGGTTCCTGTCGAATTTCCAATCTTTCCTGAAAAAAGGTCGGTTGTTCAGTCTTCAACGGAGCCTCTCCGAACTGGCTTTCAAGGTAATTGCAATGACAAATAATGATGCAGCTATTGAGGCGGTAGCCTTTGATGAGCTGGCGGATCGACTGGTAGAAATGGGCGGTGGTAGTCACCCCTCCGAACTGCATGGCATTCTTTGTGGTACGTTTGCTGCGGGCAGTCAGCCAGGTGTTGAAACCTGGTTCAGACAGGTAGCGGGTTTGTTGGATGACCAGGAGCTGGACAGCCGCTTTCAGGACGTGTTGTCGAATATGTATCAGGGCACTCTTCAGCAGCTTGATCAATCCGATTTCTCCATTGCTTTGTTGCTGCCTGATGACGAAGAAGCCCTTGAACAGAGAACAGAAGCACTGGGTTACTGGTGTCAGGGATTCCTGTCCGGCTTTGGTGAAGTCATTGGCAATAAGTCATTGAGTGAAGCAGTGGAAGGCGTATTGAGCGACTTCTCTGAAATTGCCCAGATTCAGCCAGAACCGGATGACAGTGATGAATCCGAGCGCTTCTTTATGGAAGTCAGTGAGTTTGTGCGAATGGCACTGATCACGGTTTTCTCTGAGGTGACTTCTCAGGAAAAGAAAAAAGGCAGTGAGAAAAAAACCATCCATTAAGGATGGCTCTGCCAGTTAGAGTTGAAGGCATTTTTGGCTCATGGCTGTCTTTAGACTCAAGGCTGTTTTGTTCCCTTCGGTGTTAAACGGTTTTACACGTTAGTAAGGAGAGAGGGATGACCGGGAAGTACGATATCCTGATCATTGGTGGTGGACTGGTGGGTGCCAGTTTACTGTGTGCTCTGGAAAAAACGATCAGCGAGCAGAAGCTGAAAGTGGCTCTGGTTGAAACGCACTCCATTGACGAAGTCAGGGATGCACCGCCCAGTTATGACGCCAGAGCATCGGCACTCTCCTACGGAACCAGGCTGATCTATGAAGAGTTGGGTCTTTGGTCAGGGCTTGATCCTTTTGCCACGCCTATTCTGGACATTCAGGTGTCTGATCGTGGTCATTTTGGTAATACTCAGCTTAATCATCAGGAAGAAGGCGTACCGGCATTGGGATATGTGGTAGAGAACTTCCGACTGGGTGAGGTACTGCTTAAAAGGTTGAAGGATTATCGTGATCAGGGATTGGTTGAAGTACTCAGTCCGGCTCAGGTTCAATCCTTGCAACCAATGCCTGGTTCAGAAATGAAAGTGGTCATCGAAGAGTCTGGACAGTCTGTAGAGAAAGTGGCTTCCCTGGTGGTGCTGGCTGACGGCGGTCGCTCCAGTCTGATGGAAAAACTCTGTATTTCCAGAAAGCACTACGACTACGAACAGCATGCCTTGATTGCCAATGTTTCCCTGGACAGACCTCATGACGGTGTCGCTTATGAGCGCTTTGCGGGAAGAGGTCCAATGGCGTTATTGCCTCTTTCTGATGACCGGTCAGCGCTGGTCTGGACGGTTCCCTCCGATGAAATAGACGACAAAATGGCATTGGATGATGATGCCTTTTTGGAAACCTTGCAGGAAAAGTTTGGTTATCGGGCAGGGGCATTTGCCAAAGTAGGTAAGCGTGAGACTTATCCGCTATCGCTCAATGTAGCTCGCGAGCAGGTCCGACCGGGGTTGGTTGTATTGGGTAATGCCGCGCATGCCATGCATCCTGTCGCAGGTCAGGGTTATAACCTGGCAATCAGGGATACAATGGCTCTGGCGGAGAATATTATTGAATCGCTCAGGCTGGGTGATGCCCCGGGTAGCCTGACTCGTTTGCTGCAATATGTCGAAGAGCAGAAATCCGATCAGAAAATGACTCTGGACTTTTGCGACGGTCTGGTGAAACTGTTTTCCCGACAGGAGTTGCCTGTGATTCTGGCCAGGAATCTTGGACTGACCTGTCTGGATCTGAATCGTAGCTTGAAAGGGCGTCTTGCCCGCAAGGCTATGGGTCTTTGATATTGGTTTTCCGTCTTGAACTAAAGCAGTGAGCGCGAATATTTATTTAGGAGATTTCGGGTGAAATCATATGATCTGGTGATTGCTGGTGGAGGCATGGTAGGTGCTTCTCTGGCCTTATCCCTGTCGGAAACGGATCTGAAAATTGCGGTGATTGATCAACAGTCACTCACGGCTCCAGCCTTTTCTCCTGACAGTGGCTATGCTCCCCGGGTCAGTGCCCTCACGGAAGCTTCGTCCAGATTGTTTCAAAAACTGGGAGCCTGGGAGCTTATGACAGCCCAGCGCACCATGCCTTATCAACATATGTATGTCTGGGACAGCGAAGGAACAGGGGATATAGAGTTTGATGCCAAGTCTGCTGGCTTCAAAACCCTTGGGCACATTGTTGAAAATAATGTCATTCGCAATGCCCTGCTGCAAAAGCTGGCTAAAACAGACATTGATTGTTACCCGGGCCAGTCAACCATTGACTATCAGCTCGGCGAGCCACATCAGGTTCAGCTAGATGATGAGAAGATAGAAGCACGCTTGCTGGTGGCTACAGATGGGGCTGAATCCCGTTTAAGGAAACTGTCCTCAATTCCATCCAGCCAGAAAGATTATCTCCACCATGCTGTAGTTACTACCGTAGAAACAGAGCAATACCATCAGGATACCGCCTGGCAGGTCTTTCTGGATACAGGGCCATTGGCTTTTCTGCCTATGCCCAGTCGGGACGGTAAACACTACTGTTCTATTGTCTGGTCTCTGATTCCGGATCGTGCTGATGAGATATTGGCGCTGGATGACGAGGCTTTCTGCCAGGCAATTGAGAGAGCATTTGAATCCAGACTGGGATCTGTTATTTCTGCTGACCCCCGCTTTCGTTTTCCACTCAAACAGCGTCATGCTCGTCAGTACCATCGTAATAAAGTTGTACTGGCTGGCGACGCGGCCCATACGATCCATCCTCTCGCCGGGCAGGGCGTTAACCTCGGGCTGCAGGATGTAGAAGTCCTTTCTGAAGAGATTACCCGAGCCGTAGAGCGGGGTGATGATTTCTCTGGCAGCCATATCCTGAATCGGTATGAGCGCAGAAGAATGGGCAGCAATCTGCTGATGATGAAATCCATGGAAGGCCTGCAAAACCTCTTTGCCGCCGATGATATTGGTATTCGCTGGTTGAGAAATACGGGTCTGAAAGTGACCAACAGCTTACCTCTGGCAAAGGATGTGTTGATCAAACACGCCATGGGGATGTAAGGCTCCTGAATTGTTCCTCCTAATATAGATAGCGGCTCATTTCTTAGTGAAGGTCGCTTTCTTTTCCTATGCTTTGTTCTTCGCTTCTTCATTAAAGACACTTCAGTGCTTCCTGCCTGGAGGGTGAAGAAAAGATTCTGTTCAATCAGTTTTGGAACATTGCATGAGAAATTGGCTGCTGGTTTGGTGTGTTCTACTGCCTGCAATGGCGCAGGCTATGCCTGATAAAGACGATTATGTGGTCACACTGGTTCGGCATGGTGACCGAAGTCCTCGTTACCCGATGGAGACCAAACTGTGGCCAATGGGGGCAGGTGAGTTGACTGGGCAAGGCTTTCAGCAATGTTTTGAGGCAGGCAAGAAGTTTCGAGCTGCCCAGTTGCCCGCTGGCTTTCCTGAACTGTGGACTCCAGAGTTGAGTGTCCACCGCTCCCGTGGTTTGGATAGAACCATACAGTGTGCCAATACCATGCTGCAGGCCATATACCCTGGCAATAGGGCCAATGGTTCGGCATTTGCTGCGGTTCCTCCGGTTTATGCGGTACCCATGAATGAGGATTTTGTTCTGGGCTCACCCAATGCCTGTCCTGGCTACCACTACAGAATCAAACAGCTTGAGAAAACATCATCATGGCAAAAGCAAAAGGAGGCTCTGGGAGCTGAAAAAATGGCCCTATGGTCCAGGTATTCAGGTCAGCCCGCCACTCTTCACGGCATGGTTCGCTTTGCAGATACGCTGAATGCCCGAAAAATTCATGGAGTGCCTCGCCCCGAGTTTCTCTCTGCGCAAGATGAGAACAAGCTTCTTGAGGTCATGGACTGGTATTTTGAGCAGGTGAGCCACGACAAGACAGTGATCGAATTGGCTTCATACCATCTTCTGGAAACGATACAGAACCACTATAAACAGCACCGTGAATGTCTCAGAGAAGGTCGATCACAGTGTCAGTACTTTTATTTGATGTCGGTCAGTGACATCAATGTACTGGCGATGTTCAGTGTCCTGGGTCTGCCTCAAAACAAAAATGTGCCCTATGCAGGGATGCTGACCCTTCGATTCAATCAAAAATCCGGTCTTTCCGTCACGTTCAATGACCAGCTTCAGAAGCTGCCCTGTGGTGAATCGTGCAATTTGGAACAATGGAACCAGTTGGTAGCGGCCTCTCAGGTCGATAACTGGCCGGACCTATGCTGGCCTCAAGAACTGGAAGCTTCTATCAAAACGCCTGATATGCCGTCAGGGAGTAAAAAAGAAAAATAAGCGTTTTTCTGAACTATATTTATTCAGCTCCGTCCAATGACTGTATTAACGCAGAAATTCGCTGTGTCCAGTGTCATGGCGGGTTGTTCAGCCATTGAAAGTATCAGACTTCTGGCCATGTTCCAGAAGCAGCCATGCGAGACAGAAACATCTTCTTCTCCAGGGGCTGAAAGATGTTCAAGGTAACAATGAAAGTAGTATCCCTCGGGAAGGAGAGTTGAATGCGTAGGTCTTTGCTCGCAGGTGCCGTACCTGTTGTTGTAGTACTGGCAATGTTGCAGGGTTGTAGCAAGCCTCAGGATTGTCCAAAAGTAGCCCCTTCGGCGACAGAATCTGTCAGCCCGGTTGCTGAAGCAGAAAGTTATGACTGCACGTCTGTGGATTCCTCAGATGCAATGAAACAGGTTTGGTGCGAGGCTCGTGGTGCTTTTGATCAGAGCTCTGTGGCTGACGATGTTGCCAATTTTGATACTTACCTGAAAGGTTACCGTCAGGGTATTAATGATGCTCGCCGTGCAGAAACCAGCCAGGTATCCCGTGAAGTCCTTGAAGGACAAACGGAAAAACCTGACGAAGCAGGTTATCGTGCTGGTTACCAGCGAGTGGTAGAAGAACTGGGTATTCTGGAATACAACTGCAGCGACAGTGAAAAGGCCAGTGAATACAAAGATCGCTGGTGTGAAGCGGATGACGCTTATCGCATTGCCGGTGTGGGCAGCAGTGATAATCCATTCATCAGAGGTCGTTTTATTGATGGTTATATGGCCGGTGGCCGTGTAGCTCTGACCGTTCCAACTTCAATGGAAGCTTTCTTCAGCGGTGAAAACCCAGAAGGCAAGCAGCCTGCGATCTACAAGCGGGAAGGTGATGATGTTAAGCCTACTGAGCAGGCTTTCTACCGTGGTTTTGATGAAGGTTACAAGGCTATGATCGCCAGTATCAGAGAGTCTATCAACCAGGTGATGCAACAGATGCAGGTACCAAACAACATGCAGATGCCTGAGGGTCTCATGCCTCCTCAGCCTGGTCAGTAAGTTTTAACTGACATAATACGAAAAGAGCCCGGCTGTTAAGAATGACCGGGCTTTTTTTTTGCTGAAGTTAAACCATGCTGGATGAATGGATTCTAATGGCTCTCTCAAACTCCTGCCATTGCTCAGACGACATTAGAGACTTGAGCTCCCGTAGCAGTTGAATCAGCATATTTGCAGACATTGCACTTTGGATGTAGATGTGGGGTATCAGACTTCGGGAAAAGAGTGTTAATCGCAACTCCAGTTCACTAATAAAAGGTTGCAGGTGCTGATCCAACAGCTTTTGTGTGCTTCTTCTGTCATGAATTCTTGAGCTGACTGCCTGAGCCAGGCTCTGAATACGAGGCTCAGGTGCATTTGTTGCGAGTTCGGATGAAGAGGGGGAAGTCATATCCGGAGAAAAAACAGATCGAGAGGTTCTGACTAATCGCTCCAGTTGTTGAGCCAAGTCTGAAAGTTGTTCTGGGGACAGCATCACTTCAATGGTAAGAGCCATAGCGGCACTGACGCCTCCGGCAGATGTCGCCAGCACCGGTGTAAAGTACTGCTCCAGTACCCAGTTAAGTAATGCCTCGGTACTGACTGGTTGACTGGGGATGTATCGGAATTCGATGAAGTCATGGGCTTGTGTCTGGCTTCTAAAGCTTTGATGCTGAGCCTGACGTAGCTGATAGATAAATTCTTCCACGCTCTCAATGGTGGTAAAAAATTGTCTTAATACGCGCGCAAGTCGCTCTCTATGCTCTTTTATATTGTGGTTTTTAAACCATGAAAGTGCTTTTCCTACTTGGGCCCTCGTTTGTGATGCTTTATCTTTTGCGGCTTCATGCTGAATCCAGAGCATATTATTCAGTCGAGTCTGAAAATCGACCGCTGTAATCCTGATCATGCCTCGATTGGCTGCAGATTGACGCTGGTCAAACTGTTCTAACTTTAGGGTCAGCTGTTTACCCGGCTGCAACTTTTTCATAACAGCCGCTCTGGAAACAGGCCGGGCAGCTGGAGTGCTTGCTGGCTGAGTTAGGCTCTGGTGACTGCTCTGAAAATCCCGGGGGTTTGGGGTTCTATGTCGGTAGTTACGGCGTGAAGGTGGTTGATGAATACCCATCATGGATTGGTGGTGATCAGGTAGCGTATTGACGTCTCTCCTGATTCGATGATCTCTTCGCAGTGTCATGGTTCGTTCCGGGAGGGGCTCATCATCATCGGTATAGCCGCTGAAATCAGGCATTCTTCCTCTCTCAAGGCTATGCGATGGCTGAGGTGGTAATGAAGCGCCTCGAGTGTTCCAACTTTGTCCGTAAAGCCTGAGGAAGTATTGCTCAAAGCTATTCAGATTTTGTGTCTGAATGCTACTCAGTACAGCCTGTAAATGCTGCTGAATGGGAGAATTAGAAATTGAACCTTGATACTCGTTGCCCCTGGCAGTGGCCATCGGCTGCAGTCCCCTCATTCTTTGCAAAGTTGAGAGTTGCTGCTGAGACAGCTGGCTCTGATCCAGCAATAGCTTATAGTTAGCCAAAGTTAATGTTGGCATTTGCAGTTCGTGTTGCAAATGTGTGATCAATATCTCTCCAGCGTCGTATTGCCCGAGGTCCACTAAAGTCTGGATCAGATTGGTCAGTTGTTGAGCCATGAACTGAGGCGAGCTCGATTGAGAGGCCAGTCTTTGTAATATTCTGCGAAGGGTGGCCTGCACCATCTGACCGTGTTGATAAGACGCAGAGACTATGCTCATTGAAGACTGGCTAAACATGGATACCTGGCTCTCGTACCCGCTTAAGTCCTCACCAAAACCTTCTTGTGATGGAGAAAAAGTTTGGGAGGCTGTCATTGACTTGGGAGGTTTTGGCATTAGTCTGGCGTAGAGGTTTCTTTGAACATCGGTATCAGTGTTTTCCAGTATCAGCTGGATTATGTGCTCCTGGTGTTCGGTTTCTTGCAGAGCTCTGGTGAGTTCTCCCTGCTGCCGTGAATTATCACAAACCAGTACGTGACCATGAATAATCCTTATACCGAGTAATGTTGAGCCAGAAACCAGTTGTTTCAGATAGTCGAGAATGACCTGCTTTGCTGTTTCAGACTTCAGGTGCCTGAGAACTCTCTGCAGGTGACTGATGTCCCAAGTCATTCTTCTGAGTCTTTCTCTGAGAGGATTAGTCTGAGAAGGCTCTGCCAGCAATGGAGGTGTTGTCTGACTCTCAGGCATTGGCGGAGGGTCGTCTACAGTAAGAAGTCTTGGTGTACTTTCAAGAACGGGTACTTCAGCATGAGTCTCGGTTTCTGGCTCTTCCTCTTTATCGGTTGTTTCTACGGGCGGTGTATCAGAAGTTTCTGGCAGTTTTGGCTCAGGAGCTACTTCACTCATCATCCCATCAACAACTTCAGGATTTTCATGACTGATGAAATGCGCAAGGGCTAGGGCCAGAGGATCTGTCAGGCTAATCTCAATATCTGTGGGTCTGATTGTGCCAAACACGATATTGAGCTCATTATAGGTAGGCGTATCTGGGAGGTTCTTAAACGGTGGATAGAGCTGGAAAGCAGTTACAAGCAGCTTTTCCGTCTTTTTATCTGCTTTTTTAACAGCGTCATCACCCCCTGAATTCTTTTGTGCAATATTCCTTGACCATCTGGATGCAACAGGATAAATCAAGGAGAGCTTGTAACTAGGAAAATTTTTGATAACCCGCATCAGCCTCAACAGCTGGGATTTTTGAGTATCGGTCAATGCAGGCACGGTGGGCTCAGGCGTAAGAATTGTTAAATTAACATACGGCGCCGGTTTCTTATCTTTGTCTTCATGCTTCTGCTTATCTTTTTCAGTCGCTGGCTTTTTAGCCGCTTTGTCACTCGGTATTGATGAGGCATAAAATGCAGCAAAGGCATTGACTGCCGCCCCAGTTGTTGATGGGGCTGTGCTTGTGTCAGGATCTTCTTCTGTTGTTTGGACTGGCTTGGGGCTGGGTTTTTCTTTGACCACATCCTCTTTCTTCTCATCGTGTTTATGTTGAGAAAAGGTCAGCATTGATCCTACTTCTTCCGTTGTCAGCAGGCTGACAAAAACTTCCAGAGACTGAGTACGGCTTTTGCTGGCATAGAAGGAGGCTTTGGAGCCAGTGGGTGCATTGGTCCAAAACCCGGTCAGGGAGTTGGCTGAGCTGGCCTTCAGGTTCATGAGCGTCTGTAACTGCTGTAAACATTGCAGGGCTGTGGCTGGAAGATTCTCATCCAGCCAGCTTAATACCATCTCATAGTCGTCCATGCTGTGAACCCAACTTAGCAGGTGGTCCACCAGTGCATTGGCTTCAGAAGATAACTGAACTTGTGATTGGCCGACCACTCCAGGATGAGGGGGGTGACGCGACCTGCGCTTGCTGGAGAGCCTTGCCCAACTGGCGGGCCTGAATGAAAGTCTCCGTCTATGTGTATCCGCGGATGCAGCTTTTGGCAGAGGAAGAGGTTTGTAAGCAGGTAGTCGAGCCAAATGACTCTCTTCAAGAGCCAGACCATTATCCATTAACCACGTGATACCAGGTAAGTCATGATTCAGATAGGCCATGAGCTCGAGTGTTTGCTCATGATTTATGCCTTCTATCGCAGCTTCCAGCAAGTTCCTCAAAGCAGAACCCGACTGCATTCTTCTTTTGTACTCCTTTTCTTTTTTCTTGAACGCAAAAGCTTCTATTGCAGAAAGCCTTCCTTGAGTCGGGAATTTCTGTGATCTGCTGTTAATCAACGATTTTAATCGACTGGCGAAAGTACTGTGGTTTCCCAGATGGTGGTGATCAAGCCAGTTCAGAATGATCTGCAAATGTTGGTGTATAGAGCTGCTGCTGAGCAAAAAGCTAAAAAGGCTGCCAGCAAGGTCAACTTCAATATCGGTCAGAGCTGTCTCTATAGAAGGTTCGATCTGGGGTGGATCGTCTGGAGGTGTTGGGTCATCTGAGTGTTTTTTATCAGGGGCATTATCTCCGGGAGGTGGTGGAGGGTTAGGGGAGCGCTCTTGGTCATCTCTCGATTCGACTGGCTGTTCTTCTGGAGGTTTCCCTGAGTTTTCATCCTTGCTTTCAGGAACTTTGCGGATATTACCGGTTAGGTTGAAGGCCAGAAAATCCTGAAAAGGGTCTTCATCCGGGAAGGGCTGATCACAGATATGGTCTCCCCTGAAAAGCAGTTTCTGTAAGCGGATGGTTAAACCCTGACTACGGAATAAACGCTGACAAAGTGGATAATCATCTGATAGGGGCATCAATTCCAGATCAATTAAGAGATTGTGTAACTCCGAGTAATTGGCAAAATCGATCAGAACATCACCTTGAAAAGATTCCGCTGCTTTTAAAACGGGCACTTTATCCAGTTCTTCAGGAGGGATAATCGATCGCCAATCCTGCACTCTGAGTCGATAATAGGAGAAAGAGCTCTGACTGTTCAGGTTTAATCTTAAAACCGGTGTAATCCTGAAAGATGCCGGCTGTCGTGCAGGTGTTGAATCCTCCGGAACTGCAACAGATTGCCATTGGGGGTCAGTAGACAGCGTTTCGTTGGATTGAATATTCCTTAGCCGGTAGTATTCCCCTGTTCGCCTGTTTCTGAGATCAAGCCTGAGCACAGGCGTTGCATGGAATATTGAGGTATCAGAGTTGCCGTCTTCCGGGTCAGGCTCGGCATCAGGCTTTTCTTCATCAGGGTTTTGATTGCTACCGGTGATGGTGGCAGAGGGAGCGGAAGCCGATGTGAGGACGTCCCCTTCCTGGAAAGGTAATGTTTTATAAACCCAATGCACCCCCGGAAGCAGGCGATACTCACAGGGTTCTTCTTCCATTTGCATCAATTTGTTCAATGTATGTCCTGGCTTAATTAACAAGACACACTTGGGCATCATGACAGATTGGCTTGGTGGGTTAGTTTCGATGGCTGGAGTGGTTCCATCGGGAGGAGGCGAAAAGGGGTCTGGGGCGCTGAAGTCTGAATGTGGATGGCTTAAATATTTATAAAGCCAGTATAGAGGGTAGCCTCCCAGCTCAGGAAGCATCTGCTCAAGAAGTTGACCCATACCATCAGGCATTAAAAGTGCCCATTCATTGAAGACCTGTCCAAATGATTTTTGTTGCTCCCATACGTTTCTCTTTCTTTCATTTTTTTTGAAATACAGTGGGGCTGATTCAGTTGAGGAAAGACAGGCTTTTCCCATTAAACTTTCATCAAAGGCCATTAAAGAGGGGGTGAAAGTGCTGAGTATTAGTGTGGGGTAAAGAATAATAGGTAGAAAGCAACTCTGGCCCGATCCGTTCTTCATACGTCATTTAACTTACAGCCTGATTTAGGCTGTAAAGTGTAGTCGAACTTTTTTTAATGAAGTTGTGTTCAAAAATGGCAGGCTATTTAGGGTTGTCTATAGTTCTCTGGCACCAAGTTTCCTGCTGGAGAAGACTATGTCTGAGCTTGAGAAAATAAAAACAGTTGAAGAAGCCAAGCAATTGGTCAATCAACGCAAGCTGAATCATGTCAAAGTGGGTTTGTTTGATAATGATGGTGTCTTGTTGGGCAAATACATGAGCAGGGACAAATTTTTTTCTGCTCTGGATTCAGGCTTCTCATTTTGTGATGTGGTGCTGGGCTGGGACTGTCAGGATCAAATATACGACAATACTACTTTTACAGGATGGCATACCGGCTTCCCGGATAAGCAGGTACGTATTCTGCCGGAAACCGTACGCAGGTTGCCCTATGAAGATAATAAATTACTGTTTCTCGCTGAGTTCTCTGGTGAGGCCGAGCAGGTTTGTCCCAGAGGGCTTTTGCGCAGGGTGATTGAAAAAGCAGCCAGTATGGGCTTTTGGGCCAGAGCTGCCTGTGAGTATGAATTTTTTCTGTTCCAGGAAACACCGGATTCCATTCGCGAAAAAGGTTATAGGAATCTGAAACCTTTTACCCCCGATGCCTTTGGTTATTCTGTGATTCGCAACTCTGTGCACGCAGAGCTGTATCACCAGATTCTCAGTATGGCCCAGTCCATGAACTTTCCTATTGAGTCCATTCATCCTGAAACAGGCCCGGGAGTGATTGAAGCCGCGTTGGTCGTTGATGACATTCTTCAAGCGGCGGACAAGGCGGCCCTTTTTAAAACCTTTATGAAAGTGCTGGCTGAACGAAATGGCTTGATGGCAACCTTTATGGCTCGCTGGTCTTCAGAGCAGGCTGGACAAAGTGGCCATATTCATATGTCTCTGGTGGATGAGGAAGGGCAATCGGTTTTTTATGATGCCTCACAGCCGAATGGGATGAGTGCGGCACAAAGACATTTTATAGCGGGTCAGCAGCGATTGATGCCTGAATTTCTGGCTTTACTGGCGCCAACTATCAACAGTTACCGTCGTCTTTTACCGGGTTATTGGGCACCTACCCATGCTACCTGGGGGGTTGAGAACAGAACCTGTGCCCTGAGGTTGATTCCGGGTAATGAAAAATCTCAACGAGTTGAATACCGGTTAGGGGCTGCCGACGCCTGTCCCTATCTGGCTCTGGCTGCGGTGCTGGCTTCTGGTCTTTATGGTATTGAGCATAAGCTGGAGCCAACAACGCCCGTTACAGGTAATGCATATGCTCAGGAGTCTTCTGAAGAGTTGGCTTTGCCGCGATCTCTCTATGAAGCAGCTCAGGCACTGAAGGTGTCAGAAGCGGCAAAAACGTATTTTGGTGATACGTTTGTTGAGCATTACTCGGCTACCCGGGAGTGGGAAGAAATGGAATTTAGAAAACATGTGACAGATTGGGAGCTGGCACGATACTTCGAGATTATTTAGTCTTCACGATGATTGAATCTGGTCGGGTTCAGAGGTTATCAAAAGCTGACAAAAAGCTGCTGGTCATCTGTTTTAGTCACCAGATCAAGCGGAAGTCATGGCCAATAGTTTCTGACTGCCTAGGAGCATGCGGAGCTTTCCAAAGACTACTCTGTAGGTTGCTGGCTCAGCAGGAAGAGGTGGATAGCGGGCTGATGATTCAATGGATGCGTCAATTTTTAGACTCTTGAAGGGCCAGATGTATAAAGCTTCAGAGAGATGAGAGTCTCTTTGGAGAGGAAAATACTTTCAAGCTAAAATAATACAGATCTGGGATTTTGACAGTTGATCAACTTTCCAGAGCTTTTTATATTCAAGAGAGCTTGATTGAACATGAGGAATGGAGTCCGAGATGAATAAGGCCACCTTCTCTATCAGTCTGAATTCGCAACAGGTGTTGCAATATTATCAGGGCAAGAAAAACCGGGTGCAGGTGAATACCCGGGAAGGCTTCAGTATGAGCCTGCCCTATGACATCCTGCTGAAGTTCGTAACCCGTGAGGGCGTTCACGGTACTTTCGAAATCTCTTACGGGTCCGACGGGAAGCTGGGAGAGCTTCGAAGGATTGGCTGAGCCTCTTTCCTTGCGTGTATCTGAATCAGTCTCATCATGGGGCTGACTTCTGTACGCCAGCATTGTTCACCCCTATCTGAGCCCAAAGTGTTTCTCGATCCATTGTGTATGGTTTTTAGAAACGGTGTCACTTCGAACATCCAGCATTGTTCCAGCCAGACAAACTCGTCTGAGTTTTTCCAATCCTTTGTCTGACTTTCTGGACAATCGGTAGCGGTACTCGAAATGACCCTGGGACCTTGTGGTGGGCTGATATTTATCAGGGCGTCAGGGTGGCAGATAAACTTCGCTTCAGTCAGCGTGTATCTCGGGTGAGTCACTTTAATGGTGTAGGGGTCTTTACTGGGCTTAACATTTAACAGCATAACCCCTCCATCTTCTGAGGTCTTATCCAGAGATAACGACTCTAGAGGCGGGTACACCTGACGGTCACCGGAAAAAATGGCCAGTGGATCCGTGAAACGGTTATAAATGTTATTAATGTGGCTGTAGACGAGCATGTTAATCGGCAGGTCTGTTTTACAGCTAAATGGACCAAAGCTGATCATGTCAAAATAGTATTGACCTTCATGAGTGCTTGGCGTCAGTTCCACAACAGCATCTTTTAACCCATGGGGGCAATCTTTCAGTGTCTTGTCATGTGGGGTGACTGTTGTGACAACGTGACATCTCCCGGGCAAAGCTTCTGAGGTGAAGCGGTAGCGCATAGAGTGTTCCAGTAAAGCGTAAATATAAGTCGTGGGAACCTGGAAAGTTACTCGCTGGTTTTCACCCGTGTATAGTTTTACTCTCGGCTCTATATAGCCTGAGTGGATACGAGGGTAGCTGAAATAACCATCATCAACCTCTATATAAAGGGTGAAAGGTTTAAGGTCGGAGACTTCAAAAAAGAGAATACCGTTATCATCGGTTTTGCCAACGTATGAATTTTTATCATTTTTTATCTGATAGATGTCGGCATCGTTAATAGGTTTATCATATTCGAAATGACGCGCAAACACTTCAATGAGGTGCCGGTTTGGACAGGTATCTGAAGCTCCCACGAAGGAGCTTGAGAGCAGCAAGGCAAGCAGTACGTGCTTCATTATTTTTTAGTTAGTCAGTTGCTTTGCTGTACCAGCTTAGATCACTTTTCAAAAGGCGCTATCAATGGCATTGCGCTGGAAAGTGGCTATGAAACAGCAAGATAGACCAATAAATAGATCTATTCAGAGTTAGCGAACAGGCTCTTGGTACATCTAAGCGCTAAACCCCATACCGTTCGCACTGAGCCTGTCGAAGTGCATACCAGTATCCTTCGACAAGCTCAGGATGAGCGGAGTGTGTATGATCATTAACGTTTGGTTGCACTAAACAGCATCTGTCGTCAGGATTTGACTGTCCAGAGGTGCAGCGCAAACTTCCTTGAAAATATCCGCCAGAGCTTTTACAGCAGGTCCGGCATAGTCCTGGTCAGAGTAGATCAGATAGATCTGATGGCGTCGTGAACCGTGTGGCAACAAGTCCAGGGGTTTTAGCAAGCCAGATTCAAGTTCTTTTTCTATGTGGGATGTCGGTAGCCAGGCAAAACCCAGGCCCTCCGAAATCATTCTGACAGATGTGCTGATATGACTGACTGTCCACCTTTCAACAGCCTCAAGCCAACCCGCATCTTGTCGTTTAATGCCTGAATCTCTGATGACAATCTGTCGATGCTGCTTGAGGTCGTCCAGGCTCAGAGGTCTTCCTGACTGGTGTAGAGGGTGATCTTTGTGGGCCACAGCCTTAAAGGTCACTTTCATCAAGGGCTCTCCCATGAACCCTTGGGGAACCAAGCCGCTGATCACCAAATCGCCCTGACCGGTAGCCAGCATATCTGTTGTGCCTGAAAGAACGGTTTCAACCAGTTCAACATGGGTTTGCTGGCATTCGGTAGACAGTCTTTTCAGACAAGTGGAAAGCAGTTTGGGCGGGAATATAACATCCACACCGAGAGTAATACGACCTTCCCAGCCCTGGGACAGGCTGTCAGCCACCTTTTCAATAGCTTCTGATTCTTTGAGCAGGGATTGGGAGCGACGGATAAGAACCCTACCCGCTTCAGTCAGCTCGGCCTTACGGCCTTTGATGACCAGAATTTCAACATCCAGTTGCTGCTGGAGCTTGTTGACGGCATAGCTGACTGTTGACTGACTTTTGTGCAGAACTTCGGCTGCCTGTGCGAAGCCGCCATGCTCAACCACAGCATGCAGCATTCGCCACTGTTCCAGGGTAACTTTGGCCATAGGCTGATTTTAATCTAATAATTCGATAGTTATGCGGAGTATTTTGCGCTTTTTATCCATAAAAATCGATATTAAATTGAGTATTAACAAATGTTACTAACAGCCTTGAGCGAAGAAAGCTAGTTGATCCTTCAAGGGTCAGCTAGCTTCCACTGATAAATAATCCGGAGATAAGACATGAGCACTATCCTGCATATTGATTCCAGCCTGTTTGGCGCCGAAGGGCAGTCTGGACAATTATCCAGACAGTTTGTTGAAAAGTTTGTTCAAGCCCAAACCGTGGACAAAGTGATCTATCGTGATCTGGTTTCCAAGCCTATTCCTCACCTGACCGCTGAAAGTTTTCAGGGGTTTGGTCTTCCTGACGAGGAGCGAAATGAACAACAGAAAAAAATTGTACAACTGTCAGATGAGTTGATTAAAGAGCTGAATGAAGCCGACGTGTTGGTGATGGGGTTACCTCTTTATAACTTCACCATGCCATCCACACTGAAAACCTATTTTGATCACATTGCCCGTGCCGGCATAACTTTCCGTTATACCGAGCAAGGACCCAAAGGCCTTTTGCAAGGCAAAAAAGCTTACATTCTGGCGGCCAGAGGCGGTGTCTATCACGGAACTCCTATGGATACACAAACTGCTCTGATTGAACACTTTCTGGGCTTTATTGGCATTACCGACGTTGAGTTTATCTATGCAGAAGGGCTGGCTAAAGGAGGCGATACAAGAGACGTTGCGCTGGATAAAGCCGCAGAAAGAATCGATCAGCTGGTGGCGTGAAGTGACTGAAGTAAGAAGTTTACTGGAAGTAGTTTCCGCCAGGCCCGCTTCCGATGGGGCTGGCGTAAAACTTAAAAGAGTGATGGGGACGGGCTCACATCAGTTGATGGACCCATTTCTGATGCTGGATGAGATCAAGGCAGACGGTTCCGGTGATCTGGGTGCCGGATTTCCAGCTCATCCCCATCGCGGTATTGAGACTTTGTCTTATATGAAAGTCGGTGGTTTCAGACATGAGGATCATCTGGGCAATCAAAGAACCATTCAGTCAGGTGGTGTGCAGTGGATGAAATCTGGAAGAGGGATTGTTCACTCTGAAATGCCTGTTCCTGAAAACGATCAGCTGCACGGTTTTCAAATCTGGTTGAATATGCCTGCTGCACAGAAAATGAGTCCACCAGAATACAGTGATATCAAAGCATCAGATCTGCCCGTCTTTTCAGAAGCAGGATGGTCCGGAAGGTTGTTGCTGGGAGAGCTGGAAATTGATGGCGAGCAGCTATCCGCGCCACTGAAGAGAGAGATTACTGAACCCTTGCTGTTGGATTTAGTATTTGACGGCAATGGGACTATGACTCTGCCTTTGAGTCAGAAAAAACTGATGGTGTTTGTTTACCGTGGTCAGGTAAAAGTGGGCAGCAAATCGGGTCGAATAATTGGTAATTCGGAATTGGGCGTTTTTTCAGAAGGTGATGAGCTGGAGCTGAGTGCTGAAGAGAAAGCCGGGGTTCTGATATTGGCGGGTAACCCGCTGAATGAGCCGGTGGTTCAGTACGGACCTTTTGTGATGAACACCCGGGAAGAAGTGATGCAGGCGGTTCAAGAGTATCAGCGAGGAGAGTTTCTGGATTAGAAGCCTGTCTATTTCTGGACAGGCTCCAAAATAGTTGCCGTTATTATCAGGCTGCAGCCGTGATAATCAGGTATTTCTCCATTAACTCATCCTTAGACTCGACATTGTCCGGGTCTTTGGGAATGCAGTCGACAGGGCAAACCTGCTGGCACTGAGGCTCGTCATAGTGGCCCACACACTCAGTACAAAGATTAGGATCAATCTCATAGATCTCCTCACCGGGAGAAATAGCACTGTTGGGGCACTCTGGCTCGCAGACATCACAGTTGATGCAATCATCAGTAATGATCAGGGACATGATGTAATCTCCACTTCCGCCTGAGCTGTTCAGCTCAAGCCGTCACCCGTAGCTCAGGGTGCTCTATCAGCTATTGGCTTTTGGGCCAAACTTTTCCTTCAGGGCTACCTGAACACAGGGAGAAACAAACTTGTCGATATCTCCACCCAGTGAGGCGATTTCTCGTACCAGAGTAGAAGAAATATAGGAGTATTGCTCAGCAGGTGTCAGGAACAGGCTTTCTACGCTGGGAGCCAGAATCCGGTTCATGTTCGCCATCTGGAACTCATACTCAAAGTCAGAAACGGCTCTGAGTCCCCTGAGGATGACCGTGGCTTTCTGCTCTTCCAGAAAGTGGGCCAGCAGGGAGCTGAAGCCGGTCACAGAAACGTTATCAAGATGAGCTGTGACTTCCTCTGCCAGTGCAACCCGTGTCTTCAGATCAAACAGAGGTTTTTTCTTGGGGCTTTCTGCCACCGCAATGACCACGTCATCAAAAATTCTTGCAGCCCGTTCCACAAGGTCCAGATGGCCTTTGGTAATAGGGTCAAAAGTGCCGGGGTAGATTACCTTGCTCATTGAAAGTGCATTTCCTGCTGATGTCCCAGGAAGCCTTTGAGCTCGGTTGACCTGCTCCCATTGATTGCACAACGAAGGGGATGGCCTGTGTCCGAAAACTCTATGACTTCACAAATGTTTTGATGCCCGGAATGATGAGTATTCCTGAACATTAAGGGGCGAATGGTAGCGAAATCAGACATGGGTGACAAACCCAAGTACCTGACTTACTTTGTCTTGCCTGCGAGATAGCTGCCTTTTTCATGCATTTTGGTCCGTAGAAAGCTGGAATGAGGTAGTAAATGATATGGCTAAAAAAGGCAGAGTAAGCAAAAGGCGTGGTCCAGATAGTTGGAATCCGACCTCTCAAAAGGCCGGATATCCAAACTGCTTTATCAGTAACTGGCTTATGATCCTGACAGGAACTTGATCATATTCTTCTTCAGCCAGGTGTTATAGGGAGGGAAGATAAAACGGGCACTGTTGAATCGTCCCTTGCTAAAGACGGCTTTAGCCTTCGAAAGTGTCTGGAAGCCTTCATGCCCATGGTAGTGACCCATACCCGAGGGGCCGACACCACCAAATGGCATATCGTCAATGGCAACATGGAACAGGGTTTCGTTCAGACAAACACCGCCGGAGTGGGTTTGTGTCAGAACCTTATCTTGTGTCGCGCGATTTTCTCCAAAGTAATACAAAGCCAATGGACGGGCACGTTCGTTAACAAACTGAATGGCTTCATCAATGCTGTCTATTTCAATGATCGGCAGCAGAGGGCCAAAGATCTCTTCCTGCATAACACTCATGTCTTCAGTGGCATTCAGGATCAGATGGGGAGGTAGACGGCGGGAACCATCTGTTATTTCCTCGTTATTGCCCACTCTGATTTCAGCCCCTTTACTTTTGGCATCTTCCAGGTGGCTCAACAGTCTCTCATGCTGTCTTTCGTTAATAATTGCGGTGTAGTTTTTACTGTTGTTAACGGAAGGGTGCATGCTGCTGAACGCCTTGAGATAGGCTTCTACAAACTCTTCCTTGCGCTGCTTTTTCACCAGTATGTAATCCGGTGCAACGCAGGTTTGCCCGGCATTGAGAGATTTTCCGTAGCAAACACGCTCAGCCACTTCCTGTATCGGGAAGTCGTCGTCAATGATAACGGGTGATTTGCCGCCCAGTTCCAGAGTAACAGGCGTCAGGTTTTTAGCCGCAGCCGACATGACATGTCGTCCAACCTGTGTGGAGCCGGTAAAGAGAATATGGTCAAAGGGCATAGCGGTGAAAGCTGCACCTACTTCTGCTTCACCATTGATAACGGTAACCAGGTCGGATGGGAAGATGTCGGCAATGACTTCGGCAAACAGTTTTGAGGTGGCCGGAGTGAATTCTGACATTTTGATCATGGCACGGTTACCCGCAGCCAGAGCGGTTGCCAGGGGGCCTACGGCCAGAAAGAGTGGATAGTTCCAAGGTACAACAATACCCACTACGCCCAGAGGTTGATAAATCACCTTGGCCGATGCTGGTTGCAATGTAATGGATACATGTCGCTTACTGGGCTTCATCCATTTAGCCAGGTTCTTGCTGCAATAATCGATGGAGGTGAAAGAGGGCATGAACTCGGCCAGCAGAGAGTCTGTTTCGGCACGGCCTTCAAAGTCCCGGTTCATAGCGTCAACCAGAGCTTTCTGATGCTTCTTCAAACCTTCTTTCAGTTTTTTCAGCCATTCCCGACGTTCTTGAAGAGAGGGGCTGGGCTGTTTCTGAAACGCCTGTCGCTGAGCTTCCAGAGAAGATTTCATACCTGCTATCTGGCTGGTGGATATATCGTTAGTCATTTGATCCGATGACCTCGTCTCTGTAGGCTGATCAATTTCAGTAACGCTCATGATGCAGGTCTCCTTAGGCAGATCTGTTCTTATTTTATGCCTGGAGTTCGACTGAGCAGTTTATCTCGCTCAGGCCCCAGGGGGCGTTAACGAAGCAGGTGGTTGTCGAAGTACTGATTGGCTGACACCGGTTGCTTCTGGCTTTATGCTTGACTCAATCTGGTTTAGAGTAATTACTCTAAACTGGAATTTATCGATTTGTTGGCAGGATTTCAAGGGTAACTATGGCTGTTAAAACTCGGGATCGCATTTTGGACAGGGCTCTGGAGCTCTTCAACGACCAGGGTGAAAGGGCGGTTACCACCAACCATATTGCTGCAGATCTGGGGATCTCACCGGGGAACCTCTACTACCACTTCAGGAATAAAGACGAGATTATCCTGGCGCTCTTTCAGCGTTTGATTGACAGCATAGCGACCCGAATTACGGTTCCGGATGACCGTCCTATGGATTTTCAGGATAAACGAATATTCATTGAAGCCGCTCTGGCGGGTATGTGGGAGTTCCGTTTTATATACCGGGACGTACATGGTGTGATGAACCGAAGCAATGAACTCCGGGCTGTTTATCAGCAGTTTGCCCGGCTCTCCCTGCAAACTCTCGAAGGTATTGTTACCGGCCTGGTGTCGTCAGGTGTCATGAGAGTGCAGGAGCATGAAGTTGAAGCCCTTGCGTTGAATAACTTTATGGTTCTGAGCAGTTGGCAGGAGCTGGTGACCGCTGCTTTTCTGAAAGAAGGCGAAGTGCTGCCAAAGCAGCTGTTCCGAAGAGCTTTTTATCAAATCCTTTTGATGGACCGGCCTTATATCAGTGATGCTGCAGAATCAGAATTTAAAGAGTTGTTGAGTGAGTACTATGTACCTATGAGTATTCTGCGCCAGAAAATCTGACTGTCTTCAAAGGCCGTCAGGTTTATTCACAGGGTAGAATGCTCACGACAAATAACTCTCCAGAAAAGCAGGAATCCGTTCTTCCAGCCAGTAGTCCGGATTTAGAATGGAGCCTCTGATAAAGCCGACATGTCCACCCGAAGGTGTGAGTTCAAAACGTATATCCTGAGACAGCTCTCCCTTTGTGGGCAGTGCTTTATGAGTCATAAAGGGATCGTCCTCTGAGTGGATGATCAGAGTAGGCCGGGCAATGTCTTTCAGGTAGTAGCGACTGCTTGAGCGTTGATAGTAATCCATACCACTTTTGAAGCCATGGAGCGGTGCTGTGATCCGGTGATCAAACTCTTCAAATGTTTTTATTTGGGTGCCGCAAATCAGTTTTGACAATTGTTCCGCTTCTTCTCTTTTTCCCTGTTCCTGAAACATGTCAATTTTGTCGTAAGCTTGCTGATACAGATCTCTCAGAAACCGGTCCCGGTAGATGCGAGAAAGACCGATGTTCATTCTGGCCGCACAGATATCCAGCCGAAAAGGGACAGAAACCGCGACAGCACAGGTTAAGGGGCAGTTTCTAGCCTGTTCTCCCAGGTATTTGAGCAACACGTTGCCACCAAGTGAGTAACCCACAGCAGCCATTGTTCGTCCTGGAAAACGGCGGCTCATGACATTCAGGATACTTTCAAGTTCTTTGCTGTCACCGGAATGGTAGCTGCGGGGTAAACGGTTGGGTTCTCCGCTGCAGCTGCGAAAATTTACAGCAACACTCTGCCAGTTGCGCTCAAGCAACTGGTGCTGCAAGCCCAGAATGTATTTTGAGTTGGAGCTGCCCGTCAGTCCGTGGAGCAAAATAACCAACGGTGAGTCCTGATGACTTCCACACCAGTCCAGATCCAGAAAGTCCCCATCTTCCAGATTCAGTCGTTCCCGGGTTCTCTCGGGTACCTGGCTTTTGCGAACCAGTGGTGACCAGAGCGTCTGTCGGTGTGGGCCTGAAATCCAGAAGTTAGGTTGAAACAATGAAGTAGCGCTCATTTCAAAATCAGGTGCCCGGTCACGAAAGAAAAGTATTCGACAAAAGACGTTCGATTATAAGAGGATAAAAAGTAAACAAAAATACATATCTTTTTGTTTTAATACGTTTACGGGACTGTTGCGGATCATTCGATGCGTACAGCCTGAAACTGGTACTTTAGTACCAAAATAATAAAAATAAATATTGGCACTGACAAAATGAAAATTAAAACGCTCGGCTGCTGCCTGCTTCTCGCATTGGGAAGTCAGGCTGCTTCTGCACAGGACAATAAAGTCTGTTTTTACGAACATCCTGAGTATCAGGGGTCAGAATGGTGTTACGGCCAGGGTGATGTTGGCTGGATAGGCTCGTCGCCCAATGACAGGATTTCTTCTATAAGACTGTACGGCGATGCTTATGTAACCATCTATGAGCATGGTAGCTACGGTGGTAAAAAAACCGTCGTTATGGCCAATACCTACAAGATGGATGATCTTGATGACGCCATCAGTTCATTCAAGGTTCGTTCTCGTGAGAGTGGCAACTTTGCCTGTCTTTTTGAACATCCCGGGTTTCGTGGAACACCTGTCTGCCTTGAAGAGGGTCAGTCAGCCAGTGATCTCAATCACTTCGCTCTGGGAAGAAACAAGGCTTCTTCCATGATTGTGGCGGGCAAGTCCAATGTTGAGGTGTTTGAATACCCGGAATTCAATAAAGGTAAAAAGTACAAAACCCTCACCCGCAGTACTTCAAATCTGGAGAAAAGGCCCGGTGACTGGCTGGAAGATAATATTGATTCTTTCAAAGTCTCTGCAAGAAGTGCTTCCGCTGAGGAGCTGGCTCTGGATATCAATGAGTCGCTTGGTTATAGAGCTCCAGTTCGTCAAACCACGGTGCTTGCTTCTCATAATGCTTTTAACAGTACCGCCTATTTCAGTGCACAGCTGATTCCCGGGCCTAACCATAGAAGAGCCATGATTGAGCAGTTGCAGCTGGGTGTCCGGTTTTTTGAGCTTGACGTCAGGGCGGGCAGTAACTATCTGAGAGTCTGTCACTCAACGGATTGTGGCCAGAAAGAAACCACCATGAGAAGGATGTTGGCAGAGGTGGACAGCTGGCTCAAAGGGGCTGACGACAATGATGTTGTATTTTTCTTCCTGCAGGATGATATCAAAGGAGATAACAAAGGCTATCAGCAGCTGCAGAAGGACATTGAATGGATGGGAGACTCCGTTTATACCATCAGCAGTTGTCAAACCGTCCCTATGGACCTGACTTTCGAACAGGTCAGACAAAGTGGCAAGCGGGTATTCTTCTACAAAAGTGGTGGTTCCACCGGTTGCGGTACTATCCCGGGAGTGATGCTGGGCAGTGGTTTTGAAAAGAATATTGGTGTCGCTTCTATTGATGTAAATCGTGACTATACCGATGCTGATCGTTTTCTGAGATCCCAGGAGTGCCATAACCATTTTTGTCATGATGTGGTTTCGGCGGATGAAGCCAGAGTGGGTATAGAAAACGGCGTGAATGCCTTTGGTCTGGATATGCTTGAAGAAAGCGATCTGGATAAGAGTTCAGGACGACTGAATAAGCAGCTCTGGGCAGTCGGTCCTGAAGATACCTACAATGCTTTTGCTCACGGTCGAATCGCTGTTTTCAAATCGACAGGCAATCGATTTATGAAGCTTGCCTGGAATCAGGATCTGCCTTATGCCTGTCGTTTATCCAATGGAAGCTGGCAAATCTCTTCAGGCAGTGGTCAGGTTCAACAGGGAGCGTCTGTCTGTCCATCTGAGTTCCCTGGTTCTACTTTTGATGTGCCTCTCAATGCTGCTGAAGCGAAGCAGTTAAGAAAGGTTCTGGGAACCCACTCGACTACCCATATCAATTTTGCTGTTGACTCTGGCGCCTGGAAGGCGGGTCGCTGGAATGATCTGGGCAGCCGGTAGAAGTGGCTTTTCATTCGGCTATCCATACACGGATAGCCAGCATCGAAAAATAATAAGAATGGACAAATCATGATTCGCAATAAGATAGCGACATTATTGACCGCCAGGTTGAGTGGTTTTTTGCTCCTGACTTTTTCTCTGATGTTTTTTGCTACTGGCAGTCGTGCAACGACCGATAATTATCTGATCGGTATCGGCAAGTGGGATGTTACAGGCACTGCTGCAGAAATAGGGATGATGGGTTACGCCGATACGGCGCAAAAAAGTTCTGGGATACATAATCGGCAGTTCGCCCGGACTTTTATCATTGGTCAGCCCAATGGCAAGCGAGTGGTATTCGTAAATGTGGATGCTGGGATGGTGTTTCAAGCCGTCAATCAGAAGGTTTCCGAGGCACTTGAAAGTCGGTATCCGGGGTTGTATTCAGCAGAAAATATAGTGCTGTCAGCCACTCATACTCATGCTGCTGTAGGTGGTCAGTCTCACTACACACTCTACAACTTCACTATCGGTGGTTTTATTGAGCAGAACTACGATGCCATGGTTGAGGGTATTCTCAAGGCTGTAGAATTGGCCCATGAAAATCTGGCACCGGGTCGGGTTTTGTATGCCAGTGGTCAGCTTGATAATGCCAGCATGAATCGCAGTCTGATTGCTTACAACAATAACCCGCTCCAGGAGCGTGAACACTATGGCTCCAGCATTGATCCGGATATGAGAGTTCTGAGATTTATGCGAGGGGATCAACCTGTTGGCATGATCAGCTGGTTTGCTGTTCACCCGGTCTCCATGACTATGGAAAATACTCTGCTTTCTTCGGATAACAAAGGCTACGCCCAATATCTGTTTGAGAGAAAGATGGCGGCTTCCGGCCATGATCATTTTGTAGCGGCTTTTGCTCAGTCCAATAATGGGGATATGACGTCTAACCTCTGGCTCAATGGCAAAGGGCCCACTGAGGATGAGTTTGAAAACACTCGTATTATTGGTGAACGGCAGTTTGATAAAGCCTGGGATATCTTCAACGGAACCGGTGAGCAGCTATCTGGACCTATCGATTTCCGCCATGCTTTTAGGGACTACAGCAATCAGAGTGTTGATGGACGCTACTTTGCAGATGGCCAAAGCCGCAACACCTGTGTTGCAGCATTAGGCTATTCCTTCGCAGCAGGCACTGAAGATGGCAGACCCGCAGGAGATACCTGGCATGAAGGTCAGCTTCAACCTACCGTTATCTCAAGTATTCTGTCTACGGTACTGTTTTTCCCATCGGAGGCGGATAGAGAGTGCCACAAACCCAAGCCTGTACTTCTGGCAACGGGCAAAGCCTTCCCTGTTCCCTGGACGCCTGAGGTTCTTCCAGCTTCCATCCTGCGTATAGGTCAGTTCGCGATTCTGGCTGTGCCTGGAGAGTTTACAGTTATGTCCGGTCGGAGAATCAGGCAGGAGGTGACAGATGTAATGCCTGACATTCATTACTCGACCATTGCCGGGCTTTCCAATGCTTATGCCGGTTATGTAACGACACCGGAAGAGTATGCGAAGCAGCATTATGAAGGCGGCTCTACCCATTTTGGTCCCTGGACGTTGCCTGCTTATCGTCAGACATTTAACGATATGGCTACTGCTATGAAGTCTGGTGCAAACGTTGTGTCTGGACCTGAACCTCGTGATCTGAGTGGCTTCCAGGCAAACTTTACGACCGGTGTAGTTCATGACCAGACGCCGATCGGCAAATCTTTTGGTGAGCTGGTGGATGCTTCCGAAGTTTATGCATCCTACAAGGCGGGAGAGAAGGTCAAGGTCAGGTTCTGGACCGGGCACCCAAGAAACAATCTTAAAACCATGGATACGTTTGTTGAAGTACAACGCAAAGTAGGCAGTAACTGGCAGGTTGTGGCGACAGACAATGACTGGGAAACCCAGTACATCTGGAAACGGATAGACGGTTTCTGGGGAACCAGTCAGGCCCGTATCAAGTGGTTTATTCCCGAAGGGACTCCTGCAGGAACCTACAGGATTGTTCACAAGGGTGATAAAAAGACCATCTTTACCGGCAAGATCAAGCCGTTCACAGGAGTTAGCCCTGAGTTCAAGGTGAACTGACTTTTAGGGAGCAGAGCCTGAGGTTTGGCTCTGCTTTTCTATTTATAAGTCAGAAAAAGAGAGCATTAATTGATAATGTGCAAAATAAATGCATGTTATGGGTTTTAGTATTAGAATTAAGATCAATCAAGCTACTCGAGATGGCTTTACCATGAAAGATATTGAAACCCCTCAGGATGTTCATCAACTGATCAGCGAGTTCTATCAGCATATTCGTGATGATGCGGTATTAGGGCCAATCTTCGATGAAGTCGCTGAAGTTGATTGGCCAAATCACTTACCCGTTATGTTTACTTTCTGGGAATCTCTGTTGCTGCGCACTGAGCACTACAGGGGTAATGCACTGCAACCTCACCTGAATCTGTTTCAGAAGATTCCGTTTGAACCGGCTTTTATGTCGCAGTGGCTGTCAATTTTCAAAAGCACAGTGGATGAATTGTTTGCAGGAGAGGTAGCCGAAAGAGCCAAACATTTCGCCGAAGGCATTGCCCATAATCTGGATAGGCAGATAACCAGACGAGTCCCACTAATGACAGAAGGTGTGGAGTTGGAAAAAAGGACGGGTAGGGTTGAAAGACAGAGGTAAAATAACTCAGTAGTATTATCTTTCATTGTATTTGGGCCTTTCTGAGTTGTCGGATTTTGGCCGTTTACGAATGGGGCTTCTACTGCGATCACGATTGCGTTTATAAGGATTACTGGCTTGCTCTCTCCGGCTCCTTCTTTCAGCTCTTCTTCTGAGCTCATTTCTATACGATCGAAAGATAGGTCTTCCCTGTTCTTCAGAGGCGTCTTCACGATCTCCTTCACTGGGTTCCGGTAGCATCAAGAACAGTCGTAAAAGGTTCCTGAAAATACCCAGAAACATATTCATTATCGCTTCTTGAGATGAATCGTTTTGTTCTGCCGTGGACGGTATAAATATTCCTCCAGAACTACCATCCTGATACCAATAGCCCATGGCTTGTTTGTTGAAGTTTAGACAGGAACGGTTGTCTAACAGACAGTCAAGCAACCTGCCCTGGAGAATCCGTCTCTGGTTCTGAGGTAGGGGAGTGCTAGCTGTTTCTGGGATTACATAGCTATTAAAATTGCTCTCATCAGGCTGGTGGTTCGGATCTGAAACCAACTCAATACAGTCCTGATTTGTTTCCTGTAGAAAACGGGAGAGGTTTTTGACAAATTCTTTCTCATCTGGAAAGCGGATCGTCAGTGTTTCCAGGCAGATGGTTGTTTCAGGTTCTTCATCAGGCACTTCCAAGTGAGCACTATTTTCGTCTGACTCGTCTTCCTGTTTCTCTTTTTGATCTCCCAGAATCGTTGAAGAATGCAGGCCGAGCAGAAAAGACACAATAAGTAACAACAGTCGTGCGCATGAAAGCATCCTGAGATCGCCGGATGGTGACTAAAGCATCTAAGACTAGTAAATGAGGCGGGGGTTTGCAGAAAGATGAGAAACAGGAGCTGAGGGGATCAGCTCCTGGGAGCCTGACCGAGCTGTCTATTCTCGGTCAGGCTCCAGTCTGATCAGCAGATGCGATCAGCCTTGTAGTAGATATCAGCCTTGTCCAGGCCGTTATCGAAGGCGGTCTGGCCAGTACGGTCAGACTTTCTCAGGTTCTCGCGAGACTCTGCAGTTTCAGCTGGCAGCAGGTGATCTACAGCGGCTTTCTCGCTCAGCAGTTCTTCTTCGGTCTTCTTCATCATGCTCTGACCGTATTCGTTAATCTCCAGACCCTGAATGATCTGGTAGCTGCCGAATTCGCAGACACATGGGAAGGAGTAGTAAATGCCTTTGGCTACGCCGTAGCTGCCGTCGGAGATGATACCCATGCTGACCACTTCGCCGTTGCTGCCCAGAGCCCAGTCATGCATGTGATCCAGAGCAGCTTGAGCGGCAGAAGCAGCGGAAGACAGGCCACGCCATTCAATGATTTCAGCACCACGCTTCTGGATGCGAGGTGTGTAATCTTCCTTGTACCATCTCTCGTCAATCTGGCTGATTGCGGACTCTTCGCCCAGAACGGTAGCGTGATGTACATCAGGGTACATGGTTGGAGAGTGGTTACCCCAAACGCAAACACCGTCGATGTCGGATGGGTTAACGCCCAGCTTGTTGCCCAGGATGCCTTTGGCACGGTTGTGGTCCAGGCGGGTCATTGCACAGAACTGGGAAGGATCCAGGTCTGGAGCGTTACGGGACAGAATCAGGCAGTTGGTGTTGGCAGGGTTGCCTACTACCAGAGCTTTAACGTCGCGGTTAGCTACTTCGTTCAGGGCTTTACCTTGCTCGGCGAAGATAACAGCGTTAGCTTCCAGCAGGTCTGCACGCTCCATGCCTTTGCTACGAGGACGAGCGCCTACCAGCATGGCATAGTGAATGCCACGGAAGCCGTCGAATGGATTGTCGTGCAGGCTGATGCCGTGTACCAGCGGGAATGCGCAATCTTCGAGTTCCATGGCCACGCCACGCAGCTTGTCCATAGCTTGAGGAATCTCAACCAGTTGCAGAATAACTGGCTGATCCGCGCCCAGCATTTCACCGGCAGCAATTTTGAACAGAAGGGAGTAACTGATGTTACCTGCTGCACCTGTGACTGCGATACGGACGGGTTGTTTCATGTGACCACTCCTTAGAGTTCTCGTCTGAAAAGAGGCTGTTTTTGAATATTCTCAGCGGCGAGAAGGTTACCTAGAACGATAGGTTAAGTCCACTATCGCGTGGGGGATGTTGTTTTTTGGTGATAGGATTTGTATCGCTCGTTCAGCTATTGTTAGCGTATATCGAGTGACGAGTGTGGTGCTTTGAGCCCGGTCAGTGCTTTCATTTTCTCGGCGTTCTGGATGAATCCTGTAACTGATATTTCTCTGCAGGCCGGAATTGATTTGTATCGACAGAATCCTCCTTGTTTTCTGTTCAACCCCCCTGACATCGGCCCCTCTTCTTCTACTAAATCCCTTCAAATTCTGGGAAATGGTGCGTTTGATCCGCCCGAAAAAAAGCAGCCGACAGAATCCGTCTGTTCAGATTGTAAAAAGAAATCATTATTGAAACTGTTTATTTTAAAAGGGATTGCCATCAGTTTGGTGAACTTTCTGGCTCAGGAAGTTGAAGGCAGTAACCTGCTGGACCCTCACTCTCACCTTTACCATTTGATCCTCTTTCTATACAGCGATTTGATTAATGATACAGGCGAAGATATAGAAGCTCTGCCGATAGACGATAGCTGGTATGAGGATCTTCCCCAGCCTTTTCTTGCAGGCCTTCTGGAGCTTTATGATGAATTGCTCAATTCAACAACGGGGTATCAGCTCCTGCTCCAGTGGTATTAGGAGGAGTCTGAATTTATTGCGTCGGTTTACCAAAGAATGGATGAGCCAGCTTCTAAATCCCTGAGGCGGTGAAAGGCAGAGTGAAAACTCTGCCATGGATTCAGTAGGATAAAGCCTCTATTAAAAAGACTTAGCGTCTTTGGGTGTCTGAGCGTTTCAGGGCATTAAGCACAATTTCCTTTTGCTCGTCTTCGCTGGCACGGCTCCATCGCGCAATTTCTCCACGGCTACGATAGCAGCCTGTGCATACCTGCTCTTCGTTCAGTGCACACTGGCGGATACAAGGGGACTGTACTTCACTCATAATTCTTTATGCTTCCAGCTGCTCAACGCTTAACAGGTAATAACTCAACTGACCGGCTGTTTTTGATTTTGAAAGGGACCAGCTGGCAGGGACAGGCAGAGGAGAAAGTTCTTTCTCTACTTCAATGTAAATCAGAGTGTTTTTATTGATGTAGCCATTGCCTTCAAGAAGCTGGCAGGTTTCTTCCAGCAATCCCTGTCTGAAAGGCGGATCCAGAAAAATCAGGTCATAGGGCTGGTCTGCGGGTTGTTGCAACCACTTCAAACTGTCTGTACGAATCACTCTGGCGTTTTCGGCCTGAAGGGTATCAAGATTCTTTTTAAGGATTGAAGCAGCCTCTGGTGCGGCTTCAAGCATAACGGCTTCTTTGGCACCACGGGACAGAGACTCAAAAGACAGGGCTCCGGTACCACTGAAACAATCAAGAACCCTTGCGCCCGGCACATAAGGTGCCAGCCAGTTAAACAGGGTTTCTCTTACCCGATCCGAAGTGGGTCGCAAGCCGGGCAGGTCTGCTACGGGCAGTTTTCGACTTCGCCATTGGCCGCCAATGATTCTTAATTGTCCGCCCCCTTTGTTGGGACGTTGTTTGACGGCAGGTCGTCGTGCCATTGATCACTCCAGTTAACAGCCTTGAGCGAAAAAACCTTAAAACAGAAGATTTTCTACGGTAAAAAACTGGGGCGATTGTACATCAGTTACCCAAAGAGATAACCACAGGTTTCTGAGGAGATACCAGTATTTCCAGCAGGCTGCTAGCAGGTTCCGTTTCACCGGGTCGCTTGCAGGCCATACTGGGAGGAAATCTCTGTGAGAGCCCGTCGGAAACTTCAACCTCCAGGTCGATAAACGGGCCGTGATCAATAGGGCGAACTTTCAGTGATGCTTCTTTAGGTGCCAGACAATGACTGTTGTAGTAACAACGCTTATGTTGCGGATTATCCGGAGTCTGGTGACCGAAGTAACCCAGTGTCAGAACTGCTGCAATCACTGCCAGGCTCCAGTAGAGCATCCGTCTGCTGGAGATAGGTTGATCCTGGTCCATGATGGTGACTCTATTATTGGGTTGGCTATACCAACAGGCAACTGTTGGCAGCATACGTGCTGAATCCAATATAGCCCTTAATGTTTTAGTGCGAGGTCCTTGGACATATAAACAGACGGAAAGTTCGCAGTACCCGGTGATACTGAACAATACTTAGGCAATAAGGACTGGTGACAGGTATTTTCGTTGTATGAAAGTATCAGTACTGGAAACGACCTTTCATACTCTGGCTATGAAAGATTTTTCACGGTAAACGCTTCATTCGTTAATAGCTGTAAGATAGGATACACCACTCAATAGACCCACCTGCTTTTATACGGTGACCCTTTTAATCCATTCTGATGAAGTAGTTTATGTTCGGTTCTCGCAAAAGTGATGAGAAAACGGCTAAGCGACGTTTTTGGCCCTGGGGACGCAAAGAAGAAAAAAAGAGCGAGCCTGCCCAGGTAGTAGAAGAGAGTCCGAAAGCTGAGCTGGCAGCTCCCCAAGAGGAAGTTGTTCAAGCTGAAGTTGTAGAGCAGATTGTAGAAAAGACAGAAGAAGTGACTTCTGTCGAGCCCGTGCAGGTGGAACCTGTACAGGAACCGGAAGCAGAGGTTGTGACCTCTGAAATAGCCGAGGAAATTAAGCCTCAGGAGCAGGTCTCCCCCGTTTCTGAAGCTGCACCTGTTGAACCCTCGGCAGCCAGTGTTGAAGAGCCTGCGGAAGTTGTAGCCCAAGCTCCTGCTGTTGAAGCAGTAGAAGAAGTAGAGGCTCCTACTGAAGCTGAAGAGACTCCTGCTGAAGTTGAAGCGACTCCTGCTGTTCAGGAAACTGTTCAGCCTCAGGAAGAGAAGAAGGGCTTTTTTGCCCGCATGAAGCGTGGTCTCGGCAAAACGCGTAATGCTTTTGTTGATGGTGTGGCTGAAATCTTCGTCGGTAAAAAAGAAATTGACGAAGATCTGCTGGAAGAGCTGGAAACCCAGCTGCTGGTTTCCGATGTTGGTGTAGAAGCCACTACTGAAATCATCCAGAAGCTTACCAAAAAGGTGAAGTACCGCGAGCTGAATGATGCGGATGCCCTGATTAGTGCGCTCAAGGCAGAACTTAAGGAAATTCTTGAGCCAGCAGACAAACCGCTGGTGATTGATGAGCAAAAAACGCCTTACGTTATTCTCGTTGTGGGCGTTAACGGTGTTGGTAAAACCACAACCATCGGTAAAGTAGCTCGCAAGCTTCAGGCTGAAGGTCGCAAGGTGATGCTGGCGGCTGGTGACACTTTCCGTGCTGCAGCGGTTGAGCAGTTACAGGTTTGGGGTGAACGCAATGACATTCCGGTCATTGCCCAGCACACCGGTGCTGACAGTGCTTCCGTACTTTATGATGCCTTTGAAGCCGCCAAAGCTCGGGGTGTTGATGTATTGATTGCCGACACTGCTGGTCGTCTGCACAACAAAGACAACCTGATGGAAGAACTCCGTAAGGTTAAGCGGGTTCTGGGCAAGCTGGATGATTCTGCTCCTCATGAAGTACTGCTGGTATTGGATGCCGGGACAGGACAGAATGCTCTTAATCAGGCCAAGATTTTCCATGAATCTGTGAACCTGACCGGGATGGCTCTGACCAAACTGGACGGCACTGCAAAAGGTGGGGTGGTGTTTGCACTGTCCAAACAAATGCAGTTGCCCATCCGCTTCCTGGGTGTTGGGGAACAGATCGATGATCTGAGACCGTTCTCTGCTGATGAGTTTGTAGAAGCCCTGTTTGATCCGGTTGAGCCGTAACCTGCCTGATGATCTGTTTGTAAGGTGGGAGTTGCTTCACCTTACAGGCAGAGAGATTTCTGGATATCCGGGCTAGTTCTCATTGGGCTCTGCCCGGATAGAATAAACAGCCATGAGCAAAACCAATAAAGAAGCAGGGAAGGCCTGAATGATACGCTTTGACAATGTCACCAAGCGTTATCCCGGAGGTCATGTGGGGCTGGAGCAAACCAGCTTTCATTTGCACCGGGGTGAAATAGCTTTTCTTACCGGACACTCCGGAGCAGGTAAAAGTACCCTGCTCAAACTGATCATGCTGATGGAGCAACCTACTTCCGGAAGTATCTGGGTGGGTGGCCATGATACGGCTCAACTGAGTCGTGGACAGATTCCCTATTTTCGCCGCAATATCGGGCTGGTTTTTCAGGATCACCAGCTGCTCTTCGATCGTTCCGTTTTCGAAAACGTTGCCTTGCCCCTGATTATTGCCGGTTACACCCGACATGAATGTGCAGGAAGGGTTCGTGCTGCCCTGGATATGGTTGGCTTGCTGGATAAAGAGAAAATGAATCCGGCTCAGCTTTCTGGTGGTCAGCAGCAAAGAGTAGGTCTGGCTCGAGCCGTGGTTAATCGACCACCACTGATTCTGGCTGACGAACCTACCGGTAACCTTGATCCCAATCTTTCTGCGGAAATCATGAAGCTGTTTGAGAATTTTAACCAGGTGGGTGTTACCGTCCTGGTGGCCAGTCATGATCTGGCGTTGGTTGCCCGTATGCGCCATCGAATTTTGACCCTGGATCAGGGGCACCTGGTCAATGATCAGGAGGTGCGTTAAGCGTGTTTCCACGAAAGAGTGTCCGAAATAAGGATGGCAGCCGGAAGCAGGAGCGAGAAGCAGTTTCTCCTCGTGAGTTAGAAACAGTGGAAAGAGGGGCAGAAAGAAGAGAGGCTACAGGCTTCTCCATGGCCTATCTGAAGAGTCTCCATCGCCAGGTGGCAGGGGATTCACTGCGGCGCATTTTCAAAACACCCTTTGCTTCTTTTTTGAACTGTCTGATGATTGCGGTGGCCTTTGCCCTGCCCGCCATACTGATTTTGCTGGTGAATAATCTACAAACTCTGGGTCATGGCTGGGAGGGGCAGCCCCGGATTTCGCTGTATCTGGAAAGTGAGTTGGGGCGTGACCAGATTAACCGCCTGAGAGTGGATGCCCGGGATGATCCGGATATTGAGCAGTTTCTCTATATCAGTCCGGATGACGGTCTGAGAGACTTTCAGGAACGAGCTCAAATGAGAGGTGTTATTGATGCTCTGGGCTTTAACCCTCTACCCGGAGTGCTGGAGTTAACTCCAAGGCAAGGCCTGAATACTGCACAGTTAGATGAACTGATGAAAAAGTATCAGGTCAAACAAGGTGTCATGGAGGCTCGTCTTGATCAGGAATGGATTGAGCGGTTGCAATCCATCACCCAGCTGCTTGAGCGTTTTACCGTCATATTGTCAGGACTTCTTGGGATTATCGTGCTCCTGACGATAGGTAATACTGTACGTCTGAGTGTGGAGAGTCGTCGGGCTGAAATTAAAGTCATCAAGCTGGTAGGCGGTACTGATGGCTTTGTGACTTTACCATTCCTCTATATGGGAGTGTGGTATGGTCTGGGCGGTGCTCTGTTAGCCTTGTTGATCATTATTGCTGTTCTGATGGGCGTGATGTCCAGTGTATTGGAGTTAGCTTCGCTTTATGGAAGCAGCTTTACGCCTGAAGGGCCAGGTTTTGCTATGTTCTTCTCATTATTGGCAGCGGGTGTTTTTCTGGGAGTGGCAGGTGCAGCAGTGAGCTGCTATCGTCATATTCGGAATATTGAGGGGCAGCCAGTCTAGATGGTTTGTCTCACGGGGTTTAGCGGTTTTATCCCTGTTTTAGTAGTACTTTAATCGTAAAAGAGCGTAAAGTAGCTTGGGTCAGAAAGCCTGATTTTTGTTATTATTGAATTGAAAACCAATCAGTTGTTTTTGGAGTTTGAATTTAGTCGAGTGTCTAATGGGCACTTAACCGGAGTTAGTGATGGGTACCAGTTTACAACCAGTTGATATGTTAGTCCCGGGGCAGAATATAGATGCCTACGTAACGGGGGTCAGCGCTATAGCTGTGTTGTCTGTTGAGCAGGAAAAAGGTCTGGCAGAACGTCTGTACTATGAGAATGATCTCGAAGCTGCCCGTCAGCTGGTTATGTCTCATCTGCGTTTTGTTGTTCATATAGCCAGAAGCTACAGTGGCTATGGGCTGCCTTTGGCTGACCTGATTCAGGAAGGTAACGTAGGCCTGATGAAAGCCGTAAAACGTTTCAACCCTGAAGTGGGTGTGCGTCTGGTCTCTTTTGCTGTTCACTGGGTGAAGGCTGAAATTCATGAGTTCATCCTGAAGAACTGGCGTATTGTGAAGGTGGCCACCACCAAAGCACAGCGTAAGTTGTTCTTTAACCTTCGCAGCTCCAAAAAACATCTCTCCTGGCTCAGCAATGATGAAGTTAAGGCTGTAGCTAATGACCTTGGTGTAGAAGCCAAGGTTGTGCGTGAGATGGAAGGGCGTATGGCGGGTCAGGATACTGCCTTTGACGGTTATGCGGATGACAGTGATGATAACGGGGCTTATGTGGCACCTGCTCATTACCTGGAAGATCAGCGTGCTGACCCGGCTCGTCAGCTGGAAGATTCTGACTGGTCAGAGTCATCGGTTAACCTGCTAAGAAATGCTCTTGCTACGTTGGATGAGCGCAGCAGGGATATCCTTCAAAAGCGCTGGTTGAGTGAAGATAAGGCGACGCTCCATGAACTTGCTGATCATTACGGCGTTTCGGCTGAGCGAATCAGGCAGCTGGAAAAGAATGCGATGAAGAAAGTGAAAGGCTCAATGGAAGCCTGATCTACCTACTCATATGTAGTCACTTTTATAAAACACCCGCACTTTGTTGCGGGTGTTTTTGTTTGGGGGAATTAATAGAGGGTAGGGGGGTTGTTATCTATAGTTTCTTAATAAGGCTCTCGAAAAATAAATAGCACAGCTCAGGATGAAGCGATGATTGAACGGCCTGGAACGCCCCCTCCCAGTCAGGAACCCCCTGGAAGTCCTAAAAAATCCCCTCAGTCAGAGACTGTCAGGCTCTTTGGCTATGAAATAAAACTTGGCTATGTGGGTAAAAAACTGGTTGTTGTTGGCCGGGGGCTTAGAAAGGTTGGGCGCAAGCTGATCTCAGATCGGTTGATAGAAATCTTTTATGTGTCGCCCAAAGTAAAGCCGGGTCATCGGGCTTTTGTTCGGTCTGAATCACCTGTCCTCGTAACCAGACCTGAAGATTTACAGACAAATCCAGAGGTTCTGCAGGCCAAAAGAAGCGAGCTGCAATTAAAAAACGGGGCTCAGTCAATTGAAGCAATGAATTCCCTGGTCATGGCTATTGAGGCTGAGGATGTGGCTGCTGCAGTTCACTCTTTATATGACTTGAGGCAGAGCCTGGCTTTAAAAACAACGCTTGAAGGTAGGGAGTCATTTGATGTGACAGATCTGATGGAGCATGCAAGGTCTGCTTTGGATTCAGTCGCTCTTGATGCCAGAGGGCAGGAACGTTTGAGTCAAAAGGGGACATTTCTTGCTGAACTGATGGCTCTGTTAAGAGTTATGGATGCAGGTACGCATCAAGGGGAATTGATTAGCTCAGTCATATCCAAAAGTGCCTCAGGCTGTCTGATAAGACCTAATCCTCTGTTAATCATTCAAGAAAAGCTTTTTCCGGACTTCGATCTGTTGGCGGAGAGTGAAAAAGTTACTGCAGCAAATATCGACCCTGGAAAGATTAATCTCTGCTTTGCAACACTGAAAAATTGTCGTACTCGATTGGAGGAAGAGGCAGATAACCTTGTTGATTGTATGAAGGATGGGGCTGTTGAAAGGCTACCAGAGCAAGTTGATCATCTTATGGAAGCTTCTGTTGAAACGATCAGGGAGCAGGCGGAAGAAATAAGCTTTGAGAGAATCAAGGCTTATATGAAGAAGAATATCTGGAGCATGGTGATTCCAGATGGTGTCAATCAACATCTTCGGAATGTGTGCCAGCAAAAAGAAAGTAGGCTGTTGCAATATATGGCAGCTGTTCAAGAGTTGGCGTTTAAGTCTTCTGGAAATGAGTTGGCTGATTTCAGGATCAAGGCAGCAAAAGAGCTTAATGATTTGATCTGTCGACAATTGGATCTTGGTGAGGAAGATGAGCCTGAGGAGTTGGTCATGGCGCAAAAGGAGTTGTGGCAGTTGACGGAAGTAAGCGAGCTCTCGGGAGCAAAGGCGTCAAGGAAGATATTTTTAGAAGGACGTATTCAGGAGTTAATCAATGAGAAAGAATCCAGGGGGCGTTCATTGGTTCATCTGGAAAGAATGAGTGTTAAAGCCAGTCCGGAAATGGTTGAAGCATTGAGAGAGCGTTTTGAGCAACCTCTGAAGTTTGATCTGTTTAATGAAGCAGAAAATGGTTTTGAGTAGCCTTGAAATTGAATGTTGACCCGCCGACTAAGGTGCGTATAATGCGCCTCCACTGATCGGGGCATCGCTCTTAACGAGCAACGCAACGATCCATTGCAACAACGTTCAAAACGGTGATTGACAATCGGATCGAAGCGCGTAGAATGCAGCGCCGCTGAGACAGAAACGCAACGCTTACTGAGTTAAACGGATGCGGTCACAGCGAGTTGAAAAGCTTCATTTTTCACCACGAAAAATGATCGCTTGACAACGAACGGCGCCACGGTAAGATGAGCGTCTCGCTGATCGGCGCCAACCGCTGATTCAGCCGATTAAAACCTTCCGGTTCTAATCAATGTTCTTTAAAAACATATCAGACAATTCGTGTGGGCGCTTGTGTGAATGGCATCGGTCAACAAAAGCTTCGGCTTTTGAAATGATTTAAATGCTGATCAAGCAAGCGAACATACCTGTAAATTCATGTACGTTTAATTGCAAAAGATTGAGCAGCGGATTGCCCTCGGGCATGAAGCAAAACGATTTAAACTGAAGAGTTTGATCATGGCTCAGATTGAACGCTGGCGGCAGGCCTAACACATGCAAGTCGAGCGGTAACAGAACTAGCTTGCTAGTTGCTGACGAGCGGCGGACGGGTGCGTAACACGTAGGAATCTGCCCAGTAGTGGGGGATAGCCCGGAGAAATCCGGATTAATACCGCATACGCCCTAAGGGGGAAAGCAGGGGATCTTCGGACCTTGCGCTATCGGATGAGCCTGCGTCGGATTAGCTTGTTGGTGGGGTAATGGCCTACCAAGGCGACGATCCGTAGCTGATCTGAGAGGATGATCAGCCACACTGGGACTGAGACACGGCCCAGACTCCTACGGGAGGCAGCAGTGGGGAATATTGCACAATGGGCGAAAGCCTGATGCAGCCATGCCGCGTGTGTGAAGAAGGCTCTAGGGTTGTAAAGCACTTTCAGCGAGGAGGAAAGGTTGTACATTAATACTGTGCAGCTGTGACGTTACTCGCAGAAGAAGCACCGGCTAACTCCGTGCCAGCAGCCGCGGTAATACGGAGGGTGCAAGCGTTAATCGGAATTACTGGGCGTAAAGCGTGCGTAGGCGGCTGATTAAGTTGGGTGTGAAAGCCCCGGGCTCAACCTGGGAACTGCATCCAAAACTGATCAGCTAGAGTGCGGAAGAGGAGTGTGGAATTTCCTGTGTAGCGGTGAAATGCGTAGATATAGGAAGGAACACCAGTGGCGAAGGCGACACTCTGGTCTGACACTGACGCTGAGGTACGAAAGCGTGGGGAGCAAACAGGATTAGATACCCTGGTAGTCCACGCCGTAAACGATGTCTACTAGTCGTCGGGACTCTTGCAGTCTTGGTGACGAAGCTAACGCGATAAGTAGACCGCCTGGGGAGTACGGCCGCAAGGTTAAAACTCAAATGAATTGACGGGGGCCCGCACAAGCGGTGGAGCATGTGGTTTAATTCGAAGCAACGCGAAGAACCTTACCTGGCCTTGACATCCTGCGAACTTTCTAGAGATAGATTGGTGCCTTCGGGAACGCAGTGACAGGTGCTGCATGGCTGTCGTCA
>NZ_LASA01000292.1 GCF_001562015.1 Endozoicomonas arenosclerae | reverse complement strand
GTAATAAATAATGCTAAATATTCGGGTGTAAGTAAGAAACGTTTTATTTTTTTAAAGTTGTAAGCGCAATATATATACAATAAGTTTGATAGAGGTAATGTTAGTGCAGATAAAGCGAATAAAGAATCCTTCAAGCTTTCTGACATACTTTTAATAAGAAATATAATTCCAAAGAATATACCACCAAGAAACAGTATCATTCCACCAAACCAAAAGTCATTATTAAAGGGTAAGACTAATGACAATAAGTAAATTAGTAGTGAAATCCTAAATAATATAATACTTAAGGAAGGTGTGAACAAGTTCCTTGTGAGCTAATCTACCATCAGCTCATATTTGGAGTTCACCATGAAGAATCAGCTCACGTTTGCCGACTGCGAGTTCACCCAAAAAAAGCGACAGACTCGTAAAGAGAAGTTCTTACTCAGAATGGAGAAGCTGATTCCCTGGTCTCGATTAGAAGCCGTCATTGAGCCTTTTTATCCAAAGCCAGGTAATGGAAGACGCCCTTACCCGCTAGCAACCATGTTG
>NZ_LASA01000075.1 GCF_001562015.1 Endozoicomonas arenosclerae | reverse complement strand
TAACTTGAGGCGGATGTTCAGCCTGAAACAAGTGAATGAAGAGCAGTGGTTGGAACTGGTCTTGTTGGCGACTTATCTGTGGCACTATTGGGCTGATCTGAGGCCAAGAGTGAGAAAAATCATAAGGACAAGTTGAAAATGTAATGCGCCGGAGAGGGTTTTATAAGTTCTCTCCGGAATAGTCAGAGTCTGAAATTACTTGAACTGCGTTTATGGGTTCAAGTCCGACAGGCTGCTAGAGCCAGTAATACAATGATGGCACCCACCCAGGGAGTGTTCATCACATTCGAGTGGGCTACTATTTGGCCACCACCCCAGGAACCAAAAGCGATCCCAATGTTAAAGGCTGCAATGTTTAGTCCTGAAGCAACATCAACGGAATCGGGAGTGCATTTTTCTGCCAGAGTAACTACATAGACCTGTAATCCAGGAACATTTCCGAATGCGAATGCTCCCCATACGAGAATAGTAATGACGGCTGCCACAGGGTGGTGAGCTGTCAGATTGAAGACGAACAGAATAGCTGCAAGTCCTGTGAAAATAATCTTTAGTGCATTGACTGGACCCATGCGGTCGGCCATTTTCCCTCCCCATATATTGCCAATAGCAACAGATACTCCGTACACCAATAGAATCAGGCTGATCCAGTGAGCGCTGAAGCCTGTGACATTTTCTAAAATAGGAGCCAGATAGGTGAAAGCTGTGAATGTGCCGCCGTATCCCAGGGCTGTAATGGCATAAACCAGAATTAAACGAGGTTGGGTCAGAACCTTGAACTGAGCACTTAAACGGGTTTCTGGTGGTTGTTTCAGGTTACCTGGTACCCAGATGGCGCTGCCTATCAACGCTATCATTCCCAGCAAGGCTACGACCAGAAAGGTTGATTGCCATCCCATTGTCTGGCCAATGTACGTCCCAAGGGGGACTCCGGTTACCAGAGCAACGGTGAGTCCGGTAAACATAATGGCAATGGCGCTAGCCGCCTTCTCTTTAGTTACTAGCCCGGTTGCTATGGTTGATCCTATTGAGAAAAAGACCCCGTGAGCCAGGCCGGTAATGATACGAGCAATGATCAGGCTATTGTAATTGGGGGCTTGCCAGGCCAGAAGATTGCCTGCTACGAACAGTGTCATTACAGCGAGCAGAACCTGCTTTCGTTGCCACTTTCCAGTGAGTGCTGTCAGTAACGGTGCGCCAATGGCGACTCCTGCAGCATAGAGACTTACTAGCAGGCCTGCAGAAGGCAGGGTCACATTCAAGTCACTGGCCATGGTGGGTATCAGGCCAACAATAACGAACTCAGTGGTTCCTATGGCAAAAGCGCTCAGTGTAAGCGCCAGAAGAGCAATAGGCATGTATTTTGTCCTCAATTTTCAAGCATGAATCATGACCGGATCGTTCGAGTCATGATTTGATGGCAAGCATTCTGGAGAACAAATTCGTTGTGAAAAACAGTGTAAATCGCAAATGATTTTTCTATATTCTGCAATAATTCAGTGTTAGTGCAGGGCTTAATATGCGAACTCGGTCAGATGATTTGGAGATACTGTTGGCGGTGGTGGATACCGGAGGTTTTTCTGCAGCAGCAAAAACTTTGGATGTGCAGGTAGCAAAAGTTTCCAGGGCTGTTTCAAGGGTAGAAACTCAACTAGGCGTTTCTTTGCTGAATCGAACTACCAGGCAAGTTTCAATCACACAGGAAGGTCAGGTTTTCATTGATGCAGTACGATCCGGGCTGTACACAGTGGAAAAGGCTGAGGAAGAGATTGTAGAGCAGGGGGCTAGACCAAAAGGAACCTTGCGGGTAGATGCTGTCAGCCCTTTTGTATTGCATCAGCTGATACCTCTGGTTCAGCCTTTTAAGCGGGCATACCCTGATATTAAGTTAGAGATGACTTCCAATGAGGGGTTTGTTGATCTTCTGGAGAAGCGAACAGATGTGGCCATCAGGATTGGCCAGCTAAACGACTCAACCCTTCATGCACGACATCTTGGCAGAAGCTCACTTCATATTGTGGCGTCACCAGAGTATCTGGAGATTAGTGGTAGACCAGAGTCTGTAAATGATCTGAGTCAGCATTGTTTAATCGGCTTTACCGGTGCCAAGGTATTAAATGAATGGCCATTGAAAGGAATGGAGAGCATTTCACCTGATCTCTCTTCCAGTAACGGCGAGGCTGTCCGGCAGCTGGCATTGGCGGGTAATGGAATAGCCTGTCTGTCGGGCTTTATGGTCAATGGTGATATTGAGAGTGGACGACTGGTGTCACTTTTGGAATCTGATTTGCTGGCAAATACCGCTCGTGAACAGGTGAATGCTGTTTATTATAAATCGTCAGCTGTTTCCGGTAGGGTTTCTGCTTTTCTGAATTTCATCCAGCCAAAGCTGAAACTTTGAATTCAGTGGTCAATCATTCCGCCAATGGCGATCCCAGTTTTTATAGACTCTCTCTGGATACCAGGTTTTACCCAGGCTGCCGTTGTAACGAGCTAAAGCTCGGGTCAGGTTGCCTTTTTCTTTTTCCAGGTAGTAGCTGAGGATATGGCTGCCATACTTCAGGTTGGTTTCAATGTCAGTGAGGTTGTCCTGTGGGCGGCCAATGACGTCTTTCCAGAAGGGCATGATCTGCATCAGGCCTTGTGCGCCGGCAGAAGACACTGCAAAGCGGTCAAAGGATGATTCTGTCTGAATCAGAGCAAGTACTAATTCGGGAGAAAGCTTGGCGTCAGTCGCTTTTTTATGGATGTTTTTGAGCAGCTCGAGACGTTGTCGCTGAGTTTGATGCTTCATAAATGGCTTCAGTCGGCTGGACATGTCGACCAGCCAGACTTCCGCTTCGAAACGGTCTGAGAAGCTCTCGGTGGTACTGAGGGCTTCTTCCAGATAGATCCTGAGTCCTTCATCCACTTTCTGCTGACTCCAGCTGGGTGCTGGAGAAAGCAGAAGGGTAAAGGCCAAACCTTTGATCAGGTTGTTTTTGTTATAAAACGACGGCCGTTTGCTATTTACTTCAGGCCAGACGTTCCTTAAGAAAGTCCGAAATTTCACTGAGTGCCACGTCTTCGCGATCTGCTGCCTTGCGGTATTTGTATTCTACCTGACCGTTAGCCAGTCCTCTATCGCTCAGCACGACCCGGTGTGGGATACCGATCAGTTCCATATCGGCAAACTTTACACCCGGGCTGGCTTTGCGATCGTCCAGAAGGACATCGTAACCGGCTTCAGTCAGCTCGTTATAGAGTTTTTCGGCGGCTTCGCGTACAGCTTCAGACTTCTCAATCTTCAGGCCGACAATGGCTACCTGGAAAGGCGCAATGCTTTCTGGCCAGATGATGCCACGGTCGTCGTGATTTTGCTCAATCGCAGCTGCAACAACGCGAGAAACACCCAGTCCATAGCACCCCATAGCCATGGTAACTGACTTGCCGTTCTCATCAAGAACAGAGGCATTCATAGACTCGGCATAGACCGTACCCAGCTGGAAGATATGACCGACTTCAATGCCGCGTTTGATTTCCAGAGTGCCATTGCCGCATGGGCTTGGGTCACCTTCTACGATATTTCTCAGATCTTCTGCTCGTTCGAAGGAGGCGTCACGCTCCCAGTTGATGCCGAAGTGATGCTTGCCATCAATATTAGCGCCAGCACCAAAGTCAGACATGACAGCAACAGTGTGGTCAACGATGCAGGGAATCTTGATGCCTACAGGGCCGAGGGAGCCTGGACCTGCTCCCATAATGGCTTTGATCTCATCTTCTGTGGCAAAGCGCAGAGGAACAGCAACTTCGGGCAGTTTTTCTGCTTTGATTTCGTTCAGCTCGTGATCGCCACGGACCATCAGGGCAACAAAGTCGGCTTCTGATTCTTCGTCAGCGGCAACAATCAGGGTTTTAACAGTTTTCTCAACAGGAAGGTCAAACTGTTCTACCAGTGCAGCAATGGTTTTTGCATCTGGAGTATCTACAACACGCATTTCTTCAGCAGGCGCAGCACGATCATTTGCAGGTGCCAAGGCTTCTGCTTTCTCAATGTTGGCTGCGTATTCACTCTGGTCACTGAAGACGATAGCGTCTTCACCAGAATCCGCCAGAACATGAATTTCATGGGAGGCACTGCCACCAATAGAGCCTGTATCTGCTTCTACGGCTCTGAAATTCAGACCCAGGCGGGTGAAGATGCGGTTATAGGTGTCGTGCATATTCTGGTATTCACGACTCAGGCACTCGTCGCTGGAGTGGAATGAGTAGGCGTCCTTCATGATGAACTCACGACCACGCATCAAGCCAAAGCGAGGGCGGATTTCGTCACGGAACTTGGTCTGGATCTGATACAGGTTCATGGGCAGCTGCTTGTAGCTGTTCACGGTGTCACGAACCATGTCGGTGATGACTTCTTCATGGGTTGGCCCAAGAACAAAGTCGCGCTGGTGACGATCCTTGAATCTGAGCAGCTCCGGACCGAACTTATCCCAGCGGCCGGTCTCCTGCCAGAGTTCCGCAGGTTGCACAGCCGGCAGCAGAACTTCCTGTGCGCCGGAGCGGTTCATCTCTTGACGAACAATGTTCTCTACTTTCTGGAGAACACGCAGACCCATGGGCATCCAGCTGTAGAGACCGGAAGCCAGTTTTCGGATCATGCCTGCTCGCAGCATCAGCTGATGGCTGACGACTACGGCGTCGGAGGGTGTTTCCTTGAGGGTTGAGATCAAGGATTGACTAGTACGCATGTGCTCAGTTATCCGGTTATCAAAACGCAAAAGCGGCATTTTACTACGGTTGTGCAGAGACGTCATGGCTACTGAGCGAATCGCGGTCGAATTTCGTCAGCAGGTTAGATATAGTGCTGGCAATTATTACTGGCAACTCGGCTAAATCGGAGTAAATTATGGGCGAATTTCAGCTGGATGACAGACTGGAGACGGACTGCTTTGTGATGGGGGATCTTCCTCTATGCCGTGTTTTGCTGATGAATGACTCTCAGTATCCCTGGTTTATTCTGGTCCCCAGAGTGGCGGGTGTGCATGAGGTGTTTCACCTGGATGAAGAGCAGCAACTCCAGTTGGCCTGTGAGTCGTCATTGACCGCGGCCATTCTTAATGATGTTTTTGAAGCGGACAAAATGAATGTGGCGGCTCTTGGGAATGTTGTTAAACAGCTGCATATCCATCATATTGTGCGCTATGAAAATGATGTTGCCTGGCCAAATCCGGTTTGGGGGCAGCAGCCAGCCAAGCCTTATGACAAGGCTCAGGTAAGTGAGATCAAGAAAAAGCTGGAAACACTGTTCAGCTGTTTTGAATGATTGGGGTACTTGCGATGAATGAAGAACTGATTGAGCTACAAACCCAGGTCAGCTTTCAGGAAGATACAGTGGCCCAGCTCAATGAGGTGGTGACTCGCCAGCAGCAGGAAATGGATCATCTGAAGCAGGAAATGGCTCAGTTGAAGAAGCAGCTAATGGCTATGGCCAGCTCACAGCTGGAAGAACAGGAAGAGAGTGCGCCACCTCATTACTGAGTGTGAGGAGCTGGCTGTGAAGTAGAACGGGGCTAAGCCCCGTTCATATATGCGGAAGTTAGCGGCCCCTTGGCGCTGCAATGACGTCTTCTGCTTGAAGACCTTTGTCTTTTTCTACCACTATAAACTCTACACGCTGACCTTCAGAAAGGGTGCGGTGACCTTCTCCGCGGATAGCGCGATAGTGAACAAACACATCCTCACCAATATCTCTGGTGATAAAGCCAAACCCTTTTGAAACATTGAACCATTTTACTGTTCCGGTCTCTCTGTCGGAGTCAATGATTTCTACAGGTCCAGTGCTGCCAGGATTCAGTGCTTTCAGGTTAATGGCTACATGAAGCAATACACCCGCTACAAGCAGCAGAGAAGAAAGCTGTCCGGGCTCAAAGCCAATAGCAGGAACCTGATGTGTGAAGAGCACCCAGCCACTTAATACCGTAGCGGCTATCAGCATCACAGAAGCCAGAGTCTGCACATAGGACTTTTTGCAGTGATAGACAGTCAGGTAGCAGCCAAGGCAGAGGTGGATCAATGCCGCTGTCAATAACAGCATGGTGGCTGAGGCAATAGCCAAAGCACCGCCCAGCAGCACATTGAGGATGGACCCTTCCACAATTAATGCTGCCAGTGAAAGGATGCCTAGGATCATGTGGATAAATTTCAGATGTTTCAAGTACTGAGTCCTTTTGGTTGTTATGAGTGTGACTGAAAAATACGTGGGTATCCGGCCTGACGGCTCAAACGAATGCCTTAACCCTGGTAAAACATCAATAAAGCTTTTTATGGTCGGCTCTTAAAGAAAAGACTGCCTCCCGAAATAATGGGAATGCTGTTAAATCTGTACTGCAGTCATTTCAGTGTGGGTAAAACCGGGCCATAAAAAGCCACAGCGTAACACTGCTGTAAGAGTTAATGTAACGCCATTGAGCTTCTATCTCAAACTCTTTCTATACACCGAATATAAAGGGCTGCAGCAATGAAAAAAGGTGAAAAAAAAGACTACCACTGGAAAAAATCACTTGTTATAGTGATTTCAGATGTTTCAAAAGTCTTGTTTTACAGGCTTTGTGAGGTCAGGGAAGTTTAATGTCCGATTTTTTCGGGCTCGCCTCATGAGACATTGAATCAGCCTGGTGAAGTGGCAGATCACAATCCGCAGGTGCGGAAGGTAATTTACAGGGAAAACCATCAGGAGAGTAAAAGTATGGCAGCGAAGAAAGCCGCAGCTATCAAGGATAAGTACAGTAAAACCCAGATTCTTGCTGATATTTCAGAAAATACCGGTTTGAGTCGAAAAGAAGTGGGCGCTGTACTGGAAGAATTGGGAATACTGGTTGAGCGTCATATTAAAAAGCGGGGTTGTGGCGAGTTCACTCTTCCGGGACTGCTCAAGATTGTAACCAGAAAGAAACCGGCTCAAAAAGCCAAAAAAGGTGTGCCTAATCCGTTCAAGCCTGGCGAGTTAATGGATGTGCCTGCCAAGCCTGCCAGTATTCAGGTTAAGGTTCGTCCGTTGAAAAAGCTTAAGGAATATGCCACCACCTGATGAGGTTGGCCGTTTATTTCTAGCGTTTTCGAAGTCCATCAGGGGAGGCATTCAGCCTCCCTTTTTAGTGTTTGGGTGTTTTTTAATGGTTGATAAAGTGCTTTTTTCTAAAGCATAAAAAAAGCCCCTGCATTGGCAGAGGCTTTTACACATCAAGTCGCTGGTTTCAAAATTAGAATACAGCGATGTTGTACTTAAGGATGATGCGGGTGTCAGTTGTTACTGTATCATCGCCGCTGCCTGATGGGTCTACAGTATTTTTAGCGTATCTCAGGCGAGCGGTCAGACCTTCAACCTGCGGGATTGCATAGTTTACGTCGATGTTGTATTCGGTTTCGTCCGCAGTCTTTGTGTCACCTATGACGTAAATACCTTCAACAGTCAGACCGTCAACAAATTCTGCAAAATCGTAACCGGCTGTGAATCCCCAGGCTTTTTGACCACTGGTGTTGAAGTCAGAAATCTGGATGGAGTTATAGCCAAAGTAGCTGTCATCCGCAGCCATGTCCTTAGGGGTTGTTCCGGCTTGCCAACCTGCAATAAAGTTCTCTGTGGCATCAGAGCTTTCAACTTTGGTATAAGCAATACCAAAATTTGCTTGTGCAATGCCCGCTGTCACTTTCAGACCGTATGCGTATTGGCTGGTATCTTGAGCTGGATCAGCTTTAAGGGCATCTTGCAAATACCCCTGAGAGCTGAATTTTGCATATTGACCTGCAACGCCCAAGTCGACACCTTGCAGCTCGGTGGAGTAGCTGATTTCAGTGAGATACTTTTTCGCAAAGTCGGTCTGGGTGCCATAGTCGGCGCTGAGTTGTAAGCCGTTACCGAAATCATAACTGCCGCCTATAATCTTAACGGCTTGCTTGTCACCATCGGCTTCAAAGTCATCAAACCCTGATTCAGCTCTTTTGTTGATTTCTTGAATCCAGGCGGTGTGTGCACTCAGTCCTGCAACAGAAATGTCGGCATAAAACCCTTCACTCAGGCCTGGTAATACCCGGCTTGAGGAGTTGCCATATAAAGGTGTGCTGATAAACATACGTCCGTATTTCGCTTCACCCATATCCGCCAGGTTGAACTTGATTGCGTAAGCTGTTTTACCGTAGCTGTGCGACTCACCATCGCTATCTACTTTCAGCAGTCCAGGGTTGCCGAAGTCAGCGTGAGAAGCGCCCAGTTTCAAAGAATAGTAAGCACTGAAATCCAGGCCTACGATATTTTCGAAATAACCAGAAGAGAAGTCTGCCTTGATACCCTGAGCCCACTGAGAGGTGGAGTATTTCTTACTTGTATCTTCGGTTTTGGTCTGGGAGTAATTAACTAGTTCCAGGTTCAGGCTTGAGTCGTCCAGGAAGGCGTTAGCCTGAGCAGAGGTGGCCATAAAGATGGCAGCGCTCAGTGCACTGATCTGTGCGAGTTTCATTATTTTCAGCTCCTTGCTGTATTTAGATATGTGTTCTTGCCCTGGTTTCATCATCCATGTACTGCTTGGACGGAATGCACTGCGAAACCTCCCCATAGGGCTAAAGGTGATTTTTATACAAACGTGAACAGGATGCAACAGGGTTTACAGAAATATGACATCTTTTGGTGCAAGAAACTGGGGGCGGGGCATCCATGCCCGTAGGAACTTCTGGCAAGAAGCGCTTTAAAAGACGCTGACAGTATAATCAACATAGAGGCGAAGGTCGGTCATACCTTCATATTCATAGCCATCTTTGTCCTGATTCTTGATTTCGCTGAGCTCTTTATCCCCTTTGTGCTGGGCATAAAGCAGGGTAACACTTAAGCCTTTTAACTCTTTTTGCTGGAAGGAGTAACCCAAGGCTACGTTATGCTCGGTTTCCTTATACTTATCACGGAATCTTGCCATGTTAGTGGCCTCAATGTCTGATCCCTGCGTATAGGTGTAACCCATGGTCAACCCGGGTAGGCCAAGTTGGTCAAAGCTGTATTGAACACCAGCCTGCCAGACCCGCTCGCCATTGTAATTGAAATCTGAGAGCTGACGTTTTGTGGAGTAACCCAAATCGTCATAATCATGACCGGATTCATAGGCCAGGTGGTAGTCAAAATAACCCAGGCTATCGTTTTTCTCTGCCTTGATCTGGCTGTAGGAAGCACTCAATGACAACATGTCATAGGTTAGCTTGGCATTCAGGTTGTAAAGGTTGGCGTCCTTATCGAAACCACCGAAAGTGGTGTTGCCAGACGTCCATTTATCTCCGTTTTCCTTGCCATGATAAACCTGGCCTTCGAGAAACAGGGAGGTTTCTTCAGCCAGCAGGAAAGTGTAATTCAGGTTGGCATGGTAGAGCTTCAGGTAAGAATCACTTTCGGCGTAAGCCAGGTCAGCGCCAAAACCAGATTCATGGTCATAGGAGCCACCCACGGTATAGATATAATCGATCTTGGTTCGATTCTTATAGCGCCCGTCTTTACCAGGCTTGTTGCTGGTAAATTCTTCCATTTTGTCATGATTATAAAGGGAAACCTTGTTGGTCCAGGCACCATAAAGATCAAAATCACCCAGCTTGGCATCAGCTTTTGCACCCTGGAAGTTAGTAGGGGTCAGGCGGTGGTAAGTCTTCAATAATGGCTTTTCAATAGATATCCATCCAGCATGTGCATGGATATTGGTATGGTTGTCACCCGCAAAACCTTTGATATTGGCCAGACCCACTTTTCCGTAGCTGCTTTGATCGGCAAGGTATTCACGCTTGGCTGGATCGTATTCAGGTGTATCCTGCTTCAATATTGTGGTGCCGTAGCGATCTTTATCACCCAGGAGTTTCAGGCCACCGTATAAAGAAAAGTCAAACCCAATGCCTGCTTCAGGTGATCCCAGATAAGCAGATTCAAAATTAACTTCCAGGCCTTGTCCCCATGCCTGTTGTTTGTCATGGTTCTTGACCTTTCGCTGAGTACCGTCTGGGAGTGTTTCTATATAGTACGACTGTTTAAAGTCTTTGAGCTGGCGATCCTGGTAATAATTGCGAAGTTTCAGAGACAGACTATTGTCACTGGGGTGCTCTGACTGTTCAAGCTGATCTGCCAGAGTGGCAGTCGAGACGGAAGCAATCAATACAGCGGTACTTGTCGCAGTTAAAACGGCAAGTTTCATTGAGTGGACTCCTGTGCGTCCGGGTGTGTTGTCAGTTTCTTACCAATAGAAGCATGCTTTATTGAGCTCACCAGAAGTGGTTGAAACTTTGTACTAATAAACCCGGTTTATTTAATTGAATGTTTAGGTTGCATGAGTCTTTGAGTAAAACAGTGATCTGTTATTTTGCAAATTACCTTAATGAATAAGTAATCAAGTTATTAATTCACTTTTATTAGGCAGTCGAGACTAATGATTGAATGGCAGAAAAAAAACAGTGTTTATAATTAATTGAGATCAATTGATTATTCAGGGATGAACTATGAGCAGCTTGCAGCCGGATGCTGAAGCAGGAAAAGATCTTTGGCTCGCCTACCTCAATAAAGGTGGGACCATTCGGGAGCTCAGAGGGTTGGATCAGGATCAGATGGAAGCGATCTACCAGCTAGGATTTAGCCATTACAGCATTGGCCATTATTCAGATGCTCTGAAAGTTTTTCGTTATCTGGCACTTCTGGATCATCATAACCCACGCTATTACCTGGGTATTGCTCTGGCGCTTCATCATTTGAATCACGACGCCGCTGCCATTCCAGCTCTTAATTATGCCGAGAAGCTCAATAAAAATGATCCCCGACCTGCAATCTGCATGACCGAGTGCTTTATACGATTAAAGAATCGCAAGCTGGCTGTTAAAGCGCTGGGTAATGCCGCAAAGATCCTTAAATCCAGCAAGGGCTGGGAAGAAGAGAAAAAACAGGCTAGACAGCTCAAACATTATCTGATTGATTCTACAGGGAGGAAGTAACCATGGATTCAGTCGATCCCAATTCCGGTGTATCCCAGACACCTGCCCAGCAAAGTGGTTCTGTCAGCCAGACAGAGTCCCAGGATCAGGTCAGTCAGGGGTTCAGTAGCAGCAATTCTGTCTCCAGTTCTGGCGTCAGTGAAGAAGGGCAGGGAGTTACCGTAAGCCCGGATCAGCCCGGCACGACTAATGCGGATAGTCGAGATTTTCTCCAGAGAGCCTTTGATGCCAAGCTTGACGGCTTCAGAGCTGCAGTGCATGAATTTAACCGCCGTTTTAATGCTCAGGATATTGATATCAATGATACCCAGTCCCTCATTCTGATTGTTAAGGGGATGATCAGTGACACCCAGGCGCTGGTCAGTGCTGCATCTATCGATCAGACCTTCAGTAACCGGGCCTATGAGCAGAGCAGGAGGCAGGATAGTGCTTCTGAAGCCCGAACCCTGAGGGGAGACATTCGAAACAGAACTCAGGATATATCTACGAAAACAACAGAGCGGGATAATCGTGCTGGCGATCTGGCCAATAAGAACCTGTCCAAGACTCTAAAGGAGCATGAACTGGCCAATGCTCGGGACAGCCATTCCACAGATAACGATAACAGCGAAGAGATTACCCGTCTTACCACAGAGATTCAGTTGTTGGAGCATGAAATTGCAGGTATCACCACTGAAATAAGCAATCTGAGCCAGCAGATTCAGGCATTGGAGGCGTCAAATGCCACAGATACTGCATCTTTGCGTAAGGCTAACAGGCAATTAAATTCAGTCACTGAAGAGTTTGTACGGGTTAATGGTCTGCTGGGTAAAATCAGGCAAAGGTATGATGCTGCGGCTCTGGAATCGGGTGAAGAAGGTGTTCAGACGGTAAAAGAGCTTGAGCAAATGGTGCAGAAGGAACAAGTCAGAGAGTCCCGGAAAAGGGTTCAGAACAAAGACGAAATGAAATCCCTGGATAAGGAACATCGATCTGATGAACTTCAGATAGAGGACGAACGTATTGATCGTCTGGAGGGCATTGATCAGTACCTGACCGCAGATGAGCTTGAAACATTACGCCTTGTCTTTTCTCCTTCAGATCCTGCTGAGCTCAGAGGGGCAACACAGCGGCTTGATGCCAGACCTGAAGCTGAAAACTTTCCTGCAGCTGAAGAAGGCTTTGCTATTGCCCTCAACAGTTCTCCTTCAGAAAAGGCTCTGGAAGATGCAGCCAACCCGGCTGCAGAAACTCATCGGGGCGATAACCTCAGTTTTGAAGGTGCCAGCAGTCCCCAGGTGTTTGCCCGTCTCTGGATAGAAGCCAAGCTCAAAGAAGGTGAAGAAACCCAGGGCGTAAAAGAAGATCATCTCGATGAAGTGGCTGAAAATACCGAAACCCAACGAAAAAGTGTGGCTGAGAATCTTCAGGATTTTGAGTCCATTCCCCTGGAGGTTGCTGAATCATTGGAGAAGCAGCAGGAGGCAGCGGTTCAGATCAGCAAGAATAGCAGGGTTTAATACACCAGCAGCCTGTCGGATTTATGCTCAAAAGCATAAGTCCGACAGGCCTCTGGGGAGGGTTATCCTCCCTTCTCCTTCGGTTAGTCTTCCATTGCTATTGCAATTATCCCTCATAATCTTTCCACTTCCTTCATATAGGTCTTGACACTATCTGGTGAAAATCAAGGGTTCAGGTATAATGCCCCAGTTCTGACAATGGCAAACGAAGGATAGACAGATTCAATGCCGATCTACGAATATCAGTGCGGAAGTTGCGGTGATGTGCAGGAAGTGATTCAGAAGTTCAGTGATGCGCCTCTGACCGACTGTGGTGCCTGCGGTGAACCTGAGTTGAAAAAACTGTTAAGTGCCCCTGCCTTCAGATTGAAAGGCGGTGGCTGGTACGAAACAGACTTCAAGAGTGGCAATAAGAAGAATCTGTCCTCCAATGATAATCAGGGCCCTGCCAAGGGCGCGAATAATACCAGCGGCTCTGCAGCCGCCAGTGAATAATTCGGTCATTTGAGCACGGGGGTTTTTAACCTGAAGTGTCTCAAAGCCATGAATTCAGGCATAAAATTTCAGATGATTTTATGCTGAACCTGAATAGCCCCCCCAGTTTCGAGGTATGTTATGCGCAGCCATTATTGCGGCGAACTGAATCTCTCCCATGACGGGCAGGAGGTTACCCTGTGTGGATGGGTACACCGCCGTCGCGACCATGGTGGTGTGATCTTCCTGGATATGCGTGACCGTGAAGGCATTGCCCAGGTAGTTATCGATCCTGACACCGAAGAGGCCTTTGCCCTGGCCGACAAAGCACGCAGTGAATACGTGCTGAAAATTACCGGTTTTGTTCGTCCCCGTCCGGAAGGGACTGTGAACGCCAACATGGGCACCGGTGAAATCGAAGTGCTGGGCAAGCAGGTAGAAATCCTGAACGAAGCCCAGACACCGCCTTTCCAGATTGAAGGTTACACGGATGTAGGCGAAGAAGTTCGCCTGAAAAACCGTGTCATTGACCTGCGTCGTCCGGAAATGCAGGAAAAAATGATTGTGCGCAGCAAGCTGACCAGTGCTGTTCGCAGTTTCATGGACGCTCAGGGCTATCTGGATGTTGAAACGCCCGTTCTGACCCGTGCCACTCCTGAAGGTGCTCGTGACTACCTGGTGCCTAGCCGTACTCACGAAGGCAAGTTCTTTGCTCTGCCTCAGTCTCCACAGCTGTTCAAGCAAATGCTGATGGTGGCGGGCTTTGACCGTTACTACCAGGTTGTTAAGTGTTTCCGTGACGAAGACCTGCGAGCTGATCGTCAGCCAGAATTCACCCAGATCGATATTGAGACCTCCTTTATGGATGAGTCACAGATCATGGGCATGGCGGAAGATCTGGTTAAGACCACTTTCCAGAAAGTGGGTGGTATTGAACTGGGTGAGTTCCCACACATGACCTTTGCCGAAGCCATGAACCGCTTCGGATCGGACAAGCCGGACCTGCGTATCCCGTTGGAACTGGTTGACGTTGCTGATCTGATGGCCGGTGTTGAGTTCAAGGTCTTCAAGGGACCGGCTGAAGATCCAAAAGGTCGTGTAGCAGCTCTGAAAGTGCCTGGTGGTGCTGAGCTGTCTCGTAAGCAGATTGACGACTACACCAAGTTTGTCAGCATCTACGGTGCCAAAGGTCTGGCCTGGATCAAGGTCAACGAAATTGAGAACGGTGCTAACGGCCTGCAGTCGCCCATCATCAAGTTCCTGGGTGATGACGTGACCATGAAGATCATGGAACGTCTGGATGCCAAGAACGGCGATATCGTCTTCTTCGGTGCAGATAAAGAGAAAGTAGTTAACGAAGCTCTGGGTGCATTGCGCTGCAAGATCGGCTCCGACCTGAACCTGTACACCACTGATTGGGCGCCAATGTGGGTAGTAGACTTCCCGATGTTTGAAGAAACAGACGACGGTAAGCTGACTGCACTGCATCACCCATTCACAGCACCTACCTGCTCACCAGAAGAGCTGGAAGCTAATCCAGCTGAAGCACTGTCCCGTGCTTATGACATGGTCATCAACGGTTATGAAGTGGGTGGTGGTTCTGTTCGTATTCACCGTGAAGCGATGCAGCAGACGGTATTCCGTATTCTGGATATCCAGGAAGAAGAGCAGCAGGAGAAGTTTGGCTTCCTGCTGGACGCCCTGAAGTACGGTGCACCTCCTCATGGTGGTCTGGCATTTGGTCTGGATCGTCTGGTGATGCTGTTGTGTGGCACTGATAACATCCGTGACGTTATCGCATTCCCGAAAACCCAGTCTGCAGCCTGTCTGCTGACTCAGGCACCGGGTGAAGTGGATGGAACCCAGCTGCGCGATCTGAATATTCGCATTCGTCGTGATCCAGCGTCTGCAACCAGTCACTAAACGTCAGAGGTTAGTTAACAGCTCATTGTTAACAGCCTCCAGAAACAATTTTTCTTAACTCAGGTGAGGAAAGATTGTTCAAGATAAACTCCAGGAGGTCGGTTTCAGAGCTGGCCTCCTGATGAAGAAAAGATAAAGGGTATTTTCTATGGCAGGTCATAGTAAATGGGCCAATATCAAGCACCGTAAGGCGGCTCAGGATGCCAAGCGGGGCAAGATCTTCACCAAGATCATTCGTGAACTGGTGGTGGCTGCCAAACAGGGTGGTGGTAACGTTGAGGACAACCCCAAGCTTCGTGCCGTAGTGGACAAAGCGTTGGGTGCCAACATGACCCGTGACACTATCAATCGTGCCATTGCACGTGGTGCCGGTGGTGATGATGATTCCAATATGGAAGAAGTCACTTACGAAGGTTACGGTGCTGGCGGTATTGCGGTTCTGGTTGAATGTCTGACCGACAACCGTAATCGTACTGTTGCTGAAGTGCGTCATGCTTTCTCCAAGCACGGCGGTAACCTCGGTACAGACGGTTCTGTAGCTTATCTGTTTGAGCGTAAAGGCCAGATTTTCTTTGAGCCGGGTCTTGATGAAGATACGGTGATGGAAGCCGCTCTGGAAGCCGGTGCGGAAGACGTAGTCACTAACGACGATGGCTCAATCGAAGTGGTGACAGAGTGGACTGAGTTCCTGGCTGTAAAAGAAGCCATTGAAGCGGCAGGTCTGACGCCAGCGGGTGGTGAAGTAGCAATGATTGCTTCTACCCAGACTGAACTGGACAAAGACGGCGCTGAGAAAATCATGAAGCTGGTGGATCGTCTGGAAGATCTGGATGACGTTCAGAATGTCTACTCCAATGCAGATATCCCTGCCGAAGTGATGGAACAGCTGGATTAAGTTGTTCCTTCCTTCAAAGTGGCCCTGATCACGAAAGTGTCGGGGCTTTTTTTATTCTGATTTTTCCTGCTTACTTAAGTATCTAACCGCTCCCTGAAAATTCTATACAGACAAAGCGGAACTCACCGAGAAATAAACATAAAAGTAACTTCAAAATAATCTAGAGCGGCTGAGCGTTAAACCCCATACCGTTCGCACTGAGCCTGTCGAAGTGCACTACCCGCATCCTTCGACAAGCTCAGGATGAACGGAGTATGTATTGGCATTAATGCTTGGCTGCACTAGTGCAAAGATAACAAACTGTCAGCTTTAGATCGTCTAGAATTCAACGTCCCGTCAGAGCTACGAAGGCTATCACGTGACAGTTGTTCATACTGGAGCAGTCATATTTACGTCTCTGTTGTTGAGCTTGTCTGCTATAGCTCAAGGCCCAAAGCAGAGCAGGGATCAAGCGACTCCAGTTCACAGTGAAGTGACGGTTACAGATCAACTGACGAACACATACACCTTTAATATCGAGAGAGTGCCTTCTTTGTGGGGCTGTCCTGTATTGATGGCATCGGGGACTACAACGCTGGAGAGAACAGAGGGCCATACAGTCAATAAAGAGGAACAATACGTTAAAATCACCCTGCAACATGATTTGAACAGTATTGTGTCTGGTTTAATGTCTGTAATGCCTGAAGGCTTTAAGTTACTGGTAAGCAAGGGGAGAGAGGAATACACCACTTATTATCCGTCTTATATCTACTCTAATGGGGTGGTGAAGGTATCAGCCAGCTATCTGGATAAGTCAGAAAGAAAGTATGCTCAAAGCCCTGTGACTCTGAGTAACACTTATCTTCCTTTCTGGCTATGGATTGGTACTCAGTCAGAAGCTTTCATGATGAGCCAGATTCGACAACCTCACTTTCTTTTTGACTTTTATACTCAACATCGCAGCAGGGTAAGGTTAACCAGCTTCAGGCGTTGTTCTTTGCCCGAACAACTTCAAATTTCAGAATCTGATCACTACGCATGCCACACTATCCGACCTGACTATGGATGGTTATATAGAATATTTGGTATGGCGTACTCATTTAACTGGAAGGTGGTTGTCAGACGAGAAGTGACTGGTTCGGGCACCTGGAGAGTCGTTCGGGGGATTGTATTGTATTTCAATGGTTATAGGGTTACCTGGTGGCCGGTAACCAGCGAGTCTGCCATATCCAGCTCCAGTATTCTTGCTGACTGTCAGGTAAATCCCCTGGTGTTGCCGGCTCCTCAGCCTGCTGTCGTGGTGACCGGTCCTGTTGTCCAGGTTCCCTGTCATGGGCTACCAGAGTCTGAAATGTTCGACTCTGATGAGGAGTTTCCCGATACTGAATCATCAGGTAATTCCAGAGAAGTACAAGTAGGCGATGATATTCCTACCCGAAGGGAGCAGGGGTTTGGTTCCGGTTTTCTGGGTCTCCTATGAGTGGTTAAGCTCAGTTCTTATAGGCTGAAATAAGAATCAGCGAATAGTTGAATCCGTAACTCCATCCTTTTAGTTTGAAATACTCGGTCAGACAGTAGCCTGTGACTACCTGGCTGACGCCTTGTTTCTTTAACGCAATCGCCATGCAGTACACCCAGTATTCCTTGATGTTGGGGGCAAACTGTTGAGCTACCTGCAAGAAAATCTTTTGATAAACCAGCTTCTGGAAATCAATCAGTGACATTTGTCCGCTGTTTGCAATCAGTGTGGATTGATTCAGGTTCTGAATGTATTGTGCCACTGAGTCCGGTGTGAATAGTGAAAGTGAAGTTGCAATCGGAACATAGCTTGACCATTGGCTTGCTTGATTTGAAGCACTCATAACAGCTTGTAATACCTGCCAATCGATATAGCCCACCTTCTTCAATGCCTGAGCCAACTTTTCCTGGTCAGTAGTTTGGTTCAGGTTTAGATCGAATTGTTGTTTTGCCTTGGTAATGGCAACAGGCAATGTGATCTGTTGGTTGAACTGTTGTTGAAGGAACTCCTCAAGGCTGGCTTCGGGTTTAATGCCATACAGGTTCTGAATGATTTTGGTGTCTGATGTGTCAGACCAACTGTCGCCTATGGATTGATAAAAGGTTTTCAATGCAGACAGGGCATTTTCGAATTCATAACCTGCAAACTTTACGGCTTCACCCAGTTGGGTCACATTCTCGGCAGATAATGTACTGAGTTTGAAGCGGTTTGCGCATTGAGTTATTTGTTGGCCCTGGCTCACTCCCTGATCAATAAGCTGTTTAATAAACTGGCCAGCCGTTGGAATAACATTGAGATAGAGCTGCTCAGTCACCACTGTTTTCCCCTCTTTACTGCCTTTGAGAGTAATAGTTGTGTTTTCATAAGGTTCTACTTCATGACTGCCAGTCAACGCAATGGATTGATCCTTACTGCTCAATGTTACAAGCTTCAGCCCGGAAACGTATTCGATGTCCAGCTGATCAATGCCCTGACTCTGCCACTGAAGCGTAGCGGTATCCTGATTCTCCAGAGTCATTTTTTCACAAGACAGTGAAAGGCTTTTCTGAAGTTTGCCTGCAGGAATGTCCGGTATTTGCTCAAGACTGAAAACACCTTTTGTAATCAGACCGGCAGAGAGTTCTGGTAAGCGATCTGATGACAGAGTTCCACTGATTATTTGTGAAGCACTGATGCTGGGCATCATCTCTGAACGAAGCCTTGCCTGAACTCTCATCGAGCTATCCAGGGAGACTTTATCCTGAGCCGAACCCAGGGTGACTTTACCCAAGACAATACCAGAACCATTCGCCTGCTGGCTTTGAAGAGAAAGAGTTGGACTGCTGATCAATTGATTGGAAGTGTTCGGTACATCAACTTCGTTGAACTGCAGGAACAGGTAAAAACTGTTGTTTAAATAGTTTTGAGCGCTGAGATCAAGAGTGAACTGTCCTTGGGACGCAGTGATGGTTTTGCCATCCAGTTGCAGGCTGTTCACCAGTAAAATCTGCTGGCCACTGGCGTCCAGGGCAATGCCGGGAGTCAGTGAAATTCCGGCTGTACGGGCTTCAACAGTTATTCCCTGAAGCAATCCCGGTGTGTACATCAAGCGAGTTTGAAGCAGGCGGTGCTGTATATGGAAGGATTGTTCACGGTCAAAGTCCGCCACTTCCAGCAGCTGATTGTTGTAGTACTTCTCTCTGACGATATTGGTTAAATCAGGCATTTTCCTGTCCCTGGATCATGCAGTTAAAGTCTGGTGTTCAAGCCGATGCGACTCAAGCCTACAGTGAATGCATTGCTGTCATCGACAGATGCGTAAACGGGCTGACACTGGATGCCCTTGTTCAGTGTTTCCAGTCTCTGGAGGTTTCCTTCCAGCTCACTGGCAAACTCTTTAGCCAGGCTGTCATCGACTTTTCTGAGGCTCTGGATACTGCTTTCTATGGATGAGCGAGTCTGGTCACTGGCAAATACAAAGCCTTCTAATGTACAAAAAACAGAGGCATTAAGATGGAAGTTGTTGCTATCCGGGATTTGCGACAGTGGCTTTTCATACTGGGTACTCTGAACACCTTTAAGGGTTATGTTGGAGCTGTTTTGCCAGGGTTGACCATGAGTGTCGCCCGGTTGGCCAGAAAGCAGGGTCAGATTGTAATCAATACTGAGGTTATCGCTACTCTGGCCACTTTGTAGAAGGTCGGTGGCCGGATCCCAGTTGGCGGTGAAGTTGTTTTGAGTATTGATGCCCACTTTAAGATACTGAAGCTGAGTATCCTGAATCACTTTTACTTTGCTGAAGAGGATATCGAGCTGGCTTTGAATCTTGGTACGAGCTGCTCGGATTTTTTGTTCGGCTTCTTTCTTTTTGTCGTCGTCTTTACCCGTCAGCCAGTTCCAGAACTTTTTCAACAGCCCAACCACAACACTGATGCCGGTTAGAACCGCTGTAGTCATCACAGCGGCCAGTTCTATAGCTTCTGCCAGTGTAGCTGCGACTACACCACTGAGCCCATCAACAATGGCATCAACCACAGCTCTTTCAAAATTCTTCAGAGCCCGGCAAAGCATTCTGGCAGCCAGGCTGATCAGTCCTCTTTTACCGGCTTCAATGGCGATGGCTTGGTAAGTTCTGGGATTTTTCAACATTTGTTCGGCAACATACGCGGCGTTGCTGAAAATACCCAGAAACAGGGAGGCGGGCAGGTCAGAAAGACTGTGAGGCGTTTTGAACTTCAGGTCAATATCAATGGGTTCTGAAATATCATAGCCCGCCAGTGACATCTGGTAGGTCAGCACCGCTGGAAATACCATATTACTGCCGTCTTCACTGGGAACATCTCTCAGTGAGGGGGATATTTGGGTTTTGCATAAATCTCCCATCATCTCCTTGGCCACTTTTTCGCAACCACTGCCCGACAATTGATTCAGTCTATTGGCCATCTGTTCAATCAGGTTCAGAGTGCCGACGGGCAGGCCATCTATTCGGGTGATTTCGAAATTGGATGTTTCAGACCATTTGAAGTAGACCGTCAGGTTAACTCCTGACTTTTCGGTTTCTTCCGCCAGCTCTCCGGAACCGGGTAAAGTAACGGTGCCAAGGTGTGCTTCCACAAAACCTGTGAAAGTGCCGTCGTTGTAAGTGGTGGACAGTTGAAAGTAATTGCTGTCGTCACTGAAGAAATAAATTCTGGAACCAAAGGTGAAGGTTTTATTCGATCCTGTAGTATCAATGGTCAGATTGGGCTGATCAAAATGAATGAATAAAACATCCAGAGGGGTGGATGCATCCAGGCCTGCTTTTAACAGAATGCCCTTTTTAATGACGGCCAGATCAAAGTTGAACAGATAGCTGAAAATCTTCAGTTGAGCTGAAACATGATAGCCGGGGTGATAGACAATATTTTGCCGGGTTAACGTGTAATTGTCCGGCGCTTTATCCGGTGCTTTCAGGTAATACATTTGACCATTGGACAGGGCAAACTTATCCGTAACCGCATCCATCCAATGCCAGCTTTGTCCAAAGACAGACGTGATCATATCCGTCAGTGAGAGCGGCTTGTCCTGATCCAGTGTGATCACCGCCAGCTGCGGACTGTTGTCGGTGTAGATTAATTCCCCGGTAAAATTAATCTTAAGGATTTCAACATGGCACTGCAGGCTGATATCGGTGCTCGCTGGCTTGTTGTTTTCCGGTTGCTCTTTGTCAGCCACTTCGAAGGTATGCTCAACCTTAAACTCCAGCTGATAAAGCTCTATGCCCAGCATTCCCCCGACCGGGTCTCCTTTCTCATCTTCTGAAGGTTCGCTGAAAGGCTGGCTGATGCTCTGGTTGGGGGAGTCCCCGGCAAGAATCAATTCTCCTGTATAGGCCTGATCCGTGACATCCAGAGCGCCGTCGAAAGCATACTCTTTATCGAAGACGTCCAGAGCAATCTGCCCATCCAGAGCGAAGTGTTTATTTTGACCCAGTTCATACTGAAGCTGGATTCCCTTGCGCCCTTGGGAGCCTTGAAAAGTCAGAAAATTGAGCAGTGTTATCCGGGGCAGTTGAGCAAATAGAATTTTGCTTTGAACTTCTTTGCCCTGACTGTCTCGGGTTAAGCCGACCAACCCATAGAAGACTATTTGTCCACTGTCGTTGTATCCGACTTTGACCAGATTATTGAACAGCGAGAACTGTTGAAAGGCGATGTCAAACCAGAAGCAGCTCCCTTTTACCAGTTGGAAGTCACTGCCTAGCAAGTTCAGCGGCAAGATTTCAGGAAGGTTGACCTGTGTTGGTGTGTACTCCAGGGGAGGGAGTTCTTTTGGCCAGCTGGTTTCAGAATCATCTGTCGCTTGCTTCAGTTGGCTGACAGCTTCAGAGCCCTTGCTGGTGGTGCTGATCTGCAGCATGCCTGCCTTATGAATATCGATCGTTCCCCAGTTCAATTCTGTGGCAAACAGGGCATTAATGATTTTTGCCAGATCCAGCTGACCGGTGAAATTAACAAAGGCAAGGGACGCGCTATTGGTCATTACCCAGGCACCCTGAGTGTCAGGCAGAACGCCCTGCAGGGTGCCTGTGAAGGTGAAAGCTGCCTCGGCTATCAGGCTGAGCTCTTTGTCCTTCTGCTGATCCGGTTGTGCTGGGGTGTATTGAAAAGCTATGTGTCCATAGGTGCAGCGGACAGTATCTTTCAGGTAGGGGAAGGGTGGACAGATGTTAGAAAACAGGGCGTCAAAACGAAAGGCTTGCTCACCTTCAGTTAACATCAACTGACCTTGCAGACTGGCCAGACCCATGTTGCCATTGTCGGGCAGAACCAGATTGAAATCCTGAACTCTCTGGTCGAGCAGGGATTGCAGATCCAGCTCTGCGTTGGAAATAGCCAATACCAGGGTGCTTTCATCATAACGGGTGATGAAATCAACCTGTTGTTTTTCGATCAGCGCCTGACCTTCAAGGCTGACCTGATAATCTTCCAGCACCTTGGTCATAATCAGTTCGGATCTTTTTGTCCGTTGTCGTTGTTACCCTGATTTGCATCATTGTTCGTCGGGTCTGCAGGTTTATCACCGCCGGGGTTAGCTGGGTCAGGGTTGAATGGGTCAGTGGTTTTAAACTGTCCCGAAGCCACTTTTACGGTCAGGGATTTCAGCTGTATTTTTCCTGTTTTGGGAAACAGTGATGCAGGAGGACTGAGCTTAAGCAGCAGGTTTTCTTTTTGAGTCTGGGCATCTGTACCACCCATAGCCAGGGCAACCAGATCCTGCTCTTCTTCCTGGATACGGAACTTGTAGGGATGTTCAGCAGTAATATCGTCGGAGGGCAGATCTGCCTGAACATTGTACTGTGAGTCGCCGACCATCAGTTCGGTTTGAATATCGACTTCAGCCATCGTTTTCATCCTTGAAGATTGAAAGGGTGGAGAACACCATGTATCTCCACTTTGAATGAGACACTGTTAGTACTTAGGAATAGTCCTGAAATAATTTCCTTGTGGAACCCTTCTCAAACCCGTTCGGGCTGAGCCTGTCGAAGCCCAATGCCACGACCCTTCGACAAGCTCAGGGTGAACGGAATCCCTATGTAAACCGAGAAGTTATTTCGAGACAAATCCTTAGCCAATGTTGTCTGTAATCCCGTTAATTAACTTCAGTTTCTCTTCATCGGAAGTGGGGTTAACGACAGGCGTATTGTTACCATCTGGTTCGCCAATAGGGTTGCTTTCAGGTGTGTAATTCCCGTTATAGAAAGAGACATTCAGGTTTTTAATCATGTCCGGGAGAATGGTTGGTGGAGGGCTTACAGTCAGAAAGACATCATCAGGCTGCTCTACATTATTGACGGTTTCACCGCCCTTTATGGCAAGCCCAATCAGGTTTACTTTGTTATCTGCCACCTTAAACAGATAAGGAGCCTTGTTGTCAGAAGGGATATTCACTTCAACATTGTAGGTATCGTCTCCGATTACAATGTCTGTGTTGATATTGCCTGCACTCATTTTGATAATCCTTTATCGTTTGAATGAATCAGCTCAATTCTGATTGTTGTTTGGCTCATAGGTTTGGTTCGCTCCCTGGAAGAGAGCGATCAGGATCTCACTGATTTTTGCTGCTATGCCAGCACCTTTCAGGGTTTTCAGTGTGTTCAGATCGTTAGAACTCAGAGTTGTCTCGGTGGTCTGCATATTGCTGTTGAGCTTTATGACATAGCTGCGCATATTGGCTTTTTGCTCAGAGGTGAGTGGTGAATTCAGCAGGGTGAGAATATCCAGCTGGCTCCCGCCCAGTGCGCCTTGGCGGCTATATGTCACCGGAGCCTTCTGCTTCTTAAAGGTCACTTTCTCGAATAAGCTTTTCTTGTGATTGATCATACCTGCGTTTTGCAGAATATGAGACTGCAATGTCGTTTTTCCACTGATGCTGGCTTCTGCTGCGTAGGACAGACAAGTCAGCTTTTTGATCAGTTGGGCAAACTCAGGCATGTTTAAAACTTGATAGGCTTTTTCATTGATTGGATTGGCTACGAGATTGTTTTTCAGGCAGGTATAAAGATCACTCAGGCAGCGATCAGCGTTGGTTGTGTTTATAGGAGTAGGGCTCACCTGATTGCCAGGTGCATACTTGAATTGATATGCCAGTGCCGCCAGGTAGACACTGTCACGAGTAGTAGCAACACGATTGTCTATTTCAGATTCAAAGAATCCATACAGTACATCTTTAAGAAGCTCCGAGATTTCCATTTTCTCGTAAACCAGTCTAAGCCCGACATCAGTCGTACTGGTCAAGTTAGCACTGACTACAGCATTGATAATGGTTCCGACAAAGCTCTTGATAGTGGCTTCCGTTTTGTATTCGCTGAGTTCGGTCCCGTAGAGTGTTAAAGCCAGAGATGGAACGCCAATAGCTCCTGCAATGGCTGGAATAGCTGCTCCGGCTGTTGCAATAACTGCGGCAGCAGCAACTGCACTTAACAGAGCTTTACCGGCACTGTAATAGAAATCTTTTTCTGAATTGCTCTCGTTGATGGCTGACAGAATGGCTTCAGATGCTTGTCTGTAGCCACGAATCATGGAGATTTCCATAGCGTAGGAAGACTGCCTGGCCAATCTCATCTTTTCCTGAAAGCGCATGACCCGGGTGGTAGGTACCTGAAGTTTCATGGCCTGAACGATGGGGGACAGTTGAATGAAATCTTCAACTGTTTTGATGTTGGTGTTACTGACATTGTTGACCTGATAAACGCACTTGGAATCCTGGCCATTCATGTAGATACCCGTCTCCACATCAATAGAGCCGACCAGTGGAATATTGCTGGCTTGAATGTCCGGATAAGTGTCAGACAATGTTGCCAGTGCGTCGGCGTTACGGGTAACGGCTTTAAACGCTTTGGAAATGGGCTTGAGGTTGCCTGTACCAAAATAGGTCACAGTGTTGCTGAAGGGCAGAAAACCCTCCTGTTCTGCATTTGTAAAGCTGAACATGGTTGTGTCTCTTGAAAATGAGTTGAGTAACACCTTCCCTGTGCAGGGAAGGCTTGTGGTTTCTCTTGGGAAGATGATGCGTTATGGCTTGCTCAAATCACCCAACCACGGATCAAAGGTGAACAGCTGGGTACCGTTGTTGATGGTGAAGTCAAAGCTGTAAGCCTTGCGGAAGTCAGGCTGCGGATGCTGTATCACATAGCTGGAGTATTTGTTGGAGGAGCCGGACTCAGGAACCGGATCACTGATAATGGCTTTGAAGTCGGCATTTGGATTGATAGGACTGGCATGAAAACGTTTCAGCTGAATGGTGTCAGAACCGTTTTTGCTAACTGCAGTCCATTCAATGCTTTCATTAGGAACCAGTTCTTCAGTATCCAGTTCGTTGGTGCCCTGACCACTGGTGGTACTGACATGGTTACTGGTCATTTTGATGTAAGAATCGACAAAGATAGGATTACTGCTTCCGTCCTTGTTGTGCTGGCTCAGAATGCTAGCGGTGTCCACTTCAATCTGGATTTCCAGGAAGTAAATATTGGCTGTAGTGTTGATGTCTTCCGAAGAGAAACGGTTTACTTTTCCAAGTCCTTCTACCAGTTGAGAAAGAGTGATGGTCTTGATCCAGACGGTATGAATGGCTTTGGCCCAGTCATTGATAGTGGCACTATCTACAACATTTTTTACGGTAGGATCGGTGTTATCGACAAGAAATGTCACTGAGTCATTAATGCTGGTACCCAGAGCTTGTTTTGCCTGCAAAAAAGAGACTAGGTTGTCGTAGTTGCTCGTGTCTTGGTCACTCATTGTTGAAAGCTTCCTGATTTAGATAAGAGTTTTTTAATTGATTTTGTCATCGGGCATACATCTGACTGCTTTTGGCAGTAAGGGAAGCTATCGACAGTGGGGTGGCTGGATTAAATTGAATGTTTTACTTTTCTGACAAGCGGTTATTAAAGTCAAATGTCGTGTAATAGCTTGTTAGACTTTGTTTTGAAATCACAAAATTATTCAAACTGGTAAGCAGTGATAATAGGAATGTGGGGTGATACACGAAAAGGAAAATCGGTTCCGGACTTTTCTCCTTCGATGAGTTTAAGAGCCATATCTACAGCTATTCTGCCAAGCAGTTCTGTTTGGTCGGAAGGGGCGGCAAGAATTTCTCCGGCTTGAATGTACGGCTCTAATGCTGGGCTGTAATAGGTGGAGACAACAAAAACGTCCTTTTCCAGTCCCATCACTTTCACCAGCTCTGCCGCTTTTACTGCAGCGACCGCATTGCCGACAAGGTAATCGATTGACTGATTGCCTTCAAAGGCCTTTTCAACCAGCAGTTGTTGCAGGTCGCCATCCACGCTGCCCCAAAATGGGCCTTTTAACTCAAAGGCTCCATTAAAGCTTCGCATGGCATTCACAAATCCGAGCAGACTGTCGGGTGCCCAGCCTGCATTAATCGGTCCGGGAAGAAAGGCAACACTGATTTTTTCCTGACCTGTATGCCTGGCGTGGCGTTTGACAAATTCTCCGGCTTCATAACCCATGTCCAGGAAAGGGACCATGACTTTTCCGTCCACTTCCTGAGCGTAAAGGTCATTGATCATACCAACAATGGGTAAAGGTTTATCCTGTTTACCGTGTTTGGCTGTGTTGATCAGTTTGTCCATAGCCCGGTAATGCATGGAGCCTAAAATCAGAGCGTCCACACCGCTGCTCGCCAGGGTTTCAAATTGGTTACGGTGTTGCTCAAGGCTGTTGTAATTATCACTGGCCAGAAGCTCAATACTTAAATTGGAGCGCTTCGCTTCCTGTTCAATGCCACTTCTGACAGCAGACCAGTAAGGATCATTTTTTTCGGTGTTGGGAAACAGGATGCCTATGCGTGTTTCTGATTTTTCATCGGGTTTTGAGAAAGTCCAGAAGTCTTCTTCCTTTAGAGACAAGGATCGGGAAGGTTGGGCGAAGAGTTTCTGGCTGGCGTCGTACTGACCGTAGTAACCTTTGATCGCCACCTGATCTTGCTCTTTTATGTCACTGTCAGTGCAGGCTGCCAGCAGAACAGATAAACAGAGTACATTCCATGTGCGCAGCATCAGCGATCCTCACTCTGTACCAGTGTCGGATTAATGTAAGCGGGGAAAAGGGTTGAGGCATCGAACTTGGCATTCATTAACTGTTCTTCCCTGAGCCCAATGACTTGTTTCAGGTTGCTGCCAGAGAGATCGACATCCTCAAACCAGGTATGTGTAAAATCGGCGCCTTTCAGATTACTGCCGCTGAAATCGACGTTGTTCAACTGGGCTCCACTGAAATCAGCATTGACCAGTTGACTGTCTTTAAAACTGACATGGCTGATCTTGGCAGACAAAAAAAGTGCCGAGGTCATTTCTGCATCAACAAACTGACTTTTATCCAGCACGGCCTGTGAAAAATCGGCAGCATAAAGCCTGGCTTTGGTCATATCCGTCTCATGGATAGTGGCCAGGACCCATTGGCTGTTGCTGAGGTTGGATTTCCAGAAGTGAGCGTCTGTGACATTTACCAGGTAAAAGATGGCCTCAGGAAGATTGGCTTGCAAAAACGTCGTGCCGTTCAGCACTGCCATAGAAAAATTACTTTTCGAGCCATTCACTCTGTCCAGTCGGGATTCTGTTAAGTCAGTTCTGGAAAAAATACTTTGATCCATTTTGCTGTTACTGAATACAGCATGATTCAACTGGCTCTGGGTAAAGTCTGAACCACTAAGGTCGGTCTGATGAAAGTCCGCCCTTTGAAAATTACTCTGCCTGAGCTTGCTGTCTTTAATATTGGAGTACCTGAGACGAATGGAGCGGGCATCAATATGATTCATCACCATATCTGACAGGTTGGACTCCATAATGGAGGCTGCAGTCAGGTCAGCACCACGAAGAGAACTCTGATGGAAATCCACTTTATTCATTCGTGCGTATCTCAGACTCCGACCATCCAGCATGGCTGAATAACGATTGTTCTTTTCATCATTCACTTCAGGCGGTTGCGTCAGGTTCAGGTTGCTGACATCCATATAAACCGAACTGAAAGGCAGTTTTGGGCCTTCAAGCAGAAACAGAGTGCTACCTACCATGAGCGTGGCACTGAACAGGAAGGTTTTAATGCTGGAGTTAATCAGTTGTCGCTCTGGAAGTTGTCGTCCAATCACCAGCCAGGTATGCCAGGCCAGACAGACCGACATGGCAAATAGAAAAGCATGGAGTGAAGAGCCGGCAATATCCTGGCGAGGCAAATAGCGTATCCAGTAGGTCAGTAAGGTAACAGGAATAGACGAGAGCAGGGCGACAAGAGTCAGTTCCAGCTTGATCAGACCAAAAACAGAATGACGTCGGGAGGCTTTCAAGACAGGGCTGCAGGCTTCAACCACGGTGTCGATGACACTGGGCATGGTTTTGATGGTCACCTGTGAACCATCAGGAAAAATAGCAGGCAGCTTTCTCAGAGTGTGCCAGTAAACGGTCAGCTGGTAATAAAAGGCCCCCATCAACGACATCAAAAGGACTGGTGCCACATAATAAAAGCCCACCGTAGCAATGGACATTTGCAGCATCGGGAAAAAGATCGCTTTGGCATTGCCCAACAGGTCTATGTCGTTGGTAGAGCCAATGGCCAGAAGAGAATAAAGACAGGCCAGCAGAATGGTCAGATAGAGCGCCCAGATTTGCCGGGCACCGTCACGAATATAATCCAGAGAATCGAAGGAAAAGTTGGCTGGTAACACGGCATACGACAGATTACTTCCGCAAAACTGGAATTCATTCAGGTTTTCTGAAGTTGAGAAGTCGCAATGTTGAAGGTCGCAATCGAGGAATCGGGCATTCTTCAGATTAGCCTGGTTAAAGTCGCAATACTGGTTGTTGCTGGAATTGAATCGAGCGCCCTCAAGATTGCTGTTATTAAATCGGCTGTATCGAACATCGACCTCTTCAAACTCAGCACCGATCAACGACTGATTGGAATAGTCCTGATCAACATAGGAACGGTGCTTAAAGACTCTGGGCTGGTCCGATGCGTTGTTTTCTTCAGCAGATTTCTTCTCTACTCGCATACCCACATCCTTACTGGTTTTTCTGAGTCAGTTTGGCCAGTTGCTTGTGCTTCTCTGCACTGCCCTGACTGGACCCAAAAAAGTAGGAGGCCACTTGAGTGGAAACCGTGGTGAGGGCGCCGAGTATGTAGATGATGATGTCTTTCATGACATTGTCTTCGCCCAGTTTGGCGTCACCACGATCTATCACCCACCAGAACATGTAAAAAGTGACGCCAATAATAAACAGTGCCAGCAGAGGCTGAATATTCTTGGACAGCCAGCTGCCGTGCTCTGATTCCTGTACCCGACTCTGGTGTGTTCTTGCGCTTGCCGTATCAGCCAGGTAGGCCTGTTTTTCCTGTAAGCCCAAAGTTGCCAACCTGGCTTCGTGCTTCATACTGGTTCTGGCTAATTCCAGATCCAGTTCCTTGCGTTCTTCATCGGAGGTGAAGTTTTTATCAATCGCATCCCCTACGGCTTCCACCAGGCTGCTGGCACTTTTGCTGAATAAACGGGTAAAGAAGTTAGCCATGATCAGAGTCCCTCCAGAGTTCTGCGCACCCAGCCATAGAAAAACTTCCTGCTTTCCTGACGCTGTTCACAAATATTGACGTAGCGGCTGATTTTGCTCAGTGCAAAGACGGCAAGAAATGTTTTCGGGTCTTCGGCATTCAGTTTTCTCAGGGTGGCATCACCAATCACACCATCGGCGGTTTCACCACAAGTAATTTGAGCTAACTTGCTGCTGGTTCGGGTTCCAGCATTGACGGCAAAGTCAAAAATGGACTCGGCAACTTCTTGATTTTCAATGTCGTCGCCTTGAATACGGTCCCAGAAATGGGTCTGGTAAAAACCGTGAACCAGTTTTTTTAAAGAGTCATCGTCACTCAGGTTGGCAGGGAAGTTCTGGGCATTTTTCAGCAGGTCTATGCGAACCCAGCCTTGCCATTTGGGAAAATGAGTGCGAGTGATTCCCTGAAAGGTTTCGCCACCTGGGTCTGCAGGGTCATTGACATAGCCACCCTCAGATTTGAGGGTAGACGCCAGCGCAGCATCAAAGAGAGCCATGAAAAAATCCTTTTTCCAATGTTCAATGGTTCAGATATCTCTTCAAACACTTAACGTTTTATTCAATATTTTTTGCAAGTGTGAGAGTTGGAACTTACTTGAATCGGCCAGGGCTTCTTTGATTTTATAACGAGCGCTTTAGATATTTAAAGTATTAATTAGTCAGGTAAAAGTCATTTGACGTTTAATGGTATCAGGAAGGTAGCTTGAATGGGTGAGAGCAAACATTAAAAGTAGATACAGCCGGGCTCTCCATAGCTACTTTTCCCGGCGGAGAAGCCAGCCTGGAAGGCACATTGGTAAAAGCCCAGACATTGAAGCCTACCAAAAGCATAAACAGCACAACAATGATGCCAGTGATAATCATTAATGTTCTTACTAGATCAGGCATTGATCGTTTCCAGATCATTTACGAAATAAATCAGTCAGGAGCTATTGAAGCCTTCTCTCTTTGGACAGAGTCCATGAGAAGCTTCCCGGAGAATACTAAGCTGCTTCCACAGTTACTCACAGGCGAGTTTGGTAATTCAGTGTTCTTGAATTGTAAGTTTTGTTTGTTGCGCTGATACCGCCGGGATGCTGCTGGTATGTTGTATGGATGTACAGTATCCTGTTGATATCACCATGATTCTGGATAACACCGTAGCCAGGTGTTCGAGATCGGCTTGTCACTGTTGGTAACAGTCAGTGAAGTCTGCCGGATTTCAGTAAAGCCGTGTCATGGAAAATCGTGATATCTGACTTGAGAATACATGCTGAATGGCCATCCTAATGGGCATAGATCCGGGATCAAGAATTACCGGCTATGGATTAATTGAAGAAGTAGGTAACAAAACACATTATGTGGCTTCCGGATGTATACGCATCCAGGAAGCGTCCCTGCCTGAAAGATTGCAGCAGATTTATGATGGTATCAGTACCCTGATCGAGCGATATGCTCCCCAGTCTGTTGGGATAGAACAAGTCTTTATGTCCAGAAATGCAGACTCGGCTTTGAAACTGGGACAGGCCAGAGCAGCGGCTATTGTTGCTGTGGTTAATCAAAATATTGAAGTTTCGGAATACTCAGCCCGTCAGGTAAAACAGGCTGTTGTTGGCAAGGGTTCGGCAGACAAGTTTCAGGTTCAGCACATGGTGAAGTCGATTCTTGAGCTGAGTGACACACCTCAGGCTGATGCGGCGGATGCTCTGGCTGTAGCGCTTTGTCATTCTCACACCCGTTCCAGTCTTGTCAGAATGGCGGGTGCTACCGGCACCCGTCGTCGGCGTCTGACCGGTCAGCCTTAGTTGGGATAGACACAAAGGTGAAATGAAGCGGTACAGAGCACCAGGTCGAGAATCTGTTGCGGTGTATAAATCTTTTTCAGTGCTCTCCAGTTGGCAGTACCAATCACTTGATCTGTGTATAGCTCTTCAGTTGTTCGGAGTATCAGTCGCTGATGGTTACTCCAGCCCGGTGCGAGATGGCCCCGGGAGGTCATCTGGATATCACTGGCTTTCAGGCCGGTATCCAGGGCGCATTGGGCAATATCCGGAATCAGGTGTCGGGCATTGCAGAGGTGAGCGCTGCGAAGCGCAACCAGAGCCCTGTCTCTCATAGGCAGGCTGCTATAGCCTTGCATGTAACTGGTAAAGCTGCGCTCAGGGCGCTCCAGTTCCGGAGAATGGGCAAGTCGTTCCGGAAAGTCGGGCTCCAGCAGAATTTTCTGAGACTGTATAAACGGGATTGGAATAGCACCACCCTCAATAGCGGGGTGATATTCGCTGGCCAGACCTGCCACAGGCAGAATCTGCCAGAGAGATCCCAGAAATGTGCGAAGTTTTTTCATGGGCAGCTCCTTCAGGCAGCCGGATTTATTGTCTTTCTCAGTGATTAGAGGGGGACAACCCGCAGGAGTTCGTGACTCATGGCGTATTGTTAGGCGTTCTGACTCTCTGGTCAGAAATTAAAAGATCTGGAAAGCAAGATGATTGGAAGAATTCGGGGCATTCTGGTTGATAAGCAGCCCCCCCATTTACTGATTGAGACCCAAGGTATCGGGTATGAGGTGGAAGCCCCGATGTCGGTCTTTTACAAGCTGCCTGAAACCGGTGAAGAGGTGGTGCTCTATACCCACTTTGTAGTGAGAGAAGATGCTCAACTGCTTTATGGTTTCAGTAGCCGCGATGAGCGGGAACTGTTCAGAACCCTGATTAAAGTCAACGGTGTTGGCCCCAAGCTCGGCCTGACCCTGCTATCAGGAATCGAAGCCGATGCTTTTGTGCGCTGTGTTCAGGAGGGGGACAGTGCCACTCTGGTGAAATTGCCGGGCGTGGGTAAGAAGACAGCAGAGCGCCTGATTGTGGAAATGAAGGACAAGCTGGATCGCTGGCAGTCTGCGCCCTTGCTGGATGGTAAGCCGCTGGTGGCTGGTGGCGAGATGGCTGCAGCGGCCAAAGACGTTGAGCAGGAAGCGGTCAGTGCCCTGGTGGCGCTGGGTTACAAGCCTCAGGAAGCCAGCAAGGTTATTGGCAAGCTGTTCAAGGAAGGCATGAGCAGTGAAGAATTGATTCGTCAGGCCCTGAAAAGCATGATCTGACTCAGAACTTCATAGAGGGTGAGACAAGTTTTGTTTCACCCTCTATGAAATCAGGTTGCAGTGGGCTGAGCCAGCTTTTTGGCAGAGTCGGCACAGATGATAGCTGTAGCCAGCCAGATAAAGAGGTAGCTGAACCATTGCTGGGTGGAGAATGAAGCGTCCAGAATGGTGATGGCCACTATAAAAATCAGTGCCGGCTCCAGATAGCTTAACAATCCGAATAAGCTGACAGACAGATGCCGTGAGGCATTCAGGTAGCAAATCAGTGACAGACTGCAAAGCAAGCCCAGTCCGGGTAGCAGATACCAGAGCGAACTGGAGTGTGTCAGGTTCTGCACAAAGCTCTGGTCATTCATCAAAATAAAGACACTGGCTGGCAGAAACAGTAAATGTTCAAACAGCAAAGCGGGTAGAGTATCTACCTTCAAAGGCTTTCGGATAATGAAATACACTGGGTAAAGACCGGCAACGGCAAGACTGACCCAGGGCAAGGAACCTTCCTGCCAGAGCATGATCAGAACGCCAAAGAATGCCAGGGCAATGGCCAGATACTGGGCTTTGTTGAGCTTTTCGTTAAAAAACAGTTTCCCCACCAGAGCCAGCGTTAAAGGCAACAGGAAATAGCCCAGAGACAGGTCCTCGGTTTTATCATTGACAGGGGCCCAGACAAACAGCCACCACTGGAAGCCTACAATCAGTCCACCCAGAGACAACATCAACATGGTTTTCCTGCAGAGGAAAATAGCCTTGAAGCTCTGCAGTCTGTCCATTTTGTAGCAGGCCAGGGCCAGGCACAGCACGCTGAAAATGATCCGGTTCCAGAACAGGGTATTCCCGGTCAATTCGGTGAACTGAACATAGACGGGCAGTAACCCGAACATCATTGAGGCCAGAACTGAATTGGTCAGCCCTCTGACAGAAACAGCTTGAGTATTCATTCTGAGTACTTCCTTTAATCAGAATTAAAAACAGGGTTTAGGGTGTTGAAACAGCTGATTGCTGCTGCAACGGAAAGGTGTCGCATCCATGGGCACCTTTATGCTCACGGCTGCTTGGACGATCAAAGATAGCGTTTTGTTCCCGAGGCAACAAAATTTTTTTCTCGAAAGTTTGCCGCTCTTCAGAATGAAATGATTTTTATGCTCCAAATCCGACAGGCTCCCGGGGGTGGTGTTATTTTTTTAACAGGCTGGAGATGGTACGCTGAGAATACTGGTTAACGAGCTTGAACATGATAGAAGCAGATCGATTAATTTCCTCCTCCGAACGACCCTCTGAAGAGGTCATGGACCGGGCCATTCGCCCGGTAAAGCTGGCTGATTATGTGGGGCAGCCCAAAGTCAGGGAGCAGATGGAGATCTTTATCCAGGCGGCAAGAATGCGAAACGACGCCCTGGATCATACGCTTATTTTCGGCCCCCCCGGGCTGGGTAAAACCACGCTCTCGCACATTCTGGCCAATGAAATGGGGAGCAATATTCGCACGACGTCGGGACCCGTTCTGGAGAAAGCGGGTGATCTGGCTGCTCTGCTGACCAACCTTGAGCCTAACGACATCCTCTTCATAGATGAGATTCACCGGCTAAGCCCGGTTGTGGAAGAAGTACTGTATCCAGCTATGGAGGATTACCAGCTGGATATCATGATTGGTGAAGGGCCGGCCGCTCGTTCTATCAAACTGGATCTGCCTCCTTTTACTCTGGTGGGTGCCACTACCCGGGCTGGGCTTTTGACTTCTCCACTCAGGGATCGCTTTGGTATTGTCCAGCGTCTTGAGTTTTATAACATTGAAGATCTTACGCATATTGTGAAGCGATCTGCAGGTATTCTGGGTGTTGGCATCGACAAGGAAGGGGCTGGTGAGATAGCCCGCCGATCCCGCGGGACGCCCAGAATTGCCAACCGCCTTTTGAGAAGGGTCAGGGATTTTGCTGAAGTGAAAGGCAATGGTGTGATCGAAAAAGAAACGGCCGATGCCGCTCTGAATATGTTAGACGTTGATGCCAGTGGCTTTGATCATATGGACAGACGATTGCTGCTGGCCATGATTGAAAAGTTCGACGGTGGTCCGGTGGGGGTAGACAGTCTGGCTGCTGCCATCAGTGAAGAGCGTGATACCATTGAAGATGTTCTGGAGCCTTATCTGATCCAGCAGGGTTATATGATGAGAACCCCCAGAGGACGAATGGTTACCAAACATGCTTACCTGCACTTTGGACTAGATTACCAGGTCGACGAATAATCGACCTGTCCTATCTGCTGCTTCCTGTCTTCTGTCTGATTCTGTCACGGGTTACTCTAATAAATAGATTGGCCAGTGACTGAATGAGTGTCTATTTTTGTTGGCATTCCAATTAAAAACAGGTCACGCTGGTCGCAGGGAGCCTCTGCATGTTGTGTCAGCTCTGAACATTCAAAGTAGCTGTTCCATGTCTGAAGCGACTTGTCTTCTTTCCAAGTTGTTATGTCCACTTCCATCAGGCAGAAGATTACTTTATTTACACTGCTTCCCGCAGTGATTTTTTATAGCCTGATTTCAGCCATTTATATCTACTTTTCGTTCCATTCGGCCACTTCAGAAATCAGTCGAAGGCATCTGGAGCAAAGCCTGCATTATGCGTCTGTGATCGATGGCAGTCTCCGGGAAATTATGACCGGCAGTAAGGCTCTGTCGGTGGATCTGAAGTATTGGAGCAGTGGTAAGAGTCATCTTTTTGTAGATTCCCTCAACACCCTTTTCGCCAATAACCGGGTTGTCACCGGGGTAGGCATTATCTCAGAAGAGGGAGAGCAGTTTTCAGAGTATTGGGAGCATGCACAAACAGGCTTTGTACGCACCAGTGATACAGAAAATGTGCCTCCGGTTTCTCAATTATTGGTCAGAGAATTGATGTATGGAGGACGAAAGCAGAGTGAATGGTACACATCAGCCAATCCGGAAGACCTGAAAGTATTCGCTTCTACTTATGTGATTCCAGTGGAAACCGGCCTGGGCAAAAAAATGCTGCTCAGGGTGGATATTAATGCCGCAAGGCTCAGAGAGCCCATGCAGTGGTATAACCCTAATACCCGCCTGATCATTCTTAATGAAGAAGGTGTGGTGGTGTATGCCAACGGGATCTCCATGCCCAAGTTTCGACTGCTTGAGTATTTTGTTCATCACGGTCCCTGCGAGGGCAACAGCAAGCTGAATGTTACACACTCAAGCTCGGGGCAACAAATTTCAGAGTTTCTGTTCAGTCCTATTCGTCCCAGCAGTATCACAGAACCTTGTCTTCTTTACCGGGAAGCTCTGGAGCGTGTGACGCTCAGGGGGCAATCCGTTAATTTCCGGGTGCAGGTTCGAGGCGAGAAAAAGTGGGTTACCGCCACCCCCATCCCTTCGACTGGCTGGTATATGAGCATTGGCATCCACGAGAGTGAGTTGCTGGGGCCGGTCATTGAACACGGGGTCATCAGTATTGGTGTGGTGTTACTGATGTTGATACTGACTATTTTCTGCCTCTGGACGGTATCTGGACGAATTACCAGGCCACTTAATAGACTGAAGCTTCAAATGAATGAAGTGGCCGATTCATACGGTTCGCCGGTGGATGATGACAGTCGCGATGAGGCGGCCAGTCTTAACCGGAGCTTTAGCCAGCTTCTGGAACGGTTAAGGGATCGAGAGCTTTCATTGCATCAGGCGCGAGCCAGTAATATCGGTCACCTGGTGCAACAGCTCAGGGGGCGATACTTCTATTTTAACCTTGATCAGAAGGGGGGCATCCTTCATGTCAGTCCTTCCATTACCGCAGTATTGGGTTACAGGGATCAGGAGTTTACAGGCAACTTGCAGGGTTACCTGACCCCTTCATTGCTCAATCAGCCTTTCAACAAAGTCATGAAAAGGCTGGTGGGTGGCGAGTGGCAGGAAGCCTTTGAAGTTGAGATGCGCCATCGGGACGGCAGTATTCGATTGATAGAACTGTTCTGTACCACCAGTGATGAGTTCTCGGATCAGGGGCGAATTATTGAGGGTATGGGTAATGATATTACCGACCGGACCCGTGATACTGAAAAATTCAAGCTGCTGATAGCCTCTGCCCCTGATGCCACGGTCATTACCAATGAAGATGGCATCATCAGCCGCATCAACCGGAAGGTTTCTGAACTGTTTGGTTTCAGTGAGTCAGAGCTGATTAATATGCCTCTGGCACTATTGATCGATTCCGGTTCCCGGGAGGGTCATCCTTTGTTGAGGCATTACAGTCAGGAGCTACATAACAGTTTTTGTCTGGAGAGTTATGAATCTAAAGGCATGGACCGACTGGGGCATGCCTTTCCCATGGAGATTTCCAGTAATGTGCTTGATTCCGCCGATGGCATTCAGATTTCCATTGTCCTCAGAAATGTCACCGAGCGGAAAAAGATTGAGACGGAGCTGGTGTCAGCCAAAGTAAAAGCCGAACATGCCAGTCGAGCCAAATCCATGTTCCTCTCTAATATCAGCCATGAGCTGCGTACGCCTCTGAACGGTGTTCTGGGTTATGCCCAGTTATTGCTCTCGGATAAAAACATTCCACCCCGTTATCTGGATAACCTCAGGTCATTGGAAGATTGTGGTATCCACTTGATGACACTGATCAATGACATTCTGGATATCACCAAAATAGAGAGCAGTGGAGTAGAGCTGGATGCGCATCCTTTCGATTTGAGAGCCACACTGGGTACGGTGATCGCTAATGTAAAAGAGGTCGCCAGAACCAAGAAACTGAATCTTCAGTTGCAGGTTGATGAAGGCATCCCGCTGGAAGTTGTAGGAGATAACGTCAAACTTCGTCAGGTATTGATCAATCTGGTGGGCAATGCCGTGAAGTTCACAGAGACAGGTTTTGTGAAAGTTTTGGTCACTGTCCCAAAGGAAAATAACGCTCGCCTGCAATTTTCAGTGCGAGACAGCGGGGTGGGTATTCGTGAGGATGAAAGAGAGCGCTTATTTAAACCCTTTACTCAATTGAAGTCTGGTCAGAAGCAAGGTGGTACCGGTCTTGGGCTGGCCATAAGCTATCGGCTGGTAAAAGCTATGGGAGGGGAGCTGGTTATGGAGAGTGAGCAGAACAGAGGCAGCTGTTTCAGTTTTACCATTCCCTTTGAAACGGCTAACGACAGGGGGGCGAATGGTGAATCCCATACAGAAACCATCGACTATCAAAGCCACTCCCTGCTTATGCAGGAAGGTAGCAAGCTGCTGGTAGTGGATGATAATGCGGATAACAGAAATATGCTGTCCGAAGCTTTGATTTCCGAAGGGCTGAAAGTGATCAGTGTGGGGGATGGTCAGCAGTCGATAGAGGCTGTTCGAAAAGCAGGGTCAGAACCTTTTGATCTGGTGCTGATGGATCTGAAAATGCCTGTGATGGACGGCATTACGGCGACTCGAAGGATTCACCGATTACCAGGGCGTGAAAGTGTGAATGTGATTGCAGTTTCGGCCAGTGTTTCCGAAACCACCCGGGAAACCATACTGGAAGCAGGCTTCTGTGACTTTATTGCCAAACCGGTGCGGTTTGATGAACTGTTCGCCAAGGTATCTTATTGGCTGTCTCATTCATATCAGCAGACACGTGATGAATCCTCTTCCGAAGGAATATCTCTAGAGAGGCTTGAAGAAATGATTGAGGTGATCGAGCAGAGCATGGAAGTGGGGGATATTGAAGCCCTTAAGTTGAGAGCAGAAAACTGGCAGCACATCACAGGGTATGGAGATTGTCCAGGTCAGTTGGTTAGGCTGTGCAGAAGTCTCGATGTGGCAGGAATCGAATTTGTCTGTGAGAAACTCGTAAGAATGAAAGATGGAACTGACTGACCCTGAAGGGGTCAAAGACGCTGATATTCAGTTGTTCATGTGGGGTTAAGCCCTGGTCGTGAACGATGGAATGATGAGAGGATCTGGCGTACAAACTTTCTAAACAGGACAGGAGCCCGGTATGCGTATGAGAATGACAGGAATCTTTTTATTGTCTGCCCTGGTGGTGACCGTCCTGAGCGGATGTCAGACTGTGACCACGGAAGCAACACCTATGCGACCAGGATTGTACTCTACACCTTTCTCCCTCTCCCCAGCGGGTTGCTCCAAGGTGCTTCATGGCTCCAGCCAGTTACCGATTGATCTCTACCATGCCGGTGTTTGTTATGAGCAGGGGATAGGAACTCCTGCATCGACTGCCCAAGCCGTAGAAAGTTATACCATGGCTGCCCGCTGGGGTATTCCTGAAGCGATGCAGGCATTGAAGCGACTGGATAAGCCGGTTCCCGATGCTGACCTGTTAAAGCGCAGAACCGAACAGGAAAATCAGTTGAACAAACAGCGACTGGATAAAGAAAAATTAGACGTTTATAAAAGTCGAGGTTCTTACCCAGCCCCCCATTACCACTATCATTGTGGTCGTACCTGGTGTTATTAACTTGCAATGGCGTTAACGTCTCTGGCAGTCTTTGCTTTGACTTAACGCTATGTGAACCCGCCCCGTGACTGATTCTTTTTCTATACCTGTCCGCGTTTATTATGAAGATACCGATGCTGGCGGCATCGTGTACCATGTCAACTATATGAAGTTTATGGAACGTGCCAGAACCGAGTTTCTGCGCAGTACCGGTTATGACCATCAGAAATTGCTGCAGGAACACAAACAGCTGGTGGTTGTCGATGCTTCAGTTCAATTCAAACAAATTGCCCAGCTGGATGATGCTCTGACCGTCACAGCCTCCATAGAAAGCATGGGCAGGGCTAAAATGGTGTTTGTCCAACAGGTATGGCGTGGAGAAACATTGCTTTGTACCGGTCATTTTGTGGTCGCTTGTCTCGACAGTAATACGCGAAGACCCACTGCGATTACAGAATCCTTACGGAATAAATTAAGTCCTGTCACCAATTCGTCCTGAGATTGGTGGTATTATCCATAATTAATTTTTTCTTATTCTTTATATCTTTTGAGAGCGAGGTTTTCGGTGGCTGAAAGCATGTCCATATGGTCTCTGGTGGGTAATGCCAGCTGGATTGTACTGTTGGTACTGATACTCCTGATCTTGGCATCGGTGATTTCCTGGGTGATGATCGTCCAGCGAGGAATGCTGATTCGTTCTGCTCACCAGAATATGCTGGCTTTTGAAGACCGCTTCTGGTCTGGAATGGATCTCACACAGCTCTACAAAGAGCTGGAAGGAGAAGACGATCTGGGTGGGCTTGAGCAGATCTTCAGATCCGGTTTTAACGAGTTTTCCAGAATGCGCTCCCAGGGTACAGACGATGCAGACGCTGTTATGGAGGCGACTCAGCGAGCCATGCGCGTTGCCATTTCCCGCGAGCAGGAAAAACTGGAAACGCATCTGCCCTTTCTGGCCAGTGTCGGTTCAACCTGCCCCTACGTCGGCCTGTTTGGCACCGTAGTGGGGATCATGAACTCTTTCCGGGGGCTGGCCAATGTTCAACAGGCAACACTGGCCTCAGTAGCACCAGGTATTGCTGAAGCGCTGATGACCACAGCAGTAGGTCTGGTTGCAGCTATTCCAGCGGTAGTGGCCTACAACCGTTATGCCTCAAGAGTGGAAGCTTTGCTGGCCAACTACGAAACCTTTGCCGATGAATTCTCCAGTATTCTTCATCGCAAGGTTCACAGCCGTCATCGCGCGGGCTGAGGGAGCGAGTAAATCATGGCTCGAACCAGAAGCCGGCGTAAGCCAATGTCAGAAATTAACATGGTGCCGTTTATCGACATCATGATGGTGATGCTGGTGGCCTTTATGGTCAGTGCACCCATGTTGACCCAGGGGGTCAAGGTGGAGTTGCCAAAAACCACCAGTAAGCCTATGCCTCTGCCTGATGATGCCAAGACCCTGATTATTTCTATTCAGGCCGATGGAAAGTATTTCATCGATCTGGGCGGTAATCAGGAAAGTGCAAAGGGTCTGGACGATATAACCGACAAAGTCGGTAAGGTCATCTCGGCCAGCCCCCAAACCCAGGTGTTAATCAAGGGGGATCGCACGGTCAATTATGGCTCAGTGGTTGAGTTAATGGCCAAACTTCAGGGCGCAGGTGTTAGTGATGTAGGACTGATTACAGATCCATCGTCGCTTGATGAAGGGGCGAAGCGCTGATGGCTGGAGTCTATAACCCGGATAACAACGGTCAGACTGACCAGGCTAACACTACGGTTTTATGGAACGCAGGGCGGTAATGAAGAAGATTCCATTGATCGGTGCTTTTTTCAGTCATAAGCTGTTTCAGGGTTACGGGTTTGCTGTGATCATTTCGGTGCTGTTGCATATCCTGATACTGGGGCTGCTGTCACGGAACTGGTCGTCTGATGATGAACTGAGGGTGGTGCCACCCAGAAGTATCAAAGCCAGTGTCGTCGAAGTGTCTCAGCCTAAACCCAAGCCGCCAGCATCCAAGCCGGTTGTTGATAACTCTGCCCAGAAAGCTCGCGAACTCGCGGAGCAAAAGCGTAAGCAAGAGGCTCGTCGTCAGGCAGAAATCAAGAAGCAGAAAGAACTGGCTCTGAAAAAAGAACAGGCTGCCAAAGAGAAAGCCAGGAAGGAAGAAGCTGCCCGTAAAGAGCGTGAACGCAAACAACGTCAGGCGGCGGAACAGAAAAGGAAGAAACAGCAGCAGGAAGAATTGCTCAGACAGCTGGAACAGGAACGGGTAGCCCGTGAGCAGGCTCAGGCGGCAGCTGACGAACAGGCTGAAAAAGATGCAGGTGAAGTGGCTTATTACTCCGAGTTGCTTCAGAACCTCATAGCCCAGAACTGGAACCGGCCGCCCAGTGCCCGTAATAATATGGTGGCACTGGTGCAGCTGAGTTTTTCTCCTTATGGTGATTTACTGGAAGTCAGGCTGTTGGAAGGCAGCGGGAATGATGCCTATGATCGTTCAGTGATTCAGGCCATTCAGCGAGCGGCACCCTTTCCCGAGTTGAAAAAACTGGAGCGGCGTGTGTTCGATAACAATTTCAAACGCGTTAACTTTAGGTTCAGGCCAGAGGATCTGGTGAGATGAAGCGACTTTTTATGAGTGTGATAGGGCAATCGTTTTCTGTCAGTAGGACGAGCAGGTCGAGAGCTGGGCAAGCCGTTTCCGGTCATTTGTTCAGGGAAGGCTTTCTTCGTCGTGTAAATCTGTGGATGCTGATGGCAGCTCTGCTGATGACGATGCAGAATGCCCAGGCCATTCTTACCATTGAGGTGACTCAGGGTAATGATAAGGCGGTCAAGGTAGCCGTCTCTCCTTTTAGTTGGAGCGGCAAAAAAATACTGCCTGAAGATATGGCTTCGGTGGTCGAAAATGACCTGCGTCTGAGTGGACTTTTTGCACCTCTGCCCAGAAAAGATATGCTCAGCTTTCCCTCCGGTGCCAAAGATGTCGTCTATCGTGACTGGAATATCCTCGGGGCATCCTATCTGGTGACCGGTCAGGTCAAACAGGAAGGAGCCACCTTTGAGGTGGACTACCAGCTGTTTGATATTGTCAGGCAGAAAAGTATTCTCAAAGGCAAGGCGCGTGGGGTTGAAAGCCAGCTGCGTGGTTTAGCTCATCACATCAGTGATGCGGTTTATGAAAAGATTACCGGCATCCCTGGCGACTTCTCGACACGTATCATGTATGTCACCGCCGACCGTAAAAGTGTTGAGCGGACTGACTACCGCCTGAACTATGCTGATGCCGACGGTCAGCGTCAGCGCGAGATACTTCGCTCAAGAGAGCCTATACTGTCTCCGAGCTGGTCACCCGACGGTAGTCGTGTTGCCTATGTCTCTTTTGAATCCGGTCGTCCTGCTATTTTTGTACAGGAACTGGCCACTGGAAAGCGTCAAAAGCTGACAGGCTACAAAGGGCTGAACAGTTCTCCGGTATTCTCTCCGGATGGCAAGCAGGTCGCCCTGGTATTGTCCAAGGGAGATAACCCGGATATTTATGTAATGGATCTGGCCACTAATAAACTGAGTCAGATTACATCGCATTTTTCCATTGATACGGAGCCGGACTGGATGCCTGATGGCAAAAGTCTGATTTTCACTTCTAACCGCGGTGGCAGTGCCCAGATTTATCAGGTGGGTGTCAACAGGTTATCGAACGGTACTGTGGTGGCCGAGGGGAAACCCAAGCGGCTGACATTCACAGGCAAGTTCAATGCCCGTGCTAAAGTATTCCCTGATGGTAAATCGATGGCTCTGGTTCATAAAGGTCAGGGGGCCGCAGAATTTAACATCGCGATTCTGGATCTGGATACCGGACGACTGCGTTTGTTGACGTCAGCCCGGTTGGAAGATTCACCCAGTGTTTCCCCGGGGGGCCGTCGTCTTATTTATGCGGTTCAGGGAGGCAGGAATGGAGAACTTGGCATTGTTACAGCCGATGGTCGAGTAAAATATCGCCTGCCATCTGCCGAGGGTGATGTCAGAGAGCCGGTGTGGGGACCGTCTTTAGGTGCACAGCGCTAAAATCGGGTAGGACTGGTTCACCCGGAAGTCGATCGAATTTGTGACTTCAAGCATTAAGTTCTGAAGAGATGATCACTCTTTATGAATTTTAGGGCGAAATAGTCACAAGTTCGGCTGACTCCCTTGGTATTCGGGCTAGTCCGGAGTCTGCAGTTCTGATACTGTACTGCATCAATCAAATCATTGATTTTTGACTTACCAACACTGAACGAACGATTGGAGCTTGTCATGCGTTTTGTCAATTTTGTCAAAGCCGCCGCACTGTCTGCTACTGCACTCTGGCTTGCAGGTTGTGCCTCTACTGGCGGTGAGAGCACTTCTAATGTTGATACTGCACCTGAAACAGTAACAGAAGAAGTTGTTATTGAAACCACTCCTGTTCTGGACCCAGCTGTTCAGGCTGTGATCGACAGCGGTGATGTTCAGGCTTCCCCTGAGCAGATTGAACAGATGCTGGAGCAGAAAACTTTTCACTTCGGCTTTGACAGCTCAAAACTGAAGGAAGACGACTATAAGGCTCTGGACGTGCAAGCTGCTTTCCTGAACTCCCGTGAAGGTCGTGGCAAGAATATCATCATTCAGGGTCACACCGATGAGCGTGGTACCCGTACCTACAACCTGGCTCTGGGTGAGCGTCGTGCCAATGCCGTGAAGAACTACCTGGTTGCCAAGGGTGTTTCTCCAAGCCGCATCGAAGTGATCAGCTTCGGTTTTGAAAAGCCTCTGGATCCAGCACACAATGCTGAAGCATGGGCCAAGAACCGTCGTGCTCACATCGTGATCAACTGATACCACTGACTTTAAAATGCAGCCATGACCCGCTCTATCACTCCTTTTGAGTTTGTGAGTGGGCTGCATTTCAGGCTCATGGCTGCCTGACAGGGAAAGAGACTGAATGCGTCTGAAACGATCTGTTTGCTCTGCTTTTTGTTCGCTGCCGGCAATAGTGATTGCCGGTCTGATGGCTACCTCTGCACAAGCTCAGGTGCCCGTAGTTGATTCTCAACCTTCCGGAAGTAATGCTTCTGTCGAGAATCAGCAGGAACAGCCCAAGGTTGAATCGGCTCCCGTTGAGCAGACTGCAACCGGAGGCACTGCCCACATGTTGAATCTGGTGGATGAACTTCGTCAGGAAATCATGACCCTCAGGGGACAGGTGGAAGAGCAGGCTTACCAGATCAAACAGCTGCAACAAGAAAATCGCGATCGTTATCTCGATCTTGATCAGCGTATTTCCCGTCTGGGTGAATCTTCAGGATCGACTCCTGCAACAGCAGGCCGCTCTGCAGGTTCACCTGTTACATTGCCTGCCATTGGCAGCAAACCTCCAGTGAAATCCTCTGGTGCTCGTGAAGAAGCTGCCTATCAGGCTGCTTTCTCATTGATCAAGGACAAGCGCTTTGATGACGCGGTTGTAGCCTTGCAAAAACTGCTGAAAGATTATCCAAGGGGTCAGTTCTCGGATAATGCCCAGTACTGGCTGGGTGAAGTTCAGATGGCACAGGGTAAATATAAGGAAGCACAGGGTGACTTCCAGACTCTGATTGACAGCTATCCGGACAGTCCTAAAGTCCCGGATGCGGCCTATAAGCTGGGCCGAATTCTTGATCTGCAGGGTGAGAAAACCGCAGCCAAGAAGCGTCTTGAATCAGTGATCAGCCAGTATCCCGGCAGTGCCGCAGCACGTTTGTCGGATACCTATCTCAGGAACATGTCGGGTTCCTGAGTTCTCGTGTTGAATCTCTACGGGTCATATTCCCCGCAGCTTGCTGCGTTTCTGCGGCATTAGCCGCAGCATGAACTTGTGACTACATTTTGTGGATGGCTAAAAGTAGGTTCATCCACAAATCCCACAATGTCACTGTTCTTATGTATCACTTGGTCTGTCCAGCAAAGTATCGAAGAGTGGTCTTTAGCGATGAAGTAGACAAGACGTTGAAGGAGGTATGCTTGGCTATCTCAGAGCGTTATGAAATTTAC
>NZ_LASA01000291.1 GCF_001562015.1 Endozoicomonas arenosclerae | reverse complement strand
CTGCCTGAGAATGAGCCATCCATGGATATGGCGGGCATCTACGAACTTGATGATATTTTCAAAATACCAAACTATGACTTCAGTAATATGTATGACAAAATAACATCACCAGGCGATGAGTGTTGAGAAATGTCTATATATAATTATTTTGATATTTCATTTCGATTTTTTTATTGCAAAAAAGGACATCCAACGATTCAATGCGAAATTTCTTCACCACGTATAAAAAGGGGCATCCATAGGGTTGAATGAGGTCTGTGTTTGTTATAGAAAAAAGAGTGGATGTCCTATATTTACTGGAAGCGATCTACGAAGCAGACTTTCTCGGGTTCAGTTACGGCTTCAGGCCGGGACGAAATCAACATCAGGCACTGGACGCAGTGTACATGGCGATAACCACCCGGAAAGTCAGTTGGGTAGTAGACGCAGATATCAGCCGTTTCTTCGATCAGATTGACCACGGTTGGATGATGAAGTTTTTGCAGCACCGGATTGCAGACAAAAGGCTACTCAGGCTGGTAGAGCAAACGCTCAAGGC
>NZ_LASA01000290.1 GCF_001562015.1 Endozoicomonas arenosclerae | reverse complement strand
GTCATATTCGTACTTGGAAACAAATATATTTGCATCTGCTAACTTTAAAGACAATCTCACTAATAATTTATATAATAAAGAGCGCCTAACATAGTCAGTGCCACTCATCATTGGTGAGTTATAATGAAATGCACCAGCAACAATGCTTTTTATTGAAACAATTTTAGACCAAAGCAATGGAATCAACGCATAAGACCACCACCAAATATAGAGATAATCATATTTAGTAAAAAAAACGTCTCTATATTTGTTTGTAACCTTAACTTCATATGAAAGTTCACGTAGAGCCCTAATATCTTGTTCATAAAATGAAATATCATTTACAATTGAAATATCTTTCACTCTTACATAAAATAGAATTATCTTTTTTTTGTTTCCCATTAGAAATTAGCCCTAAGAAAAAATAAATAATAAGAACTGGTAGTAGTAATATGTAAACTCTGGCTACAACAATAAAGAAAGTACCAAGTGCTTGGAATGATAAAGGCAGCA
>NZ_LASA01000289.1 GCF_001562015.1 Endozoicomonas arenosclerae | reverse complement strand
ACTATATAGTTCGTTAGTTATAGAGTTAAGGAGTGAAATTCAATTTTTAAAAGACACAAATTCAAAACAAAAATCAGAAAACTTCAGCGAAATTGATAGTAGCTATTATGTAAAAAAATACCCTGATGTGTTGAAGTCAGGAATGACTCCCAAGCAACATTATCAGCGATATGGAAAGTTACTAGGTAGAACATTATTACCAGAATAATTTTCTTTTTCATTAAAAATCAACAGAACCAGATAGAGCAACTAGCTTTAATTCATAATTATATCTCTTGGCCATTTTATGAAGAACAACTTCTTTGGAACAAATTTATATCATGCTAAGTTTTGGATTGATGATAAAATAGATGGTCCATCTCTTACGAACCACTTTCTTTCCTTGTTAAGAGAAGGATTAATAAAAGAATTTCTAAGTGATTTAGAACTGATAGAAAACATTGGTATTCCTAGAGGTTTTGAC
>NZ_LASA01000288.1 GCF_001562015.1 Endozoicomonas arenosclerae | reverse complement strand
AGTTATCTTGGACAGTTGAATCAAAAGGACTGCATTATCTATTTGATTTTTTAACTATGTTAATTATGGTTTGTTCTATTTCCTTTTTTGAGAAAAAAAAATATTTTAATTTTTGTCTTTGTTTTTTGTTGATTGTGTTTTCAAGCGTTTTACTTGGTATAAAAGGTGCTCTAATAAATTTAATTATTCTTTTAATGGCTGTTTCTGTTAGAGGTGGGGTTGGTTGGAAGATAATTTTTCAAGCGGTTGTTCTTACTTTTATATTTTTAGTACTTACGTTGTATTTATTTTTTGGTGGCCTTTCTTTAGAAGCTCTAAATGCGATTATATCAAGGGTAATAGCAACAATAGATGGCACATATATAATTTTAAGTACTGGTATCGATGAAAGCTACCAATTGCCAAATAATATATTGGTTTATATTTTTGATTTTATTGTTTCGAAATTTAATGGGGTCATTGAAAGCCTAGGCCAA
>NZ_LASA01000287.1 GCF_001562015.1 Endozoicomonas arenosclerae | reverse complement strand
CTTTACAAGAATATCTCTGTCTGTCAGGCTGTGAATCGTCCTTGCCTTGGCGGGTTATGTCTGAGCTGGCACAGTGTGGGCATTTCACCCCGTCAGGCCAGCGAATCTGGCGTATCTGTTCAAAGCACTTGGCGTTGTCGAGGAGGTCATAAAGTTTCATGACACTTTTGTACAAGAAAACGTCTTCTATTCATAGTCAAATAACTCGTCCTCAACCAGCTCCCCAGAATCCATTAAGAGCCTACCTATTAATCCCACCACTCAACCCAATCGGATCACTCTGAACATACCGTCCAACACCCGGATCATAATCCCTAAAAAAGTTATAATGCAGCCCTGTTTCCTGGTCAAAGTACTGCCCTGCAAACCGCAAATTATTCCTCAGTTCGCTCCCTTCCCAGACTTCCGTTTCCCCGAAAGCACTGGCCTTGGCTTTCCAGGTCACCTTGCCGTTTCTTCGGAAGGCTTTCTGTGGGGTACCCAGGAGGGAATCTAGAGGAATCTAGGACACCCATAGAATTCAACCAAGTCATAGCAGCCAACTATTTACTTCAATCAACTGATCACAAAAAATGCCAACCACAAACCAGTGTCATAAACCCATTTCATGATAAACAGTCTACAAGCAGCAAGAGGAGAGAACGATTGCTCTGAAAGCCTGTACAGGCAATCCATCAAAGCAGACACGGCAGAAATACTGATTAGCTTTAGCGCTCTAAAAATAGACGACTACTGGAAAAC
>NZ_LASA01000286.1 GCF_001562015.1 Endozoicomonas arenosclerae | reverse complement strand
AGAAGCTAATCTGCAAGGTCGTGTTTCCCGGGTCTATCGTCGTAAGCCCCGACCACCACGTGCCTGTGATCCTGTACCGAATTTACGCAAAGATCTGGAAAAGCCCACAGCCATAAATCAGCACTGGGTTTCTGATGTCACCTACATAAAACTCAAAGGTAAATGGGTCTTTCTTGCTGTAGTCCTAGATCTTTATTCGCGCAGAGTGGTGGGCTGGTCATTGAAAAATAATCGTACAGCTGCTCTGACCAAAGCGGCTCTACTCATGGCCATTCGAAATCGGCGGCCACCTGAGGGACTGATATTCCATACTGATCAAGGTATCGAATACAGAGCAAATCAAATACAGGGTTTGCACAAACGCTATGGCTTTATCCCAAGCATGAATCGAGCTTATCACTGCACAGACAATGCTGAGATGGAGTCATTCTTCCACTCATTAAAGGGAGAGTTGCTGACAGGCAATACCTTTAGGGATGTTTATCAGCTGCGTGATAGCATAGCGGGCTACATACAACATTTTTATAATCGTACTCGTTTACACTCGAGCCTTAATTATCAAACCCCGGTAGAATACGAAGCAGCTGCTTAGCTGTAGACAGGTGTCTATTTTATCGGGGGAAGTTCAGCCTACGGCGCGCGGCTTAGCGCAAGCGTTAGGTTTCACTCAACTTCAAACCCCGAATTATGTTAAGGAAGGTGTGAAGAAGTCCATCAATCCTTTGAGCATGTTCTAAAACACAATTCTTAGAACTAAAAGCGAGGATAGGGTCGCTCATTATCTACTTTTCAGCCGGTTTTCTCGGCTGATAGGCAGATTAACCCCTACGTAGCATTTGATCCAATCTAACCACATTAGCCAGAGCAAAAAGAGTGGCCAGTTTATTGTCATTTTTCCCGATGCCTCGATACGCTGTTTTTACAAATCCAAACTGGC
>NZ_LASA01000285.1 GCF_001562015.1 Endozoicomonas arenosclerae | reverse complement strand
CAGACAGCGATGAAATGAATCTGGCTGCGGCGGGGCAGATCCTTTATAAGAACTACGACTTCAGCCAGATCAACCGGGTCTCCAGTACCGCGAAGGTGGACGATAACGCCAACAGCGGTAACTGGACAGTAGAAGGCAATACCATTGCCAAAGGAGGCTCGATTACCTTCACTGGCGTCAGTCAGATCAAGACCACCCAGGGCATCGCTAATGGCCTGACAGTGGGTCAGACGGTCGAGCTGGGTAAGACTGACAGTGATGTCTCGACCATCACAGTGGCGGGCATGACTTTTACTGGCAGTTCAAGTTATACCGGCAGCAGTACCAATTCGGACGACTCTGAGGATATCGTGACGGATAGTACAGGCGGCGCCTGGACAGTCACCGGTACCCAGGCACTGTCCAGTGGCAGCCGGTCACTGAGTGGCGTGGACCGGGTCAATACGTCCGGAAACATTACCGACAACAGCACCACCGACTGGTCCGTGGACGGTGCCAACCTTATCTCGTCCAGCGGTCGGGGCCTGACCATTGGCAGTACCACCCAACTGACCACCCAGGGCAATGTTACCGACGCCACCAATAAAGGCTGGGCGGTACGGGGCGATAATCTGGCCTTCTCCACGGACAATGCCCTGACCGTTGCAGGCACCGACCGGATCACCACCACCGGTGCGATCACCAATGAGATGAGTTCGGGTCAGGAAGTCCAGCTGAATGCCACTGACATCACGGTGGGCGGC
>NZ_LASA01000284.1 GCF_001562015.1 Endozoicomonas arenosclerae | reverse complement strand
TGAATATGCACGAGATGAGGACGGCGACGGTTTTCATGAGATTCATGTGAATACAATGGAGGGGTTCTGGTCGCTGTTGCGTTCCTGGTTGCGTCCTCATCGGGGTATATCACAAGAGAAGTTACCGCTGTATTTGGGTTTCTTCGAGTGCCTGCACAATATCAAGAAGCGCGGGAAAGCAGCTCTAACCGGTCTTCTGGGAGTGTTGTTTGGATAACTCCCCGGAATCCATTAAGAGCCCAAAATAATTATTATTCATGATGAAGTATATTGCTCTAAGAACATTATATGCTGGCAAAATCAACCATGATTGAAAAACGCCCACAGAGAAAAAAACCACAAAGTCAACATCATAGCAGCTCCAGAAGCGACCTCCTAATACAAGTCTCTTCCAATATAAAATGAGCCTGAACAAAAGCCCGGTTTCCAATACGAACTGAGCCTGTAAAGGTCCAGGATGTCGTTCATGATGAGAGGATGAAGATTATCATGAACACCAAACTCATCAAGACCCTGGATCAGGTCAGCGACTTCCTTGAACATGTCCCAGACATAGAACCTGGCTAGGAGTCTAAAGATGAGTGTTACCGATGGATAGAGTTAACTCTCAGTCATTTCCGTTACCGC
>NZ_LASA01000052.1 GCF_001562015.1 Endozoicomonas arenosclerae | reverse complement strand
AAAACCCTTCCATGCCCCTCAAGTGGTTTCACACACTAATGCTTATGTGCCTGATATCGCTAAACGCTCAGGCCGCCAAAATTGACTTCTGGGATCAACAGAAGCGAGGCACCAATTTTTTTAACAGTGAACCTACTGAACAGAATTACAAAGCGGCCAGCGAAGCCGGTCTTGAATGGGTTCGTGTCACCTTCAGCAAGTGGGAAAGCCGGGAAAAAGACTTTCTGGCTGGCAACCTGGACAACTATGACACATTGGTCAAAGAAGATCTGGACACCCTGAAGCAGGCTGTCCGCTGGGCAGACAAATACGGTCTGAAAGTGGTCATTGCCCCACTGGGACTGCCCGGTGGTCGCTGGACACAGAATAATGGAGGCAAACCAGACCCCAGAATCTGGCAGGACAAAAAGTGGTGGGATCAGTCAGCTCAATACTGGCAGGACATCGCAAGCGCTCTTAAAGGCTTTAATAATATTGTTGCTTACAACATCATCAATGAACCCATTCCTGAAATGCCTACCGGCATGGCAGAACATGGAGATCTGGCTCGCTACGATGCCTGGTACAAAAAATATCAGGGCACTTCCAATGACCTGCCTGCTTTTTACAATCAGGTTATCAAAGCAATCCGCAAAGTAGATGCAGAAACACCCGTGATGGTGGACAGTGGCTGGTACGCACAACCCACCGCTTTTGTTTACTGGCCAAAGCTAGAAGACAACAAGGTTCTATACGCCTTCCATATGTATGAACCATTCAACTACACCAATCGCCGGAACAGTCTTCGAATCAAAGACGGTAAAGAAGCCTTTGATTACCCGGGCACCGTCCCTTATGCAGGCCTCCCTATTCACTGGGATAAGGAACAACTCGAAGCCTTTCTTTCACCACTGTTCGAATGGTCAGAAAAGAAGAGTATTCCCACAAAAAGACTGGTCGCATCTGAATACGGTGTTTATCGTCATAATCCCGGAGCAGCAGACTTTCTCGAAGACCTGACTGATCTTTTCAATGAACGACAGCTGCACTGGGCTTTCTATTCATTCCGTGAAGATGAATGGGATGGTTATGACTATGAGCTGGGCTCAAAACCACTGAACTGGAAATACTGGCAGGCCGTTGAAGCAGGTGAGTCTCCCGAACGTCCCTACAACGACCGTAACCCAATCTGGCAGGTATTATCAGAAGCCATCGAAGCGCCAAGAGGCTAACCTTTTTCAGGCAGTCATTCTTCTGACTGCCTTCTTTTCATCATTCTTTTCTTTTAATTTCGAGTACAGAGTCTTTAATATACGGCCTCAGGCAGTACTTATAACAATCTTCAGACTTTCCTCTGATCAGCCTGGAAAAGGATTTATCTCATGCAAACAGCTTCCAAACTGGACACTGAGCTCCCCCTGACTTCCTCAGTCACTCTGAAAAACCGTTTTTTCAAAGCAGCCATGAGTGAACAGTTGGGAGACTCCGATCACAACCCCACCCCCGAGCTATTCAAACTGTATGAAACCTGGGCAAAAGGTGGTGCCGGCATTTGTGTGACCGGCAACCTGATGGTGGATCGCAATGCACTGGGTGAGCCCAAAAACGTTGTTCTGGATCATCAGAGTGACCTTTCAAAGTTTCGTGAATGGGTGCGCCATGGCACCGAAAACAACACGCAACTCTGGGCTCAGTTGAATCATCCGGGCAAACAGATCCCTTCCTTCATCAGCAGCGAACCTGTGGCTCCATCGGCCATTGCTCTGGAAGGAGAACTGGAAAAAGGTTTCAAAAAACCACGAGCCATGACCGAGCAGGAAATAAACGACGTTATCAAAGCTTTTGCTAGAACTGCAGAACTGGCCAAAGAAGTGGGCTTCCAGGGTGTCCAGATTCATTCAGCTCATGGCTATCTGGTTAATCAGTTTCTCTCCCCCAGACACAACCAGAGAGATGATCAGTGGGGAGGCTCAGTAGAGAATCGCCAGCGGTTTGTCATTGAAGTTTTCAAAGCGATTCGTAATGCCGTAGGAGACACCTTCCCGATTGGTATCAAGTTAAACTCTGCCGACTTTATGAAAGATGGCCTTTCTGAAGAAGAATCCATGGGCGTTGTAAAAGCATTATCAGAAGCCGGCATCGATTTGATAGAAGTCTCTGGTGGTACTTACGAGTCCCCTGCCATGATGGGAGTTGACCTGAAAGAAAGCACGAAGAAGCGAGAAGCTTATTTTCTGGAGTACGCCATAAAGGCTCGCCAGCATACCAATAAAGTCCTGGTGGTCACAGGCGGCTTCCGCTCTGCTGCGGCTATGAATGAAGCTCTTCAGGAAAATGCCTGCGATATGATCGGTTTGGGCAGGCCCATGGCAATGCAGCCCGACTTACCTCAGAAGGCCATGGATAATCCTGATTTCAAAATCGAAGTGGCCATCAAATCCACCGGCTTTGAGATTCTGGACAAAATCGCCATGCTGGACCTGACCTGGTATGAAGCGCAGTTATCTTTGATGGGAAAAGGCAAACAACCGAACAGCAGCCTGTCAGGCTGGAATGTACTGCTGCAAACTCTGGGCAATATGGGTAGTTATGCTTTCAGAAAAAGAAGGGCCTAATCGAACGCCATCTCAGACAAAGCTGACTCTGCCAGCTCCAGGTGCAGTTGAGCTCTGTGCTCACCTCTTTTACTGGCCTGTTTCAGTAGCTCGATAGCTCTGGCAGGGTTGGAAACCTTGCCTTCAACACCATAGAGGTAACGTATGCCCAGCCGATAGAGTTCATCTGGCTTGGTTCCATGCATACCTTTGTGTTTTATTCGCTTTTCCAGAGCATGAATGCTTTTTTCGACTTTGGCAGTCGGATGGATGAATATCTTGGGGCTGTTTTTAATTCTGTTAGCCAGAATGGTTTTTGCGGCCCTTCCTCTGATTCCCTCTTCCAGTGCAGCCATTTGCTCAAGCCGGTTCAGAGCTTTATAGAAGGCAGAAGGCTTGTGAACATGGGTCAACAAAGCACCGGCTTCAGCCAGTAATGCGTAAGGTTCCTGCTCTTCACAGAGTTGTTTTTGAAGCGCCAGTGCAGCTGGGTATTGTTTTCTGGTGGCAACAGACAACCTTCGAGCAGACTCTATGATCAGATGCTCTCTGTCATCCTCTCTCATCTCGTCAGGCTTAATGGACTCAACCCACTTCCTTAATACGACACATGCATGATAGTTCAACCGGGGATCTTCTGGCTTCTTCCCGAGTGCTTCATCCAATACCTCATAAGCTTCTCTAGCAAACCCTTCTTGCGCGACGGACAGCGCCAAAGCTACAGGGTCAATATGTGAACGGTAGGCAGGTTTTAACAGTGCTTCTGCCAAAGGCTTGGTGATTGGCCATTGGAAGCTCCTGAATAACATAAGACCACGACCCGCTGTACCCGGATATTCAAACAGCAGGCCGGTTAACGTTTTCAGATAACTCAGGGATAGCTGATCTCCAGCTTTTGATCTTTCTATCCATGGTTCAAGCTGTAACATTTTGAGTAATCGTTCAGCCCGATCAGGACCTACCTGACGACAATAGGCTGCCAGTGTTGACAAAGCCTGTAGATCTCCAGCATTGATTTTATCTACAAATTCCCTGTCGTCTTTTGAGACTTCCCCCCAACAGACGCCTGTGTAGTGATGCAGCAAGACAGGCAGAGACAGTTTTTCTCCTCGAACAGCCTCGTCAGGCGCCTTCATGACCGAAATCGGATAGCTCAAAGGACCTATTCCCAGTGAAAGATAAAGCTGCCCATTGCTCACGTTCATGCCCTTGACTGAAGCCCACTTGGCGGCACCAATAAGGCCACTTCTAAACCATTGATCCCACGACGCCCATTGTGTCCAGGCAGACTTATCCACACCGGTTTCATCCATTTCATAGGATATAAACTCGGCTGTTTTGGGATCCATCAGACCATTTTCTACTTTCACCTTCACCGAAGCTTTCAGTTTTCTACCTTTCAGAAAACCAGTGGGGACCTTTTGGCGAGTTGCTTCCGGAAGCTGTTCCAGATCCTGGATAAGATCATCACCGTTGACAGAAACATCATTGAGATAAACATAACCGGAACGCTGTTCATCCAACTCTGTCGTCAGGTTACCCACTTTTACAGAGCTGGCCTTAACACCATCGATACTGATATTCCCCGGAGTGACTTCAGTCATCACTACAGACTGACTTAAATCACCTTCTTTGAACTTCACAGTAGAAATATCACACTGGTCGAGAGTGACATCGCCACGAACTGGCACAGATATTTTACTGGCTCGCGTATTAACAGCTACCAGACCCTCACCTGCGAAATGCGTTTTACCCACCCCGACCTTCAGCTCAGAATCCCCTTTATCACTGCCTCGGAGATGAGCTGAGAGTGTCTGCACCTGCCCCCCCAAATTTGCGGGCAACTCAATTCGGGTATTACCCAGATGAATCGAAGAGGGCTTACCATGGGTATCAACTGTCAACAGCCCTGTTTCAATGTCAGTCTGAACCTGCCCCTGGTGAAAGCCCCCCGAAACGCTCAGATCTTTGCCCGTAAAGTCTGAATGACAATCGATGCTGTTAGACCCTGCCCCCAGCTTCTGGCTAAGCCCAAGACCGGCAGAGAATGTTTCTGCACGCCCACTAAATTCCGTTTTATCTCCAGTCAGCTTGCCTTCAAAGTGGACGTCATCCAGATCTACACTAACTTGTGCTGTGCCACGGTTTTTGAACTCCAGATGCCCTGCATTGAATTCCAGATCAGAATCTCCAGCCACCATCTGATCTTCTTCATCTTTTGATACATGCATCTTCATCTGCAGATTAAGATCTCTGACCTTGGCGCTGAGACTGGTCGACTGTTTTTCCAGTTCAGTAATCCAGTCGAAATTGCCCTCTTTGCCAGAGGGTAATAGCCCCATGGGTTTCAGCTTTTTCTCTCGGGCAATACCATACAGGGCATCTGATGCGCCTCCGGTATCCACTTCAATGACATCGGCTTTAACGGTCAGTGTTCTTTTCGTCTCTCCTTCGCTGGACTCAACAGGCTTAAGCTCGTAGGCAAGTTTGAGCTCTTCCATCCTGGCCAACGGAGCAGGTACTCCTTTCCTGGCAACCTCAAATTCATGAACCGTCAGATCAAATGGATGCCCAAGCACCGAAAACATCTTACTGATGTCTTCTTTTACTGTGGTCTTTGAGCTCCCTTTGATCGCAATCAGGGTTCTGGGATCCAGTTCATCCAGTGAAGCCTTTATTTTCCCTACGGAAACCCCTGCCCGGCTCAGCTGGAAGAATTTTCCTTTCTGTTTTCGAATACGATGGAGTGCCTTGAAAAGACCTGTGATCCCCTTCCCCCTGATGTAGGCATTAATGCCAGGGACCATTCTGCCCTGAATGCTGGCTTCCATATCCTTGATTTCAACATCCATTTTTAGAGGAGGCTGACCGGGAGCATTCACATCAACAGAACCTTTTACATCCACGGTAATTTTGGGGTAGGTCTCACCTGTATCGGAATCCACCAGCTCCACCTTGTGGACCCTTAACTCAACATTCCTCAATGTCGCTTTTCCGCCTTCCAGCACCAACCCTTCAAGATGAACCGTATGCTCCTGCTTTTCCCCCTTATGCAGTGCTTTGAGGGAACGTAACAACTGAAGATAACTTCGAATCTCAGAATCCCTTGCCGCTCTCGCCTGCTTTTTCTCTTTGCGCAGCTGCATTAACTGTCTTTTCAGTACCCTGCGCTCATCCAGAGTTTTCTTTCTGGGTTTATTTCGGATCGCCTTTTTAACCCACTTCAAGCGCTTATTGAGCTGTCGAACTACTGCAGCCCGGCGAAAATTCACTTTTGCCCTGACTTTTTTGAAATCAAGCACCCAGATAATGACGGACGCCAGCAGTCTCTCGAAAAAGCTCGACTTAACTTCGGCTTTGGCAGGAAGGGCAACCGTTTGGGGGGAGGGCGTTTCTTCAACCGCAGGAGGTTCATCAATTTGAATCAGAGGTTGTCCGCCCACTACCTGAGGATTTCGGGTGTCCAGACTTTGCGCAGGGGTATAGAACCCGTCTTCAGAAGGTGTCTGCCCTTCGGCCCCAACAACAGAAATGTCTCTTGGGCCCGAAGAAACTGAGGATTGTTTTAAAGATTCTTCATCCGGCAAATGGGGTCGTTGCGGCGGAATAACAGACCCGGATGATGGCACTCTGGACGGCATGACTTCGATCCATGAAGTTGCTACTGTATCAGCTTAGTCAAAATGAGCTGCAAAAGGTCTATAGTGCCATTGACCTGATGTTTTCAGCTTCATAGTTCCCCTGATTGAAAGCCGGAGTCACCCTTTTGACAGATCAACGATGCGCCTGGTGCACAGAAGACCCGGATTACATCCAATATCACGATGAAGAGTGGGGAGTTCCCTGCCATGATGACCGAAAGCTGTTTGAATTTCTGATTCTGGAAGGGGCTCAAGCCGGTCTTAGCTGGATCACCATACTCAAACGCCGACAGGGCTATCACAACGCCTTTTCCGGATTTGATCCTGTAGCCGTTGCCCGGTTCACTGACGAGGATGTTGAAAGGTTATTACTGGACCAAGGCATTGTCAGAAATCGCCTGAAGGTTAACAGTGCCATCAAGAATGCCCGCGCCTTTCTGAAAGTTCAGGAAGAGTTTGGCAGTTTTGACCACTACATCTGGTCCTTTGTGAATCACAATCCGATTATCAACCAATGGCAATCCTTTACAGAAGTTCCGGTGACCACCCCTGAATCCGATGCCATGAGCAAAGATCTCAAGAAAAGAGGCTTCTCATTTGTGGGCAGCACCATTTGTTATGCCTACATGCAAGCCATGGGCATGGTGAATGATCACCTTGTGACCTGCCCCTCATACTCTGCATAATTATTCGTCGCTGGCACATATTCTGCTCACTCTATCACTGACACAGCCTGTTGGCCCCTCAAGCTACCAGGCTGCTCATAAACAGTGCAAAGAGCGAACAATAACAGTGCATATTTCCAGAATACTCCCCGACTTCCGCCCTCTTTTGGGCCTTGTAATGGTGTATTTGCTGGCGTACTCAGGGACAAGTACCGCCGCCTTAAACGATGCCGAGGCGGTGAACACATCAGGTTTGCAACGGATGCTTTCTCAGCGAATCGCAAAAAGCTACCTAATGATTGGAGCCGACATCAATGCAGAGGATGCCAGAGAACAGCTCAAACAGAGCATATCCCTGTTTGATAGTAACTTTACGGCGCTTTCTGAGTACGCCCCCACTGACGCCATCAAGAACCAGCTAGCGGTGGTTGAAGGTGACTGGAAAATCTATAAGAAAATGGCACTGTCTGACCCGCATCGAGATGGCGCAGCCACTGTGATCCAAAAAGCCATGACGGTTTTTAACAGCAGTAATGAGCTGGTATCTCTGATCGAAAAACACTCCGCTACCAGTAAAGCCAGACTGGTCAATATCTCCGGTCGCCAGCGGGCCCTCAGCCAGAGAATTGCCATGTACTATCAGGCTCTGGCCTGGGGGGTTACCAGTAATGAGTATGAGGAAGGTTTTGAAACTTCAATGAAGCAGTTTGAAAGCTCTTTAAACGAACTCAGCCAGTCTCCCCTGAATACGCCCGAGATTAAAAAGCTGCTGTCAAAGGTGAAGGCACAGTGGAGCTTTTCCAAAACCGGATTCACACAATACAAGGAAGGCCGTTACATGCCGACGGTGATTTCTGTCACCACAGAATCGATTCTCAAGAAAATGCAGGTGCTGACCAAAAAGTACGAACAGGTCATGGCCAAGGGTCAGATGGTCGCCAGTAACTAAAGCGTTTCTGGCGAATCAGGGAAAGGCATAATGCCTTTCCCTTTTGTTATCACTCTTCAATACCCACGATCAACCATGGAGCATTTGGTTCACTCAGGCTACGCTGCAGGTGCCAGATATCCTTGATATCTTCTTCCACACCTTCAACGGTATCGCGATATTTACCGGTAAAACGCACACTGATCTCAGCCACACGATCGTTATAATCTGCACGACCCAGCTCAGCATCAACAAACATAACTTCTGTATGCTGATCACCACCCAATGCAGCCCTTTCGGCTTTCAGTTGCAGGAAAAGCTCCGGATCCAGGTATTCACGTATGGTTTCCAGATCATTCTTGTTCCAGGCTTCCTGAAGGGTACGATAGTGATCCCTTGCACCGTTCATGAAGGTACTGAGATTAAAGCCTTCAGGCAGATTCATGGGGATATCGGAGGCCGCAAAACCGGTTTGAGGCTGATCTGAACCAAACCCGGAGAGCTTGTCAGCTTGCCCGAAACTATCTTGCTGCTGCTCTTTATTCTGACCAAACAAACTGCCCAGAGAAGGTGGTTGCTGACCCTGTCCAGACTGCTCAGGTGTATAGTGGGCATGATTGCCCCCATGTCCCGCCGCCATTGCTTTGGCCCGATTCATACTGCGGAACACTTTGAACAGAACAAAGGCCAGTAAGCCAATAATCAGAAAGTCCATGATCTGCAGGCCACTGAAGGCTCCGCCGAACAGGGCTGCTATCAGACCACCAGCCAGAAGACCACCCAGCAGTCCGCCCATCAAACCTTTCTTGGAACCTTGAGCTGCCGCCTGCTTGCCACCCTGTTGAGGGGCTGCTGCAGGTTGCTTGGGAGCTGCCGCTGTATTGTGGGAGCGACCGAAGCTCTTGCCTCCACCAAATTTCTTGGCATCCGCAACCGGCGCGTTAAAGGCGAAACTGAATGCCATGATAATGGCCATAAAAGAAGCAAATCGTTTTAACATTAATCAGACAGTCTCTTGTTTCCAATACTCATGAGCCCGTCATCCTATGGTCAGACAGATTTATTGCAAGCCATTCGATAAAAAAATTACATAAATCAACGTTATAACTCAGATGTTCTTATCAACACTGAACCTGTCATTTCCCTCCCCGCAGCCGACCTTATCTTTTGACCCCTGAACTCTGTAAGAACGGATACGGGTTTCAATAGAACGATGAGCAGAATAAACGAAAGTAGACTATCCCCACCCTCCCAGCTTGACGAAGTCTCTTCCAATATGAAATGAGCCTGAAGAAGGGGCTGGTTTCTAACATGAAATGAGCCGACTTCAGCACTGTCGTTCATGATGAGGATATGAAAATCATCATGAACACCCATTTCATCAAAACCCTGGAGGATGTAAGAMGCCTCCTTTCACAAGCAGACTGTCTGGAGCCCGGCTGGGACTCCAAGGMCGAATGTTACCGTTGGATTGAGCTAACCCTCAGCCACTTCAAATMCCGTTCCCTGAGCAAAGGRGACAAAGGCTTGMTCCGCCGCTACCTGACCATTGCCAGTGGCTACYCGAGAGCCCAGGKGACTCGMCTGATCAACCAGTAMATCAGYAAAGGCAGCGTGAAGCGKCGCMAGKGKACKAMAAGAGGCTTTMAGACTCGCTACACCAAAGCCGATATACGACTGCTGGCTGAAACCGATCGGCTTCMCAGTDACCTGAATGGCCCTGCCATAAAGAAAATCTGTGAGCGGGCTTATCAGCAAGGCGACCAACGCTACGAGCGTCTGGCGACTATCTCTATCTCCCATCTCTACAACCTCAGGAAGTCGGTCACTTATGAACGGGTAAGAGGGCATAAAGACACTACTCGGGCGTCGCAAAGCACTATTGGCATACGCCGCCGTCCGAACCCCGAGGGACAGCCAGGGTTTATCCGCGTGGATACTGTACATCAGGGTGATAAGGACGGCGTGAAGGGACTCTATCACATCAATGCAGTTGATGAGGTCACCCAGTATGAGGTGGTTTGCACGGTTGAAAAAATCAGTGAACGGTATCTGATACCTGTTCTGGAGGGCTTGTTGGCAGGGTTTCCGTTTAATCTGCTGGAGTTCCATTCAGATAATGGGTCAGAGTTTATCAMCCACAMCGTGGCGAAGTTGCTGAACAAGTTGAACATCMAGTTGAGTAAGTCTCGCKCCCGTCATAGMAACGATAACGCCCTGGWAGAAAGCAAGAATGGTTCGGYCATCAGGAAGCTGTTGGGTCACGCWCATAWACCCCGGCACCATGCCAAMCAGTTTAATCAGTTTGACCGGGMCGACCTGACTCCTTATCTGAACTACMACCGCCCCTGTTTTTATCCAGAAACCCGGAKGGAMGCCAAGGGCAAGGAGAAGAAGGKGTACCGCTATGAAAACATGATGACCCCTTACGAAAAGDTCCTGTCACTGAAGGAAMCAGAACAGTACCTGAAAGAAGGGATTACACTGGACCAACTAAAGGACAAAGCGGAAGCCATGACCGATAATGAAGCGGCCAGAAAGCTGCAACAAGCCAGAGAAATCCTGTTTCAATTAGTTCATGAGCGACAAGCCGAGGGTTAGGTAGTAGTACCTGCCTTCAGGCTCATTTCAGGATTGGAAAATACTTCAATGCAATAAAATTAGTCGTATTAAGAAACTCAGGAACAGTGATCTGTGTTTTAGGGGGCTTCTGCCTTAGATATATTCTCTAAGGCAGAAGAGGTTCGAGCAGATAAATCAGAATTGTCTGGACATCATATTCAGAGGCAGAACAGTGACTGTGATATTGTCTTTTGAACCGGCTGTATAGGTGTAGTAAAGGATATTAGCCGCCAGCTCTCCCGGGGTAATATCAGGTTTCTCACTCTTCAAAGTATTGATCAGCTCCATCATTTGAGCGGTGCTTGCTTCTTCAGTGGCTCCGTCTGAACAAAGAACTAAAAAGCTGTTAGCATCTCCAGACTCCAGAGGGACATGAGTCACTACGCCTCTGGCGGTAAGAATACCATCCTGATTGTGATCGCCTAATGAACTGGCGGAGGAAACTGCATAGGGCGCAGAAGGTCCTTGAGCTTTAATATGAGTACCGTCTTTCGAGCGAACAGGATGATATACAAGCTGTCCAGACCTTTCATGGAGTATGGCATTAAAAGGTTCTTTAGCATGCTCAGGGTCACCTGCAAACTCAGGGTCTTCTGAAAACAATCGGGCATCTTCTGTCAGTGGTTGACAGCTTCCATCTTCACGAACCATAAACGCCCTGCAGTCTCCCACGTTACTGACCCAGAGTTGATTGCCTAAAACAGTCGCAAAGAGTGCTGTACTACCCTGCATTTGAAAAGATTTTTCCCGGTCCAGGTCTACAGGGGTTACCGCCATGGCGTTATAGACTCCGACTCTTGTAACGTCTCCTGAATTTTGTTCTTCCATTCTTTCTTTGAAGGTTTCATGCAGTTTTGATGCTGCCAGTCTTGCAGGTTCTTGTCCGGCGTTATCATGACGGTTCATGTCGCCATTGTGACCATCAAAAACAGCCGTGACGGTCAATGGGTGAATCTTTCCCGCCAACCGACAGTAGCAACGAAATGAAGTACTGAAATCTTCCATTCCATACATGGGGGCTCCGGTGGCCATAGCAGTGGCAGTCCCTAAATCCCTACTCTCTACAACTTGCATATCGACAAACCGGTCTTTGATGAATGAAACCTTCTTCAGCTTTGGCGTCTCTTTAGCCGCTGGGTCGTCAGGGTGAAGAAGTTTTTCAAAGCTTGATGACGGGCCTTCTTTAGCTTGGGCTCTGGCAGCTCTTTCAAGATTGCCTGTAAGGCAGGCGTTGACCTCTGCAGGCAAGCTCTCAAGCTTATACTCTCTTGAGTCAAGATCCCCGGTAGTCATCGAGGGGTTGTTAAGGCTGGAAGGATATCTTTTTCTGTTTGTTGATCTCTCGAAAGACTCTCCATGTACAGAGCATGTTTCCAGGACCACGTCTAGGGTATTTAGAGCTTCATCCTTTACTTGAACAGGAGCATGGGAGAGGCTTTTCCTGGCTTCAGAGTATGTTGTGTGGAGTATCTGTAATGTTTTTTTCTCTGTGGTGGCATCACCCTCAGCAGGATTATTCGCAAGCTTATAAAGTTTGACCATGTTCTCGTGATCAAGACTATACATCATCATAATATCGCTTCTGGAGCTGATGGAGTCTTGAGTAGATGTGCTTGCCAGAAAATCCAGTAATGTTTTTAAACCGCCTTCGGTGAATTCTGGCATTGCAACTACTGGAGAATTAAAAGCTCTATTCTGGAAGGGTTTGGAGGGGGCTTCGGACAGCTCAGTGGCCATATTTACAGTTGTTGCAAGACTGAATTGAGAGGGTAAGGCTTCTACCTGCTTTGATACTCTGCGGTCCATGAGACGAACTTTATTTCTATAGTGTTCAATGCAGCGTTGAAGATTTCTCTCATAGCTTTCAAAGGTCTCCCCTTCCCCATCTTTGCTTGGACCACTGAAGCCAAGTTTTGACGAAAAACCTAGTGTGAGCGTATTTCCCCAAGAGCCATATTTTTTCTCGAACTGTGCTTTGGTAATCAAATGCCCACTTCGGTCCATACCCACAAGGGTTTGTTCCAGATCATTTTCATTAGCTAGCTTTTCCAGCTGTTCATTGAACTTATCTAATCTGGGGTAATTGACCCCGGTATAGCTCATTGCCATGGGGATGCTCTCTTGGATTCAGGGTGGATATTGAGAGAGCTATCGGCGAAGAAGGGTAAACAATGAAAGAAAGATAGGAGCGAAGTTGGCCGTATGGTATGCCACCGCAATTTTGGCAACAATTGGGCGGCGGGTGTTTTCATGAAAAGTAAAAATACCGCTGTTCATTGCTGGTTTTCTGGCGTTAAAATACACGGCTCCCCAATGAAAATATATGGGGTGCCGGGAGTCCATGGGTTCTATCCGGTCTGACTTCAGGCTTCCGGCGGGTTTCGATTCTATAGAATTTTAAGACTGAATCCCTTGCTTTCATGGTTCATACTATGAACAAAAGGGATCTCTCTCTGGCTGGCTCCTCCGCCGAAGGCTATTTTCCCTGCAGCACAGGGCTGTTTCATTATTACAACCGGTAGACCGGAACCGGGAAGGCAGGTATTGTTAAATTCATGACTGACGAGGATCAGAAGCGGTATATCCGGCAGCGAAATGCCGGGGCCTTACCTTGGGAACTGGAAGGTGCCGACCATCAGAAGGCTGAGGAACATCCGGTATTTGGCCAGCAGACGACACCGTCGAACACGCTGGTGGAGGGTGCCCGGGTACAGCCATTGCCAAACGATTTTACGCCTGATCCGGTCTATATCGAGTTTCTTGAAGAGCATCATGGTATTCCTGCAGACTTTACCTTGGCACAGTTGCCTGAGTTCAAGCTCTACTGGCTGGAAACGGGAGAAGCTCGCAAGGCCTGGCAGAACAAGTTCAAGAACCATGTGATCTATCAGTGGAAGCGGAGCCAAAGTGAAACAGGGCAGCGAGCTAATCGATCAACAGCTGAAAAGCTTACAGACACCAGCTGGGCCGACGGCCTCCAGCTCGACTTCGGCGACTCAGACGAACCATGAAAGTGGTCGTCAGGAAAGTCCTGAAGACGGCAACAATGCTGAGCTAAAGCAGCAGTATCGTTATGCTATTAATGGTCTGTTTACCCTTCTTGAAGATGCCTACCCTCTAAAGTTCCGGCGGGCTTTTCCTACGGATGAAGACTTGAGCCGGGCTAAAAGGGTCTGGTATCAGTCCCTTAGAGAATTCAGCCCCCGTCGCATTATCCAGGCTGGTAAAAAGGCGCTGGACACCACCAAGTTTTTCCCGGATCTCAGTGAGATTCGTGAGCTCTGCAAGCTCCGTTATGATGAGATGGGGCTTAAGGAACCGCTGCAGGCTTATTATGAGGCCTGTTATGCTCCAGAGCAGACCCGGGAATATCGTTGGTCACACATTGCCGTTTATCTGGCAGCTAGGGAAACCGGCTGGATTACCCTCAGAAGTGAAGAGCAGAGAGTGGCTTTCCCCATTTTTGAGCGTAATTATAATATTGTCTGCAACCGGGTACTGGATGGTGAAGACCTGGAAGCTTCCATCATGAAAGGCATTGAAGACAGTCGCTCAAAAGAGGCTGTCCGGCTGGCTGATGAGCAGGCAGAACAGTCTTTGCGAAAAGAGATGGAAAAGCAGGGCATTGATCCTGACGCGGGACGATCTGCATTCGAGAAGTTGAAACAATCGCTAACCAGCCGTCAGTAAATTCGGTTTTTACTGGAAGAATAACAACGAAATCATTAGTCTATCCGCCCATCTATTGGTTGGAGTCTGACGCCCATGAGTGTCTTAGATCGTGCTGCGGTAGAAGCCGCTGTTCAAGGCTATCACGATCCCTTTCTCAAACAGGACCTGGTTTCTGCAGGTTGCATCAAAGAACTGGTTATTGATTCTGGCAAAGTCACCCTGAATATTGAACTGGGCTATCCGGCCGAGGGAATCAGGGGTGGCATTGAGCAGTTGCTGGCCAGCAAACTGGAAAACCTGCCTGAAGTGACCAGCGCCAAAGTGAATGTCAGCTGGAGTGTCAGCAGCGCCCCTGTGCAGGGTGAGCTGGAAGCCATGTCCGGAGTCAAAAACATTATTGCTGTGGCGTCAGGTAAAGGTGGTGTTGGTAAATCCACAACCACGGTCAATCTGGCTCTGGCAATGGCTGCTGAAGGTGCTCGAGTGGGTATCCTGGATGCAGACATTTATGGTCCAAGCATTGGCATGATGCTCGGTCTGCCAGACGGCACCCGTCCTGAAGTTAAAAACGAAAAGTTCTTCATGCCCATCGAGGCTCATGGCATTCAGGCTATGTCCATGGCGTTTCTGGTCACGGAAGATACTCCGGTTGTCTGGCGTGGTCCCATGGTCAGTGGTGCCCTGCAGCAGTTGCTGACCCAGACGCTCTGGAATGACCTGGATTATCTGTTCATTGATATGCCTCCCGGTACTGGAGACATTCAGTTGACACTGGCACAGAAAGTACCGGTAACTGGCAGTGTTATTGTGACTACACCTCAGGATCTGGCTTTGATTGATGCCAAGAAAGGCATTGAGATGTTCAACAAAGTGAACATTCCAGTGCTCGGTGTGGTGGAAAACATGGCAATGCATATCTGCTCCGAGTGTGGTCATACTGAGCACCTGTTCGGAGAAGGTGGGGGAACCCGCATTGCGGATCAGTTTGGTGTTGATCTTCTGGGTGCGCTGCCTCTGTCCATGATGATTCGTGAACAGTCTGATGAAGGTGCTCCTACCGTAGTTTCGGAGCCTGATTCCCAGATTACGATGATCTACCGGGATATGGCCAAGCGAGTGGCTGCTGAGCTGGCATTAAGAAATCTGGAACAACCCAAAGCGCCAACGATTTCATTCAGTGATGATTGAGTAGATACCTGAAGGGGAGGAAACTCCCCCCCTCTCTTCTCAGAAGCTTTTCAGATGCTTTCTGATCTTTTCCATAAACTGCATCCTGTCCTCGTCTGTGTTCTTGTCCATGCTGTAAAGCGCCAACCACTTTATATTCCTGCATTTTGACACGGCTTTCAGTGAGAGCTTGAACATCTTTCTGGGAGGGTTACCCACCAAGGCCATTCGCCAGTGTGATGACCCCTGAGTGGTAATGATCAGAAATTTTTTAATGTTGGTCAGGCCCGGTTGCACACCATTGGGGCCAAATGTTGCTACCACTCCGGGTAGCCAGACGCGGTCAAGCCATCCCTTAAGAATGGCGGGTGGACCCATCCACCAGGTGGGATAGACAAAAACCACGGCTTCAGCCCACTTCAGCTTGGCTACATGGTTTTCGATGCCAAGAGTGTTGTCCCTGGTCATGTAGTTGACTCTTTCTTTGCAGGACATGCGAGCTTCAAAGTCACATTCGTACAGGTCCAGAGGGTGCACATTGTGTCCAGCCCGGGTTAACTCGTCGCAGGTCAGCTTGAACAATGCGGCGTTATAGCTTTCCGGGTTGGGGTGGGCATAAACCACTAAGACGTTCATGCTAAATATTGTCCTCTGGATAGGGGCGGAAACAGATGTTGATTCGCTACGGAGAGTAACTGTCTTGCTGTGTGCATTTTTGGCAAAGATCTTAAATCAATGGGTAGAGCAATTAAAGCAGGTAGAGTATAGAAAGACAGAAGGGGCTATCCCCTACTACTCTGGCACGTATAATATCTACCTATCAATTTCTGAAGGTTGGGGCGTCTGATTGAGCCACAGCCTTCCTGCTGCTGGAAAAAAATACCATGAGACTTTGTGATCGGGATATAGAAGCCTGCCTGGACAGTGGAAGCATCATCATAGAGCCCAGACCCGGCACAGATAAGATCAGCGGGGTCAGTGTTGACCTGACTCTGGGCAACAGTTTCAGGGTTTTCAATGATCATGCGGCCCCTTTTGTGGATATCAGTGGGCCCAGAGAAGAGATCAATAAAGTGCTGGATTCCATTATGAGCAAGGAGATAGCTCTGGATGACGGTGATGCATTTTTTCTCCATCCAGGTGAATTGGCGCTTGCGGTAACCCGTGAATCCATAACGCTTCCCGATGATATTGTCGGTTGGCTCGATGGTCGATCCTCTCTGGCTCGTCTGGGATTGATGGTGCATGTAACGGCTCACCGGATTGATCCGGGCTGGAGTGGCCAGATTGTACTGGAGTTCTTTAATGGTGGAAAACTGCCTCTGGCTTTGAGACCAGGAATGGGGATTGGTGCTATTAACTTTGAGACCATGAGTGGCGCTGCTGCCCGACCTTATAACAAACGCAAGAATGCCAAATACAAGGAACAGAAGAGCGCAGTGGCCAGTAGAATTGCTGAGGATCAGTGAGACAGTCCTCCAGCATACTCCTTAACTTGTTTATTGTCCGCCTGAGAGCCTTGATCTGGGTCAGCATACTGGCTGGTTAACTTGGTACATACTGAAGCCAGGTTATTAAGGAGTAAAGATCATGGCTCAGGATAATCCACTGCAAACCGTCACTGCCGAGCAGATCATGACATCCGGGGTTATTACTGTGCCCTGTGACTGGAGTGTTGAGCGACTGGCAAGGTTTTTGACCGATAAAAGTATTTCTGGCGCTCCGGTTGTGGATCAGTCCGGGAGGCTAATCGGTGTAGTTACACTGTCCGATATTGTGCGTCATGCCGGATCAGGTCTGGCTGATATTCAAACCCGGGATGATCATTTTTATCGAACCATGACAGACACTGATCTGTCTGATGAGGATCTGAGATCTTTTCACGAATCGGTCGATCAGGCGGTTCTGGTAGACGACATAATGACGCCAATGGTGTTTGAAGTGTCACCGAAAACGCCCTTGATCAATGTTGCTGAAGCTATGGTGAAAGGTCGTATTCATCGGGTGCTGGTGACTGAGCACCGTCAGTTGAAAGGGATAATCAGTGCTCTGGATCTTCTTAAGGTCATGACTGATTGAAATAGAAAAACCCCGGATGATCCGGGGTTTAAAGGGTCAGACTGACATTATTTCAGCATGATTTCAGCGCGACGGTTTTCCTGCCTCATCTCTTCAGTGTCATTTCCACGAACGGGGTGGTCTTCACCCTCACCTCTTATGGAAATATTCTCTTCAGGAATACCTCTGTCCATCAGGTAGTCTTTAACAGACTGGGCTCTTCTTTCAGAAAGCTTCTGGTTGTAACTTCTTGAACCAATCTCACAGGCATGGCCTACGATCTCGATCTTGCTGTCCTGATCCAGCAGGCCGATCATCTTGCTGATCTTGTCCAGATCATCAGATCTCAGCTTGGAAGAATCAAAATCAAAGTTAACCACTGACATACCTTCTACACCTGGAATGCCCAGAGGGCTGTCAGGCTTGGCAACCGGGTCCAGCATGGCACAGGCTGTACCGCCAATCAGAGCGCCTGCTACAAAGGCAGCTCCACCGGTAGCCATATTGTATGCCGCGCCGGGAATACCCATTACAGCACCACCTTTAACCATACAGGTAGACCAGTGCTCTTTCTGGGCGACAGGCTTTTGGGAAGTGGTAGAACAACCTGCTGTGAACAGCAGAGAGAAAACGAGAGCGAATGTGCTCAGCATCCTTGCAGACATGGTACAACTCCTATCCATGGTTTTTACAGCTTGGTCTGCAGCCTTCCAGGAAGGTTTGCAGGCCATTTCCAGTTGATTATAGGGAGAGTTGAGAGGCCTTAAGGGTGACTGATTTCCAGTGTTCTGTTTCGAATAGGGAAATCACTGAATGATGAGGATGCTTTTTTGACAAATCCGGGTATTAAAGGTGCTTTTTCAAGGAAGAGTGGTTGCTTTTGAGTAATGTGGCTTTGGCTTTTTAAATGGCTGCGACGGGTTAGAGTTTTCTTCCTTGTGGGGCGGAGTCGATAAAGGGTTGGAATTCAGAGATCAAAGTCTCTTATATCCATACAACTACGAATTTTCACACTAGGCTGCAGGAGTAAACTGAAATGGCAATGAGAAATTAAATTGAATCTAAGTCTGGAGATAAAAGATGAAACCCAATACCCAGACAGCCATGCAAGTACTTATCGAACAGGTCAGGGGAGCCGTTCCCTTCGATATGCCCGAAGCAGAGATCTGCACAGGAAAATGTGTTGGTTGTCCCAAGAAGCTACTGGAATTTCTCGATCAGGAACTGAGTGACTGGGAAGGTCGTCTGGAGTATGACGAATTACCCCGCCTCGGAGACATCACCCGTCTGGCCAAAACCTCAAAGAAAGTCCATAAGGCTCTGGCCAAAAACGGGCTGGTATAAGCTCTATCTTGCTAATGATTTCAAACAGGCTGAGTTGAACGCGTTTTTAAGTCTTTTACCAATACCACCGCGACAACAACCGCCAGGAAGATATTGGACAGTGGTAATGCGATCCATACTCCCGTCACACCCAGCAGGAAAGGCAGGGTGAATAGCAGAGGAATCTGAACGCCCATATTGCCCAGTGTGATCAGTGTGGCTGTTTTTGATTTCGCCAGCGCCTGAAAATAGGCTGCTGCAACCACAATAAACCCATCCAGAAACATAGTGAACAGATGCAGGTGTAAGCCTTTGACGGTCTCTGCAATCAGTACAGGATCATCATTGTTGAATACCCGGGCGATGACCTCTGGCATGAGATTGATCATGATCAACAGGCCAATACCAATGATCAGAACCCAGCGAATGCCCATCATCAGTGCTTTACGAATATTTTTCTGATTTCCGGCGCCATGATTGTAACTGACCAGAGGTTGGATGCCGTGGGCAATACCTTCGGCCATCATATAAAAGATCGCTTGAACGTAACCCACGATGGTGAAAGCAGCCAGAGAGGTGACGGAACCAAATTCCAGAAACAGTCGATTGTGTACACCCAGCACAAAACTCATATAGAGAAACATCGCCAGACTGGGAGTGCCGGTAATTATGATTTGGCGATAACCGTCAAGGCTGACTTTCAGGTGTCTCAGAGACAGCCTGAGTTTTGCCTTGCTGCTAAAGAAATAAATGAGGCCGATGATAGCAGTGGCCAGCTGAGCCAGAACTGTTGCAATAGCTGCTCCTGTGACACCCTGCTGTAAAACGACAATGAATAGATAATCAAGGACAATATTGGCAATTGCTCCCACTACCATCACAATTGTTGCCAGATGAGGGCGGTCATCATTTCTAATCATCATGGGTAGTGCAGCACCCAGTAGGGCTGCCAAAGACCCTGCACTGATGACTTGCAGATAGTCCCTGCCCATGATCAGTACATCGTCTTTTGCTCCCATGAGCATCAAGCCTCGGTCACCAAAATGATAAAGAAGTAAACCGATGGCCACAGAAAGCAGTGTCATCAGGCTGATAGCATTACCAAAAATGGATTGAGCTTGCTCCGGTCTGCCCTCACCTTTGAAAATCGAATACAGGGCGGCTGAGCCTGTACCGCACATCAGCCCGATACCAACGACCAGACCAAAGATGGGCCAGACCAGATTCATGGAGGCCAATGCGTTTGCACCAACATATTGACCAATGAAGATTCCATCGATGGTGGCGTAGAGCCCATTGACCAACATGCCAGCAACAGCTGGCAGAGTATAACGCCAGAACTGCCGCTCGATTGAGGGGGTCTGTCCCGACTGTTTTTGGATTGTGTTCATCTCTGTTACTTCCATAAACAGTTATCTCTTATTTGTTAGTAAAGCTAACTAAATAGTCTCAAAAATATTTCACCTGGAGCAGGCGACCTTTTACTTCTGTGAAATAGCCCGGCAACTCCCGAGGTTTGTTGTCAGAAATTAATCTCCAATGGAGTCACAAACCTTGCTTAACAGTTTCTCAAGTCGGCTCAGTTCATTTTCAGGCAGGGCCTTGCGAATCCTGTTGTTCAATGCGCTGTAGATTTCCCTGTCTTTTTCCAGAATATTCAGCGTCTTCGGTGTAATGGAAAGCCGAAACGCTCTGCCGTCTTCAGGGCAGGGTGACCGTTTAACCAGACCACGCTTTTCCAGCTTTTGTACCATGGTCGTGGCTGAAGGTCTGGACACATTCATCTGTTTGGCCAGATCGGACAACCTGGGAGATTTGAGCTCATGAACACATTTCAGGTAATCGTATTCATTGAACGAAAGCTGGTTGGCCAGCTCGATCTGGCCACTGTCACGCCACATTCGGGCGAGCTGTCGTTCAAGGAAGTCCATGGACTGGTCCAGGCTTCTTACTGAGTTACTTTTCATAATTGATTAGTCAGGCTAACTAAATTTAAGGGGAGTATAGCGTTCGAAAAGAGCGAAAGATAGTCCGTGAAAATCCTGCTGAAATGAATCTGAACCATTAAGCACCAGAGCAGTCTACCCTCAGGCATTGGTATGTTTGGGTACGGAGGGGTTATGAAGCTGAATGCATGGATTCTATCTTTGCTTTTTCTGGTAGTGGCTAATAGGTCTATGGCTGTGGAATACCAGATTGAGGATGCAACGTCTGGAGAATTTCTTTCGCGTCAGGAATTAATCGAAGCGCTGGTGGGTCAACAGCATATTATCGTGACATGGGATCGCAGTGATAAACAATGTATTCCCTCTGACAGTGCAATGTTGAATGAAATCACTGGCACGTTGCTAAGCCACCATTGGTTGAAAACTCTGGTGCTAGGCTGGGTTGAGAATCACTCTGTTGAAGCTCAACTACTGAGAAAACATCCACTGGAAACATCGTCTGACAGCTTCATAGCCTGGTTTCATGCTCTCCATCATCCATTGTTCCAGCCGAGTCATGCGTTGATGAGTAAAATTCATGCTGCAGGCATTCAACTGGCTCCGGGGGATTTCAGCTTCAGACCTTTTATTAAGGGGATGAGTGAGATGCCTGAGATGACCTATCTCTGGGCTACGGCGGCGCTCAAGGATCATTTGTTCCAGCAAGACTTCAAGTCTGAGCAGAAGGCTGTCAGCAGGCTTGATCAGATCAGGAGCACTCTTGGGGAAGGGGCCTTCAATGATTTGGTGAACCAGTTTCCAGACAATCATACGGTGTCTTCAGATATTCTTACGAGAAGGTTCAATAGTCAGATCGAGCAGGATGAAGGACTGGCTTGGCATAGTCAAAGTACAGGTCAATTAGCTTTCCTGCCTTTCTATACCCATGCAAGAAAAGATATAGGCTTTGTGCCCTATCTGAGAAAGCTGCAACCCTTTACCCAGGTCAAGGTTGTCTTGATAGTTACGAAGGAGTGTTGGGAGAGTTCGAAAGGTTATGCAGGCGTTGATTATTTACTGATTGAGTACTGAGTCAATGAAGGCAGAGCTATGGAAGCCCTGCCTTTGACGCATCAGTTATGAGCGTGCAACTCTTCATTCAGAGCAATAGCTGACTTGTTGGTCAGACACTCAATGCCACCCGTCATGGAGTTACGACGGAAAAGCAGGTCTGACTGACCGCTGAGCTGACTGGCCTTTACGGTTTCCACAACGTTCTTCTGATCATCCAGAACATTAACCTTGCTGCCTGCCGTCAGGTAGAGACCAGCTTCGATGGTGCAACGGTCACCCAGTGGTATGTTGATACCGGCATTGGCACCGATCAGGCAGTTTTCTCCCAGAGAAACCACTATGTCATTACCACCGGACAGTGTTCCCATGGTGCTGCAGCCGCCGCCCAGGTCAGAACCTTCACCAATCATGATACCGGCAGAGATACGGCCTTCAATCATGCTCTTGCCTTCGGTACCGGCATTAAAGTTGATGAAGCCTTCATGCATGATGGTGGTACCTTCGCCCACGTAAGCACCCAGACGAACACGGGCTGCATCCGCAATACGAACACCGGTAGGCACCACGTAGTCGGTCATTTTCGGGAACTTATCCACAGAATCAACGCTGAGGTGACGACCTTCAGAGCGGGCCTTGAGCTGACGCTCTGGCAGTTCAGCCAGATCGATAGCGCCTTCATTGGTCCAGGCTACGTTAGGCAGAAGTGGGAAAATACCCTGCAGGTTCACGCCATGAGGCTTAACCAAACGGTGAGAAAGCAGGTGCAGCTTCAGGTAAGCTTCAGGAGTGCTGTTGAGCGTATCGTCTGTTTCCAGGAAAGTGATGACACGAGGCTGGTCACTTTCTTCCAGGCTCAGCATCATTTTGGCCAGGGCGTCTTCACCCAGGTTAACGAAGGATTCTTCCAGGGCGTGACAGGTTGTGCTGTCCAGCTCCACACAGGTGTTACCACCTTTGTAGTCGACGATTTCAGTAATCGCAGCAACCAGCTTTTCGGATGGGCTGAGCAGAGGCATTGGGTAGAAAACTTCCAGCCAGCTGCCCTGAGTATTCTTGCTGCCAACGCCGATGGCAAGACTGAAAAGAGTTTGGCTCATAAATAGGTTCCCCTTATACAAGTCAATTTGGAAATCATCCGGTGCAATAACTGCCCCCGGCATTATTCTTTTGCCTGGTTAGAAAAAAACAGGCCTGGGAGCCTGTCGGACTTAAGCTTTTGAGCATAAAGTCCGGCAGGCTCCTATTGAAACAGTTCTTGATATTGCTTGTCTGAAAAGCCCAGCACTCTTTTGGAGCCGGTGTCGAGCAGAGGCCGCTTGATCATGGCGGGTTGCTCCAGCATCAGTTCGATGGCTGACGCTTCTGTCACAGACGCTTTCTGCTCTTCTGGCAGCTGTCGCCAGGTGGTTCCCCGACGATTAAGCAGTGCTTCCCAGCCAAGTTCATCAGACCACTGCTGCAAAGAGGTCTTTTCCAGACCGTCTTTGCGGTAATCATGAAAGCGGTAGTCAATACCGGCAGCAGTCAGCCACTTACGGGCCTTTCTAATGGTGTCGCAATTGCTGATTCCGTAAAGGGTGATCACGAGTTTACTCTCGCCTTTCTGCTGTAATTGCTTATGAAGCGGCTAGGATACACTGCTCTCTCAAGGAATGCATGAAGAGCAGTCTCTAAAGCCACCTGAGAGTTGTATCTATCGGTCAAGTTGTTGTCTCGTGAAAAAATGGTCAATCCAGTAAATACTACTCTGAACCATGGCAGTACATAACTTTTCAGAAAACAGGCTATTCAAGGGTTCGTAGAAGGATTTTCCTTGAGTTAACCAGGTAGAGGCAGTGGTGCAGAGATAGATAGTGGCTGGGACAAGGACAGGAGAAGGTGGTTGCAGGCTTTTGCTTCTTTGCCTTTGATACGGAGGTCGCTGTTCTGGTGTTGATTGAGGTGGATCATAGATAGCGGGGTCTGAAGTTGATCGTTGACGGTTATGAGAAATATGGCGTGCTTGTTCAGATTTTCTGCGAGCCTTTTGTTTTCTGTCGTGAGATCGTTTGAAGTACATCAGACAGGTAGGTGTTATGGAGCTGCATACTCTCCAGCCCATTTTTTTTCCCGAGTCATTACCTGCACCACTATGATAGATTTCTAGTGTGCTAATTAACGGATCAGAAGGTGAAACCTTATCAATGAGCACGCGTTTTCCATGAATATAACCTTGCATTGTTGAACGAAATACTGACAGAGACAGGTTTGCAGGTATTCTGCTATCAGTTGGAGGAATGATTGAATTTACGCTGAAAAAGTAAGGGATGAACGTTGATGGGCTGAAGCTTGTAAATTCAGTTGATGGGAAGATTAATTCATGTCCATCTGCAGGGAGGATGATGGGTTTACGATCACTAAGAATAAAATTGGCAGTGAAATGAGATTCTCGAACCGAATCAACAAAGCGATTGAGCGATACTGGAAGGTGACCTGAGACTAGAGGGGCTGAAGAACCCATAGAGTATCGCAGAGTACGTTCAGGAGCGTTAGAGTCTTTCCAGGTAAAGATCCAGGAAGTTGCGAAATGCTCATGACCAGAAGTTTTTGATAAGCCAGATACCTCAGATATTTGTATTGTTCCTGCATTTATAGCGTTGATGAGTTCAGGTAGAGATTCTGCTTCTGATAGAGATTCCATTGACGTGGAGGGGGCAGCGATTGTTTTAACTATTGATGTTTCTAAGTTTGTGGTGGTGTGAGATGCTGAAGTATCCGTCCGCTCAATCGCTTTGCCAATTTTTAATTCTGAGCCAGCAGCGCCCAGGTAGACATCGTAATGGTTTTCGTCAGCCTTCAGTACGAGAATGAAAGCATAGAAAGGGCTGAGGCAAATAAACAGCAAGAATAGTTGAAGGTAATACATGAATAGCAATTTTTGATTGGTTGTATTCACTGTTTTTCAGCAAGCGTAAATTAGTGCCGACACAGTATAGAAGTACTTAATTAAAACATTGGGCTATTTCGTCATGCTGGTTAATGATGACCATAGGTGTTGTTATATTGGTAAGCAATCAGGTCCGTGCAAAGAGGCTGCTTCACAAGGCAGCAATTATTGTTTCTGGCACGACAGGGACGCGGATAAATCCGGGGATAATATCAGGGAGTTATTGGAAGAGCGGGCCCATAAAGGAACCCCGATGGAGGGGTTTTGTCTGAAAGGCGCGAATCTCGATAATCTGGATCTTGTCTGTCCTGAGGGTAAGGTCTATCAATTGATCAACAGTGACTTAAGTCGTTGCAGCTTGGTTAGAGCCCATCTCTATCGGGCAGATCTTTCCGGCTGTAATCTACTGAAAGCGGACTTAACTCGGGCAAATCTTCATAGAACCGGCTTGATCGGATCAAACCTGTTGGGTGTTAATTTTAAGGCAGCCCGAATTGAGCATGTTGATTTTGGTGAAGCTTTTCTACAGGAAGAAAAAGCTCAGCAGGCCAGTAAGCAGGGGGATGAACTCAAAGCCAGAGAGTTATTTGAAGAGGCGGAAGAAGTAGCCCGGAATATTCGCAAGCACTGTGAAGCTCAGGGGTTGTTTCACAATGCTGGTGAGTTTTTTCATCGGGAGATGACCTTTCATCGTTACCGCTTCCCTTGTTTCTCCTGGCACAGAATCGTTTCCAAAGTGGTGGATCTGCTCAGTGGTTACGGAGAAAAGCCGGAAAGAGTGGTCTTTTTCTCTGCCTCCTTTATTGTCTTTTGTTCCCTGTTCTACTTCTTTTTGGGGATTGAAGATGGCGGGGTTCGGGTTCAATACCAGCAAAGTCAGTCAGGGTATGAGAATTTTATCAGCTGGCTGGAAACGCTTTATTTCAGCGTTGTGACTTTTACGACTTTGGGGTACGGCGACCTTACGCCTGTGGGTCTTTCCCGATTGTTTGCGGCTATTGAAGCCTTTATTGGCAGCTTCACTCTGGCTTTGTTTGTTGTGGTATTCGTGAAGAAGATGACCCGCTGAAGGAAGAAACCTTCAGCGGATTTTGGTATTCAAGCCCGTATTCAGGATCGATAAGCTTCCACTTCATCCGGGTCACAACTGATGGCCGCGTGTTCCTCCCCTTGCAGCAGTTCCTTGAACTGACTTCGGTTCATATGAATCAATTCCCGGTGGTTCCCGGCTTCCAGATAAAGGTCCTGAACTGAGTTCAGTTCGTCATCCCAGCAGGTTGTCATTCCATAGGCGGTTCCGATGGGGGGAACTGCCCCATCCTCACAGTCTGGAAACAGGTGTTTGAGTTCCTGCTCGGATACCAGGTTCAGGTGTCGATCGAGTTTGGTGTTGATCCAACGCAGCATGAGCTTGTTCATTGACGGCATAACCGCGATCACATAACCCTGGGTGTCACGGAGGACCACCGCTTTTGTCATGTTCTTGACGGGAATGCAGGCCGAATGCGCTGTATTCATTGCTCTTTCCGAGTATGGATGGGAAACAAGTTCATATTCAGCATTATGTTCGTTCAGAAACATGTGCAGTTTCCGGGCGATGCTCATCTTCACCTCCCCGCACGAAGGTTGGAGAAATCGTAATTAAAAAAGTCTACGTCCTAGTTTATATGGAATATTTCAATGTGCTGTGCCCGTAGGCCTAAATAGTAAGATGAAAATTGTATATAAAAGTCAGTTGTAATCCGTTTCAACGCTTTACGGGAAACTTATGAGCAAGTCTCTTTTTAGGGGATTCAGAGAAGTAAATTAAATTTACTTGTTAAATGTCGTTTGGTGAGAATTATCAGTAAAGTATCAAAATAGAGGAAAAATAGTCGATTAAGCCAATATTCGGTATTACTAGCAGTTGGCTTATCGTAATTGAATCAGTATCCTTTTGCGGCTTTCTTGGCTCCTGACTGATTTAATAATTAAAGGAAATCATTGTGAATTTCTCTGGATTGAGACGACCCTCTCTGCTCGCCGGGGCAGGATTGTTTGCTCTCCCGCAGACTTCTTTTGCGGCAGAAGAGTTGTTAAGAATGACAACTCACCCCATCGCCTGGCTCTGTATTGTTGTTTTCACCCTCGCCTATATCGCTGTGATGGCGGAAGAGAAATTGCATCTCAGGAAGTCCAAGCCTGTAATTCTGGCCGCAGGTATTATCTGGGCTCTGATTGCCTGGCTGGCTGTGGGTAATGGTGTATCTCACGAGAGCCTGTCCAAAGCCGTTATGCACGATCTGGAAGAATATTCGGCCATGTTCCTGTTCCTGCTGGTGGCGATGACCTATATCAACGCCATGGAAGAGCGGCAGGTCTTTGATTCCTTACGCAGCTGGCTGATTCGCAAGGGTTTTAGTTACCGTCAGCTGTTCTGGGTAACAGGTATTCTGGCCTTCTTTATTTCTCCTATTGCAGACAATCTTACAACCGCTCTGTTGATGGGCGCGGTGATCATGGCTGTAGGTCAGGGTCGCCCGACTTTTGTTACCATGGCAATGATTAATGTTGTGGTGGCCGCTAATGCCGGTGGTGCATTCAGTCCCTTCGGTGATATCACTACGCTGATGGTTTGGCAGGCTGATAAAGTTGAGTTCTTCCAGTTCTTTGCCTTGTTCCTGCCTTCGGTTGTTAACTTCATTGTTCCAGCCACTATCATGAACTTCTTTATTGAAGAAGGTCGTCCTGCGGCTCTGGATGATCACTCAGGTATTCGTCGTGGCGGGATCGGTATTTGTGTGTTGTTCCTGGTCACCATCGTGCTGGCTGTTTCCTTCGAGAACTTCTTCGGCTTGCCTCCTTTCATGGGCATGATGACCGGTCTTTCCCTGTTGATGTTCTACACCTACTTCCTGCAATTGAAAGGACTGACCAGCAGTCGTCCTATTCCGGTGATGGGTGAACAGAAAAATGAAGAAGATCTGGATATTTTCAAGCGGGTTGCCCATGCTGAGTGGGATACTCTGCTGTTCTTCTTTGGTGTTATCTTCTCGGTAGGTGGACTGCGCTACCTTGGTTATCTGGAAGTGATTTCAGAAACCATGTACACCGGTGTTGGACCTACCTGGACCAACATTGCCGCGGGTGTCTTCTCGGCCATTGTGGATAACATTCCTGTTATGTTCGCTATCCTGGGGATGAGCCCTGAAATGGATGTGTTCCAGTGGTTGCTTATTACCTTGACTGCAGGTGTAGGCGGTAGCTTGTTATCCGTAGGTTCTGCAGCGGGTGTAGCCCTGATGGGAACCGCCAAAGGCCGTTATACCTTCCTGAGTCATCTTCGCTGGAGTTGGGCTATTGCCCTGGGATATGCCGCCAGTATTGCGATGCACTTCCTGGTGAATGGTTAAGTAGTTGTTGTGCCGGTGAAATCCTGTTCTTAGTGGCTAAGAACAGGATTTCCCTGATAGACAATGTAGGGTGAGCAACTGCCCGATATTCGAATATTGATAATACCGTTGTAGCGGGTATCCAGTTCAAGGGACTGTCTTTTGTTGGCAATCGACATTTCCAGGTCATCGGGGTTTATCCCGTATTTTTTAAACCACTTCAGGTCTTGTTCTGCATCGGGCTGAAAGATCAGTTCAGCCAGATCACCATCCACTTCTGTAAAAACCAATGAGCCCCTGACTGGCTGGTAATGACAGTTGAGAGATTCCAATGGGCTGGCGCAACCTGAGAGCAGAATAGACGGCAAAATCGAGACTGCTGCCCAGATAGATTTGTTGGGATAATCAGAGCGTTTCAAACCAGAAGCTCCTTTTCTTATTTTAATGGCATTCACTCGTTGATGGAGAATGCTTCGCTCGTGGCTGCTTAGCGTATTAATTATTACATCTGCTCAACGTGTTTGAAACCACCGTTTAGTGTTTCTCAGTATCAGATAAAAAGCAGGTGTTAGCAGTGTTGCCAGTATCACCACTGCCAGCATACCCCAGAAAACCGGAGTCCCCAGAGATTTACGTGCCTGCATACCTGCACCGTGGGTAAACAGTAGCGGCATTACCCCCATGATAAAGGACAAGCCGGTCATCAGGACTGCACGAAACCGAAGCCGTGCTGCTGTCAGTGAGGCGTCGAAAATACTTTCCCCCTGAGCTTCTCTGGCTCTGGCGAACTCAATGATCAAAATGGCATTTTTCGCGGCCAGACCAATGAGGAGAATAAGTCCCAGCTGGGCGTAAATGTTGTTATCCAATCCTGAGAAATAGAGGCCTAACAATGCTCCAGCCATGGAAATGGGAATAGAGGCCATGACTGCTATGGGCAGTGTCCAGCTTTCAAACTGTGCTACCAGAAACAGATAGGCGAATAAAATAGCCAGCAACAGGATAAGGGCGGTCCATTTTCCAGCTTCCCGTTGTTGCAGTGACATACCTGACCAGACGTAGTCATAACCTTCAGGCAATTGGGTAGCCAGCTCTTCCATGGCACTCATGGCATCTTCAATGGCATAGCCTGGAGCGGGCTGACCAGAAATGCTCGCGGTTCGATAGATGTTGTAATGTTCCAGCAGTGTAGGACCCAGACCGTTTCGCAGAGTGACCAGGTTTTTAAGAGGAATCATCTTGCCCTTTTCAGAGCGAATCTTGAGCTCAAGAATATCTTCAGGCGTGGCTCGATCTTCCTGCTCTGACTGCAGCAGAATCATAAAATTGCGGCCATAGCGAAAATAATGATCCACATACATGGCGCCCAGATGCCCCTGTAATACGTCTTGCAGGTTGGCTATCTTAATGTCCAGATTGTTGAGCTTTTCCCGGTCAATCTCCAATATGACTCTGGGCTCATTCGCCCGGTACATGCTAAAGCCGCCGTTTATCTCTGGCTTGCTGTCGATGCCTTGTATAACTTCGTTGAGGACTGTTGATAGCTCAGCCGGTGAATGTCCTCCCAGATCCTGAAGTTTAAAGTCAAAACCGCCAAACAAGCTGATGGCGGGTATGGGGGAGGGGGGCACCAGCATAATGTTGGCACTGTCTATATCTCCAATCCTCTGACCTACTTCGGCCATAATACCCTGCAAACTGGTTTCTGCCGTATCACGCTCACCCCAGGGTTTGAGTAGGAAGACGACAAAGGCTGCACTGGGAGAGGACGTCATTGTTACAGGACTGAAGCCAGAGACGGATACGGTATTTTCAATACCTTCTATGTCTTCGGTCAGGTCTATGACCTGTTGTACCAGTCTGTCGCTCCGATTCAGGGAGTGACTGTCAGGAAGCTGAATGAGAGCATAAAAGAAACCACGGTCATCAATCGGGACGAAGGCTCGAGGTGTTATCTTCAGCAACCAGACTGAAGACAGAGAAATAACAATAAAGATCAACAAGGTGACTACAGGTTTCTTTAACAGCCATCGGGCCAGAAACAAATAGCCCTGGCTGAGCTTTTCAAAACCTCTGTGTAAAACTCCGTGATAAATCCTGTTTTCCCTGGCGCCTTGATTTCTCAATAGCCTGTCACACATGATGGGGCTGAGGGTCAGTGCACAGACACAGGAGATCAGTACAGCACTGGCGGTTGCGATGCCAAACTCTTTATAAAAGTGTCCTGCTGTACCCGGAATAAAACCTATGGGGAAAAAAACAGCGAATAGAACCAGCGTCGTCGCAATTATGGGGCCTGTCACTTCCTTCATTGCCTGAATGACGGCTTCTCTCGATGAAAGCTGGTTTTCCTGCATCTGCCTTTGGACATTTTCGACCACCACAATGGCATCATCCACGACAATGCCCACTGCTAATACCAGTCCGAACAGCGTGACGGTATTGATGGTATAACCCAACATGTAGAGTATTGAGAGACTGCCAACCAGTGAAACTGGAATGGTGACAGCAGGTACCAGGGTTGAACGCCAATCAGCCAGAAACAGGTAAATGACAAGAATAACCAACAGTATTGTCAGTATCAGGGCGACTTCCAATTCATGGATGGTTTCCTTGACGAAGCGACTCATGTCGTAGGGAATGAGGTAATCCACATCTTTAGGAAAGGATGCTGAGAGTCTTTCCATCTCTTCTTTCAAGAGGCGGCTGACTTCCAGTCCGTTGGAATCTGGTTGCTGAAATATAGAAAGATGTATTGCACTGCCTGTGCCCAGTCGCTTGATAAAGTCATAGGATTGGGAGCCTTGCTCTATGGTAGCTACATCTCCCAGTCGTAAAACCTTTCCATCTTTCCCTTTTTTCAAAGGAATGCTGGCATACTCTTCCGGCCTGCTCAGCAGGCCGTTTACCTCAATGACGTATTCCAGTTGCTGATGATTTTTGCTGGGGCTTTGTCCTACCTTGCCAGCTATGATTTCCCGGTTCTGATCCTTGATGACTTGATAGATATCCGAGGGGGTCAGGCCCAGGTTGCTCATTTTGTCTGCGTCCATCCAGACTCTCATGCTGTAATCCCGCTTTCCGATGATGTCGACAAAGCCGACCCCCGGAATTCTGGCCAGGGATTCTTTGACTTTCAGGGAGACAAAGTTACTCATCCAAGTATCATCATGCTCCGGATTGGATGAGTAAAGTGAGATAAACATCAGCTGGGTGCTGAGCTTTTTCATAGTGGTAATGCCAAATTCCAGTACTTCTTTGGGCAGGTTGGGTTTGGCTCGCTCCAACCGGTTCTGGACATTCATCGCGGCAATATCAGGATTGGTCCCGGCTTCAAAAGTGACGGTCAGGGTCATGGAGCCATCATTAGAACTGCGGGAGTTCATATACAGCATACTTTCGATACCGTTCATCTCGAGCTCTATGGGGGTGGCTACGGCCCGTTCAACCTGATCGGCTGTGGCTCCCATATAGAAGGCTTTGATTTCAATCTGAGGTGGCGTTACCTGAGGGTATTCCAGTGTGGGAATCAAGGGCAGGCAAAGAAAACCGCTGATTAAAATGACCAGAGCTATGACTTGGGCCAGTCTGGGACGGCGCAGAAAGAACTGTGTAAGCATGAGGACTCGTCATTTATTATTGAGAAGAACGCTGACAATGAGGTCAGACTACCGACTCGGCGCGAAGTTCTCTCAATAATAGACGGGCTATAAAAAAAGCCCCTGAGAGTCAGGGGCTTTGATGGATCAGCTGTTGGCTTTATCGGGATTGAAATGCTCTCGCATTTTCTGCAACAAGAAGTAGAACAGCGGTATCAGTAGTGTGCCGAAGATGGTGGCTGCCAGCATTCCGGACATGACCGTAGTACCGATAATTCGACGGCTTGCGGCACCGGCACCACTGGCGAATACCAGAGGCAGTACACCCAGTACGAAGGACAGGGCTGTCATCAGTACCGCACGGAAACGCAGCTCTGCAGCGTCAGCAGCAGCATCAAAGATACTCTTGCCTTGCTGCCTTTGTACCATGGCAAATTCTACGATCAGAATGGCCGTCTTGGCGGCAATACCGATCAATAGCACCATACCTATCTGGGCGTATATATCGTTCGCCATCGAGGGCACCAGTAGTCGGAACAGATTGATGCCGGAGAAGGCACCAAAGATAGCGATAGGTACCGCAACTATGATGGCCACTGGCATGGTCCAGCTTTCATACTGGGCTACCAGAAACAGGTAAACGAACAGGAAGGCCAGGGCGAACAGCAGTGGTGCTACGCTACCCGCTTCGATTTCCTGCAGGGACTGTCCAGACCATTCAAAGGTGTAACCATCAGGCAGTGTCTTCGCCAGATCTTCCATAGCAGTGATGGCATCACCTGAGCTAAAGCCCTGGTTGGCTTTACCGCTGATACTGGCAGATCGGTACAGGTTGTAATGATCAATACTGCTGGGGCCAAGAATAGGCTTCAGGGAAGCAACCGTTGTCAGTGGCACCATCTGGCTATTGAGATTCCTGACATAGAACTTGCTAATGTCGGAAGGGTTGGCCCGATATTCGCTCTCAGCCTGCAGTTTTACCTGATAGGTTCGACCAAACTTACTGAAGTCATTGACGTACAGTGAACCCAGCTGGGTTTGCAGCGTCATGAAGATTTCAGACAGGGGAATGCCCTGGGCTTTTGCCTTGTTGCGATCCACTTCCAGGAAGTACTGAGGGACGTTAGCTCGATAGGTACTGAATACCTGGGTCATCTCGGGGCGCTGGTTGGCCTGATAGATGAGGCCATTCAGCACCTGGCCGAGTTCCTGAGGGCTGCGTCCCAGCGTATCCTGAAGTCGGAAGTCGAAACCACCGGAAGAACCCAGACCCGGAATGGGGGGGAAGGCAAAGGCCATGACCTGTGCTTCAGGCAGAGTCCAGAGTTTGCCCTGAATCTTTCTCAGGACAACCTGCTGGTGCTGCATAATGTCGGGGCGGTCTTTCCAGTTGTTCAGAACTACAATCGCCATGGCGTTGTTGGAGTTCGAACCGCCCATGATACTGAAGCCGGAAACACTGATAACACTGTCGACATCAGGTTCTGTCCGGATGATGTCAGTAATGTGCTTCATGGTCGATTCGGTTCTGTTCAGGGAGGCCGCATCAGGCAGCTGAACATCGACTACGAAGAAACCCTGGTCTTCATCAGGAACAAAGCCGGAAGGGGTGCTGGTGAACAGGAATCCGGTAGAAGCCATCATGATGGCAAACAGGCCGACGCCCAGAATACCTCTTCTCAGCAGCAGGGTAACCCAGCTTTTGTATCCGCCGGTCAGTCGCTTGATGAAGTTATCAACAGGTACCAGCCATTTGATATGTCCCATCTTGCCTTGTTTCAGCAAAGTGGCACACAGCGCCGGGCTCAATGTCAGGGCGTTGATGGATGACAGCAAAACGGCAACAGAGATGGTTACCGCGAACTGGGAGTAAAGTCCCCCGGTAATGCCCGGCATAAACCCTACCGGTACGAATACCGCGAGCAATACCAGTGTTGTAGCAACAATAGGCCCGGATACTTCCTTCATGGCCTTGCTGGTGGCTTCAGCCGGACTCATCCCTTCCTGGGTAATCAATCGCTCCACGTTTTCGATGACGACAATGGCGTCATCCACCACGACCCCTATTGCCAGTACCAGGCCGAACAGAGTGATCGTATTGATGGAAAAACCAAGGGCCAGCATGACCGCAAAGGTACCAATCAGGGAGACCGGAATGGCAATCGCAGGGATCAAAGTAGCGCGCCAGTTCTGCAGGAACAGGAATACCACCAGAACAACCAGGGCCACAGCCTGAAGCAGGGTAATCACTACTTCTTTAATGGACTGGTCGATGAACTGAGTGGTATCAAACTTGATTTCATACTCAATGCCTTCTGGCATACGAGCTGAAAGTTCCTCCATGGTGGCTTTTACACCTTTGGCCACTTCCATCGCATTAGCGTCTGGCTGCTGGTAGATAACCAGGAATGCGGTGTCATCATTGTTGAATTTGGCAACGCCATCGTAGCTCTGGGAGCCCATCTCAACACGGGCAATATCCTTGATGCGAACGTAGGAGCCGTCAGGATTAGCTTTGATGATAATGTTTTCAAACTCGTCAGGGTCGCTCAGACGTCCCTTGGTTTTAATGGTGTAGGTGAACTGCTGGTCGGCCTGGTTAGGAGCCTGGCCCAGTTTACCGGCTGCAACAATAACATTCTGTTCATTCAGAGCGTTAGATACGTCTGAAGTGGTGATGTCCAGAGATGCCATGCGCTCAGGGTCAAGCCAGATACGCATGCTGTAGACCATGGAGCCCAGAATATCTGCCGAAGCAACACCGTCGATACGAGCCATGGGCTCTTTCAGGTAATTGTTGGCGTAGTTGTTCAGGTAAACACCGTCATACTCACCTTCATGGGAGACCAGATTGATACCCATGAGCATACTGGATGACTTCTTGCTGACCGTAACACCGGTCCGTCTGACATCTTCCGGTAAAGACGGTTCTGCCACCGCTACACGATTCTGGACGTTGACCAGAGCCATATCCTGGTCAACACCGGAATTAAAGGTAATGGTAATGCTGGCACTGCCATCGTTACCGGCAGAGGAGTTGATGTAGAGCATATCCTCTACACCGTTAACCTGTTCTTCTATAGGCCGGATAACTGCTTCTTCAATAGTCTCTGCATCGGCACCGGGGAAGACAGCGCTGATGTTAACCTGTGGCGGTGTGATTTCCGGAAACTGAGCCACAGGCAGAGTCATCATGGAGATCAAACCCACCAGGGTTATGACAATCGATATGACAAAGGCAAACTTGGGCCTGTTAATAAAAAACTGACTGATCATCGCAGTTACCCTTGTTTGTTAGCCTGGCTGCCCTGCTGCTGACCAGACTTTGGCTGGGAAATTATCCCGCCTGTTTCCGGATCAATAGTCACGATGCTGGGGGTAACTTTCACACCAGGACGCACTTTCTGCAGCCCCTCTACGATGATCTTTTCACCGGCTTTAAGCCCTGAGTTTACTACCCACATTGGCCCAATACGACGACCTAGTTCAACCTGACGGGTTTCTACCTCATTCTCGGCTGTCACCACCAGAACATAGCGACCAGACTGGTTTTCCTGTACTGCAGACTGAGGAATGATCGGGTGCTCGCTTTTAGCGTTGCTTTCCATGATCAGGGTAACGTAGAGACCAGGTACGATGATTCCCATAGGGTTAGGGAATTCAGCACGTAATGTCAGAGTACCTGTAGTCTCGTCAACATGGGTGTCTGCAAAGTTGAAGGTGCCTTTGTGGTCATAGTCACTGCCATTGGGCAGGCGAAGTTGCATTGCAAACTGCTGTTCTTCGGGAACCCGGTTGCCAGAGCTTTCCTGAAGATGACTGATGATCTGTTTTTCATCCACCTGGAAGTTAACATAGATTGGGTCAATAGAAGTGAGGGTTGCCAGCGGCTCACTGCTGGGGCCTACAAGGTTGCCCACACTGTACTTGGCGCGACCAATCTGGCCTTTGTAAGGAGCCTTGATTTCGGTATAACTGAGGTTCAGCTTTGCCGTATCCAGCTGGGCTTCAGCTGCCTGAACAGAAGCTTCTGCCTGGGCTTCCTTGCTGGTCTGGGCATCCAGGTCAGCCTGACTGATATGACCTTTCTTATAAAGATCCTTGCTGCGTTGGAGGTCTTTCTTTGACTTGTTCAGCTCTGCTTTGGCGCTCGACAGATCGGCTTCTGCTTTCTTGAGGTTAGCGATATAGGGCTTTCGATCAATTTCAAAGAGTAACTGATCCTTTTCAACGGTCTGTCCCTCAATGAAGTCTCTCTGGGTAAGAAAACCTTCTACCCGAGCCCTGAGTTCCACCGTATTTACGGCCTCAGTACGGGCAACATATTCTTTATAGTCGCCGACCGGTTGCTGAGTGACGTCCACTACAGAAACGGCTGGAGGTGGCATCTGTCTTTGTTCCTGCTTCTGGTTGCAGCCAGCCAGCGCCAATACGGATGCGACAAGCAAACCGAAGGGGAGCAGGGATCGTTGTTTGTTGGTGATGATCGATTTCATCGATGGCTCCGAGAGGGTAGTCTCAAGTTCAGATTTCCGGCCCAAGGTCAGAGTCCTGTGGTATAAGCGTGCTGATACGGAGAGATCTCCGGAATGCAATACACAGGCAATTCTAGCCTGTAAATTGCCATAGCTGTCTGCGCTTACCTTATTCAGGCATCAATTCTGACAATTAATTGTGTTTCAGAATCGACCTTTCGTTATTCAGTTCTGGTTGCTACACATGACTACGTAAGAAGGCGAACATAAACAGTCTCAGTGGGCGTTTATATTCAAAGTGATCGTTTCTTATATGTTCGTAACGGTAGCGTGCAGAGCAAGGCATACTCATGCCGGAAAAGTGGAAGGTATTGTACTCAGCTCATGGCTGATTCCTACCATAATTTTAAAAAGCTGCAATTGTTTTACAGGATGTTTACTTCAATTGCGAATAAAACTTCTGGCGGACTGTTTACACAGTGCTTACTGACTCTAACCCCAAGGTTTATACGGGCTCCCATAAACTGGAGCCATTGTTCAAACATTGAAGGTTTTCACCCAAAGTAAGAGTGAAACAAAACGAAAGTCTTCCAGAGTTACGAGTGCTGTTTTTTGCGATATGACGATTTATTAGTCCAAGACTGTTTTGTCTGCTGACAGACTCTCTGTAAATTTTGTACCCTGTGCTGTACCTTTAACCCCGCCATTGCCCCCGCGGGGTCTTTTTTTATTGCGGAGCTGCCAATGAGTAATGAAAATCTAGAGCTTCTGTTAATAGACGATGATATTGAGCTCTGTGAGCTGCTGATCGAGTATCTGGCCACTGAAGGGTACTCTGTCAATGCCGTACATGACGGTGAATCAGGTGTGCATGCTGCGTTGTCGGGTGAGTATCAACTGGTTCTGCTGGATGTCACCTTGCCTAAACTGAACGGTTTTGACGTTCTGAAAAAAATTCGTCAGACGTCTGATATCCCTGTTCTTATGCTGACAGCTCGTGGTGATGATGTAGATCGAATTATTGGTCTTGAGATCGGCGCCGACGATTATCTGCCCAAGCCATACAACCATCGAGAACTGGTGGCCAGAATCAAGGCGATTCTCAGACGAGGCAGAACACCGGGTGCTGAAGCCGGTAATAAAGTGTTGTCTATTGATGATATCACCCTGAACCTGGCTAACCGGGAAGCCAAGATTGCGGACACTTTGCTTGAACTCACAGCTACCGAGTTTATGGTGCTAAAGGCCCTGATTGAAAAGGCCGGGGAATTGATTTCAAGGGACGAGCTGACTCAGATAGCGTTGAACCGTCGTCTGACACTTTATGACCGTGCCATTGATATGCACGTGAGCAATGTTCGTAAGAAGATTGGTACGCGTCCTGACGGCTCCCCAAGAATCAAAACGGTTCGCGGTGCAGGTTACTTCTATATACGCCCATGATGAATCAAGTCCGGAGAATGCTGGCCTGGCCATTCCAGAGCCTGTTTTGGAAATTGTTCCTGTGGTTCTGGTTGACCATGCTGTCGATGATGGCGGCTATGGTGGTGACAGTGGCCATTACAGTAGATCCCTCGGATTTTTTGTCTGAACGCAGAGAACTCTTTCGGGAGCTGGAAATAGTTTCCAGAAAGGTTGAGCGTATGGCCTCCGGTTGGGCTTCTCATACCCCTTTTCCGCAATTCACAGGCAGCTATTTTTACCTTTTTGATCCTGCCGGTGAAGTAGTGGGTAGAAGAGCGGTGCCCGATGAGTTGATGTCAGCCTATGACCGAACCCATGATCGGACAGAGCCTACTATTACATTCAGAAGTGGTGTGGTGGTAGTTGGTCCGAGAAAGGTCTGGATTGGACGTGTGCCCTATGACCTTTTCCTGACCAAGGAAATGCCCCGATTGGTTCACTGGCGAGTGACCAAGGTACTGTCCCAGCAGTGGCATCTGGTGATTATTGCCCTGGGGGTCAGCTTCCTGCTCTGTATTATGCTGGCTCGATATCTTGTGGTACCCATTCGGAGATTACAAGGCACTTCCAGACGTCTGGCGAAAGGTGAGCTTTCTGCCCGGGTTGAGGCTTCTGTCCGACAACGGGGGGATGAGTTGGGCGATTTTGCTCGTGACTTCGATCACATGGCCGAGCAGCTGGAAACCCTTGTGAATAACAAGGAAATCCTGCTGAGAAACGTCTCTCATGAACTGCGCTCTCCTTTGACTCGACTGCAGATTTCTCTTGCGCTTGCTCGGAGAAAAACGCCAGAAGCCGATGCTGAGCATTCCCGAATTGAGCGAGAAATTGAACGTCTCGATGAACTGATCGGTGAAATTATTCGTTTCTCCCGAATTCAGCATGGCCTGAGTGAAGTAGCGTGTGAGCAGGTGAATCTTGAACAGTTGCTTAAACAGCTGGTTGATGACGGCAATTTTGAAGCTCATGCCCAGAACAAGGGTGTTGATCTGATTAAAAGCCAGCCTCTTGAAATCTGTGGTGTCCGGGATTGGTTAAGCAGTGCTGCGGAGAACATTATTCGAAATGCTATTCGCTTCACTCCCGAAGGTACTCAGGTTGATGTCACCCTGGAGCAATTCCGGCGAAATGTGATTATCAAGGTACGGGACAAAGGTCCTGGTGTTCCTGAAGAATCTCTGGATGCGATGTTTGAGCCATTCTTCCGTGTTGATGAAACCCGGGGTAAAGAGAATGATGGTTTTGGACTGGGTACTGCCATAGCTATGGGGGCAATTGCCAACCACGGTGGCTCTATTTCTGCCAGAAATGCCCACCCGGGCCTTGAGGTCACTATTAAGATACCTCTGGATACCAAGCTCAATGTATAACTGGGATCTTACTCCAGCTGAAGCCCGTACTTCTCAGCTGGAGTTGGCTGAAAAAGTTATTCAGCAGGATGACTTGCCCGAAGTCAGACTGGTTGCTGGTGTTGATGTAGGCTTTGAGCAGCAGGGAGCAGTTACCCGAGCGGCGGTTGCCCTCTTGGACTTTCCTTCTCTGGCTTTAAAAGATTATGTGATTCACCGTGAACCCACCCGAATGCCTTACATTCCGGGTTTGCTCTCCTTTCGTGAATGTCCAGCTATTATTGAAGCTCTGGGGAAGCTGAGTTCAGTTCCGGATCTGGTGCTTTGCGACGGTCAGGGCAGAGCTCACCCCCGCAGGCTGGGAGTAGCCTGCGGGGGTGTACTGACAGGGCTGCCAACCATTGGTGTTGCCAAAAGTCGACTTTGTGGAAAGCATGCAGAGCTTTCTGAAGAGAAAGGTAGCCAGGTTGACCTGGTTGATCACGAAGAAGTGATTGGTCGGCTACTTCGCAGCAGACAGGGCGTACGCCCACTTTATGTTAGTATCGGACACAGGGTTTCACTGACTACGGCGGTTGATTATGTTCTGGCTTGCCTTACCCAATATCGATTACCGGAAACAACTCGCTGGGCCGATGCTCTGGCTTCAAACCGGGGAAAAGCACTTGAGAGAGCACAAAAGCAGCTTGAGAAAGTTACTGACTAGTCTTTCTGGCCTGATGGTATTGCTTTTCCTGGCTGGCTGTTCCCAAAACAAGACTCATTCTTTTGACCAACAGCAGTTAAATGCTTTGGTTGAGCAGTCTTACCTTTCTCCCCAGATTCGTGTCATGCAATTAATGCCACTGGTTAATGTTCAGGTCTATCTCGATAAGCCGTTACTTCGCATTAACGGCGATAATGAACCTCTCTCTTTTTCATTTGATGGCAAGGTTGATGCGGATTTTCTGGGGAATGCTGTTTCTGAACCCATTCCGATTCAGGTGACCGGTGATGCAATACTCCGTTACGACAGTGACGACCATACTTTCTATTTTACTGACCTGAAACTCAAGGAAGCTCGTGTCGACCTGGAGCTGGCGATGATTCAGGCATTGGTCCTGGAGCAATTCCAGAAAGTTTTATCAGAAGAGTTGCTGACCTTGCCGATAATACCCTTGAAAGAAGGAACTGATCTTTATCAGGCTTTGGCTGAGGGTCAATACTCAACCCAAGTGGAGCAGGGAAAGTGGGTTGTTTCTGCTGATGAGCCTGAAAAATAGTTCTTTCCAGATAGCTGACCTCTCTGGTCAAAAAGACTGGTAATCCCGGAAAAGAACATAGTTTCATGCATGGATCGCATTTAATAAAGTCAAACGCCTGGCTGGCAGGTATCCTTTTTCTGGTAGCTGGGCTGATCAGCTTTTCTCAGGTGCAAGCCCATCCCTCAGCTGAACCTACCGTGATTACTGAAAATACCGAGAAGTTGAATCTGGCCATGATCGCCGAGTATCTGGAGGATACCCAGGGTGTTTTACGAGTTGAGGAGCTGGAAAAGCCGGAATACTCCCGGCAGTTCAAGCCCGTTGATCTGGCAGCACTGAATTCAGGTATTTCCCAGGCCGTTATCTGGTTGCGGTTCGATTTAAAGTACATCTCCTATGTAGGAGAAGAGTCTGGTGAGTGGCTAATCGAAGTGGCTTACCCGGCACTGGATCTTGTAACGCTTTATCTCATGGACTTTGATGGTGTTTATCATGAATACAACAGTGGTGATAAATACCCTTTTGACATCCGTGCTGTGGCTCACCCGAGCTTTATCTTCCCCATTGAAATGTATAACGGAGATGTCACTCATTTCTATTTGAGGGTTGAAACGACAGGCTCCATGCAGATTCCGGTGAAGCTCTGGTCGCCCATTGCCTATCTTGAGCAGTCCAATCGGGCTGATACGCTTTATGGTGCCATCTATGGCATTTTGCTGGTGATGTTGTTTTACAACCTGATGTTGTTTATTCGAATCAGGGAACAAAGTTATTTTTATTATGTTCTTTATATAGGAGGGTTTTTACTTTATTTGCTCTCTATTAATGGTACCGGTCTGGCTCATCTCTGGCCTGACTATCCCATGATTAACAGTGGCGCTCCTTTCTTCATGAGCATCACGGGTGTGAGTGGGGTGCTGTTTACCCAATCATTCCTCAAGCTTGCAGAGAAGTCAGCGGTTATAAACCGTTTTTATACAGCCATGCTAATGGCTGGATTATTGATTGTTCCGTTTACTCTGATCACCCATAACGGTCTGGCATCAAAGCTTGTGATGATTCAGGTCCTGCCGACATTGCCAGTTATGATGTTGACCGGATTGTATTTCTGGCTGGCCAAAGGCGATCGTTCAGCTCGTTTTTTCTTTCTTGCATTTGCCACATTTATCGCCAGCGCCGGGGTTTATAGTCTGATGCTTATGGGATTTCTGCCCAGCAATGCCCTGACACGAAATATTATCCCCATAGGTCTGTCTTTTGAGGTGACACTACTGTCTTTGGCGTTGGCCAGTCGTATTCGGGGCGTTAGAGAAAACAAGGTAGTGGTGGAGCAGCAGGCCAAGCAGGAGCTGGAGAAAAGTAATCAGCGTCTGCTCGAAGCCGGTCGGCTAAAGGATGAGTTTCTCAGTGCGGCTTCTCGCGAGCTGAAAAAGCCTATGAGCGAGCTCAAAAACGCTTTGGAGTTGATAGATCCGAATGGGCAGCAGGATGCTCTGTTGGAAGCCAGAGATTCAGCTCATGAAATGAGTGAGGTTATCAGCAACTTGTTGTCATTGAGTGAGATTCAGTCTGGCTCTGTCACAGTGAAGCGATCCCCTTTTAATGTGAGGCGTCAGCTGAATATTCTGGAAGATCAGTTTAAGCCAGCCTGTGAGAAGAAGGGGTTGAGCATTGAAACCAGTGTTCACAATATGCCAGAGACGCTTTACGGTGATGCCCAGAAGCTGTTTAAAGCCTTATCGCTGGTGCTTGAGAATGCAGTCAAGTTCACTGAAGAGGGGGGAGTCACTGTGATTGCGACTACCCGGCCTCACGAGCAATCAGGAAAGATTCGATTGCAAGTCTGTATCGATGATACCGGGATTGGCATTGAAGAGTCAGCCGGGCGTGATGTTTTCCAACCTTTCCAGAAAGTGAATGGCTCTGCAAAGGGGCATTCAGGAGGTCAGGGGTTAGGGCTTACCATCTGTCGCCAGCTGATGCATATTATGGGCGGAACGGTTTCCTTTAATAACAGGCCTGATCAAGGCACTCGCTTTGAACTCAGTGTTACCTGTCTGGTTGAGCTTCACTGAGATTGACTGGCTAAAGACCAACGCCAACCCATAAGTGGTAAGCGCTTCCATATCGGTATAGTCAAGAAATACAGGCAGATTCCTGCAAAGTCGGCCACAAGATCTTCTACTGAGAAAAAGCGATGTTCTGTTTGTAACTGAAGAATTTCTATAAAGAGACCATAAGTTAACAGATACCCCGTTTTCCAGATATTAAAGGGTTTCTCGGGCAGGCTGGCATCCATCAGAAACGCCAGAACCAGAAAAGCGGCCAGATGCTGAATCTTGTCACTGATCTCAGGAAGTGGGGCCTTATCCAATGGCATCAGTGCCAAGTACAGAATGACCGCCATAGTCAGTATCAAACCAATACGGGCCAGATGAAAATAGTGTTTCTTGAAAAGTTCTAGCAAGGGTTCCTTCCAGTTTCTTTCTTTTAATATTCAGTTAGAATTTTTCTGTCTACGAAGTGACGATCGAGTTCGTCCTTTGTAATTTCGGCTGACTGGCTTTTTAGAAGCCTGTTTTCTAGATAATTGTACCTTTAACGATTCTGGAACAGTAGTTTCTCTCCAGCTTCCTGACTCCAGTCCATCCAGAGTCCATTCGCCAATTTGGTAACGAATTAATCTTAAGGTAGGAAAGCCAATCGCAGCAGTCATTCGGCGCACCTGCCTGTTTCGCCCTTCTTTTATAGTCAGCTCAAGCCAGCAGTCAGGAATGGATTTTCTCTCTCTGATAGGTGGAATTCTGGGCCAAATTGCAGGAGCTTCGATGATTCGAGCCTTGGCAGGACGTGTTGGACCATCATTGAGTTCAATGCCTTGTCTCAGTTTTTCCAGTGATGGCTCGTCTGGTATCCCTTCAACCTGAACCCAATAGGTTTTCTCCATCTTGTGCAGAGGAGAGCTGACCTGATGCTGAATCTGACCATTGTTGGTCAACAGTAGAAGGCCTTCACTGTCCCTGTCCAGACGACCTGCGGGGTAAATGTCCGGAATGGAAAGATAGTCTTTGAGAGTACTGCGCCCTTCGTTATCTGTGAATTGAGTCAGAACCCCATAGGGTTTGTTGAACAGTATCAACCTGGGAGGAGGCTTTGGAGCTGACCTGTTCTGATGGTTGCTGGCTTTGGGGTGTGGTCGACCTGACATTAGGCTGAGTCTCAATAGCGTTGGGCAGGCATTATAAATTTATTAAAACAGAACAAAACCCCTGAACTAAACTCTAATTGTTCAATCTCGAGCAAAAAGACAGTTCACTTTCTCGAAAAGTGAAGGGCTTGTGTCTTTGAGCGGTGGGTTCTGATCAGTCAGGCCGTTAAGTCATGAGGATGCCACTCAAAGCTCTTGTCAGACCATTGAAAGGAACATTTGTTTTGGTTGAAGGACGACCCCTAAAAAAATTACATCATAGAGGTATGCCTTGTCTGCTACATCACCTTCTACAGTACAGGAGTCCAGCCTGTCTCTGCCCATTACCCTGATGCGTTATCTGGCTCCCTTTCTGCTGGGCCTTGTACTTTGGAATTGCCAGATACCTGAAGGCATGGATCCCAAAGGCTGGCAGATCATGATTATTTTCTTCAGCACCTTGCTGGGAGTAATGGTCATGCCGATGCCTATGTCTGCAGTAACCTTTATGGGGATTGCTGCATTGGGGCTAACCCAGACGCTAACGATGAAGCAGGCTTTGGCAGGCTATGCCGAACCCATCACCTGGCTGATTATGCTGGCTTTCTTCATTTCCCACGGTTTTATTAAAACTGGTCTTGGGCTTCGAATGGCCTACTGCTTCATGCGGCTTTTGGGCAAGAAGACAGTGACGTTAGGGTATGGGCTGACGCTGACAGACGTACTGCTGGCACCTGCCATGCCCAGTATTACAGCCAGGGCGGGCGCTGTTGTTTCTCCCATTATGAAGTCGATCGCTGAGGTTTACGACAGCCATCCTGGTGATACTGCCAAGCGAATGGGAACCTTTCTGACGCTGGTGGTTTTTCATGCTAATGCTATTTCCAGCGGTATGTTTCTGACTGCTATGGCCGGTAATCCTCTGGTGGTTAAGCTGGCCGCTGATCAGGACATTGATATTACCTGGGGTGGCTGGGCTCTGGGGGCATTGCTACCAAGCTTACTCTGCCTTCTCGTGATGCCTCTGATCCTTTCTCGTGTGGCGCCGCCAACGATCAGAGAAACGCCAAAGGCTGTTTCTCTGGCTGATGAAAAGTTGAAAGCGCTCGGAGCATTAAAACGTGATGAATGGATTATGGGGGCCACGTTTGTTGGCCTGCTGACATTATGGGTGAGTGGCCGTTATCTAGGGCTGTCTCCTGCTCTGGTGGCTATGGTAGGTGTTTGCATTCTTCTGCTTAGTGGTGTCCTGAACTGGGATGAAGTTAAGGGTAATAAAGGGGCATGGGATACCATGATCTGGTTTGGTGCCTTTGTCACTATGGCTCATTACCTCAGTGCTTATGGGGTCGTTTCCTATATAAGCCAATATGTCGGACTTTGGTTTGAAGGTATGCCCGCAGCGGTAAGTCTTGTGGCAATTTGTATCATTTATTACTTTGCCCACTATTTCTTTGCTGCGACCACGGCTCAAATCAGTGCCATGTATGCCAGCTTTTTAGTGATACTTCTGGCTACAGGTGTTCCTCCTCTGGGAGCCGCTCTGCTTCTTGCCTATCTCAGCAATATTTGTGCAGTGGTGACTCACTACGGTAATGGACCTGCCCCCATACTCTATGGAACGGGCTATGTTCCCTTGAAAACCTGGTGGAAAGCCGGATTTGTCATGAGTATTGTCTACCTGACTATCTGGCTTACTGTGGGTACATTCTGGTTATCATGGTTGGGGTATCTCTGAGTGGGTGAGAATCTGTAAGCTTGTGACAGGATTACGCCGTTTTAAGTGATAAGTGCGTGTTAAGTGGTGTTTGAGTCTGAATTTTTCTGGAATACTGAGGTACTTATACGGATTCTGATTTCAGGGAATAGAGGCAAAATAAGCCCCAGATAAGCTGCTCCGTAACTTATCTCTTGTCATGGAGTGTTGACAGTACTCCAGCGGATTGCCTGTCAATCTGTTCATTGTCATGTTCGTTCTTATTAAATCCGGGTTATTGGCCCGGATTTTTTTTGTCTGTGAGAAATTGAATCTACTCACAGCCTTGGGGGCTTCTTAACAAAAAGAGGTTGAGAGCATTAACCCCCAATCGTTTTCATCAACACGCCTTTGAGAACAAATCCCAGAACACCCAGACATAAGGCACCAAAAAGAACCATTGTGCCAAACTTTCCCGCTTTCGACTTCTTGGCCAGATCATAAACGATAAAGCCCATAAACAGCACTAAAGCCGTGAGGAGGACTTTCATCATCAGGCTTTCAAAATTGTCGATATCCATCATCGATACTCCAGCGAATAAGCATGCACATTCTATCTCCGATGAATTCTATGTCTACACTGAAATAAGAAGAACCGGCAGTTGTAAACGGGAAGTAACGTTAAGCTGGAGAGTATCCAAAGTGCCATAAGCAAGAAGCAGCCATTGATAGAGGAGTACAGGCTGGATTTTTGCCAACAGGAGAAAGGACATGGCCTCCCGTATCAGACTGATCGATGTCACCAAGATGAAGAAGTCGTCCTGGCTTGTTCAACAGGAATCCGAAGTCGTAGTTAAAGCCGCACGGAAAGATATTTCCAAGCAGGAAAACTTTATGAATTCTGTAGGTATGGATAAAAAGAAGCTACGGGATTTTATAAACGGAGATTCCTGGTCAGCCAACTATAAGCATAAAGCCCGTCAGGAGCTTATTAAGTTCAATGATGAACTGAAAGGTGATCTGGCTCATGAGGCCTCACTAAAGCGGAAGGAGATCAGGTTGGCAAACCGGCTGCTGGCTCCAAAGAGCAAATCAAGGTCAACCGGCAGAAGGCATCGGACTGGATTTGTTTGATCGCTTAAAAATCGCTGCTTATTGCCATAAAGGACATGCAGCACATTTTATTGAATACTCACAAGGATGATAGGGGCGGCTATTAATGGCTACCGTTAATGGAGTTAACAATAATAACAACATTAATGTTGTTGATTCTTCCCAGCTCAGTCAGCAGGACTTTATCTCAGCTGTTTATCTTGAGCGAGGAAATATGCTGGACTCTGAGGTCCGCAGGATTGTTGGTGAGATAGAAACCTCTAACCAGCTGCTGGTTAATGTGAATAACCTGATCAATAAATCCAATATCGCCCAGTATGGTACCAGTCAATATACCGCTACTTCCTGGACAACCAACGGCAATAATATTGTCCTGGATAATGGCTATGGAATTGCTATACAGCCAGACTCTGAAGGCAATACAACCTTTACTCTGGTGGATGCCGAAGGGAATCAGCTCAATTATCAGAATCAGACATTAGTACCTGTGGCCCAGGGGTCCATTGCGGATGCCAATCAGGTGGGTATTCCGGTGATGAATGATATGACTATGGTTCTGGACGATGGTACTGAGATTACATTTCAGACGTCAGCTTCGGGCACTCCTTTCGATCCTTCCAATTTGTCAGGTGGTCTGGCTGATATCACTGGTATTTCTATCACCAGAGGTAATCAGGGGTTGTCCGTTACAAATCTGAATACAGCTAACCCTGTTATTGGGGCTCCTAACCTTGATGGCACAACCTTGGATGCTGCTAATAATGATGGCTACGTATTGCTTGAAGCGGGTGGGCTGCACTCCTGGGAATATGATGGCGTTAATACCGCACAGATGACCAGTCAGGATCCTAATGACCCGAATGCGACGCTCAGTGGGTATGCCGCTCGAAAAGTGGCTTTTCAGAATAGCTTTGCGAATGAGGTTAACGGCGGAACACCGGTGCTGACCCAGGAGGAACGTAATATCCTGAGTAATCTTTTGAAGATTAATTACTCTGATGCCAGTGGAACCGGTAACCTGACACCAGAAGAGTGGGCTTCTCTGAAGACATCGTTGAACGCAGCAAAAGAAAACCTGACAGGCAGTAACCAGCTGCAGACAGTCCAGCTGCAGCGGGCTATGTCGACCTATAATCAAAACTACGATGCAATGTCCAACTCTCAGAATAAAATCTATTCGTTACTGAGAGATATCATTAACAATGTGAAGTAATAGGCTATTCGAGGCCGATCCCAATATGGCTTATACCGTCATTCTTGGCCAGAGCCCTGACCTGTTTCATAGCATCAGGGCTCTGTTTGCATCGGCTGATCATTTCCAGAACTTCTTGCATAAACTCGATCTGCTGACCGTATAATTCATGCTGTTCAATATACTGCTGTAGCTCTGTACCTTTGAGCTCCTCGGCTTCCGTGTACTTAATGAATTTGCCAATAGTACTCAGAGACAGAGTCATGGCACTGGCCGTTTCCCCTGCATCGGGCTCCATAGCGCAATTAACTGCACAGATCATAGTGACAATACAGTCATGGGCGGGAATAGCCCCGAACATATCCAGTTCTTCAAGATCCGGGATATTGGGCTCCAGTTTTTCCAGCAGACGTTCAAAATTTTTGGCGGACTGGTAACCGGCAACATTGTCCCAAAGCATATCCAGGCTATGGCGGACATCATCCGGCTGACCAAAATCGGTAAGCTCTGCAAACAGGGCAAAATTGGGCCAGCTTCTTTCACAGACCGCAGCACTCATAGCCGTCAGTTTCCAGCCAGAGAGCTTTTCAAGTTGCCGTAAAAAAAGTGCGTATTGTTTGTGTGTATTCAAGGTTAGACCTCAGACCAGAATATCTGGTGAGGGATTCTAGCGGGATTATGTCTTGAAGGCACTGGTGATGATAAATTCAGGGGAGGAGAAGGGGGTTACGCCTTTGCCCTTCTCTTATAGGGACCACTTGAAGTTAACGGTGAATGAGTCCAGTTTGTAATCGGAATTAAGCTCGATTTTTGAGTTCTCGAACATGCAGGTTTCTGCTTTGACTTTACTGCTAAACCGAACCTTGCCACAGTCACCAAACTCAAATTGTGTTTTTTCCTTAATGAATTCCATGCTTTCTTTTAGAGGTTTGGCGGCACCAAGGTAATCAAGACCCAGAAGAGCGGCACTGGCTGCTGCGGATTCTGCAAGCTTTTTAGGATCCGTAACCGCCTTATAAACAAAAGCACTGACTTTTTTCTGATTGATTTTGGATTTTTCCCGAATAGACAGCTCAGGCATTCTATTGACACTTTTATTGCGGTTTATGACGCGAGTATTGAAAGGGTCAATAACTGAGACATCATGAGAATAGGTAGTACTGTAATGAGGTGTTCCCGAGTGGTAATCACCTTTTGAATCAGACAGTGCCATAACCGGGAACAGGCTCATCATTAAACATGATCCCCACTTGCAGCACGTATTACAGCTATTTAAAGAATTGCTTCCATCCATGGTGCTATTCCTTAGCGTAGCGCTAACAACGCTTCATCCAGTTATACTGCCAGTCTATACACCATGCTGGCAAGAGAAAGACTCTTGTTAAATAAGTTAAGCATGCTCCGGTCAATGTGCCTTGAATTTACCGGGCAATATAGCGACATAATATATGTATGTTTTGTCGTTATTATATTGTGAAATAATTACTCAAGGTGGCCAGGATGAACGGTATAAAAAGGGATCAACGATTCGTAATTCACTGGCTTTTCTCCCTTCTTTTATTTGTACTGCTACTGGCTCTCTCCCTGAGTCTGGAAATTTATAAGAAATTTCCGGTATTTGGCTTTATCGGCTATGGAATAGTGATCTTAAATCTGTTGTGGGCGCTCAATCAGGCCACTAAGCCATGGCATTATATTGCAGTCAGCCTTTTTCTGATTCTCTTTGGAACTTTAGGGTCACTGGATATTGTTTTATCTAAAGATGAAATGTTAGAGACACTTCTATTGCTGAATTATGAATGGTTGAATATGTCTGGTTTGAATCCCCAGTCATTGGATGACTACGTCAATGTATTAGTGCTGTTGTTGAATGTGTTTACCAGTGCACTGGCAGGCAGTGCACTGTTCTATGGTTTGAACCGTAGGAATTTTGAAGCCCAGGATTAATCCAGCTTCAGGCTCTGGACATGAACTTTCCAGTTTCAGTATTGATTTTGATGATCTCGCCATTAGCCAGATACTCAGGTACTTGCACTTCAAGTCCGGTACTCAGGCGAGCAGTTTTGGTTCTGGCGGCAGCAGAGGCACCTTTTATGGCCGGAGAAGTCTCGACAATTTCAAGGGCAATAGAAGAGGGCAGCTCAATGGCGAGTAATTGTCCATCGACAAGAAGTGCGATGAGGCTTTCCATCCCATCGGACATATAAGGGAGCTGCTCTTCAATAGTGCTGGAGTTAACCAGATACTGGCTGTAGTCCTCGCTGTCCATAAAGGTAAACTCATCACCTTCACGATACAGGAATGAAACAGTGCGGCGGAGTAGGTCAACGTCGGTGAATTGATCATCGCCGGTGCAGGTCATTTCCAGTTTCTGGCCACCGGGCACAGAGTTGAAACGGAACTTGTAAAGCGTTGAAGCGCCACGCGCGGATGGACTCTTAGTTTCCTGTTGGCGGACGATGTAGTACTGATTTTCAATCTGAACAATTTGACCTTTCTTCAGATCTTTGGCGTATGCCATTGACTTCAACCTCAGTAAAAAAGGATTCAGCAAATTCTATCACAGGGCAGAGTCAGTCTTGAGGGGTCAATCTGTATTTCATTCTGAAGGCGATGGATTATATTCCAGCCTCCCTGCTATCGAGCTCGTATCAGTGGCGAGTGCCTCTGTATCGGGAGAGGTCAACGACGTTAGATGAGTGGGTGCTTTGAGGCTTCGGATCTTCAGAGTATTCGGTAGACAGTATCAGATTACTGCTCTGCTCCTCTTCCGGGCGGGTGTACTGAAGATCCATTATCTGGAGATATTTGCCCAACAGTCGAATGTGGCCTGGGTAGCGTCTGATCCCATCCGGAGTGAACTCAAAGCTGAAGTCTCGAGCCAAATGGATCTGGCCATCGGGGCCGCGGCGAGGTCGGGATGAATAGCGTACAACAGTCCCATCAAGAAACTGAAGATTCATATCCTTACAGGCTCTCTTGCCATGGCGAATGGCGATTTCTCTTGCTTTTGTTGTATCTGCCCAATACCAGGCAAATGCTGCGCCTATTAGCATCCAGATGATAATGTCCATGAAGGCATTCTATAGGCAAGCAAGGTACAAAAGCTATGCTTCCATAGGGCACATTTACAAGTTCTAGAGAATAAACAGGGCAGGAAGATCTGGACTTAATGGAGGTGTCTATTCTCAGTCAGGCATCTTGGGTTGCTGGCCTTACCAACGGGCTTGCCATCCTGGTCCAAAAGTTTTTCTCTGGCGTCTACTCTGTAAATCCTTCGAAAGTACTCGGCTGTCAGGGCTTTCTGGTCAACGAATTGCTTGATGTCTACACCTATGCGGTTGAGATACTCAAGCATGAATACTGTGTCAGGCACTTCGGCCTCCAGCTATTGCTCCATATAAACAATGTCTACCATCCCGGTAGTCCATTCCATCGGCTCAGCCGCAAGACTGGCTTTGGAATTCGAGGCTAGAATAACACTGGCACATTTCGTTTTTTTGACTTGAAGCACTCTTTTTCCCAGCGCTGACAGAGCTTTACAGAGTGTTGAATCTGTCTCTATTTGTGTAAATGCTACTAAAAACTGATTTTTGGTGATTTTGTTTGTGAGGTTATGGTTTTTAGAAAAACCTTCTGAAAAAAGAGTCAATAAGGAATATTTAACTGAGGCAAAGGCCATATACTGGAATATAACTGCTAGGCAAAGCTTAAACTGGAGGAAGATATGCTGGTAGGTGTGCCAAAAGAAATTAAAAATCACGAATATCGAGTCGGGTTAACACCTGCTGCAGTTCAGGAGCTCGTGGAACAGGGACATGAAGTTATTGTTGAAATGAATGCCGGAGCTGGCATTGGTTTTACCAACGATTGTTACAAGAATGCCGGGGCCTCTATTGTTGACAGCGCTGAAGCCGTTTTCGAACAGGCCGAGCTGATCGTTAAAGTTAAGGAGCCTCAGGCTGTAGAAAGAGCAAGACTTCGTCCAGACCATACCCTCTTCACCTATCTTCATCTCGCTCCAGATGTTCCTCAAACCCAGGACCTGATTGAATCCGGTGCCACCTGTATTGCTTATGAAACCGTAACTGATGCCCGGGGACGTCTTCCTCTGCTGGCTCCGATGTCAGAAGTAGCTGGTCGTATGTCTATTCAGGCCGGTGCACACTGTCTTGAAAAGTCCCAGTCAGGCCGTGGTGTTCTCATGGGTGGTGTTCCGGGTGTTGATCCGGCAAAAGTGGTCATTATTGGTGGTGGTGTCGTTGGTCAGAATGCAGCAGCCATGGCCGTAGGTATGGGTGCAGACGTTGTTGTTCTGGATCGTTCTGTTGATACCCTCAGACAGTTGGATGCCCGCTATGGCAACCGGATCAAAACCGTATTCTCTACCCATCATTCCATTGAAGAACATGCACTGACAGCAGATCTGCTGGTGGGTGGTGTTTTACTGCCTGGTGCAGCCGCTCCCAAGCTGGTTACTAAAGATCTGATCAGCAGAATGAAGCGTGGCTCTGTGATTGTTGATGTTGCCATTGATCAGGGCGGTTGTGTTGAGACCTCCAGACCCACAACCCATGATGATCCAACCTTTATTGTCGATGGTGTCGTTCATTACTGTGTAGCCAATATGCCAGGAGCTGTAGCCAGAACCTCTACGGTAGCACTGACCAATGCCACTCTGCCTTATGTGGTAGAAATTGCCAACAAAGGTACCCGCAGAGCACTTCAGGATAACCCGCACCTGCTGGAAGGCCTGAATGTCTGCAAAGGCGTTGTAACCTGTGAAAGTGTGGCCCAGGTACAAAACCTGACCTACAGACCTGCTGCAGAGATGCTGTCTGAAATCTGATCGTTCAGAGCGTCTTTATAAAAAACTCTGGTTGTGTAAAGCAGCCAGAGTTTTTTTGTTTTTATGCTTGTGAGATTTCTCCGGCAGCAGGATACTTTGCCTCACTTAAGTGAATACATTCTCAAGTGAGTTCAGAGGGATCAGAATTTTGATTGATTGGCAGTGGTCCGAGTTTAAAGAACTGTCCGGACAAGACGTGTACAGCATTCTGAAAGCCAGGCAGGATGTTTTTATTGTTGAACAAAACTGCCCTTATCACGATGCCGATGGTGTGGATCAGTCTTCATGGCATCTCATGGGTTGGGGCAAAGAAAAACAAGATCTTGCGGCCTATCTCCGAATTATCCCACCTTCCTCTGCTGAGGATACGGTAGCAATTGGTCGTGTTATTACTACAGAATCATTTCGGGGAGCCGGTCTTGGTAAAGACCTGATGAAGAGGGCTGTCGAAAAGTCTCTGGAACTTTTCCCTGATCATGACCTTTATCTCAGTGGCCAGGCACACCTTCAGGCATTCTATGGAGCCTATGGTTTCAGGCCTGAAGGTGATATTTATGAGGAAGATGGTATTCCTCATATAGCCATGTATCTAAGACAAAGTCGAGAGACTGCGTAATAGTTTGCTGGGCTTATGGTGAAGTAGCAGGTCGAATCTTTCCCTGTTCTTCACCAGCAGGAGCCCGGCATACCCTAAAGCATTGACCGAGATGGATTCATAACGACCACCGGTTCGTGGAATGATCATCATCCACTGATCGGTCATCAGGAAATTATAAGGCTGCAGTCGACCATCATTTCTGTTCAGTTCCAGTTCTTCAATCATTTTCTGATAGAGTTCCAGCCATTCAGAAGCTTGTTTGCAGCCTTCATTGCTTAGCTTTACGATCCGGTGTTCATAAGGCAGTGTCTCCAGCTTGCCTGGCTTCTCAGGTATCTCAGTCAGAGCGCAATCTATGGGAAGGTTGTTTACAGGCAAAGATTGGAGGTGTCGGTGTGGCTGGCTTGCTCCTGCATCGCGTCCAGAGTTATAGAAAACCAGCTGAGGGAATTCAGGAAGAAGCTGTGAAACGGCTTGAAACTCTTTCAACTCAAATGCTTGTTCCTGATCCTCGTACTCTGCAGTAACGATCAAATAATGGTTGTCGACAACATTAAATTTATTGAGCAGCAGGACATGACCTGTATCCAGATCAGCAACATGCATAGCCGGATCATAGGGCAGGAATGGATTGGGCTGGCTGGATGGAGCTACGGTTCTGTTAGGCTTTTTTCGTGATTCACTCAGAATCCGGACTTCATAGGGCAGACCGTCCTGGATGATTTCAATATCGGTTTTACTGGACTTCAGGTGACCGCTGGATCGGGCAGAATCGGATACTTCAGAGAGTCGATTCCACAATCTACCTGGAATAAAAGTTCCTGGAATAAATGTGCCGAGGGTAATCATTCTGTTTTTCCGGTCCTGTCATTGCGTCAGAAGAATACCCTCGGCACTACAGAATTAAAATCACTTCATAGTGGGAATCACAAACTCAGCACCTTCACGAATACCTGTTGGCCATCGGGAAGTAATCGCTTTGCGTCGTGTGTAAAACTTAACCCCTTCCATGCCATGCATATGCAGAGGGCCGAATAGAGAGCGTTTCCAGCCACCAAAGCTGTGGAAGGACATGGGGACTGGGATAGGAACATTAATGCCCACCATACCTATCTGGATGTCGTGAGCAAACTGCCGGGCGCTGTCACCATCACGGGTAAAAATTGATGTGCCATTGCCGTATTCATGATCATTAATCATGGTGACGGCGGTCTGGTAATCCGGAACGCGTACGACCGATAAAACAGGGCCAAAAATCTCTTCCTGATAGATGGACATATCGGTCGTTACATTGTCGAAAAGACAGCCGCCGAGAAAGTAGCCTTCTTCATGACCTTCGACAGAATAGTTCCGGCCATCAACAACCAGCTTTGCACCTTGGGCAATACCTGCATCCACATAACCAGAGACTTTCTCTCTGTGCTCCTGACTGATCAGTGGGCCCAACTCAATGCCAGACTCAAGACCATTGCCCACTTTAAGTTCCTGAACTCTGGGAGCCAGTCGTGCAATTAGTTCGTCAGCGATATCTCCTACGGCTACAGCCACAGAAATAGCCATACAGCGTTCACCTGCCGAACCGTATGCTGCACCTACAAGAGCATCTACCACCTGGTCAAGGTCAGCATCGGGCATGACGACCATATGATTTTTTGCACCACCAAGGGCCTGAACCCTTTTGCCGTGATGGCAACCTTTTTGATAAATATATTCTGCGACAGGCGTAGAGCCTACAAAGCTGACGGCCTGAATATCCGGTGAGCTGAGGATCGTATCGACCGCTTCTTTATCGCCATTGACGACGTTCAAAACACCGTCAGGAAGACCCGCTTCTTTCATTAATTCAGCCAGGCGCATGGGAACAGAAGGGGCTTTTTCAGAGGGCTTGAGAATAAAAGCATTACCGCAGGCAATGGCCAGAGGGAACATCCACATGGGTACCATAGCCGGGAAATTGAATGGTGTAATTCCGGCCACAACTCCCAAAGGTTGGCTCACAGACCAGGCATCAACATCGGTGCCGACGTTTTCTGTGAATTCACCTTTCAACAGATGGGGGATACCACAGGCAAACTCAACAACCTCGAGACCTCGGGTAATATCGCCCTGGGCATCTTCCAGAACCTTGCCATGTTCCCGGGTGAGCATTTCTGCCAGTTCATCGCGATGCTTTTCAACCAGCTCTTTGAATTTAAACAGTAATCTTGCCCGTTTAAGGGGGGTAACGTTTCGCCATTTCTCGAAGGCTTGTTTTGCAGTGGCAATAGCCACTTCAACTTCCATGGCGCTGGCCAATGAGACAGAGGATTCCTGCTGGCCGGTTGCGGGATTGAAGACAGGTAATTGACGTTCACTGGGGGCGGAGGGAAGGCCCGCAATAAAATGGTTAATTTGAGCACTCATGTCAGGGCTCCTTACAGTACATTATTTTTTATTATTCAGAGTGAAACCAGTACCTTTTTAAGGTTACGGGAAATCGGCCTCTGCATGAAGAGATGAGTTATCTCACATTGCTACCCGCTGCTGTCATGTTTCGACGGCAACTGAGTTGTCCTGTATTGAGAGTATGACTGAGAATCTTGACCTGAATCAACATATCTTACTCAAGGACTTTTGGTCTTGGGCAGTATGCAGTTAATCTAGATAACTACTCAGATACACTCTGGGTGAACTGACATAAAAAATTGAAGCTGAAGTGAGGCATGGAAGAGCCGAATGGAAACATTCTGTAAATAGAATGGTGTTAGCTTTCTCGTTGTGAGAGCGTTTACATCTCCATGACTCTACACAGCCATGGGCAGGAATGCAGGCTATTAAGAGGCTGTTAAGCCTTCTTTAAGGGCCGGCATTTCATAATAAGAAGAACAAAAGAGGAAGAGTGCCATGTCGTTGTTGATCGAAAGAATAGTTCAGGATCATGAGCATTTGTTACGTTTGCTCGACTGCCTGGATCATGAAATGTCTGGCTACAGGGATGACAGTGAGCACACCCCTAAAGTCTGGCTGATCCTGGATGCTCTGGATTACCTGCATAATTATCCAGACAGCTTCCACCATCCCCTCGAAACCCGTCTCTTATCAAGATTACGCCCCAGGCTGACAGACGCTAAGCAGCGCGCAGCCATAGAAGAAGTTGAAGCTGAGCACGAAGAAATTCACCAGCTGACCACTAGCCTGATTGAGCGTTTCAGCGCTCTGACCCGCGATCAGGTGATCCCTGTAAACCAGTTATTAGCGGATTATCAGAAGTACGTTGAGTTGCAACGGTCGCATATCCGTAAGGAAAACAGGGTGCTCATTCCAGCCATGAAAAATATTCTCACGGAAGAAGATTTTGCGCTGGTGAGTGAAACTCTGAAGGATACTCCTGACCCACTGTTTGGCTCCCATGTCTGGGAATCCTATGAAAACCTTTATCAGTTTGTAGTGGGCGCTCCGGTTGACCCCGTCGTTTCAAAGGTTCATTAAACAGAAGAGCCGCCATCATGGCGGCTCGAACTTCTACCCCTTCAACTCTGGTCGGTTGCGGAAATAATCCAGGGCTTCAGGGTTGGCCAATGCATCGGTATTGGCCACTGCTTTGCCGTGCACCACATCACGAACAGCCAGCTCGACAATCTTGCCGCTGATGGTTCTGGGAATATCAGGTGTTTGCAGGATAACAGCAGGCACATGGCGGGGCGTGGTATTGGCCCGAATGGTTTGTTTGATCTCGCTGATCAGGCTGTCATTCAGTGTTTCGCCTTCTCGCAGTTTAACGAAAAGAACCACCCGAACATCACCCTCCCATTCCTGTCCAATGGCAATGCTTTCCAGAACAGACTCTACTTTTTCAACCTGTCGATAGATTTCAGCCGTACCTATCCTCACACCTCCGGGATTAAGTACAGCATCAGCACGACCATGGATGATAACCCCCTGATGGGCCGTCAACTCACCAAAGTCACCATGAGCCCAGATACCAGGGAACTGGTTAAAATAAGCGTTCTGATACTTTTCGCCTTCAGGATCGTTCCAGAAGCCAATGGGCATGGAGGGAAAACTAGCCTGACAAACCAGCTCGCCTTTCTCTTCCTGCAACGCTTTGCCTTCGGTGTTCACAAATTCCACTGCCATGCCCAGACCTCGACATTGCAGTTCGCCTTTGTAGACCGGAAGAATAGGGCAGCCCAGGGCAAAGCAAGAGACGATGTCAGTACCGCCGGAAATAGACGACAAGCAGATGTCCTGCTTGATGTCTCTGTAAACGTAATCAAAGCTTTCATGCAGTAGAGGAGAACCCGTTGAAAGTATGGCTTTCAGTCTGGGAAGAGAGTGAGATTCAACCGGTTTAACACCGGCTTTTTCCAAAGCGGCAATGTATTTCGCACTGGTTCCAAAAATACTGATGCCTTCTTCCTCTGCCATATCCATAAGGCTTTTGGGCTCAGGGTGGAATGGAGAGCCATCATAGAGGACTACAGTGGCGCCCAGAGCGAGGGATGAGACCAGCCAATTCCACATCATCCAGCCACAGGTAGAGAAATAGAAAACTGTATCTTCCGGTTTAATGTCCGAGTGCAGCGACAGTTCTTTCAAGTGCTGTAGCAAAGTACCGCCATGACCATGCACAATGCATTTGGGAGCACCGGTGGTGCCGGACGAATACATAATGAACAGCGGATGATTGAAAGCTACCGGGATGAACTGTGGACAATCATTTTCTTTGCAAAAGTCGTTGTACCAATATGCATTGGTTAACCCATCAAGTTCAGGGCTGTCATTTAAAAAAGGAACAATGACAGTCTGTTCAATGGCAGGGATCTGGCTCTGAATGGCTTTGATTTTTTCCAGGCAGTTAATCGGTTTTCCGCCGTAAAGATAACCGTCCACACAGAGCAGAACCTTGGGATTAATCTGACCAAAACGATCCAGTACACCTTGAATACCAAAGTCCGGTGAACAGGAAGACCAGATGGCTCCTAACGCTGTGGTCGCCAGCATCATAACCACTGTTTCCTGACAGTTAGGCATAAATGCAGCAACTCTATCGCCCTTACCGACACCTGCAGCAATGAGACCGGCTTGAGCTTCAGCCACTGCGTTATGTAACTGATGGTACGTCAGACTTTGACGAAGGCCGTCTTCTCTGCGAAAAACAAGTGCGGCTTTGTCACTGTTATGGCGAAGAAGGTGTTCTGCATAGTTGAGGGTTGAGTCAGGAAACCATTGAGCCCCCGGCATTTTATCGTCAATACAGACATCGGAAGGCTGGTCATGAAAACGAATATCGGCAAACTCACTCAGGGTTTGCCAGAAAGCGTATCGATCACGAATGCTCCAGTCATAGAGTTCGTGATAGTCGGAAAGGTGTTGCGACGTGTTACCGTTAACCTTCTGAATAAATGCAGTGAGGTTTGAAGATTGCACCCGGCTTTCATCAGGTGCCCAGAGCTGCGTCATATTCTGATCCTGAGTTATTGTTCTTGAAGTATGTGACCAATGAGCACCTGAGTCAGGCTCCTAAAGCCAGCCCTGCATTTGAGCGGGATTCTATGCCCAGCTGCCCGCAAATGAATGTAGCTGCTTCCAGTAGCTTGTCCATTGCAACGCCGGTTTTTATGTTCAGGCCTTCCATCAGATAGAGCACATCTTCTGTTGCCACATTGCCTGACGCACCGGGGGCGTATGGGCAGCCACCCAGTCCGGCAACTGCTGAATCAACCACCGACAGCCCTTCTTCCAGAGAAGCATAGATGTTGGCCAATGCTTGCCCGTAAGTATTATGAAAATGAGCCGCAAGGTGCTCCATGGGAACATCCTTAGTGCAGGCTTCCAATACTTTTTTGACTTTCACAGGCGTGCCGGTGCCGATGGTGTCGCCAAGAGATACTTCATAGCAGCCCATCTGATACAGCTCTCGAGTCACTTCAGCGACTTGCAGAGGGGCAGTGATGCCATCGTAAGGACAGCTGATGATGCAGGACACATAACCTCTGACAGGAATATTATGCTGTTGTGCCAGGGCCATAACCGGTTCAAAGCGTTTCAGACTCTCTGCGATGGAACAGTTAATGTTTTTCTGGCTGAATCCTTCTGAGGCTGAGGCAAACACTGCTGCCTCATCCGCTCCTGAACTCAGGGCATCTTCCATGCCTCTCAGGTTTGGAGTCAGAGCTGCGTAAACGACACCATTCTTTTTTTCAACAGACTGGAAAACCTGATCGGAACCCGCCATTTGTGGGACATACTTTGGTGACACAAAACTACCGGTCTCAATATGTCTCAGTCCTGACTGAGCCAGCATATTGACCAGCTGTGCTCTCACTTCCACAGAAGCGGGAGTTGGCAGGTTCTGGAGCCCATCACGGGCTCCAACCTCTACAATGCGAACCGATTCAGGCAGCATTTTCTGCTTCCTCCTTGAACGCCATTAGTGATGACCCGGCATCAACTCTGTCACCTACCTGGTAATAAACAGAATCAATAACTCCGTCACAGGGAGCATTAATGGTGTGTTCCATTTTCATCGCTTCCATGACCAGAAGCGCAGTACCAGCTTTGACAGTTTGACCTTCTTTGACCATCACTGAGCTCACTGTGCCATTCATGGGGGCAGACATGGCTTCTGAACCATCATGGGCGCCCAGACATTGACCCGAGAGATTCAGCTCAACACTAAAGTGTGGAAAAAACACTTTCATTCTGGCTTCTGGTAAAGCTACAACACGACAATGGATTGATTGATTGGCGATTGACAGTTGACCTGAGTAACAGCCTTGCTCCAGTTCATACCAGTGGATGTCTGCATGACAGTGACCATCAGGGAGAATGACCTTAAAGCCTTCGGACTCTTGCTTCAGAGAAATAACATACTGCTGGTGGTTCACGAACAGTGTTATCTGTGAAGAGAAGGAGGCCGTTGGCAATGACCCTTTATATTGAAGCTGGTTGAATTGATACAAGGCTCCAGCTGTCAGTGCGATTCTGAGCTGGCCGTGATCCAATTCGGTTTGGGGTGGATATTGATCAATAAAGTGGGTGGATAACTCGGCTTTTCTAAAGGCGGGTTCATTAATCAGGTGTACCAGAAAGTCTCGGTTATCACTCAAGCCCGCCTGTTGATAATCCGATAAAGCCCGGGACATTTGGTCGATCGCCGATTCACGGTTTTCTGCCCAGACAACCAGTTTGGCCAGCATAGGGTCGTAATGACTGGAGATATGATCTCCTTGCTGAACACCCGTATCGACTCGGACATTCTCTGATTCTGCAGGCCACTGGAGCCCCATTATTTTTCCGGAAGAGGGCAGGAAGTCGTGATCAGGGCTTTCAGCATAAATTCGAGCTTCAAGGGCATGACCATGACATTGCAGTTGTTCCTGTGTCAGTGGCAGGGAAGCTCCGGCAGCTACTGCCAGTTGCCACTCAACAAGATCCTGTCGAGTAATGGCTTCTGTAACAGGGTGCTCAACCTGGAGTCGTGTATTCATTTCCATAAAATAGAAACGCTCACCGTCCACCAGAAACTCAACGGTGCCTGCGCCACGGTATTGGATTGCCTTACCTGCGGCTACTGCGGCTTCACCCATACTTTTACGCATGGAGTCTGACAGATTGGGAGCAGGGGCTTCCTCTATGACTTTCTGATGTCGGCGTTGCAGGGAGCAGTCACGATCAAAGAGGTAGACCCCCTGGTTTGTTTGATCAAAGAATATCTGCACTTCGACGTGACGAGGCCGGGCAATATAAGATTCAACCAGTAGATGGTCATCGCCAAAGCTTTTCTGTGCCTCCCGGCGAGCAGCCTGAAGGCCTTCCTGCAGCTGTTCCGGTTGCTCAATAATTCTCATTCCTTTGCCGCCACCACCCAAGGCCGCCTTGACCATTAAGGGGTAACCAATGCGCTGTGCCTCGGCTATCAAGGTTTCATCCGATTGATCAGAACCGTGGTAACCCGGACATATTGGGACACCGGCTTTTTCCATCAGCGCCTTGGCTTCACTCTTTGAGCCCATGGCTCTGATGGCTTCATGACGAGGGCCAATAAACTGAATACCAGCTTCTTCACAGGCCTGGGCAAAGTCGGCATTTTCAGACAAAAAACCATAACCTGGATGGACAGCCTGCGCACCAGCCTGCAAGGCCACTTCAATCAGTTTGTCTTTACGCAGATAGCTTTCCTGAGCCGGTGACGGACCAATGTAAAAAGCCTCATCAGCAAGTGTTTTATGCAACGCCTGATAGTCTGCGTCTGAATAGACGGCGACGGTCTTGATACCGAGTTTTCGAGCGGTGCGAATGACACGGCAGGCAATCTCACCACGGTTGGCAATGAGAATTTTGTCGAAGTGCTTAACGTCCTGAAGACTCTTGTTCGAATTCATGGCTTTTTGTTCGCTCATGGCTGCCTCCAGGAAGGTTTCCGCTTTTCAAGGAATGAAGCCAGACCTTCCTGACCTTCAGGTGAGACCCTGACTCGGGCAATTTCCCTGCAAGCCATTTCCACAAACTCATCGTCAATGGGCCTGTTGTGGACTTTATGCAGCATATTCTTTGCCAGCCGAGTGGCGCCGGGAGCATTCCCAAGCAGCTGTTGGGTCAGTTCTTCAGCTTTATTGTTCAGCTCTGATTCCGGAACCAGCTCGTGAAGCAATTCCAGCTCCAGAGCTTTTTCTCCGGAAAAAACTTCGGCGGTCAAAAAGTAGCGACGTGCCTGACGAGTACCAATGGCTTGCGCAACATAAGCACTGATCACAGCGGGAATCAGACCGATTTTAACTTCACTCAGACTGAAGCGAGTGTTGTCAGCACCGATGGCTATGTCGCAGGCAGAAATAAGGCCAACTGCGCCGCCAAAGGCTGCTCCCTGAACAACTGCCATGGTGGGGGCTGGAAAGTGATTCAGAGTGTATAGCAGCTCTGACAATGTTCGTGCATCGTCGTAGTTTTCCTGCTCGCTGAGATGGATGGAATTCTTCATCCAGTTCAGGTCACCGCCAGCAGAAAAATGTTTGCCGGAGCCTCTCAGCTGCAGTAACCGAGTCTCTTCTCCTGACAGTTGCTGCAGGGCTGCAATCAATTCCCCAATAAGCTCTGCATTAAAAGCATTGCCCACTTCGGGGCGATTCATGGTGATGCTGGCAACGCCCTGGCTGGACGTTTCAATAATCAGATGGTTGCTCATAATTGTTCTTCCCTGCCTTACATTCTGAAAACGCCGAAGCGGGTATCTTCAATGGGGGCGTTCAGGGTTGCAGAAAGACTCTGGCCCAGAACATCCCGGGTATCGGCGGGGTCAATAATGCCGTCGTCCCAGAGACGGGCGCTGGCATAGACAGGGTTGCCCTTGTGTTCATAAGTTTCTATGACCGGATTCTTGATGGCCGCTTCTTGTTCGGGTGACAGGGTTTCACCCTTTCTGGAGAGACTGTCTTTCTTCACTTGTGCCAGTACTTCTGCAGCCTGTTCTCCTCCCATGACCGAAATTCTGGCATTAGGCCAGGTCCACAGAAATCTTGGGTCATAAGCGCGGCCACACATGCCGTAGTTGCCTGCACCAAAACTGCCGCCAATGATCACAGTCAGTTTGGGTACGTTTGCACAGGCCACGGCGTTCACCATTTTGGCCCCGTCTTTGGCAATGCCCCCTGCTTCATACTTTGAGCCCACCATGAAGCCGGTAATGTTTTGCAGGAATACCAGAGGTATGCGTCGCTGGCAGCACAGTTCAATAAAGTGAGCGCCTTTCTGGGCAGACTCGGAAAACAAAACACCGTTATTGGCCAGTATGCCCACAGGATGCCCGTGAATTCTGGCAAAACCGCAGACCAGAGTGTTGCCATAGCTGGCTTTGAATTCATCAAATTCTGAACCGTCGACAATCCGGGCGATGACTTCACGAACGTCATAGTTTTGCTTCAGGTCAGAAGGAATCAATCCATAAAGTTCATCGGGGTTGTAAACCGGAGGAACAGATTCTTCGACAGGAATGGGATTGATTTTCTTTTTGTTCAGTCGGGCTATAGAGCGTCTGACCAGCTCCAGTGCATGGGGGTCATTTTCAGCCATATGGTCGGCAACACCTGACTGTTCGCAGTGCACCTTTGCTCCGCCCAACTCTTCAGCAGTGACTTCTTCTCCGGTAGCGGCTTTCACCAGAGGCGGTCCCGCCAGAAAGATCGTACCCTGGTTTCTGACAATAATGGTTTCGTCGGCCATCGCTGGTACATAGGCACCACCTGCAGTACAGGAGCCCATAACGGCTGCAATCTGGGGAATGCCTTTGGCGGACATATTGGCCTGATTAAAAAAGATACGGCCAAAGTGTTCTCTGTCCGGAAACACTTCATCCTGATACGGAAGGTTGGCTCCTCCAGAATCGACCAGGTAGATGCAGGGCAGGTGATTCTGTTCAGCAATAGTCTGTGCGCGCAGATGTTTTTTAACCGTGAGCGGGAAGTAGCTACCGCCTTTGACTGTGGCATCGTTGGCCACGATCATGCATTCAACACCGGATACAAAACCAATACCGGCTACCACACCAGCGCAGGGTGCGTCATTGTCGTAAATATCGGCAGCAGCAAAGCGGCCTACTTCAAGAAAGGGAGAACCGGGGTCGAGCAATTGTGCTATTCGATCCCTGGCCAACAATTTGCCTCTGGCAATATGGTTTTCTCTGGATCTTTCACTGCCACCCTGGGCAATGGTCTCAAACCGTGAGTTGAGTTGATCCACAAGGGACTGCATATGTCGCCGGTTCTTATGGAATTCGGGACTGTCGGGTGCTACTTTTGATGGTAATACGGGCATATCGATCGCCTGTGATAAAACCGTTTTTGGCTCATGACCTTGAACTGAATGAGAATAGATAGCAGATCAGGGCATGGCTGTTTCAGAGTTATTATTCTTGTTTTTTTATTTGCTCTAGGAGCCTGACCGAGAATAGCGCTCGAGCATAAAGTTCAGTAGGTTGAGCCAGATTTTTCGTTGGATTTGTGCGAATAGTTGACCTATTTAATCAAATTCAACGGAAAATCTGGCCGATCTTTCTGTACTTTAGGCCGAGCTGTCTATTCTCGGTCAGGCTCCTAGGCGCAGGCAGCATTACACATAGACTCAGATGAGCAATGCTGCATGGCGCAATTGGATTCTATCAGCGAGACTCCTGAAAGAGTTCCCTGCCAATGAGCATACGACGGATTTCAGATGTTCCGGCGCCGATCTCATAGAGTTTGGCGTCTCTGAGCAATCGACCTGTCGGGTAGTCATTGATGTAACCATTACCCCCCAGAATCTGGATAGCGTCCAGTGCCATCTGTGTAGCCCTTTCAGCACAGTACAGGATGACACCAGCGGCATCTTTTCGGGTACTTTCGCCACGATCACAGGCCGCTGCGACGGCATAAAGGTAAGCTTTGCTGGCATTCATCTGGCTGTACATGTCAGCCACCTTGCCCTGAATCAGCTGGAACTCGCCAATGGACTGACCAAACTGTTTGCGGTCGTGGATGTAGGGAATCACGATATCCATGCAGGATTGCATAATACCAGTGGGGCCACCTGACAGGACTACCCGCTCATAATCCAGGCCACTCATCAGGACAGCTACACCTTCATTCAAAGTGCCCAGTACGTTTTCTTCTGGCACTTCGCAGTCTTCAAACACCAGCTCACAAGTGTTTGAACCTCTCATCCCAAGCTTGTCGAGTTTCTGAGCTTGGGAGAAACCTTTGAAGTCCCGTTCAACGATAAACGCTGTGATTCCGCGGGAGCCTTTCTCTGGCTCTGTTTTGGCATAGATGACATAGGTGTTGGCGTCGGGACCATTCGTGATCCACATCTTGTTGCCATTTAAAATATATCTGTCGCCTTTCTTTTCAGCTTTCAACTTCATGCTGACCACATCTGAACCGGCATTGGGTTCACTCATGGCCAGGGCACCAATGTGCTCGCCACTGATCAGTTTGGGTAGGTATTTTTGCTTTTGCGCTTCCGTGCCGTTGCGTCTGATCTGATTCACGCAGAGGTTGGAGTGGGCACCATAACTGAGGGCTACAGAGGCAGAAGCGCGGCTGATTTCTTCCATGGCGATAACATGAGCGAGGTAGCCCATGCCGGAACCGCCGTATTCTTCTTCTACCGTAATACCTAACAGGCCCATCTCTCCGAACTTCTGCCAGAGATCCATGGGGAACTGGTTGCTGCTATCGATATCCTGGGCACGAGGGGCGATTTCATGGTCGCAAAACTGTTTGACCTGCTCTCTCAGCATGTCATTGGTTTCACCCAGATTGAAGTTGAATGTCAGGTAACTCATCGAACGTCTCTTTGCTTATATTGTTTTATTAGCTATAGGCATTATTAGACTATAGGCATTGTATGGCCGTAGACATTTCTAATTTGTTAGCCACAGCCCGGAAGGGTTTTCCGGGTATGCGCCTGAAACTGCAGTCATTGGGTAAATGACTGTACAGAATGAGATCGGTCAGGCGATAGTGTTTCACTTCTCAGAGTAAACGTAAATGCTCGTGGCCGGAAGTTATTCAGGAAAAAAGCAGAGTGGGAAGCCTGACACTTTAATCAGCACCTTTCGAGAAATGGTTTTCTGGCAAGGTGTCAGTTATCGATGTTTGCCTGCGTAACGATCGTGACTGTTCCAGGAGCTGCCGGAGTCAAAGTGATCCATGGCAATAGCATCAGGGTATTTTTTGCATGGGTACTGATAAAAGAACCCGGAGCCGCCATTGACGCGAAGGTAATTCATTTCTCTTAAATAGATTTGTGGAAATTTGAATTGAGGATCGGCTTTGACATAGCAGAAATCATAGCCAGCCTCTCTCAGCTTCCGGATGGGTTTTATTGGTGTTGTATCAGCAGCTAAGTCTTCATCATTGGGAGCCCAGTCAATGTAAGGATAAATTTTTGTGTGTGGGAGCATCAGCCACCCTTGTTTTTTCTCAGGGTCTGCAATGCGGTACCAGTTTTCTATCTCCCGAAGAAAAAAACCGGGGCCAAATATATCAACATTCGACGTTGGGATTTTTTCCTCCAGAAGATGAGCTGTGAATAACATATTGGTTAGAGCAGGATGGAGTGCTTCAGCTGCAAAAAAACCATTGCTCAAATAACCTTTTTGAGCGCTGCTAAAGGCAAACTCATTGGCTGTTATCATATTGTACAAAGGTTGTCTGGCAAGGTCTGACAGCTCTTCAGGGTTGAGCAGCTCAAATTTCATGTCGAAGTAAAAGCCGCCAAACTCATGAACGATCCGATATCTGAGTATATCTCCCAGGCTGGCCAGATGGTTGTCTTTGGATGTCTTGTTATGTACAAGAATGCTCTTTATGATCGAATACTCGTTGTCAAAAAGTTCATCTATAAAGTATTCTTGGACGATGTGTTCTGATTCAGTCCAGGTATATCGGGTGATTTTCCCGTTAGGATCGAAAAAATTGTCTTGAGTGGCACGCCACAGGTTATACTCCCAACCTTTGACCTTTTTGAAACTCTGGCTGATGATATCCAGGTATTCGGGTAGCTTTTCACCAATCCATATTTGATGAATTTTGCCCGGGATCGCTGCCTCGGTAATGCCTGAAAGCAAGGCAAACAACAAAATGAGTGACCGACAAACGCTAAAAAGTGCTGGGTGTACCCCGTTTTTTATGCTTATCAATTTGGAATCCATTTTTTAACCGGTGCAGTAGAATTAAAACTTCAGCTCCAAATGGAGTTCGCCCCACAAAGGCCACAGATGTTAAGCTGGCGTTCGATTTAAGGGGCTGTGCACAGTTGTATCAAACAGCTTTGAGTCAGAAATACTGCCATTATCCCACCCTCTTTACTTGCAAAGGGTTCTAAATGGCGGCATTTCAAAACAAATAATTGAGATAATATAGACAGGCTTTTGACAACTGGCAGCCAATATAACTGAACTGACCAGTTTTAATTTAAATGATATTAAAGTGAGTAATTTAATTAAGTTAAATCACTTAATCTTTATGGCACCATTATGAATGCAATTATACAGCTGACAGACGCTAAGGAAGCGCTGGTAAAAGCAGCGGAAAGGCTGATCGCCGAGAGAGGGTTGGATGCTGTTTCAGATCGTGAAATAGCCCGAGCCGCAGGGCAGAAAAATAATTCTGCTGTTCAGTACCATTTTGGTGATAGGGCAGGGCTGATCAACGCCATTCTCGATTACCGTATGATCCCGCTGAACCAGAAGCGTCACGAGATGCTTGATGATATTCTCAATCGGGAAGAGCCTCCCGCCACCCGGGATCTGGCCAAGGTACTGGTGATTCCCTACATGGAGCACCTGAAGACTTCCAGAGAGGAGAGCTCCTATACCAGTCTGATCAGCCAGTTGTTTCAGCGTGGTAACCAGCAAATCGTAGCCATGGACACTCCAAGAAGCAGTTCCCTTGTTCGGATGACCGAAGCTTTTGGAACGGTTCTTCCGAATTTGAGTGTTAAAGAACTCTATGCTCGACTGACCTTTATGGGCTCTCTTGTGATCCATACTGTGGCTCGCTGGGATCAGCAGTGTCGTCTGGATCCTGAAACCTGGACACCGGAGTACCTGAGTCAGCAGTCTCAATTCCTGATTGAGTTTCTCGCGGGTGGCATGGAGCAGGATGCTTTGCCAGGCGTAGAGTAAGCCACGAATAGCAAAATTAGCGTCTGTAATAATTTCTCATTACCTTGGGGAATGAGAAATTATTCGCGCTATGCGCTCTTTGTTAAAGGCCGGTTCTTTGCTGGCCGTTCAATTTAAATCAAAAAGCCCTCTCCAGACATTCTCCCTAGTGCAAATGGAGTATTGCCATAAAATTCCTTTCCATTAGAGTTCATCCCATAAAGATTCGAACAATTGTCTTAATTGATCGTGCCAGAAGCTGACAGAGTATGAAGTCTCCAGGCTTCAATTTTCCCTGACCGAAGCAAGCCTCTGAATGGATCAGACAGCCATAGAACAAGGTTTCTATGTGCCAATAAGACAGTTCACGGAAGACAGTATCTGAGGACTGAGACATGCCTGAATATAAAGCGCCATTACGTGATATCCAGTTTGTATTGAATGATCTGTTGAACTCTGAGCAGCACTATGCCGGTCTTGAGGGATGCGAGCAGGTTTCGCCGGATTTGCTCAATGCCATCGTTGAAGAAGGCGCAAGGTTCGCAGAAAACACCCTGCACCCACTTCAGAAAGTCGGTGATGAGGAAGGTTGTCAGTTTCATGAAGGCAAGGTGACTACGCCCAGCGGTTTTAAAGAAGCTTTCAAGCTCTGGGGTGAAGGTGGCTGGCAGGCAATGGGTGTTTCAGAGAGCGACGGCGGCCAGGGACTGCCAAATTCGGTAGGAGCCTATGTTTCTGAACTGGCTGGTTCTGCAAACTGGGCGTTCAACATGTATACAGGCCTGGCACTGGCTCCCGTAACCTGCTTGTTGAATGGCGGTACAGAAGAGCAGAAGAAGCGCTTCATGCCAAAGATTCTGACCGGTGAGTGGGCGGGAGCCATGTGTCTGACCGAAGCTCATTGTGGATCCGATGTAGGTTTATTGCGCACCAAGGCCAAACCCAATGGCGACGGAACCTATACACTGTCAGGCACCAAGATCTTTATTTCCGGTGGCGAGCAGGATCTGACCGACAATATTGTTCATGCGATTCTGGCCCGTGTAGAGGGGGCACCAGAAGGCACCAAGGGTGTTTCTCTGTTTATTGCGCCTAAATACTGGGTGGAAGAAGACGGTTCCATGGGAGAGTTTAATAACATTACCTGTGGCTCTATCGAGAAAAAAATGGGTCTGAAAGGCTCCGCAACCTGTGTTATGAACTATGACGGTGCCCGGGCTGTTCTGTTGGGTGAAGAAGGCCGTGGTCTGGATATCATGTTCAAGCTGATGAACTCCGCCAGACTGGGGACAGCACTTCAGGGACTTTCCATGTCAGAAGCCTCGCTTCAGGGTGCTGTGACTTATGCCCGTGAGCGTTTGCAGATGCGTTCTCTCACCGGCCCTAAAAATCCCGATGGTGCTGCTGACCCGATTATTGTTCACCCCGATGTGCGCCGAATGCTGATGACCCAGAAAGCGTTCACGGAAGGTTCCAGGGCATTCGTTTACTGGTTGGCGCAGCTGGTGGACCATGAGAAGTTTGGCAACGAAGAGGACAAAAAACAGGCTGAAGACCTGCTGGGTATGCTGACTCCGATTGCCAAAGCATTCTGTACTGAGGTATCTCAGGAAGTCACCAATCTCGGTATGCAGGTATTTGGTGGTCATGGTTATATCTCTGAACACGGTATGGAACAGATAGTAAGAGATGGACGTATATCCACGATTTATGAAGGGACCACTGGTATCCAGGCATTGGATCTTTTAGGTCGAAAGGTTATGGGTAGCCAGGGGGCCTTGCTGGCCAGTGTCACAAAACTGATTCACAAGTACTGCAAGGCTAACAGTGACAATGAAAGTCTTCAGTCGTTCATTGAACCCATGCAGGCTCTGAACAAAGAGTGGGGCGAAATCACCATGCATGTGGGTGAGAAGACCATGTCTAACCCGGATGAACTGGGGGCGGCTTCTGTCGATTACCTGATGTATTCCGGCTATGTGATACTGGGTTATCTGTGGATGCAGATGGCGAATGTTGCCCAAAGAGAGATTGCTGAAGGTTCAACCGACCCACTCTACAAGTCAAAAGTAGCCACTGCACAATTCTACTTTGAGCGTTTGTTGCCAAGAGCTCAGGTGCACAAGGCGGCCATTATGGCTGGAGCTGAAAGCACCATGACTCTGACTGAAGAAGAGTTTGTGTTTGTCTGATTATAAAAAGCTCACCAGATCACTCTGGTGAGCACACATTTTCTGTAGAGGTCATTTTTGAGTACAGGGATTCGTAAAGCCAGGCGATCTGAATGGGATGAAATCTTCCTGATGGGCTATGAAGCCTGGGGAGATGGAGATACAAAAGAACTCTATCTGAAAGAGTGCCATGAGAGTGAAAAGTACCAGCAGGGAGTCTGGTATGTCTATGAAAGTGAAGGTATTGCAGTTTCGTCCCTGATTGTTTATCAGAATCTCTTTAATTTACCTGAAGGTTGTTTTGGTGTTGGTTCGGTTGCGACCAGAGACGATCAGCTCAGGAAGGGCTATGCATCAAGGCTGGTGAAAGAAATATCCGATAATCTTGGCAAATCGGGTGCAAAGGGCATCTATCTGTTTTCAGACATTGATCCCGAGTTTTACCGAAGGCAGGGTTTTGAATCTGTTAGTGCTAATCAACCTTATAAAGATACAACTTGCATGGTTTTATCTTTCAACAACAAAAGTCCGTTGCCTTTACAAATACCGCAGTATTTTTAAATAGATGTGAATAAATATTCCATATTGAGCGGTATTTTTGCATTTCACAGTTGGCTTTTTGACTTTATATAGCAAGCCATAGCTTAAACTCTATTGATTCTTCCTTTATTAATTGAACTATGTATGGGCTTTTCTGTCTCAGTTGGGAGAGTGGCTTATATAAGGTAGTGATAAATGAAGATGAAAGAGTCAGTTTTTTGCACAATGTTATGTGTAATGCTATTCGCAATGAATAGTTATGCGGAAAGTCTCGTGGAGACTCAGGTGGTTTGGCCTCTAAATGCCTATGATGCGAAGTATGACACTTCCTGCAAATACATCCTAGAAGCGGTTAATGATGAGTGTAGAAAGTACATTGCTGATGCCAGTTCTGAGCAAGAAGAATCGGGTTGTGTACACAGATTAGAGACACTGGTGACTCCAACTCAGCTGGTATTTATTCTTCTTGGGAAAGATCTGGAAAAGTATAAGTCTGATTCAGAGACCGCTGTCAGCCGATTTCCTGATAGCACTCTGATATTCCGAATTCCTGCAGGTATGCGTAACGTTGCATATCTTGAAGATACTGAAGCTAAGTCTGAACCCCTTCTTCTAGAACCGGGTAGCGATGGTGCTATACCGAGAACAGAGTTCAATCATAAATTCACAATGAAAAAGATGTGCCCCTCGCACCATTGAAGTGTTGTTTAGAGGGTTTAAAGAGCTGATCTTAAATCGAAGGTCAGCTCTCGTATAAAAAACAGCAGAGTAGTCTTAGAGAGTTGAATAAATTTTAGAGCTTGTTGTTACCAGCCTTCCACTTTATGAACATGCTTCCAGAGTGCTCCAGGGAACATTCTGCGAACCCGGTTACCCCATCTGGCCGCACTGTTGGGGAATACCCAGAATTCATTTTTATCAATGCTCTTTTCAATGGCATCAATGACTTCTGCTGGGGCAATAGGGTCATCACCTTCCTGAAGCATTTTTGGCCAGGCGGTTTCTTTACCTTGTTTAAGCAGGGGCGTTGCAACTGCTGGTGGGCAGACACAGGCGAATCGAACGCCGGAATTGATGTTCTCGTGATAGAGGGTTTCGGAGTAACAGGCAACAGCGAACTTGCTGGCTGAATAAGCACCGGTGAGCAGCATGGGAACCCAGCCAGCCATTGAAGCAAAGCTGATGAAGTCACCTTTTCCTCTGGCAATCATTCCGGGTAGCACCGAGTGGGTAATATTTACCAGACCTATGTAGTTTATATCCATCATCTGGCGGGTGCGTTCCGGGCTGAACTCAAGCAGTTTGCCCAGAGGCATGATCGCTGCGCAATTGTATAGTCGGTCAATGGCGCCCAGCTTCGCCTCAGCTTCTTCTACGGTTTTCTTTACCGCTTCATAGTCAGTGATGTCGACTACGAAAGGGTGGATGGTCTCGTAACCTTCAGCGGTTTCCTGAAGGCCTGCTTCGTTGATATCAAATATGGCAACTTGCTTGCCAGCCTCAGCCCAACGCTGCGCTGCCAGTCTTCCCATACCGCTGCCACCACCGGTGATCAGCACGACATTGCCCTGCATGGCCATAGAGATACTCCTGTTCTTTTTATTATTTTCTGACGTCAGCCTTGTCGGGGACAAAGAATTTAAGTCAGTGGTCTTAGAAGTACGAGGTAGTGTACGCCAAAAAGTATACTATGGGTACTTTTTATATTTTGTTTACTTTTATGTGTTTGCCAGTTTGCAAAATAATGAGCCCTTCCTACTGAGTGCCTGGAGTGACTCTTAATTGTCAGCTTGTTTTTTAGGCAGCAGGGCTGGCTATCTCTTTACTGGCTTGGGCTTGTGCTGTGAGTTCAAGCTTTAAAGTATCATCCAGCTTGCTGGCTTGAATCTCTACGGGTCATATTCCCCGCAGCTTGCTGCGTTTCTGCGGCATTAGCCGCAGCATGAACTTGTGACTACATTTTGTGGATGGCTAAAAGTAGGTTCATCCACAAATCCCACAATGTCACTGTTCTTATGTATCACTTGGTCTGTCCAGCAAAGTATCGAAGAGTGGTCTTTAGCGATGAAGTAGACAAGACGTTGAAGGAGGTATGCTTGGCTATCTCAGAGCGTTATGAAATTTACTTCTTAGAAATTGGTGCTGATAAGGATCATGTCCATTTTCTTATACAGTCGGTACCGACCATGAGTCCGAAGTCGATCGCTCAGAAAGTAAAGAGCATCACGGCACGTGAAGTTTTCAAGAAAAACCCTGAAGTTAAGCAAAAGTTATGGGGTGGAGCATTCTGGAGTTCAGGATATTTTATGAATACTGTCGGCCAGCATGGTAATGAAGATGTAATTGCAAATTATGTCAAAAACCAAGGCAATGCGGAGTGCAAGCAGCTACACCGGAAGGAAATAAGTCCGAACCAAATCAGTCTGTTTATGGACTGACCACTCAAGTTGCACTGAGGATACCCCGCAGCTTGCTGCGGGGTAGTTCATTGAAACCTTCTACTCCCTATAAGACCCTGCTGAGCTTAATGGCTTTTAAATTTCTCATCAATAGTCGCTTTGGAGAATATGGCGCTAGTTATTATAATGGAGCGCTTATCCCTCTTGCCGCTCTGGTTGTAACCCCATGACGCTAAAAACTCTCCGCCTGAAGAACCGGGCTGACCGTCGATTAAAAGCTGGCCATCTCTGGATCTACAGCAACGAAGTTGATACCCAGACTTCTCCCCTGAAAAACTTTGAAGTGGGTGAGCTGATCAAAATTGAAAGTGCTGAAGGCAAACCTCTGGGTACGGGCTATATCAACCCCAATAGTCTGATCTGTGCCCGTCTGGTTAGTCGTGACAGTAAATATGTTCTGGATCGTTCGCTGCTGGTGCACCGTATTCAGGTTGCTTTGAGCCTGAGAGAGAGAGTTTTCGACAAGCCTTTCTACCGTCTGGTGTTTGGCGACAGTGATGGATTACCGGGTCTGGTGGTAGATCGCTTTGGTGATATTGTTGTGGCACAAATGTCCACAGCCGGTATGGAAGTGGTGAAGGATGAGATTGTTGAAGCGCTGGTCAAAGTCTTGAAGCCTTCAGGCATCCTGTTGAAAAACGATGGCACCGGGCGTCAATTGGAAAAGCTGCCTGAATATGTCGAAGTGGCTTATGGCGAAGTGCCTGAACAGGTAGAGCTGGAAGAGAACGGCGTAAAGTTCAAGGCACCGGTTATGAAAGGCCAGAAAACAGGCTGGTTCTATGACCACCGTCTGAACCGCGAGCGTCTACGTCATTATGTAAATGGTAAAAGAGTGCTGGATGTTTTCAGTTATGTCGGTGGCTGGGGTGTTCAGTGTGCCGCTTTTGGCGCCAGCCAGGTGGTTTGTGTTGATGCTTCCGAACAGGCGGTTGATCTGGTTCATGACAATGCTGAACTGAATGGCTTGGCTGATCGGGTGGAATCGATTCAGGGTGATGCTTTCACTGCTTTGAAAGCCCTGAGAGATGAAGGTGAGCGATTTGATGTAGTGATTGTCGATCCACCGGCCTTCATCAAAAAGCGTAAAGATACCAAAGCCGGTGAGCAGGCTTATCGTCGTATTAATGAACTGGCTATGAGGTTGCTGGAAAAGGATGGCATTCTGGTGTCCTGTTCCTGCTCTATGCACCTGCAAAAGGATTCACTGTTTGATGCCCTGAGAGCGGGCAGTCGCCATATTGATCGTAATCTGCAAATCATTGAGCAGGGCCACCAGGGGCCTGATCATCCTGTTCTGCCTGCTATTCCAGAAACAGAATACATCAAGGCGATCATTGCCCGAGTCACCCGGGTCTGATCACTTCAATCTGATTCGTTTTTTCCTCGAAAACGCAGGCCTTCGGGTCTGCGGTCATGAGTTTTGTAAAAGTTCATCTATCCCTGTTTATAGAGTTCATAAGGGCTTTGTAAATCATCTTTAAGTCGATTGATTTATATTGTCTGGCTAACTTAGATTCCACTTTAAAATCCGCAAAGAAAATAAAGGATATGTTCTTTTGCGAAAAGCGATGCTTCCGGCTTTTATAGAGGGAGTTCGCCAAGCTCAAACGGATTGATCCGAGTTGTTGAGGCCAGCAGTACAGCCCATCAGTAACACCAGACTCAATATAAAAAGAAGAAGTGGTGATGTTATGAGTGAACAGCTAATAATGCTGATTGCAGTGGTTCTGATATTTGGACTGGGTTTTACCTTGGAAATTCTGTCGGGCAAGCTCAAAGGAGCGAAGAGACTCAAGCGGGATGGCGGCTTTATCATTGCGGGACTGCTTTCTCACGGCTTACTCGCTGGGCCTATCGTCGCAGGGTTTGCAGGTTACCTGGCCGTCAGTTGGTTTCCAGATCATGCCGGAGGTTTAAGTCATGTAAACTTCTGGGCGGCATTTGCCGTCATCTTTGTATTCCAGGAGTTTGCACATTATTGGCTGCACAGGCTCACTCATGAAAAAGAGTGGCTCTGGAAAATTCACCGGACCCATCATACCGCTGAAAATCTGAACATGGGGGTTCTGTACCGATACAATATCTTCTGGACAATGATGCTGCCCCAGCTCTGGGTGGGTCCTTTTGCTATCTATCTGGGTGTGGGAATGCCTTATGTGCTGGCTGTTATGGTGACCTATTTTGTCAATGCAAGCACACACACAGCCTTTCGCTGGGATCTCTGGTTGCGTGAAAAAATGCCCTGGAGTGAGCCATTCTGGCGTGTGCTTGAGAAAGTCATCACGCTTCCTGATACTCATCACGCACATCATGCCTGGGGACCCGGTTCACACTTGAACGGCAATTATGCCATTACCCTGTTTATCTTTGATGTCCTGTTCGGGACAGCCAAAATCCCTAACCGCAGGCAGAAACGTTTTGGCCTACCAAAAGGTCGCTCTTATCATTGGACAGAAGAGCTGTTCTGGCCCATGGTCAGGAAGCCCGATCCATCAAGCGGCAACCAGAACAAACCCTCAGGCAAAAAAGTCACCGCTTGAGTTTAAAGGTACTAGGAGCTGTTGAGGTCATACATACTCCGTTCATCCTGAGCTTGTCGAAGGATGCTGGTAATGCACTTCGACAGGCTCAGTGCGAACGGTATGGGGTTTAGCGCTTAGTCACACCAGGGGTGGTTAAAGTGAATGGATCACTTCAATCAGCTGGTCTGCTTCTTCCTCCATGTTGTAAATGTGAGGCGAAAAGCGCAGCCCTTCAGACCTGCGATCACAAGCAATACCAGCACGTTGCATGGCCTCCAGGGCTTTCTGGTCATCTTTGAAAGAGATGGCCAGAGTCCCGCCTCGTTGATCCTGTTCCAAAGGTGAACGAATCATCTCTCTATTAATCTGATCAGTAATAAGATTAATCAGCTTCTGATTATGCTCAAAAATAACTGCGGAACTGATTCTGTCCAGAGTTCGAATACTCTGTGCTGATAAAGTGAAAGGCATAATGGACGGTGTACCACCGGCAAAACGCCTGACCCCTTCTGCGTATTCAAAGTGATGAATATCAAACTCCATGGGATCCTGATGGGAGAACCAGCCGACATCCATGGGCTCACATTGTTCAATCGCTGATGGGCTGGCCCAGAGATAACCACTGCCCGGCCCACCACAAAGCCATTTAACACTGGACCCAATCACAAAGTCTGCATTCCAGGCTTTGAGATCAATAGGCACAATGCCCGCTGACTGGGCAATGTCCACCACCGAGATGATCTGTTTTTGCCGAGTCAGAGCAGTGATCTCAGCGACGGGAAGCCGCAGGCTGTCATTGGACTGAACATGAGTGATAAAAGCCAGCCAGGTCTTGTCCGTAAGCACTTCATCCCACTGGTTCAAGTCAGTCAGGTCAGTATCTTCAGGAATAAAGCGAGCGGTCAGGCCAAAACTTTTACACAGGTTCTGAATCACAAAACCCATGGAAGGAAAGTCACGCTCTGACAGCAGGATATGACTGCCAGAAGGCGCGGCAGGCAGAGAACCGATGACTTTGGTTAATGCGCTGGACAAGTTGACCTGAGGACAGAATTGTTGGACTTCACCATTCAGTATGTTAGCCAGAGCTGCGTTGAACTCAGTCAGATTGTTGAGCCAGTGTTCCCATGCACCGCTGCCATGCTGATTCCAGGGCTCCAGAAAATGATTCTGGAAATGCTCTTTAGCGGTTTTAGGCAGGCAGCCCACTGAGTGGTTCAACAGATAAGCACTTTGATCAGGAATGTGAAACTGCTCTCTGAATTTACTTGTCATGAGCGGCTTCTTTTTTACTTAGATTGTCTCTTTTGACACCGTATTCGCCTCCCCAGGAATCCGTCATTTCCCCGCGAATATCCCAAAGCTCAGGGAAAAACCGGTGTTGAATGCCTCTTTGCAGTAGCTCTACCGAGCGACCTTTCAGTGATTTGGAACCTATGCCAATGGTGCGATAGATCAGTTTGAGATGGTGGATACGGAAAGACTGGAACAGTTCATCAAACTCTGTGAGGGCTTCTGCCACAACATAGGCATCACAGTGGCTGTATTCTGAGTTGTAGATTTTTTCTACGGTCAGCCCATTCTTCTCAAGGTAGTGAGTTTGGAAACTCTCCCAGAGGAAGGGGGGCATTTTCAGTAATGTTCTGAACCCGGGAGATTCCTGTCCACTGCCATTACCCAGCTGCAAACGGATTTCCTGATACTCCTTGGGAGACATGGTTTCCAGCAGGTGAAGCTGACTGATCATCAGGTTCAGTGTCCGATGAACACGCTGGAACAGGGTAACTACTCGATGGGTGTTGGTTTCCTGAAGGTAGTCATCAATGTCCAGCAGGGTGTATCCGATGAGTTTCATCCAGAGTTCTTCAACCTGGTGAACAACCTGAAACATGAGTTCATCTTTATTACAAAGATCAGCCATGGCTTTTTGGGCTTTCAAAATCTGTGGGGTGTTCAGATAAACTTCGTAGTCCAGCTTACCTTCACCTTCCATCAGAGCGTAGAACTGGGATCTGTCCATACTTTCTCCGCTTTTAATGTTTTGAAAAGCATCCGGTGGGATAGTGCTTTGCCTGAGCGAAGCAGGATGCTTTTTAAGGTTTCTAGTTGTTTTTTTATTAAGAGACGATTCACTTTGTAGAGTGAGCTGCCTCTTCAAGCATAATAAAATAAAGCACAGAAAAAGGGGGGGAGAAAGTGAAATTAATCTTGCCTTTGGCTTGTTTCACCTCACGGGCGAGGTGAAACATTTTTTAGAAGCATTATCTCAAGCTGATCACTGGCCAGCCTTTTTGTTTAGCCTCGGCGGTCAGTTCAGGGTCAGAATCTACAGCAAAGGGATAATCCACCTGATTCAGCAAAGGCAAGTCATTCTTGGAATCGCTGTAGAAGTAACTGCCTTCCAGAGAAAATTCCGGGTTCTCCTTTAACCATTCTTTAAGGCGGATCACCTTGCCTTCCTGATAAGTGGGCGTGCCAACAACTTTGCCTGTGTAACGGTTATTGTTAATCTCCAGGTCAATGGCCAGCAGAGTGTCGACACCCAGCTCTCTGGCAATGGGCTCAGTCACGAATCGGCTGGTGGCTGTAATAATCATCAGGTGATCGCCCTGGTCACGATGCTTTTTCAGCAGGCTCGCTGCTTTTTCCAGCATGATGGGACGTATGGTGTTGGCCATGAATTTGTCATGCCAGACCTTGAGCTCATCCAGTGTGTAATGGGTCAGGGGCTCAAGGCAGAAGTCCAGATATTCACTAAGAACCATCGTGCCTGCTTCATACTGGCGGTAGAAATAGTCGTTGCCTTCGTTGAATTTGGCAGCGTCCACCATGCCTTCGTTGGCCATGAACTGCCCCCACAGGTAATCACTGTCACCTGCGATCAGGGTATTATCAAGATCAAAAATTGCCAGCGTCACAGAACCTCCTGCCAGACCATACTGCTGAAAAATGAAGAGTGAGTGTACTATGAAAATGCCTGCAGCAATGACCTTCTGTCATTTTAATCCTGATAAACAACTTCTTTTCTATCCGATTGAGAGAAGTTATTAAGACGACTCTCTTCTGTTAAATAATGATCCCGACTCTTCTCTTTAATGGTTCTTTTTTACTGGTTTTGAGACGTTTGTCATAGTTTTGATGGAGAGTCAGTTGAAACAATAGACTGCTTATCAAAAGTGGCATCCAGATTGCACAGATCTTCGTTGCTGTTTTGCAGCGGTTTATGAAACAATGCAAAGTAAGAAATAGTTTTAGGTAGCCGCTTACGTGATTGATACAGATGGATTCAGGCCCAATGTGGGCATAATCCTCGCTAATCATCACGGACAGGTCCTGTGGGCCAGGCGAATCAGACAGGAAGCATGGCAGTTTCCCCAGGGAGGCATTAATGATGATGAAACTCCCGAAGAAGCCATGTATCGCGAGCTGTATGAAGAAATTGGGCTTCAGCCGGAAGACGTAAGGGTTCTGGCTTGCACTCGTGGCTGGCTGCGTTATCGCCTGCCCAGAAGACTGGTTCGTAGAGACCAGCATCCGCTTTGCATTGGACAGAAACAAAAATGGTTTCTTCTTGAACTGTTGAGCAGTGATGACCGGGTTAGCGTGGATCATACAGGATCACCAGAGTTTGATGGCTGGCGCTGGGTCAGTTACTGGTATCCACTGGGACAGGTCGTTTCATTCAAAAGGGAGGTCTACCGTCGTGCTTTGCGCGAACTGGCTCCCCGAATAGGACGCCTGCAAGCGAATAAAGACTCATGACTTTTGCATAAACTGAGGCTATTTTTTATTGCTGACAGTCAGTGGTTAGTGGTGGGTAGTCTCGGGCAAAAGTATTCATTGCTGTTACGCTAAACCGATGAATTGGCTGTCATATAATGAAAACCATTTCATGGTAAACAACAGGATTGGGCGTCTGTTATTTTTATGATAACAGACACAGGAGATAGATAGACTGGATTAAGTCATCATGCTGAACACCCTGCGTACGATTGTACAGGAAGTCAGTGCCGCCTCGGATTTGCAGGCTGCGCTGAATATTATTGTGCAGCGGGTTCGGGAAGCGATGGAGACAGAAGTATGCTCGGTCTATCTTTATGATGCTGAACAGGCACGTTACACTTTGATGGCGACAGAAGGCCTGAACAAAAAGGCTGTCGGTGTTGCCAGATTATCCCAGTCAGAAGGTCTTATCGGTCAGGTGGGTTTGAGAGAAGAACCCATTAACCTGAAAGAAGCCTCCTCTCACCCTAAATATCGTTACATCAAGGAAACCGGCGAAGAAAAGTTTCATGCTTTTCTGGGGGTTCCTATTATCCACCACCGGATGATTCTTGGTGTTCTGGTGGTTCAGCAAAAAGAGCAGCGTCGTTTTGACGAGCATGAAGAAGCCTTTCTGGTCACCATGTCAGCACAACTGGCAGGTGTTATTGCTCATGCAGAAGCGACAGGTTCCCTGCACGTTACCGTCAATACCCGTAAAACTGCCCGCTTCCAGGGAACACCCGGAGCCACCGGTGTCTCCATTGGTGAAGCAGTGGTGGTGGCCCCGGTAGCCGATCTGGGAGCCGTTCCTGATCGTCCCTGTCATGATGTAAAGAAAGAATTAGAGTCTCTGGATCTGGCACTGGAAGCGGTCCGTACAGAGATGAAGACGACGGCCGACAAGCTTTCAGGTCACCTTCCGGCAGAAGAGCAGGCATTGTTCGACGTTTATCTGAGAATGCTGGACGACAATGCCCTGGGCCTGGAAATCAAGAACCGGGTCAAGCAGGGTAACTGGGCTCCGGGAGCACTCAGGCAGGTTATAGACGAGCACGTTCGTAATTTTGAAATGATGGACGATGCTTACATGCGTGAGCGTGCTGTCGATGTAAAAGATCTGGGACGCCGAGTTCTGGCCAGTATTCAGCAGCACGATCAGGAATGTGTTACTTATCCTGATCAAACCATTTTAATCAGCGAAGAACTCACTGCCAGCATGTTGGCGGATGTGCCTCGTGAAAAGCTGACAGGCCTGATCTCTATTCAGGGGTCCAGTAACTCTCACGCGGCTATTCTGGCTCGAGCTTTGGGTATTCCTACGGTGATGGGGGCGGTGGATCTTCCCTATCACAAAGTGTCTGGCAAGCAGCTGATCGTAGACGGCAACCTGGGGTTGGTATATGCCTCTCCGTCCAAAGAATTGCTGGAGCATTATCGAGAGGTCGTCGAAGAGGAAAAGGAGTTCAGTGAAGGGTTGGAGGCGATCAGTGATCTACCTTGTATCACGCTGGACAAACACCGATTGCCCCTCTGGGTAAATACCGGTCTGATGACTGATGCGGTTCGTTCCCTTGACCGGGGAGCAGAAGGTGTTGGCCTTTATCGTACAGAAGTGCCCTTTATGCTTCGGGAGCGTTTTCCCAGTGAAGCAGAGCAGGAAAAAATCTACCGTCAGCAGCTGGAAGCCTTTTCTCCCCGACCGGTTACTATGCGTACCCTCGACGTGGGTGGTGATAAGGCGTTGTCTTATTTCCCTATCGAAGAAGATAACCCTTTCCTGGGTTGGCGGGGTATCAGGGTAACTCTGGATCATCCCGAGATTTTCCTGGTTCAGATCAGGGCCATGCTCAAAGCCAGTGTGGGGCTGGATAACCTTCGCATCATGTTACCGATGGTAACCAGTGTCTTTGAGGTGGAAGAAGCATTGCACCTTATCCACAGGGCGCATGGAGAAGTGCTTTCTGAAGGATTGCCGGTCATGATGCCTCCTGTTGGTGTGATGATTGAGGTGCCTGCTGCTGTTTATCAGGTGCGAGAACTGGCTCAGCGGGTGGACTTTCTTTCCATTGGCTCCAATGACTTGACCCAATACCTGCTGGCTGTAGACCGAAACAATCCCCGGGTGGCTGACCTTTATCATTCTTTCCATCCTGCTGTATTGCAGGCACTTAGAAAGATCGTTGAAGATTGTCACAAAGAAGGCCGAACGGTGGGCATATGTGGCGAAATGGCCGGTGACCCTGTGGCTTCAGTACTTCTGTTGGCCATGGGTTTTGACATGCTTTCCATGAGTGCCACTAACTTGCTGAAAGTGAAATGGGCGCTAAGAAAAATCACCCTGGAACGTGCCAGGGAAATCCTTGAAGACGTGATGACTCTGGATAACTCTCAGGTTATCCGCAGCTCGCTGGAACTGGCTTTGTGCCGGGAAGGACTCGGCAAAGTGATGGGCATCAAGAGTAAACGTTTTTCCTGCTAAACCTACCTCTCTACAACCGCTGTAATACTGTCTATCAGTGTTTCAATAAAAGCTTCCCACTCCAGATTCACAGCTCGCGAACTGTAAGCAGACAAACTGTGGAACAGCATACAATCAACAATCAGCATACGGGCGTGGAACTCATCGGGTGAGTTGACCTTTATTTTCTTTTTGAAGATGGACGACAGCCTCTGAGTGTCTGGCAGAAGAGGAACCCGTTGCACTCGCAAGTCTGCATACTGGGTAGAAGACATCATCTGACTGTTAATACTCAGGAAAGCCTTTCCGCCTTCGCTCAGTTCGACTCTTTTCGCCAGGGGTTTGACCAGAATGCAAACAGCATCCCGGAGTGAGCATTCTCCATTCTCAATCAACTCATCCAGCATTTCTCCCCGGGCATGATCTATCTCTTTACTGTGTTTATCCAACACGGCGTTGATCAGACCTATCTTGTCACCAAAATGATATTGCAGGGCGCAGCGATTCTTCTGCCCGGCAGCCCGACTGATATCCACCAGACTCACGTTGTCTATGCCTTTTTCAGCAAACAGTTTTTCTGCGGCATCTGTCAGGTTTTGTCGTGTTGTTAGCGTGTCTTTTCGGGCTGCTTTCATGCTGTGAAGTTTGAGTTATCAGATAAACAAGATGATAAAGCATTTGACTTGATTTTTTAATACCTCCGTATTAAGTTTTAAGTTAATACGTGCATATTAAGTCTCGAAGTGACCTTTTTCATCATCCAGATGATGAAGCATCATGAAAAAATAATGAGAGTGACATGAGCAAAGAGATTCGCATTAATGATCTGGCTGATCCGGTTTATTCTGATCTCCAGAAAAGTATTCTGGAGTTTGATGAAGCCCTGCAAGTGGAGCTGAGTCGTGAATCCATCCTGGCAGAAGCCCGAGAAAAAACCGGTCTGGATGATTTCGGTGAAGAGGGCTTCCTTGAGCGTCTGGATCTTCTGGTTGATGAGTGGAACAGTGACTCGGGTCTAAGACAGATAGGCCGAATGAGTTTGCGTAATAAGCTGGTTCAGCACGCCAGGAGTCGTTTATTGATTCATGACCTGCTGAAAAAGCATCCTGAAATTCATGACATCAAAATTGAAAAGCCCATTATTGTGGCAGGCTTACCTCGCTCAGGTACAACCCATCTGTTGAATTTGATGGCCTCGGATGAAAGGTTGAGAGCCCTGCCACTGTGGGAGTCTTACGAGCCAGTGCCTGTTCCAGGTGAAGAGTTGCTGCCTGACGGCACTGATCCTCGTTATCAGCGTTGCAGTGATACCTGGGAAATGATGAGGCAGACGACGCCCTACCTTGCTGCCATGCACCCCATGAACCCAGATCATATTCATGAAGAGCTGGAGCTGATGGGGCCTGATTTTGCTTCTTACAACTATGAGTGGCTGAGCCACTCCCCTCGTTGGAGAGATCATTATTACTCAACCGATCAGGCCCCTCATTATGAATACATGAAAACGGTCTTGAAAATCCTGACCTGGCAGCAGAGGGATACAGACAGACCAACGCGCTGGGTTCTAAAGTGTCCTCAACATCTTGAGCAGTTACCGGTGCTTCTAAAAGTCTTTCCTGATGCAACGATTGCAGTTACTCATCGTGATCCTGTGTCCGTTATTCAATCGACAGTAACGATGCTGGCCTATGGCCATAGAATGAGTCGCAAGTCAGTCAATACGGGGAGTTTGATTGATTACTGGCCTGATCGCATTGAACACCTTTTGAAAGCCTGCGCTGCAGATCGAGGCAAGTTACCGGAAGATCAAAGCATTGATGTGCCTTTTCATGAATTTATGGCTGATGATCTGGCTATGGTTGAGCAAATTTATGCAAAGGCCGGCCTGGAAATGACGACAGAAGCCAGGAAGCAACTGCAGGATTACATCGATGCGCACCCTCGCGGCAAGGAAGGTCAGGTCATTTACGATCTTGAAGGCGATTTCGGAGTATCCCGGGAAACGTTAAGCCAGAGATTCAGCTTTTATTATGAGCAGTTCCCGGTAAAGCAGGAGTCCAAATAGTTTTCGTACTGTCTAAATCACTAAAAAAACGGACTCAATTGGGGAAAATAATAATGAGAGAACCCATCTATAAATCCCGCCCTGTGGCGCCGGAACCTGCACGATTAGGCGGGGAGCGCATCAATGACTTCATCATCATGTCTGAGGGTTTTTCCAACTGCTACCTGATAGAAACCCCAGCCGGAAACATTCAGATTAATTCGGGTATGGGTTTCGAAGCGCCCATTCACAAGAAGAATTTTGAAAGTTTTTCAACGGGCTCAGCAAAGTATCTGATCCTCACTCAGGGACATGTGGATCATGTTGGAGGGGTCGGCTACTTCAGAGAAGCGCATGACGATTTAAAGGTCATCGCCCAGACAGGTAACACAGAGCATCAGGCATACGACCAGCGACTTTCAGATTTCAGAGGGAATCGCTCAGCATTTGCCTTTACCAGAAAGTTTGTTGATGTTTTCCAGTATTACGCCGATCAGGGGCTCAGTGATTTTCCAGCTCAGGATGCTCCTGCTCCTGACATCCTGTTTGAAGACAAATACTGCTTTACGCTCGGAGGGCTCGATATTGAGCTGATCGCCGTGCCCGGAGCGGAAACCAATGACTCCCTGATTGTCTGGCTCCCACAGCATGATATCTGTTTTACCGGCAATCTCTTTGGCTGCCCCTTTGGCCACTTTCCCAATCTGGTGACGATTCGAGGCGATCGCTATCGTGATGCTTTGACCGTGGCGTCTGCTGTTCAGACGGTTCTGGATCTGGAACCTGAAATGATTGTCTATGGCCATCATTCCCCTGTTGTCGGAAAAAAAGTGATTCAGGAAGAACTGACCTGTCTTCGAGATGCCATTTTCCATGTCCACGATGAAACCGTGAAGGGCATGAATGAAGGTAAGGATGTTCATACCCTGATGAAGGAAATATCGATCCCTCCTGAGATAGAAGTGGGACAGGGTTATGGCAAGGTGTCCTGGGGAGTAAGAGCAATCTGGGAACATTACGCAGGCTGGTTCCATCATCAATCCACCACAGAGCTTTATGATGTTCCCCAGTCGTCTGTTTATGGTGATCTGGTTGAACTGGCTGGAGGCATTGAAGTGCTGGTGGATAGGGCTCAACAAAAAGTGCTGGAAGGGCGGTATGAGGAAGCGCTTCATCTGCTGGATATCGCATTCTCAAAAGACGACAACGAGGAAGCTCTGTCTACAGCTGTAGAGATTCATCAAAAGCTGAAGCTCTACAGCGAGAATTTCTGGCTGACTTCCTGGTTGGAGAATCAGGTTGATCAACTGAACCAGCGGAAGAAGCTTCTTTTGAAGACTCAGGCTGAGAAGGAAGAGGTTCTGTGATGAGACAAATGCCTCAAGTCAGGATTCACGGCCAGAATAAGGTTCAACTGGATTGGATTGACCGCCCTGTTGCTGGTCCTGATGATGTCATTGTTCAGGTTGAGCAGTGCGGTATCTGCGGTTCGGACCTGGGATACATTGCCAGAGGCGGTTTGGGAGCAGACTCGCCGATGCCTCTGGGCCACGAACTGGCAGGTACAGTGCTGGAAGCCGGTGATAAGGTTCGCCACGTTCGTGTAGGCGACCGGGTAACGGTAAATCCTGAGGCCAATGGAAATGGTATTGGCAACTATGGCCCAGAAGGTGGTTTTGCACCCTTGCTGAAGGTTCGGGGTGCTTCTGAAGATGAGCAGGCAGTGATGCCACTGCCAGAAGGTATGAGCTTCGAAACAGGGGCTTTGATAGAGCCTTTGTCTGTGGCCATGCATGCCGTGCATCAAGGGCAGGCGAAGGCTCAAGATCGTGCTGTCATTTTTGGCGCAGGACCTATTGGGCTCGGAATTCTTCAAGTGCTGAGTTATTACGGCCTAAAAGAAGTGGTTGTCGTTGATCGCTCCAGATATCGCCTGGGAGTGGCGGAAAGTCTGGGCGCTGTTCCATTTCAGGCTGATAGTGGTGATCTGTCTGCCTTTCTACAAGAACGGCATGGCGTTACCAAACTGATGGGAATGCCTGTTCCGGATTCAGATCTTTATTTTGAAGCCACGGGAGCAGGGGCTGTATTCCAGCAGGCCGTCAGCCTGTCGAAACGAGGTGGGCGGCTGGTTGTTGTAGGGGTCCATAAAGAACCTGTGCAGCTTGATCTGGTGAATGTTCTGATTCGTGAACTGACCATCACCGCATCCATGGCCTATCCCGATGAATTTCCCAGGGTTATTGAAATGCTGGAGAGTGGCAAGGTGCATCCACAATCAATGATCAGTCATCGCTTTGCCCTGCAGGATTTCGATGAGGCACTGGATACGGCTCGGGACCCTGAATCAGCCATAAAAGTGATGGTGAACTGTCAATCATAATGATCTGAAGAATAACAAGGAAAAAACATGATCAACGCAAGCGCAGAATATAACTTCAGCGGTGCCAGGGTTCTGGTTACCGGGGGCAGTAATGGTATAGGACACGGCATTGCTTCAGCATTTGCTGCTGCGGGTGCTCAAGTCACTATTACGGGTACCAGGGAGACAGCACAGGATTATGACAATGACCTGTCTGCTTTCACCTACAAAACACTTAAAGTAGAAGATCGGGAAGCCATACAGTCTCTTGCAGCAGAACTCGATGGACTGGATATTCTGATCAACAATGCCGGAGCCAGTTTGCCAGGGGGTCAGGATGAGTGGAATCCGGAAGTGTTTGATCAGGCTCTGAGAATTAACCTGACATCGACGTTTGATCTGGCCAGTGCCTGTAAGCCTCTGTTGACCAAAAGTGAATTACCGGGTGGAGCTTCCATTATTGGTATTGCTTCCATGACCTCTTTTTTTGGTCACGAAATGGTGCCAGGCTATGGCGCTGCCAAGGCAGGGCTGGTGCAACTCAGTAAAACACTGGGAATCAGTTGGGCTCAGCATGGTATTCGTGCCAATGCGATTGCCGCAGGCATGATTGATACCCGTATGACGTCTGTGATGAAAGATATTCCTCAAATGAATGATCCGATTATGGCGCGAACGCCGCTGAAACGTTGGGGGAATCCTGAAGATATCGCCAATGCCGCACTGTTTCTTTCTAGTCAGCACGCCAGCTACATTACCGGGCAAACCCTGATCGTAGACGGTGGCTATTCAGTATTTGGCTGAGGAAATCTCAGCCAAATAGAAAGCTTTTCCAGGCGTTATGTCTTCATTTGGAAACAAGATGCCAGACGTTTTTAACGCCGTCTCCAGAGGTCTCTCCAGGCGCCTGATCTTTGAACCAGTGGTAAAGAGGCTGACCCTGATAGCTCCACTGATAGGTGCCGTCGTTACGCTTGATAATATCAAAGCCGCCAGACAGCTTGATGTTGTTGATGCCATCTTTGGTTAAGTTCGCATCAACATAGGCGGGAGGCCATTTAACGGCGCAATCACCGTAGCAGTTGGACTGGTTTTGCTGATCCTTGTCGAAGGTATAAAGCGTCATGTTGTCAGCATCAACCAGAAAGCGACTTTGACCATTGTTATAGAGCTTGAGTGTTACATCATCCACTCGTGCCACAGGCCATGCGCCTTTCACTCCGGCACCTGTAATATCGCCCTTGTTCTCATCTTTGAACCAGCGGTACAGAGGCATTCCATCTTTTGCCCACTGTTGGGAGCCATCATTTCGCTTGATCTTGCTGAATCCTGGAGTGTTAGCAAAATAATCACTGCTATCACCCGATGCCAGGAAAGGTGGCCACTTTACGGCACAGTCGCCTTCACACACAGATTTGCCTTCACTGTCTTTCGCAAAGGTATACAGGGTTTTGCCACTGTAATCGGTGTAGACGTCACCCATAGCTGTGGTAGTGGATGTCTGCGAAGCCCATGCTGATGCACTACCCAGCACAGTGGTCATAACCATCATTATCAGTCGATTTTTCATTATTTTGATTGTTCCTGAGAGTATCGAGATAGTGTGAAAAAATGCTGAAGGCCTATGCCTCCAGCAAAAACACACAAGCTTTAAGGTCAGGGTTGGATCAGCGAGTCCAGCCCAGAGTAGCAACCAGCTTTTCACCTTCATCGCTGTTGAGGTACTTAACGAAATCAGCAGTAGCCGGGTCAGCTTTTGGAGAGACGGCGATATTCATATCACGGTAGATAGTGCGGCTCTTATCCAGATCAACGTAATCAGCTTTTGCCGGGTTGGTCATTGGCCAGTCAATCCAGGTGATCCAGGCATCTGCTTTTTCATTAAAAGACTTAAAGCCAGCACCACTGCCTTTTTCAAAGGCGACGATGTTTTGTCTCAGCTTCTGGATGTCTTCCAGAGAACCTTCCCGGCCAGCAATGTCTTCCCATACACCGGTACCGGAAGTGTTATAGACCCCTTTGCCTTCGGTAACGACGACCTTGGTGCCTTCTTTCAGCAGGTCGTTAAAGCCCTGAATGTTCTTCGGGTTGCCTTTTTTAACGGCGATAACAGCACGACGAATATAAACGGGCTGAACGTCTTTCTCGGAGATAAAGTGATAGTTCTCCAGGTAAGCGGTAATGGACTGCTCGGATGAGCCAAAGATAATGTCCGCTTTAGCCTGGGCGTCACGGCTCCACTTCTTTTCAGGTCCGAAAATAACTTCTACCTTCTGGCCGGTTTTCTTTTCATAAGCCTGTGCCACTTTAATCAGTGCAGAGTGTGGACCACCAGGGCCGTATAGTCTGATGACACCGTCAGCAGGCTGATGCTGGATGGAAGCATCGTAAAAAACGCCCTCACGAGTGTCCGGGGTGTTTACTGCAGCTGAAGCCATGGAAGCTGCTGAGAGGGTTGCCAGAGCAACGGATGCAGCCAGTGTTTTAAATTTCTTCATTCCTAAGGTCTCACTCGAGGTTAATCGTTATTTGATTCAAATGGTGTTAATGGTTAATTCGTTTGAAGCCGGCATGGCCCTGCAGGGGCCTACCATCAGCAAGCCAGATGCTTTCATGGGCAGGGCACGAATTTCGGTACCGTCTTTTTCGCTGGTGAAACGTCCCTGACGGGCAATGGCCTCACGAACTTCCGGGTTTCTGAAGAGCACGGATTCGTCAATGCGGTACTGAAAAACAATGTCTTTACCGCTACGCATGGCATAGACCTGCGCCGGTGCACCGCCGATAGTGGTTTCCCAGCTTGAGAGAAGGGTTCCACCCGGCCAGCTGGCAGGTACTTCCGAAAGCTTTTGAGAAACAGGCAGTGTGTTTTGTTGAGCTGTCGTATACTGCGACAGTGCATCTGCCACCATAGGAATGTCACTATGGGGAGGATTTGGCATCTGTTGCATATAAAGGGCTACGACCAATGCCATTGCAGTAGCCCACCCACCTGCGGAGAAGGTTAATTTCAGCCATTGCCGTTCCAGCCAGCGAGTGGCAGAGCCACCTGATGCCTTTTGAGGCTGGGTGACTTTTGATTCAACCTGGGGTTGCTCGGTAATCTTGTCCAGTTTGTCGTGGAGACTGGCAGACATTCTTTCAAGAGGCAGGGCTCTCAAGTGCTGGCTGAGTGCAAACTGTCTGGCAAGGTCATCCCGGCAGAGCTTGCAACCTGCCAGATGCGCTTCCAGAATCAGAACCTCGTCTTCTTCCAGTTCATTGTCGACGTAACCGGCCAACATATCCTGCAGTGAAGCGTGCAGTTCTTGCCACTTGGTGTCGTCAGCTAGTTTGGAGCTATCGGTGTGGTAGGAAGTGTTCATGTAAAACCTCCTGCGGATTCTGTGCGAACGTGGGTCGAGCTGTGATCGCTCGATTTAATCAGGGCGCTGGATAACATTCTTCTTGCCCGGGAAAGGCGGCTCATAACCGTACCTTTTGGAATGTCGAGAATTTCACTGATTTCCTGATAGCTCAGGCCTTCCACATCCCTGAACAGGAGCACTTCACGAAATTCGCAAGGCAGGGCTGAGATAGCGTTGCTTATCCGGTCATGATTTTGTTGCTGCAAGACTTCTTCAAAGGGACCAGCGGATGAAGAAGAGTGTTTTTGTAGCTCTTCATCTTCAACACAAACAACTGGAGCGAGCTTGGCTCTTCTGGACTCACGTCGTACATCATCAACGATCACGCTATGAAGAATTTTCAGCAGCCAGGCATAAACGGTCTCAGACTCCTTGAGGTCAGAAAAATGTTTCCAGGCTTTGAGCATGCTTTCCTGTACCCAGTCTTCAGCTTTCTGTCGAGAATCTGCCTGACGGACAGCGACAGAGAACAAACGATCACGCCAGGGTGTCGTTAGCTGTTGAAACTGTTTTCCAGAATTGGACATGGGTACACCATAAAGATTACTCACCCTAGAAGACGGAGTGAGCTCTGCTTTTATTCCCATTTTTTTTGAAAAAAATCAGAAATTTTTTATAGGCTCTTAAACAAGGACTGGAAAAGTGATTTCTGGAAGGAGCTAAAACTTGGGAAAAGGAGGCAAGCCTGGACTTGCCACACTAGTGCAGACGCTCACAGATACTCCGTTCATCCTGAGCTTGTCGAAGGGGGCTGGTAATGCACTTCGACAGGCTTGTATGTTTAACCTGTCTCTAATTATTTGTATAAAGTTAGAGGCGGGGGTGAGGGGCATCGACTGCTTACTGCCTTTCGGACAGACTGACTGAGAAATCCCCACCCACAAGCATGAGCGACGATTAGGAGCACTCCTACCTTACGGTAGACAATTTTTGCAAGCTAACGCCAGCTTGTGGTCACCCCCCCCCCCGTATGAAGATTAGATCTAGGTGACCGTTATGGAAACAATACTTAACTTCATTGGTATTGATGTGTCTTCTCAATGGTTAGACATTTGTAGTCAGGATGGTTCTTTCAAACGTATTGCTAATTCACCCACAGAGATCACGGAGTGGGTTCTCTCTCTGCCCCAGTCAACAGCCCTGGCTATGGAAGCAACGGGCTGTTACCACCAGCTACTGGCCTCTATTGCGTTCGAAAGAGTCCACGAAGTCTATGTGC
>NZ_LASA01000283.1 GCF_001562015.1 Endozoicomonas arenosclerae | reverse complement strand
GCTATGAAAACATGATGACCCCTTACGAAAAGTTCCTGTCACTGAAGGAACCAGAACAGTACCTGAAAGAAGGGATTACACTGGACCAACTAAAGGACAAAGCGGAAGCCATGACCGATAATGAAGCGGCCAGAAAGCTGCAACAAGCCAGAGAAATCCTGTTTCAATTAGTTCATGAGCGACAAGCCGAGGGTTAGGTAGTAGTACCTGCCTTCAGGCTCATTTCAGGATTGGAAAATACTACATTTATACATTCCATTTTTATTTTTTATCAGGCATAGATCCAACATGCCTGTTCCTTACTCAATGACCAGCATCCTGCTGCCGAATATTCCGGAGGTATTGTGCCAGCCCTGAATCACCGGCAACAGGTATTAATGCATGTTTTTATTTTGTGTGATGTCGTCCCTGACACACCTAGTGCAGCTATGTGCTAAACCCTATACCGTTCGCACTGAGGCTCTATGTTTCTTGTCAACCTGCTTTTAGTAATTACATAAGAAATTAGAGCCTCATCGGTGAGAAACTCTCCACTGCAAGAGGCTTGGGTCTTTAATCAGACAGCATAGCTTTTTGCATAATGGGGGAATGATATTGAGCCATATCGAATGTCTTTTGGCTACGCCATACGCTGAATGCTATACGTATCAGCTTGCGCATCACGGCTACCAAAGCCTGGGTACAAGTCATTCTTGATGCATAGTGCTCA
>NZ_LASA01000282.1 GCF_001562015.1 Endozoicomonas arenosclerae | reverse complement strand
CCTTACAACTTCATCTTTACAAAAGGCTAATACATCTTGTTCCAATCGATAGCCGGGAGGTAGCTTCAGACCTTTGTCCTTAATCAAAGTGACTACGTCCTCACTGGTCCATTCTATAGATGCATCACTTTCAAATGATTCCCCCTCACTGCATGCATCTTCTACCTCTTCGAGGTCCATTGGCTGGTTGTCTTGATCCTCAACCTCTGTCTCCTTAGTGACAGCTTTTGGAAGCTCCACTCTACAGGCCGCTTTAACTTCATTAGCTGCAGACCACTTACCAATGTTTTTCAGGTTGAGCTCATCAGCTATTTCATAGGGACTTTTGCCGTTTTTTATTTGCTCTGATAAAAACTGCTCCATGGCACTGTCATAATCTTTAGTGTCTGCAGTGCAT
>NZ_LASA01000281.1 GCF_001562015.1 Endozoicomonas arenosclerae | reverse complement strand
TGTCCAGGTTGCCAGCCAGAAAGTCTTTTTCCCGGCTTTCCCACTTGCTGAAGGTGACACGAACCCATTCAAGACCGGCTTCGCTGGCCGCTTTGTAATTCTGTTCAGTAGGTTCACTGTTAAAAAAATTGGTGCCTCGCTTCTGTTGATCCCAGAAGTCAATTTTGGCGGCCTGAGCGTTTAGCGATATCAGGCACATAAGCATTAGTGTGTGAAACCACTTGAGGGGCATGGAAGGGTTTTCCTTGGACTGTTGTTCTAGCAGCCTGTCGGACTTGAACCCATAAACGCAGTTCAAGTAATTTCAGACTCTGACTATTCCGGAGAGAACTTATAAAACCCTCTCCGGCGCATTACATTTTCAACTTGTCCTTATGATTTTTCTCACTCTTGGCCTCAGATCAGCCCAATAGTGCCACAGATAAGTCGCCAACAAGACCAGTTCCAACCACTGCTCTTCATTCACTTGTTTCAGGCTGAACATCCGCCTCAAGTTATACGC
>NZ_LASA01000280.1 GCF_001562015.1 Endozoicomonas arenosclerae | reverse complement strand
CCAGCCTTTTGATCCTGTGCCTCGATAAGAATTGATCAGTGGAGACAGGTCGAGCTGGTCAACAACATCCACCACAAAGCGAGCCATATGACCTTCTGGAAGATAATCCTGGATGCTGGCAGGGAAAAGGTCGGGAGTGTTTCGGTCGACCGGTTTGAACTTCCACTTATTCATAGTGCTTTGAGTGTTACTGGTACTGGAATCAGGATTTTACCTGTTTTGCTGGTTAAGTCCGACAGGCTCCTAGGGGCTTGTGACGTAGGATTCTCAGAACCAGAATATGACGATGTTGTTTCCAGAGGAGGATTAGATGATTCCCCTGAAGAAAATGCAGGTGTTGCATCCATAGGTGCACCACTAACAACACATGACATCACCCATAACGGTAGACAGAAAAGACTCTTTAGAACTAAACGACTCATCCTAACCAATACCCTGAATCTGATTTTTAATAAAGGTTCATAAATTCGACTTATATGGGAAACACTTATTATTTTTGAAATAGCTCTCAGCAAAAGAGACGGAGACAGAAAATGTCTATGCCAACTAGAAA
>NZ_LASA01000279.1 GCF_001562015.1 Endozoicomonas arenosclerae | reverse complement strand
GTATTGGGGTAATCACTTTTGGTCAAAAGGCTACTGTGTCGATACTGTCGGAGTAGATGCAGAAATGATCCGTAAATATGTGAAGTACCAAGAAAAGAAAGAACGTCTCCAGCAGGAGATAGATTTCAGGAAATAATCTGCAATCTTGGGGCAACTCTCACCAGCCTTCTCTGAAGGCTGGCGGTTTCAGCCCCCTTATAGGGGGGGCATAAAGCAAAACCACGTTCTAAGAACGTGGATCATTTACTATTCCCAATGGGAAAACTCAGAGGTACGGAGAACTTCGTATTTCATTACAGAAGTGTAGTCTATGGGCTACACTTCTGCAAATCGATTAGATATTGATACTTTGAGGTATCTGGCTCGGTAGCAATAAAGGATAAGCCAGAGTCCTATCCTGCATGACTTACGTGCTAAAAATCATAAACAGTATATTCTCTCTAAAAGGGTGATAGTTGATTTATTATTTTTAAGTGTGCACAGCTATTGATCTGGGCCAAAACTTCCCGACAAGAGTTTCTGTATAACTGACACCTCATATTTGAGGTGTACATGAGCAAAGTCGACGGCCGTAAAATTCCCCATGATGTTCGAGAATCTATTCGTTTAGAGGCTATACACCTATGGCTGGAGGGCGCCACTGTCAATCAGCTATCCGAAAAGTATTCTACTCACAGGTCATGCGTTTACGACTGGATTGATCGTTATGAACGAGGTGGCTTGGAAGCCCTGAAAACTCGACCTATCAACGGTCGGCCTTCCAAACTGAGCTTGCAACAGAGAGAAGAGCTCACACTGATTATTTCATCAAAGCTCCCCACTGACTTTG
>NZ_LASA01000278.1 GCF_001562015.1 Endozoicomonas arenosclerae | reverse complement strand
ACAAGGGCTGTTTGATACCGAGTCGATAAAGAATGAAGAAGTTTCTCTGCACCGCACTGCTGTCTTTTATGGTGATTGCACCACTGGCAAATACAGCTCATGCGCTACCAGGCAGTGACCGTAGAGAAGACCGTCGCGATGATCGTCAGGATAACCGTGAAGATCGCAGAGATGATCGTCAGGACAATCGCGAAGACCGCAGAGATGATCGTCAGGACAATCGCGAAGACCGCAGAGATGATCGTCAGGACAATCGCGAAGACCGCAGAGATGATCGTCAGGACAATCGCGAAGACCGCAGAGATGATCGTCAGGATAACCGTGAAGACCGAAGAGATGACAGAAGGGATAACTGGTAACGGCCCGACTGTAAACCTTCAAGGCCCGTAGTTAACCGACTGCCGACCTTTTTAGAGAGAACCCGTATGATAAAACGACTATTCACGTATTTTATTTTAATCGCCAGCTGTTCACCTTTATCCACTCTGGTCCATGCTGGCTGGGGCGATAACGACCGTGATGAAGTTCGCGAGGAGCGTCGAGATGATCGTCAGGACAATCGCGAAGATCGCAAAGATGATCGTCAGGACAACCGCGAAGATCGCCAGGATGATCGCCAGGATAACCGTGAAGACCGTCGTGATGACCGCCAGGATAATCGCGAAGATCGTCGCGACGATCGCTGGGGGGGACCAAAAGTCATAAAGAATAATATTGTGGTGGTCGCACCCAGAAAAAGGGTTCTCAGAAACAATGTAGTGGTCGTAAGAACCTATGGTCACTCTTACTACGGTTATGGCCACTACCATGACGACAACGATGC
>NZ_LASA01000277.1 GCF_001562015.1 Endozoicomonas arenosclerae | reverse complement strand
ATGTTGAAAAAGCCATTCTGAAGTCCGATCTGGGTCTGAATCCTTCTACTGCTGGTGAGGTGATTCGTATTCCTCTGCCACCACTGACGGAAGAAACTCGAAAAGGTTATACCCGTCAGGCTCGTCAGGAAGCTGAGAACGCGAAGATCGCTATCCGCAATATTCGTCGTGATGCTCTGGCTGATATCAAAGAGCTGGAGAAGGAAAAGGAAATCAGTGAAGACGATGAGCGTCGTGCACAGGATGGTATCCAGAAGGTAACTGACCGATATATCGCTGCTGTTGATTCAGCGCTGGCCAGCAAGGAAAAAGATCTGATGGAAGTCTAAGGGCTTTCTCTTCTTTTTATAGGATTGCTCCTGATTAAACTCTGTTTAAAGAGTGGCGGATGACTTTACAGTGGCTGTCTGTTTGTCTTTTTAGAAAGGGTTTTAGGGCTTGGGAGTGAGTGCCTGGAGGAGCTTGCATTTTATTGTGAGCTCCTGCAAGG
>NZ_LASA01000276.1 GCF_001562015.1 Endozoicomonas arenosclerae | reverse complement strand
GAGCGGTAACGGAAATGACTGAGAGTTAACTCTATCCATCGGTAACACTCATCTTTAGACTCCCAGCCAGGTTCTATGTCTGGGACATGTTCAAGGAAGTCGCTGACCTGATCCAGGGTCTTGATGAGTTTGGTGTTCATGATAATCTTCATCCTCTCATCATGAACGACATCCTGGACCTTTACAGGCTCAGTTCGTATTGGAAACCGGGCTTTTGTTCAGGCTCATTTTATATTGGAAGAGACTAGCTTAGGAAAAGTGACTTCACGAGAGTTATGCTGTGGGTATTAAAAGATAACCATTTAGCCAAAAGCTTTTATGAGCGAAATGGTTTTGATTTTGATGGCTCGGAATCGGTTGATCAGGATCGAGGGTTTGTTTCTCAGAGATATGTCAGGAAGCTTTGAAGACTCTGACCTCATTTAAGAGTCATTCACGCCACATGTTGCAGATAAATGTTATACCCCATACCGTTCGCACTGAGCTTGTCGAAGTGCCAGCATCCTTCGACAAGCTCAGGATGAACGGAGAGAGAACTCTTGGCTGCACTAGTGGATAGGGAGAAGGTCTTTTCAGTAAATTGTTTCAAACACATTGATTTAGTAAGCTCTGCACGGCGTATTACAAACTTATAAACCAAGCATTAAGGAACCTGCGAATAAGTCCCTGATCATGAGATAATAATCTCAGCAGCTTGATCAGAGGTAGTCATGGACCAACAACTCTCTTTTTCCGACAGTGAATTCAGCCAGAAGCGACGCAGAACTCGTAGGGAAATTTTTCTTGAAAGAATGGAGGTTCTGATTCCATGGAAACGCTTAGAGGCCGTAATCGAGCCCTATTACCCTAAGCGTGGCAACGGAAGACCTCCTTATCCTC
>NZ_LASA01000275.1 GCF_001562015.1 Endozoicomonas arenosclerae | reverse complement strand
AAGAATTGATCAGTGGAGACAGGTCGAGCTGGTCAACAACATCCACCACAAAGCGAGCCATATGACCTTCTGGAAGATAATCCTGGATGCTGGCAGGGAAAAGGTCGGGAGTGTTTCGGTCGACCGGTTTGAACTTCCACTTATTCATAGTGCTTTGAGTGTTACTGGTACTGGAATCAGGATTTTACCTGTTTTGCTGGTTAAGTCCGACAGGCTCCTAGGAGGCAGTCTATTTTCGGTCAGCCTTCTAGCTCCGTATTCAGCTTATGGGCATGCTGGCAGCTAGCCTTTTTGCGTATGTAAAATCCATAATAGTCGAATTGGAAATTCAGTTTAGTCTTTACTAGAATCCAAAATAGTCGTAATTAAAATCTATTTTGGTCGAATATATGCCCTATATAACCAGAGCTATCGAGAGGTATCTTCAGGAATGCCTAGCCGATACACCGGTAGTGGTCATTACCGG
>NZ_LASA01000274.1 GCF_001562015.1 Endozoicomonas arenosclerae | reverse complement strand
GCCAGCCTTTTGATCCTGTGCCTCGATAAGAATTGATCAGTGGAGACAGGTCGAGCTGGTCAACAACATCCACCACAAAGCGAGCCATATGACCTTCTGGAAGATAATCCTGGATGCTGGCAGGGAAAAGGTCGGGAGTGTTTCGGTCGACCGGTTTGAACTTCCACTTATTCATAGTGCTTTGAGTGTTACTGGTACTGGAATCAGGATTTTACCTGTTTTGCTGGTTAAGTCCGACAGGCTCCTAGCTAACCGGTTCTCTGACACCTATAAACACATAAATCAACACGGTATGTCTCAACAGCTTTTAAAACAATATAACGAGAGAATTTTTACAGAGCTATTCGTCTTAAGTCATTGTTTAAGTTCAGCTATTGAAGAAGGTATTAGAGACCCTGTCTTAGAAGGATATATGACAGCATGTATTCCCATCATAAGCAACATGAAAACATTAGGGTTTCTTGAATCTGCAGATAATGTATCAATTAAAATTGTTGAAAGAGACTGTAAATCTAAGGAACCTGCGAATAAGTCCCTGATCATGAGATAATAATCTCAGCAGCTTGATCAGAGGTAGTCATGGACCAACAACTCTCTTTTTCCGACAGTGAATTCAGCCAGAAGCGACGCAGAACTCGTAGGGAAATTTTTCTTGAAAGAATGGAGGTTCTGATTCCATGGAAACGCTTAGAGGCCGTAATCGAGCCCTATTACCCTAAGCGTGGCAACGGAAGACCTCCTTATCCTC
>NZ_LASA01000074.1 GCF_001562015.1 Endozoicomonas arenosclerae | reverse complement strand
CCTGAAAAACCAGAAAGTGTCAGGTCATCAAAAGTACGCTGACATTCTTTACAAGAATATCTCTGTCTGTCAGGCTGTGAATCGTCCTTGCCTTGGCGGGTTATGTCTGAGCTGGCACAGTGTGGGCATTTCACCCCGTCAGGCCAGCGAATCTGGCGTATCTGTTCAAAGCACTTGGCGTTGTCGAGGAGGTCATAAAGTTTCATGACACTTTTGTACAAGAAAACGTCTTCTATTCATAGTCAAATAACTCGTCCTCAACCAGCTCCCCAGAATCCATTAAGAGCCAAAATAAATATAAGATTGGATTCAGAATAATAGGTGGGATTGACGGTGAGGCATGAAAAAGGTGGCAGGTATTTTTTATACCTGCCACTGTCTCGAAAAAGCATCAGGGCTAGCCCCCAATACTCAGGTTTTTATGAGATGATCACTTACCTGATTTTCTGACTTCTTTTTCAAATATCGCTTGCTGGAGACCTACCGTACCCAAGGCTTCAACAGGAATAAATACTTTGTTATCAGAGCTGGCCATCTGGTCGAGTACTTCCAGCGCTCGATAAGCAAGGTATTTGTCGTCTACTGACTTGGCTAGAATTTCGTTGACCTCTTTGGTGGCTTCCGCTTTTTCTTTTTCGATGGCTCTTAGCATCTTGGCTTCTTCCAGCTGTCTTTCCAACTGGATTTTCTGTATTTCAAACTGGGCCTGTTCTCTGGAGATTTGTTCTCTTCTCTCAGCCGCAGCTTCTTTTGCCCGGGTGATGACTTCCGGGAACTGAACGTCAGCCAATCCGAATCGCTTGACCATTAACGGTGTGCCTTCCAGTGCTTTCGAAACACCATTAAAGAGCTCCTGACTGATTCTCTCTCGACTGGATGCCACTTCGTTGATCTGATACTCAGCTACGATCTGACGAACAACATCCCGGATGATGGGCTGAGCGTATGTCAGATAGATTTTGTTGAAGGGAATCTTGTTATTGTTGGGTGGAATTCGGTCGTAAATTTTGTCGATCATTCGGTTATCGACAGAGATCGTCATGCGAACTTCAAACTCCATATTCAACTGATCTTTTGGCATAAACAGTTTGAACCGCTCAGCCAGGCCCTGATCAGATACTTCCAGCAGTACCATTCTGTCACAGTAGGCAATGCAGGCATCGAGTCGAAATTTGGATGGGTTTACCGTATCAGGTTTATAACCGTCTTTGGTCAAAATTTTGCCAACATGGGCTGGAGGCACTTCAACTTTCTCACCAATAAGGTAGCAACCACTTAAGGAAAATGTGGCCAATATCAGAGCACTAAGCCTGATAAGCTTCTTTATAAACATACTTGTCCCTGTAACTTCTTTTTTATTTAGGCGGGTGAGGGTACTAAAAAACGACAGTGTATGAAAAGGTTTGGAAAGGCTATTGGTAGCCATGATGGCTACCAATAGGTGATTCAGGCAGGAGTACTATCAGGCAGCCTGTCTGGAAGTTTCGCCCAATACTTCGATCAGGTTGGAGCGAGAGAGTTCACCTTGCAATTCGCCTTCTTCATCGACGACAGGCAGCGGGTAATCAGTCTCCAGAGTGTCCGGGATAACACTTTCCAGAATCGCATCAGGGGATACGGCTTCCAACTCCTCAACCATGCCCTCTTTGAGAGAAGCTTCGGCATTGGTTTGAACGGCTTTTTCCAAAGTGTCTTGAAGCACTACACCCTGATAACCCTCGTCACTGACATAGTAGCCATACCTTTCAGGGATTTTCTTCATCTGCTCCAGAGCTTCACCAATGGTGCTGGCAGTAATCCGGTTTACAGGTGCCTGCATAACCGTTTCAACAGTCAGGGCTCGGGCACGGTTCACATCTTTGACGAAGGCCTCGACGTAATCCGTGGCAGGGTTCAGCAGAATCTCTTCCGGTTTACCCAGTTGTACCAGTTCGCCGTCTTTCAGGATGGCGATGCGATCGCCCAGTCGCAGGGCTTCATCCAGGTCATGGGTAATGAAAACAATGGTTTTCTTGAGTGAGGCCTGAAGCTCGATGAGTTGATCCTGCATCTCACTCCGGATCAGTGGATCCAATGCCGAGAAGGCTTCATCCATTAACAGGATTTCAGCATCAGTACACAGTGCACGAGCCAGGCCTACACGCTGCTGCTGACCTCCAGACAACTGTGAAGGGTATTGCTCTTCGTAACCATTGAGCCCAACAGTCTCCAGCCACTGGTGGGCTTTTTCCAGACGCTCTGCTTTTTTGACGCCTTGGATCTTCAGGCCGTAACTGATGTTTTCAATGACAGACCGATGGGGCAATAAACCAAAACGCTGAAAGACCATGGCCATCTTTTTACGACGAAACTGTTCCAGTTCTTTGGGTCGCAGTTTCATAACATCAATACCATCCACAATGATCTCTCCCTCGGTAGGATCAATGAGACGGTTAAAGTGTCGAATCAGTGTGGATTTACCAGAGCCGGAAAGGCCCATGATGACAAAAATCTCACCACGATCGATGGTCAGGTTAATGTCCTTCAGACCCAGGCTGTGGTTATGGTCGGTCAGCAGTTCCTGCTTGTTGACCCCCGATCGCACCTGGGTCATGGCCTTGGCCGGATTTTTGCCAAACACCTTGTAGAGATTACGGACAGAGATTAACTCAGACATGGGGACTCTCCAGGTGTTGCTGGCTGCGTTTTGCCCATGCCTGGGATACCCGGTCAAACATTATTGCCAGGGCAACAATGGCAAGACCGTTTAACAGGCCAAGGGTAAAGTACTGGTTGGTAATGGACTTCAGGACCGGTTGTCCCAGACCTTTAACACCAATCATGGAGGCGATCACCACCATGGCCAGAGCCATCATGATGGTCTGGTTAATCCCGGCCATAATGTTGGGCATGGCCAGAGGTAACTGGACACCCACAAGTCTTTGTAGAGGGCTGGCGCCGTACGCTGTTGAGGCTTCCAATACTTCTTTGTCCACCAGTCGTATGCCGAGGTTGGTCAAACGAATGACTGGTGGGATGGCATAAATGATGACAGCAATCAGGCCTGGAATCTTGCCAATACCCAGCAGCATGACAACAGGGATCAGATAGACAAAAGCGGGCATGGTCTGCATGACGTCCAGTATGGGAGTCACAATCTTCTGAACCCGATCAGAGCGGGCCATCAGAATCCCGATAGGTATGCCCAGCAATATGGCCATAAAGGTGCAGACCGTGATCATGCTCAGTGTCCGCATGGTGTCTTCCCACATGCCAAAATAACCAATGGCAAGCAGGGCAATGGCAATGGCGCCGGAGAGTTTCCAGGACCGGCTGGCTAACCAGACCAGTCCGGTAATCACGCCCAGTACCAGCCACCAGGGAGAGTTCAGCAGCAACTGTTCAAAGCCTGATAGAAAACTCAACAGAGGATCAAAAAATGCCTCTATTGAATCGCCATAAGTGCGCGAAAATTCCCGGTAGGCACCGTCCAGCGTTTTTCTGATCGAGATAAGGTCACTGCGATCCATTTCTGGAAACTCAGTCAACCAGGATTTTTCAGCCATACATTATTTTCCTTGGGTCTTTCTTATAAGCGCGACAGAGCTTTGTTGACTTTGGTGGCGGTTGCTTCTGAAACCCAGGCCTGCCAGACCTGTGGATAATCTTTCAGAAAGTGTTCCATCGCCATCTCTCCGTCCGCTTGATTGTCTTCCATCCAGGCCAGCAGTTTATTCATCTGGGCATTAGTGAAAGACCTTTGTTGTATATATTGGTAAGCCTCAGGTGCCTTGCTGGCGAACGACTCTGTAGTGACAGTATGTACAGGTAAAGGTGGGTACATGGTTACTTTAGGGTTCTCGCAATCCACCTGGGTTGTGCAGTTCTTGTATTCGTCATTGTTGACGCCACTGCCAAAATCAACCTTGACCATCTCGTACTTGCCCAGCGCCGGTGTGGGTGCCCAGTAATAACCAAACCAGGGTTCCTTGCGCTCATAAGCTCTGGCCAGAGATGCACCCAGGGCAGCGCCGGAGCCCGGATCGATCATTTCAAAGCCTTTATCTTCGAGTTTCAGGGCTCTGAACAGGTTGCTTACGGTAATCTGGCAGGTCCAGCCTGCGGGGCAGCCGTAGAAACCTGAAAGTTTAGGGTCTTCAGGGTGTTTGAACAGAGATGCATTTTTGATAACCCCCTGAATGGTAGCCAGAGAAGGATCTTTGTCGACCATGTATTTGGGTACCCAGAAGCCTTCCTCACCGCCGTCGGACAGAGATGCTCCGGCAATGCGCAGGCGCTTTTCCTCAACGCCTTTATCCAATGCCTCTCTGATAAAAATGGTCCAGAGTTCCGGGGCAATATCAGGCTCACCTTTTTCAATCATGGACGTGCTGGTGGGCATGGAATCACCAGGTACGAGTTCGGCGTCACAGCCGTAGCCATTATTCAGAATGAACTGGTCTACATGAGCGAGCAGGGTTGCTGAGTCCCAGTTCATATCAGCAATGGAAAGTTTGCCGCAGGTGTTGGCAAAGACAGCAGTGCTGGAAACTGAAAGTAGGATCGCTGCTCCCAGAGTCCTGATGGCTTTCTGCATGGTAGTGGTACCTGGATGATCTATCGTTGGAAGTCGTTGTAACGGCTGCTTCGGATGATGTGCAGTTGTGTCCGCTATGGGTATTAGCGTCAAACTCGGTATTTTGAACCTGTCGAAAGACGACACTCTTCGGCACATGCCTACAGCTTGTTTTGGCGCGACTAGGTTACATTTCTGATTCCAATAGTTCAAACCAGCTGACTGAATAGGAGCTTCTCTGCAGCCCCCATTCAGTTTGGCTCGTTCTTACAGCTCGGCCAGAGCCTTTTTGACTTTTTTGGCTTCAGCTTGTGAAACCCAGGACTCCCAAACCTGTGGGTAAGTCTTCAGGAAGTGTTCCATGGCTATTTCACCATCGGCCTGGTTGTCTTCCATCCAGGCCAGCAGACGGTTCATATCCGCATTGGTAAAGGCTCGCTTCTCAATGTACTGATACGCTTCTGGTGCTTTACTGGCGAAGGATGTAGTGGTCACAGAGTGAACTGCTGAGGGTGGGTACATGGTGACTTTTGGAGACTCGCATTCACTCTGGCTGGTGCAGCTCATGTATTCTTCTTTATTAACACCACTGCCAAAGTCTACTTTGACCATGTCGTATTTTCCGAGAATGGCTGTAGGTGCCCAGTAGTAACCAAACCATGCTTCTTCACGTTCGTAAGCTTTTGCCAGAGAGCCTGAGAGACCAGCACCTGAGCCTGGATCGATCAGTTCAAAGCCTTCGTCTTCCAGCTTCATGGCGCGGAACAGATTACTGGCTGTGATCTGGCAGTTCCAGCCAGCCGGGCAGCCATAGAAGGCACTCAGATCAGAATCTTCAGGGTGTTTAAACAGCTTTGCGTTTTTAACAATGCCTTCAATCGTCGCGAGAGAGGGATCTTTATCCACGAGGTATTTAGGTACCCAGAATCCTTCTTCTCCACCATCAGACAGGGAGGCTCCGGCCAGGCTCAGACGCTTTTCTGCAATACCTCTATCCAGAACTTCCTTTACGCCATTGCTCCAGAGTTCCGGGGCAATATCAGGCTCACCTTTTTCCACCATGGAGGTGCTGGTGGGCATGGTGTCGCCTGGAACCAGTTCAGCATCACAGCCGAAGCCATGAGTCAGGATAAACTGATCGACATGGGCCATCAGAGAGGCTGAGCTCCAGTTCATATCAGCAATGGAGACTTTTCCACAGGAAGAGGCGAAAGCAGCAGTGCTGGATAAAGAAAGTATCACTGCTGCACCCAGAGTCTTAACGGATTTTTGCATTAAGTCGCACCTGAAATTTTATTTTTATTATGAAAGTGCTGCTATTCGGGCTTAGCAAACATTCTCATGGCTGTTTGATGATGCTCACCGCACAGGCAGCGAAACATCTATATTCGCTCATATCATGCAGGATGAAATGCCGCGGAAGATTCCCGGGAAACTCTTCCTCATAAAGAGTTGGGAAGCGGCATATTACCTAGACACATCTTTTCATCGAATGAATCATGAAAAATCGCGCCTTTTGCTCATGGCATTTTTTCATATGATATTTGGCGCTTATAGATTACAGCTCTAATAATAAGAGTTCAAACTATCTATCTGGTCAGGAAGTTAGTGTACCCACATCCAGTACTGGCGCAGCATCAATGCTTTCTGCATCCATCATCGTCGCTACCCGTTGCAGGGCAGAGAGTAGTTGAGTTTTTTCCCACTCTTCCAGTGACTCAAAACGCTCAATAAATTTTTCATGGAGCAGAGGTGGTGTTGTTGCCAGAACATGGCGCCCGTCGGCCGTAAGACGAGCATTTACTATGCGTTTATCTTTAGTACTTCTGACCCTCTCAATGTATTTGCGATCCTCCAGACGGTTAAGGATGGTGGTGACCGTGGCCTGACTCAGGGAAACGTCCTGAGAGATTCTTTTGACCGTAACATCACCCAGAGTTTCAATGGCTCTGAGCACCATAACCTGGGGGATGGTCAGCCCGCATACTTTGATCATCCTTTTTGAGTGCAGGTCTGTTGCCCGGATGATTTGTCGCAGTGAAACAAGGACATCGTTCCAATAACAGGAATCGGACATAGCATTCTCTTGAGTGTTTGGGTATTTGGTGTGCTTGTTTGCCATAAATTGATCAGAAAAACAAACATGGTTTGACCACTAAACATTAGACATATAATATTTTCGCGCTAAAGTTGTCTGAAATTGTTCATTTTTTGTATAGCTCAACAGGCTGTACGAGCACCTTCCGTCAAATGCTGTACATTGACTCCCGGAGCCTTCCCCATTCCTATGCCAGATACGAAAGAGGCGAAACACAGCCTTAATCTCCCCGTGTTTATCGGTGCTGCCAGCATCATTTTACTGGTGGTCGCCGCCACAGCACTGTTTCCTGAACAGGCTGAGATTTATTCCATGGCCCTGCAAAGTGCCATCATGACCAATGCGAGCTGGTTTTATGTGGCTTCAGTTGCTGTGATTCTGATTGGCGTTGTTGTTATGGGTCTTTCACGCTATGGCGATATCAAGCTGGGGCCGGATCACTCAGAACCTGATTTCAGCTTTGGTTCCTGGTTTGCCATGCTGTTTTCTGCAGGCATGGGCATTGGTCTGATGTTCTTTGGTGTAGCCGAACCGGTTATGCATTTCCTTTCACCTCCAGTTGGGGATCCGGCTTCTGTGGAGTCAGCCAGAGAAGCTATGCGGATCMCCTTCTTCCACTGGGGGTTTCATGCCTGGGCTATCTATGCCATCGTGGCTCTGWTTCTGGCCTTTTTCGGCTACCGCCATAATCTGCCTCTGACTTTACGCTCTGCCTTATACCCTGTGGTGGGTGATCGTATTCATGGTGTCATTGGTCATGTCATTGATATCTTTGCGATTCTCGGAACCACTTTCGGTGTAGCAACAGCACTGGGTTATGGCGTTTTACAGGTTAATTCCGGTCTGAACTATCTGTTCGATATTGAAGTCAGTACTAATGTTCAGGTTGTTCTGATCGTTGTCATTACAGCGCTTGCGACACTGTCCGTAGCGTCCGGACTGGATAAGGGTATTCGTCGTTTATCCGAGATCAATTTGCTGCTGGCACTGCTCTTAATGGTTCTGGTCATTGTGCTTGGCCCTACCATTTTGCTGCTGCAATTGCTGGTGCAAAACATTGGCGGTTATCTGTCTGACATTGTTGATAAAACCTTCAATCTCTATGCCTATCAGCCCACCGACTGGCTGGGTGGATGGACGCTCTTCTATTGGGCCTGGTGGCTGTCCTGGTCGCCTTTCGTCGGTATGTTTATTGCCCGTATTTCCCGTGGCAGAACGATTAGAGAGTTTATCTGTGGTGTGCTGTTTGTACCAGCGGGTCTGACTTTTATATGGATGACGGTGTTTGGCAACACTTCTATCGACCTGATTATGAATCATGGTGCAACAGCATTGGCTGACATTGTTCAGGAAGATGTTTCACTGGCACTGTTTAAATTCCTGGAATACTTCCCGGCTACAGACTTTCTGTCAGGTATAGCCATCATCATGGTGGTGGTCTTCTTTGTCACATCTTCCGATTCCAGCGCCATGGTCATTGATATGCTGGCTTCAACGGGCAGCGGCAAAACACCTGTTTGGCAGCGTGTCTTCTGGTCTTCCCTGATTGGTCTGGTGGCTCTGGTGTTGATGCTGGCTGGAGGGCTCAAAGCTTTGCAGACGGCGACCATTGCGACCGCTCTGCCATTCTCAATAGTGCTACTTGTTTCTGGTTATGGATTGTTGAAAGCTCTGGCTCTGGATGCTGCTAAGAAAGAAAGTCTGACTCAAACCACTTTAGCCCCCAGTGGCGGACACACTTCTATTCCATGGCAGGATCGTCTTCAGAACATCACTCATTTCCCGGAGCGTAAAAGTGTCCGTGTATTTATGAGAAGTGTTGTCTTGCCAGCTTTGAAAGCTTTATCCAGAGAGTTGGAAGAGCAGGGTGTGGACACCGAAATAGCTTTTGACAGAACCAAGTTCGTTGCATCGCTGACCGCATTTCATGGTGAGGAGCAGGACTTTATCTACAAGGTCATTCCTCGCTCGTACACCCAGCCAAGCTTTGTCATTGATGACGAAGAGGACAGTAAGTATTACCGGGCAGAAGTCTTCTTGAGGGAAGGTGGTCAGGATTATGACGTGATGGGCTGGTCGAAAGAGCAAGTGATCGGCGACATTATTGATCAGTACGAGAAGCATATGCACTTCTTGCACATGGTTCGCTGATTATTGTTGGCTTATCAAGCCTTGTCGTGTGCTTCAGTAATATTGCTGGGCTCACGGCAAGGGCTTGTTTTCAATTTGCTTTCGGGCGTTATGAATGGCCTGTCGGAAGCGAGCTTCCAGTACTTCTTTAGGGGGTAGATGTGTGAGGTAGTCCGCTATATGGATGCCACTTTTATTCAGCTCCAGAAGTTCAACCTCCTGCTCGTTTTTACCGGAACATAAAATAATACCCAGAGGTGGATTTTCATCAGGCTCCTGTTCGTATTTTGCAAGCCAGCGTAAATACAGCTCCATCTGTCCTTTGTATTCGGCTTTAAAATTTCCTGCTTTTAATTCAAGAGCTACAAGTCTCTTTAACTTGCGGTTGTAGAATAAAAGATCAATATAAAAGTCATCTGGACCGATTTGAATTCGGTGTTGGCGGCCAACAAAGGTAAAGCCAGCTCCCAGCTCAAGAAGAAATTGTTGTATATCACGGAGAATTGCGTCCTCCATGTCTCGTTCAAGATAAGTATCGCTTAGTTCCAGAAAATCAAGCACATAAGGGTCTTTCAAAACCATATCTTCATTGAAATGGCCTTCTGAGCGTAAAATCTCGAGTTCTTTAATAATGGTCGCCTCAGGCTTTTTGGATATGGCAGTCCTTTCAAAAAGTAGCTTGTCAATACGGTCACTGAGGGTGCGGACAGACCATCGCTCCTGAAGTGCCATGGTGGTGTAGAAACTACGCTTCAATTCATCTTCTATAGATGTGAGGGTGCTAAAGTGGCTCCAGCTCAATTGTGCAGACAGTGTCTGCACAATTTTCTGGTCTGGAAACAGCTCGGAAAATCGGACCATTTGAAACAAGTTTCGCTTTGACTACCCTCTGCCAAAAAATGCAGTTAACTCTTTGGAAAGCCCTGCTATGACTTGCTTACCATACTCCGCACGTTCTCCTTTTAATACTTCAGTATTAATACGTCGTCCCACCTGCCAGTAGAGTAGGGTTAACTCAGCATTTACTGACACCGCAGCACGTTGTTTGGATGCCTGAATCAGGCTCTTAACTTCTCCAAAGAGCGTTTTAGATTCAGTAGAAGCTCTGCGCGTGGCTTGGCTCATTAGCTGGCAATCTCCTGTGTTGGGGGGAATCCCCAGATAGGTCAGTGAATCTGCCAAGAAGTTTCTATAGTGAGCCGTTTATCATAAGACAATTTTTCATCCCCTGACTTAGAGGGGATGAAAAAAGTTAAATAAAATTAGAAAGGATCAATTATTGATGACTAGAGGACAAGCATGAGCAGGATGCTCTGAGATCGTTACATCTACATTGAATACTGATTTTATGGTTTCTGCTGTCAGCACTTCATAAGGTGTTCCCTGGGCAGCAATCCCACCTTCTTTAAGAATCACCAGCCGGTCAGAGTAGCGAGCTGAAAGGTTCAGGTCGTGAAGAATAACCAGTACCCCAACACCTTTTTCAGCTTGTTTGCGAGCCATTTTCAGGGTCAGCTGTTGATGCGCAGGATCAAGTGCAGAAGTCGGTTCATCCAGCAGCAGGTAACGCTTGCCAAATTCGGGTTCATCCCAGATCTGCGCCAGAACTCGCGCCATATGTACCCTCTGTCGTTCACCACCTGACAGAGTGGTGTACTGATGATCCTTTAGGTGCAGGCCATCCACTTCACTCAATGCGGCTTCAACAACGGCCAGGTTTTCAGTTCTGTCGGATGAGCAGGGAATACGTCCAAGTATGACCACTTCTTCTGTGGTGAATGGAAAACTAAGTGATGAGGATTGCGGTAACACACCGAGCATCAGAGCCTGCTGTTGCAGGTCCCAGTCACTTTTGTTGTTCATTATGACTTTGCCCGACGTGGGCTTGAGCTCACCACTGATCACTTTCATCAGGGTACTTTTACCTGCGCCGTTGGGACCCAGAACCGTGACTACTTCACCGGGAGCTACTGAAATACTGACATCATCCAGCAGTATTTTTTCACCGATCTGCACTGTGGCATTCTGAACATTGAGACTACTCATCAAGCAATCCTCTTGCGTTGCTGCCAGAGCAGAGACATAAAGAATGGAGCCCCCATCAGGGCGGTCACGATACCGATAGGCAATTCAGCTGGAGCTACAGCGGTTCTGGCAATCATGTCGGCTGCCAGCAGTAAAATACCACCCAGCATGGCAGAAGCCGGTAACAGGGTTCTGTGATCAGGTCCGACCATCAGACGAATCAGGTGAGGAACGACCAGTCCGACAAAACCGATAATACCGGCAACGGATACGGACACACCGACAGCCATAGCAGTGACAAGAATAAGCTTCAGCTTGGTTCTCTGTACATCAATACCCAGATGGCGAGCTTCAGACTCACCCAGCAGCATCGCATTGAGAACCTGTCCGTAGCGACAAAGCATGAAGATCACTGGACCCAGCAGGGTGAAACACAGCAATACTGAATTCCAGTTGGCTCCACCAATACTACCCATTTGCCAGAATGTCAGGTTTCTCAAGGTCGCATCATCAGCAACATAATTGAGAATGCCCATACCCGCTCCGGCAAGAGCAGAAATGGCTACACCAGCCAGCAGCATGGTGGCTACTGAAGTGCCATTGTTGGTGGTGCCCATTTTATAAACGATCCATGTCGTTAACACACCGCCAGCGAAAGCCAGCAATGAGACGCTGTAATCCAGCATCAGTGTGTTGGATACACCTGAAAACAAAACGCCACCCAGAACAATGGCGATACCCGCACCCAGGGCTGCACCACTGGAAACGCCAATAATGCTGGGGTCAGCCAGAGGGTTGCGGAAAAGTCCCTGCATTGAGGCACCAGCAACAGCCAGAGAGCTACCAATCATGACACCCATGAGTGTTCTTGGCAGGCGGATAGACTCCACAATCAAACGGGTTTGATCGGACACAGCACTGGCAGTAATGCCCAGTCGATCAAGAAAGATAGAAACAATATCCAGAGGTGAAATTGAAACAGGTCCAGTACCAATGGACAGCACAATTACTGCTGGCAGGGCCACTGCCAGCACAATCAGTAACAGCGCCGATTTTCGACTACGGTTCATTGTTGTTCTCAGTGGCGGTGATCAGGATTCCGGATAAAAGGCCTTGGCCAGGCCCAGAGCTGTCTCACCGGTTCTGGGACCGAGTCCACCCAATAGCAGGCGACCATCGACCATCATGATGCGACCATTCTTGCCTGCTGGAGTCTGCTTCAGAACCGGCTGGCTGTCCAGCAACTGTTCCTGGGTCAGACCACGACCACGGTCAGAATAAATAATGATATCCGGAGCCATAACCAACAGGGACTCATTAGACAGGGGCTTGTAGCTGTTGAACTGTTCTTCAGCAGGGTTGTAACCACCGGCCAGCTTGATCAGGGCGTTGGCTTCTGTACCAGAACCAGACACGGATGGCGTTCTACCTTCCATGGCCAGCAAAAACAGCACTTTAGGTTTGTCCTTGCCTTCGGCCAGCTTTTCAGCGGCTTTCAGATCGTTGTCGATGGACTGCCAAAGTTCTTTGCCTTCCTGCTCTTTACCCAGCAGAGTCGCCATGGAGCTTATGCGCTCATGGATATTCTCGGCAGAGTTGTCGGTGTTATAGGACTCAACTTCAAGACCCGCCATTTCCAGCTGGGTAATGGTTGATTTTGGTCCCATGTCGTCTGTTCCAATCAGCATATCCGGCTTAAGGGCCAGAATGCCTTCTGCAGAAAGCTGTTTGTGATAACCGAGCTTAGGCAGTTTGTTAACCTGTGCAGGGTAGTTACTGGTCAGATCCACTGCAATGACCTGATCGCCCGCACCCAGTGCATAAATGATCTCGGTAATGCCGTTTCCGGCAGAAATAATGCGTTTTTCTTCAGAAGCGCTGGCTTCCTGAGGAGCATTGATCACAGTTGCCATCGTAGAGAAGGAGAGAGAGAGCGGCAGCAAGGCTGCAGCCAGAGGGGCAAGAAGTTTTTTTCCAAGAGCTTTGTTCATGGGGTCTTCTCCTCCATAAGGACTTGTGCGGCAGTGATTTCGTGCTCACTTAAAAACATCATCAGCTCAACCAGATTGCCCAGAGGGGCTTCCTGATCACCTGCAACCAGAACAGTGGTATCAGGTGCTTCCTTGACTTGCGCAAGCAGGTCTTTGCTGAACACTTCAAAGTTGTCGTATTTTTTATCTTCCAGTGCCCAGGGTTGTCCGTCAGCTAAAATGCTGACCGTCATGGTTTTCGGTTCCTGGGTCAGAGCCGCTTCTTCACGGCTTGCTTCAGGCAGGTTGACCGGTAGGCTCAAGGTTTGCACATTGGCTGTGAACAGTAGGAAAACCATGACAATGAAAACAACATCCAGCAGGGGGGTCAGGTCCGCTGCCGTGAAAGAAGCATTGGTTTCGTCGCTGTTGGAAATACGGATCATGCTGGCACTGCCTCAGGACAGATTCCAGTCTCCTGAGTGATAGCAATGCCATCGTCGTTCATTTTCAAGCCTTCCAGCAAGAGGTTTGCATGATTCAGGGCAAACTCCAGCTTGGAGACGTAATGATTAGCCCAGATACCGAAGCCATGGGCAGCAGCCAGGGAGGGAATAGCCACCATCAGACCGAAAGCTGTGGTGAACATGGCTTCCCAGAGGCCACCGGCGAGAACGTCTGGAGTGACTGGACCCTGAACTTCGGAAATACCCTGGAACATGCCAATCAGACCCAGAACTGTTCCCAGCAGACCCAGCATTGGAGCCAGGATACCGATCAGCATTAGAGGCTTGAGCCAGGCTTGAAGGGAGTTTTTCTGTTTCAGTAACCAGAGGCCAGCCACTTCCTCTCGCATTTCTTTTTCACAATCATTGTGGCTCAGCAGAATGGCGACACCTTTGCGAACACCTTTACCCGCAACGAGGTTTTTGCAAAGCTTGTTCTGGCTGTTGTTGCAGTTAGAGCAGCCACGGACTTCATTGAGCAGGTTCTGCATGCTTTTTTTATTGAGGCTGGGCAGCAGTGCAAAAGTGATCAGTCTTTCCAGGATCAGGGCCAGACTGATGCAGGAGATGATGGCCAGGGGCCAGCCCATGAGTCCCAAGGAAGATATCTGTTCCAGTAACATCAATTAATACCTGCTAATAATCTTGAAAATCTTCTATTGCTCATGGCAGTTTGATCGCCAGAAGCCCTTAATTCAGTTGGAATGCCACGGGAATATGGACCCGGGAGGCTACCAGTTGGTTGTTTCTCTTCTGGGGTTCAAACTCCCAGTCTTCTACGGAAGCAATGGCTGATTTGTCCAGAATCGCGAAGCCTGAGGATTCCAGTACTTTTATGTTTATGGCATGACCTTCGGTGTCTACAACTACTTCAAGCATCACGACCCCTTGCTGATTTCTGCGTTGGGCGATACGTGGGTATCTTGGTGGAGCAGACTTTCGAATGGCTGGCTGAGAAACAAAAACAGGCTCATTACTGACACCTTCGACTTCTGTTTCTTGCGTTGCTGTTTGAGCGACCTGGTTCTCTGCTGGTGGTTCTTGCTGAGGTTCGATCTCTTTTTTAGGTTGTTCGGGCTCGGGTTCTTTTTGAACGATTTTTTCAGGCTTTGGCTCAGGCTCTTTTTTGACTTCTGGCTTGGGCTCTGGCTCAGCGATTTTAACGACGTCTTTCTTGGGCTCTGGCTTTTTGACCGGCTCTGGTTTCTTCTCCACTGGCTTGGGGGTTTCCTTGACAGGTTCTGGTTCCGGTTGAGGAGCAGCCTGCTGAACCGAGGAGAAGGACATACTGATAGGCGCCTTGATACTGCCCATTGCCAGCTTTTGCTGCTGACTTTCTTCTTGTGCATTGAACATCGCCACTGCGACGTGGGCGGCAACGGAGATGATCAATGTGAAGAGCAGCGTTCGAGACATATCAATGCCTATAGCCGAAGAAAACATTGTGTATTGCCCATAATATAAAGTTCATTCTGAATAATGTTTTCTATAAAAAGTACTTGTTCATTAGCTGGTGAAGAGTACTGCAACTTTAAGACGTATTCAATAAACTAAATGATAATAATTCGCATTTATTTGACGTCGGACAAAAAAGCCAACCCACTGATAAAATTGAAATTTCATAGGTGAAATGTGAGTTTAAGCTCATTCACTTTTCACTATTGTTGTTCTCGAAAGGACTTCAGGCGGGTCTGAAAGCAAAGCTTACATGCCTTGATAAGTCTCAGTCGGGAACTTCTTACTCTATTAACTAACGCTATTATTCATCACATGCTGAGGGCTGGGGTATCAGGGCTTCATCACTCTGGATAGCCAAAATCCGAAGTGTTATAGATGACTGTCAGGCTGAACATTGCTATCAGTGTGGCTTGTATCCAGGCTGGCTGGGTTTTCACCGTTTGAATAAGCGCTCTGCCTTTTTACTTGAAGCCTTCCCCCCTGGGACTGTATCCATACGCCTGGTGCAGCTAAGCGTTAATTCCATACCGTTCGCATTGAGCCTGCGGAAGTGCATTGCCAGCATTCTTCGACAAACTCAGGATGAACGGAGTCTTTATGACCCTTAGTGCTTGGCTGCATTAGCGCTTTACCGGGTTTGGATGGCTTTTTGCGAAGTCTTTTTTCTGGCTGTTCAGCATCAGTAGAAGACTGCATAGTGTGGAGATCGCTACCAGTGGCACAACGGGACCAATGCCTGTGTCCAGGATAGAGTAACCCACAAAGCCGTTAGCCAGAGCATGCATAAAGAAAGCCAGCCAGAGAATGACAATGATGGCAAGACTGACATTGAACAGAATCTTATTAACGGACGATTGACGTATACAAACCATCAGTAATGGCGTCATGGCTGCAAACCCCGTTAGAGACCAGCTCCCCAACTGGAAAATACCGCCATCCGTGCAAATAGCCAGGGCATAGCAAAGCAAAATCATGATAGCCAAAGGCATTTTGTCGACGTTTTTACGGCTGGTCTGGAAGATGACACTGGCGCTCAGTAACTGCGAGTCCAGTGATGACATGATGGCTGCAAGAACGCTGACAGCAATAGCTCCAGCCACAAATTCATTATTCAGGCTGCCAATCAAAGCAATAATTACAGGATCATCGGGCTTTTGAGCAAATTCCAGATTGGAAAGCATTCCAATAAAAGTGCTGCTCAACCACAAAATAATGATACAGGCAGGGTACAGCCGTATGCTTCTCTTGAATCGGTCAGGGCTTTTCGCGGCGCACCAGTGACTGAAAATATGCGGAAAAGCTCCCACAGAAAGGGCCAGAAGAATGAGAGAGAGTGTATTGCCGGGGTTATCCAGATAATAGGATAAGCTGAAGAAGTCTGTTTTTTGTGTTTTCAGGAGTTGCAGACCGTTAGAGAACCCACCCCATTTTGAAAACAGGTAGATCGCAATATAAGCGGCACCTGTCATAAATATGACGGCCTGGATAGAGTTAATTCGAGAAGTCGCCGTCATGCCGCCAAAAAAAACGTAACCGAACACCATCAATGCAATAATCCCGGTACTCAGGTATTCGGGTATGGCCAGCTGATAGGAGGAAAAGATCAGGGAAAGAACGTCGCCCCCGCCTTTCAAGCCAATAATGATGTAAGGAATTAAAAACAGGATGGAGATGGAGGAAACCATGGCCCCACTGGATTTGGAGCCTGTTTTCAAATGAACCAGGTCTCCCTGGGTCAGGAATCCATGTTTTTTGGATTGCTCGCAGACCTTGCGCCCCATGGTGCTGAACAGGAAAGGGACAATTAATGCAGTCGACAGTCCCATGGAGATAAACACCATGAACCCTGAATCAAAGGCCTGATCTGGCACACCAATCAGACTGATGGATGTCATGTTGGTAGCGAATAACGTAAGCAGTAGAACCCAGGAGCCTGTCTTTCTCCCGCCACTGAAAAACTCTTCTTTACTGGCACCTTTTATTGCGCCATAAGCCACCACTGACAGCATGGCCAGATAGAGTGCCAGAACAATTAACATGGTAAACGACTTTGTACTTCTTAATCGGTGGGCGGATTATCAGGCAATGGTAAACTTTAAGGAAGACTGAAATTAAGATATCTGACAGATTTATTAAATTGAGGGATATGTGGGAAAGAACAGTGCCGGGCAGATACCCGGCACTGAAGATTCGTACTATTTATTGGCTCAAAGCTGCTTAGAACATATAGCGAACATTAAGCTTCACGTTGCGACCTGGCTCGTGGAGTTGTTCCCAAGCTGAGACGTAATATTCATCTGTCAGGTTGTTTAAGGTCAGATCGGTCTTGATGCCTTTCAATGCGCCAGTGGCTGGTTCGTAGCTTACGTAAAGGTCAACCAGGTCGTAGCTGCCGTAGGCATCAACATTACCGTAGTCATAGTCAGTACGGATCTTTTCCTGAGCACGGACGTGGGTGTAGCGGGAGCCAATTTTCAGGTCACCCTGCAGCATCATGTAGGAAACATCAGCCACCACTTTGTCGGCTGGAATGTTGTCCAGATATTCGCCGGTCTTTTTGTCTTCGCCACGGGTCTGGCCGTAAGACAGGCCGAACTGTACGTCTTGATAACGATAGTTACCGGCAATTTCAAAACCTTTCAGGCGGGCTTCGTCGACGTTTTTCCAGGTTGTTTTTGTAGGTATACCGCTGATTGGGTGCGGGTCATAAACAATCTGGTTAATGAAGTTATCCACATCATTCTGGAAGACGTTAGCTGTAACCGTCAGTTCGTCATCGCCAAAAATGTCAGAGAAATTCATGCGAGCTGAAATTTCCTTGTTTTTGGCTTCTTCCGGCTTCAGGTCGGGATTGGGAACAAATGAATTGATGAAAGGCCCTACAGCAAAGTGTGTTCCTGTAGTGAACATCTCTTCCATGTTCGGAGCGCGGAAGGCTTCATTGTAGCCTGCAGTCAGGGTCAGCCAGTCTGTGGTATCCCAGATCAGGGCAACAGAAGGAGATACAGCGCTGTCTTTCTGATTCTTTTTCTCAATCTCAGAGTCAGAACGGTTGTCGTTGGCTTCAAAGTGGTCGTAGCGAACACCTGTCTGCAGAGTCCAGGCTTCGGCTAAAGGTACGTCTGCCTGAACAAATGCACCCATGGTTGTGGATTCACCATCCAGGGCTTCTGGGCGGTTGCCTTCGTTACCTGTGTCATCGCGCTGGGTTTCGATGGTGTTTCTGTACGCATCCAGACCATAGGTCAAATCAAGATGGGTCAGCTTTGAAACGTTGGTAAAGGCTGCACCCAGTGTCTTGTAGTGGGTATTATCTGTTTGCTTGTCTTCAATGCGATACTCGTCGAATTCGGTATCGTTGTAGAACAGCTGAAACTTACTGTCGATCAGATTGCTGTCAGGATTAAACAGATACGCAGCGGAAAGGTTGGTGTTAGTAGACTCCTGAATAATCAGGGGTACGTCAGTATCAACCTGTTCAGCCGGGTTGCTGGGAACCTTGGCATTGGTTTGAGCGTGCTGGGCCTTGAACTCAAGACGACTGTCGTCATTCAGCTGCCAGCCGAGTTTTGCCATACCACCTTGTTCACGAGAGCCAGAGTTCTCTACTTCGTCACCGTTGCCTTTGCCGCTGGTGCCAGTTTCATAGTTACCTGCATCGTTGTAATAGCCGTTCAGCAACCAGTCAAAGTTGTCGGTAACCCCATAGATGGAACCATTGGTCAGGGACTTATTGTTGTTGCTGTGGAAGCCTTGAGAAACATAGCCACCCAGGGTTTTACCCGGTTCCAGCATTTCTTCTGCTGTTTTGGTGTTTTGTACCACTACACCACCAATGGCACCTGAGCCCCAGAGATTACTGGATGGGCCTTTGACGACTTCAATGGATTTCAACAATTCAGGATCGGTGAAGTAAGTGCCACGGTGACCGTTGGCAAAGTTCTGACGGGCACCATCAGTAATCTGAAGCACTCGGGTGCCTTCCAGACCACGAATATTGATGCTCTGAGAGTTAGAGCGAGGACCACCACTGACGGAAACGTTAGGAAGAGACTTAACGGCTTGAGCTACAGACTCAGGTTGATCCCGCTGGATCTGATACTGGTCAACCACCTCAATGGTCTGGGCAACGTCATTGATGTCTTTTTCAGAGCGGGTGGCAGTGACTGTCACCTGATTGAGAAGGGTTGCGTCGGTTTGTGGTGCGCTTTCTGCATATGCAAAACCGGAAGACACCGCCATTACAGCAATTGCCAGTCTACTTCTGGTAAACGTCATTGTGAGCCTATGTGTACAGCTTAATAGATCTGATTTGATTTAGTTCAGTTACCAGAAGCGCCTAATCAATTCCCCGAAGCGCTTATGTTAACCGGATCGATAGTACGAAAAAGAAATTACTAATGCAAATCATTATCATTTGTATTATTTGATTTATGACAAATAAGAAGTAAGTGTCGTGTAAGAGGTCTATGGACAGACTTTCACTTTGAAGGAAAACCTAAGCCGGATGTTCCGGCTTAGACTTAGGATTTGTCTCGAACAACTTCCCGATTACACACAAATGCCGTTCACCCTGAACTTGTCGAAGGGGGAGTATTGGTCTTGGACAGGCTCAGCCCGAACGGGTTTTGAGAGTGTTTCAGACAAGTCCTCTTAGAAGGTGTAGCGAACATTGAGCTTAATGTTGCGACCTGGCTCATAGAGTTGTTCCCAAGCAACTCGATAGTACTCATTGGTCAGGTTGTTCACGGTCAGATCTGTCTTGATACCTTTTAATGATCCAGTGGCAGGCTCATAGCTCAGGTACAGATCAATCAGGTCATAGCTGCCCGAGAGTTCCGGACCTGAATAGCTGTCACTGACTTTGTCCTGAGCTTTCACGTGGGTATAGCGGGAACCTACTTTGATATCCCCCTGAAATGCCAGATAGGCAATCTCGGCGACCACTTTATCGGCAGGAACGTTCTCCAGATAGTCTCCAGACTTCTTGTCTTTACCGCGGGTCTGGCCGTAGGAGAGTCCCAGCTCTACGTTCTCATAACGGTAGTTGCCAACAAGCTCAAAACCTTTCAGACGAGCTTCATCAACATTGTTCCAGGTTGTAGTTGTCATACCGACGGTCTGGTTGATGAAGTTATCAATATCGTTCTGGAAGATATTGGCCGTCACAGCTAACTCATCATTACCCAGCAAGTTGGAAAAATTCATCCGGGCTGAAATTTCCTTGTTTTTTGCTTCTTCGGGTTTCAGGTCCGGGTTGGGCACAAAGACATTGCTGAAACTGAAGCGAGGAGTAGCCACATGGAAGTGTGTGCCTGTGGAAAACATCTCTTCCATACCGGGCGCGCGGAAAGCTTCGTTATAGCTGGCAGTCAGGGTCAGCCAGTCAGTGGTTTCCCAGATAAGGGCTACTGAAGGTGATGCAGCACTGTCACTCTGTTTTTTATCGGTAACGGCAGAGTCAGATCGATTATCCTCAGACTCAAAACGGTCATAACGCAGTCCGGTTTGCAGAGTCCAGGTATTAGCCAATGGGATATCAGCCTGCACATAAGCGCCCAGAGTCGTAGACTCACCGTCCAGACCTTCGGGTCGGTTACCCACATTACCGGTGTCATCCCGCTTGGTTTCTATGGTGTTTCTATAAACATCCAGACCGTAGGTCAGATCCAGGCTATTCAGCTCAGACGTGTTGATCAGTGCAGCACCGAGGGTCTTGTATTCAGTATCATCCCTTTGGTTCTTCTCAACACGATACTCATCAAACTGAGTATCGTTATAGAAGAGTTGAAACTTGCTGTTGATCAGAGCGTTTTCTGGATTGAACAGATAAGCAGCAGTCAGGTTAGTGGTTGTGGATTCCTGAGTGATCAGGGGGGAGCTGCTGCCAACTCCTGTAGCAGGATTGCTGGGCACGCTGGCATCCGTTTCGGAGTACTGACTCTTGAACTCAAGACGACTGTCGTCATTCAGCTGCCATCCCAGTTTGGCCATGGCGCCCTGGTCACGGGTGCCTGAATGCTCAATGGCATCCCCCTTGCCTTCATCACTGTTACCGGTTTTGTAGTTATTGCTGTCGTTGTAGTAACCGTTGAGCAGCCAGTCAAAATTATCTGTGATGCCGTAAACAGAGCCACTGGTCAGGGCGTTGTGATTGTTGCTGTGATAGCCCACGGAAACATTGCCGCCGAAGGTTTCACCCGGTTCCAGCAGGTCTTCTGCTGTTTTGGTGTTCTGAACTACAACACCACCGATAGCTCCTGAACCCCAAAGGGTACTGGCGGGTCCTTTGACCACTTCAATGGATTTGAGCATTTCAGGGTCCATGAAGTAGGTACCGCGGTGGCCGTTACTGAAATTCTGGCGTGCACCATCAACAATCTGCAGCACTCGTGTGCCGCTCAGACCACGAATATTAATACTCTGGGAATTAGCACGAGGACCACCGCTGGCAGTAACGTTTGGCAGAGATTTTACCGCTTCGACAACGGACTCAGGTTGTTCCTGCTGAATTTGATACTGGTCAACTACTTCAATGGTTTGAGCAATATCGTTAATGTCTTTTTCAGACCGGGCAGCAGTCACAGTGACCTGGTTGAGAAGAGTTGCGTCGGTTTGAGGTTGGTTCTCTGCGTATACGAACCCTGAGGATACCGCCATTACCGCAATGGCCAGTCTGCTTCTGGTAAACGTCATTGTTATCCTGCGTGCGTTTTATTGGTGTTATTAGTTGCCTGGGACATTGTCTCCATGAATCTGGACCACATGTCCTTGCCAGTGCTTTACATCATTGTCCCCGGGCACTGGTGGTCATCGGGACGGGATATTATGTAATAATTAAGTCAAATACAAATCGTTATCATTTAGATTAATTGTTGGTTTATACCCAAAAGCAGATAACAACTAAGAGAGTGGCGTGTGGCGGGAAGGCACCATGAGCTAAAAAAGATTTAGCTCATGGCTCTATGAGGGTGCTTAAAACTCGTATTTGGCACTGATAGAGAAGTTGCGGCCGGGCTCGCTGTAGCGATCCATATTCACATCACTGCTGGCGTTGCGTACTTCATTCCAGACTCGGTACTTCTTGTCAGTCAGGTTGAAGATACCGGCTCTGAGACTCAGGGATTTCACCGGTTTGTAATAGGCGGTAACATCCACAAGACCATAGCCGTCTGTTGCAAACTTTGAATTGTCTTCATTGTCAGCAATGTCATCGCTGTCCTTGGCGGCAACCAGAGTCCAGATTACTTCGGAACCCCATATTTCAGATGGGTCATCATAAGCCAGTCCAAAGACGGCTTTCAGTGGGGTAATGCTGTTCAGAGGCTGATTGGCTTTAGTGTCCTCACCTTCGGAATAGGCCAGAGAGGTTCTAAAGGTTGTACCTGCTGGCGCTCCTGCAAGTTCATCCAGCCAGACTTGGCTGCTCAGCTCAATACCCTTGATCTCGGCTTCATCAATATTCTGGTACTGGATGACGCCAAAGGGATATTTGGGATCCTGAGATGTCACGGATTCGATGAAATTTTTGTATTTGTTGAAGTAGGCGGCCACCTCAAAGCTACCCAGGCGACCACTGCCTCTTAAGCCGACTTCTATGGAGTCACTTTCTTCCGGTTTCAGATCCGGGTTTGCCTTGATCAGGTAGCCTCGACCACTGTCTTCTGAGTGGTACATATCGTTCAAATCAGGTGCTTTGAAACCCTGGCTGAATTGAGTAAAAGTGCTCAAAGTATCGGTCAGCTGGTAGGTTGCACCTATTCTTCCTGTAGCTTTGCCTGCGTCAGAGTTTTTGCTCTCTCCAGTAAAGCCTGCGGTTGCTTCAGGTTTGTACTCGTATTGGTCATAACGAATGCTGGGTGTTACGGTCAGGCGATCAGTAATTGTGATTTCATCCTGCAGGAAAAGAGCATATTTTTCCGCTGTAACAAGAGGAATGTAGTTCTTCTGGAAGGAGGAGCCGTCATCCAGGTTGTTGCTGACGTTTTTGTTGGTAACTTCATTTCTACCGATGTTAAAGCCATAAATCAGTTGATGGTCCAGGCCGGCCAGATTAAGGGCTTTGTTAAACTGACCCGACAACTGAAACAGCTCTTCGGTGTAGGTGTAGTCCTGAAGTCTGTTGGGGTAAGTGGTTCTGCCACTGTTATAGGTCGGCATTCTAGTCAGCATGTGACTTTCACTTTCCTGCCAGTCAAACTGCCAGCGCATGCTGTCAAAGGCGGCCAGGTTGGCTTCCCATTCATGGAAGACACCTATCCGGCCACGAGTGGATTCGTCATCCCCTTTAACGTTATCGGGTGTTGAAGATCTCAGGTCGGTTTCTGTTTTCAGTTGATAAAACTCACCGGTGATACCGACTCTGTTGGCTTCATTCAGTTGATATTGAGCCTTGGCTAGCAGGTTGTTGAGACCGGCATCCAGAGGGTCGGCCTTACCACGGCCACTGCCGTATACATCAGCACCTTCGTAGGTTTCAGTTTCCTGATAGTCACTGCGGGTATAGAGCAGCATGGTTTCCAGATCACCCGAGCGATTGGCCAGAGTCAGGGTTTCAGTCAGAGCTTTGTTGGCACTGGCATAACCCCCTTTGATAGAGGCGTAGCTGTCATTGCCTTCCTTGTTCAGGTAGTCGGCCGGGTCTTTGGTGCGAAAAGCTACCAAGCCACCGATGGCATCACTGCCGTGCAGGGAAGACGCCGGGCCCTTAACAATTTCCACCGCTTTCAGCGCATCAACATCAATAAAGCTTCTTTCAGAGCGAATGTAGTTGCCACCAGGCTGATAACTTCTGGCCTGATCCACGCCATCGACCAGAATTTTCACGCGGTTGCCGTCCATGCCGCGAATGTTAAAGTCCTTCATGCCCGTTCTGCCATCTGTGCTTACTTCGACACCTGGCTCATAGCGCACCATATCTCTGATACTGCGTGCGATGTTTTTTTCCATTTCATCGGTGTCGATAACGCTGACACTGCCGGCAATTTCGTTGACTTCCTTAGCCGTACGAGCAGCTGTCACCGTAATTTTATTTAGCTTTGTGACGGGAGTCTCAGAAGGTGCTTCCTGATTGTTTGCAGCTAATGCCAATGCAGGGGTGGCGGCTATGATGGCGATAGCCAGCTGGTTTTTCGTGAACATGAAGTCAGCCTGTTTTTCTTTTGTCATGGAGTGGTTTGTTGGACGGATACATTCCATGCCTTCATGACAATTTTCCTAAGGACTCTGAGCAGTAACACCTGTGAAACCGTGCGGTTGCCCCCGTTCCGGTAAGGGTGGTCTGTCAGTCTGGTGGCGGGATATTACTATTAATCTAAATCTAAATGCAAATCGTTCTCATTTAATATTTTTATAAGGATACAAATAAAACAAAGGTTAGACAGGCTGAGGTCTGTGCAGTTTGGGGTGGAGAATAGGAGGAAGATCGGTTTGAAAGGGGCTCACAGAGAGCCCCGGGAAAGAAGTTACTCTTTGATTTTGTGCTTCAGAGTGGCTTCGACCCTGCGATTGGCAGCGCGGCCTTCAGCTGTTTCGTTGCTGGCTGTAGGCTGTTCTTCACCGTAACCCATGGCTGTGATGCGGTCTTCTGCAATGCCGTAGTCGTTTACGAGAATATTGCGAACAGAGTCTGCACGACGTTGAGACAAGTTCTTGTTGTATTCAGCGGAACCTGTGTCGTCGGTGTGACCGGCAATTTCAACAGGAACTTCCGGGTAGGTTTTCAGGAATTTCACGACTTCATCGATATTGTCGATTTTTCCAGACACTTCAGCAGAGTTGGTCGCAAAGTTAACACTGAGATTCATACTGATATCTTTTATCAGCGCCAGCTTGCAACCATTGTCGTCCACTTTACGGCCTTTAGGTGTATCAGGGCACTGATCGCGGTAATCCGGTACTCCGTCTTCATCGGAATCCAGTGCGCAACCATTAGCATCAACTGGGGCTCCTGCTGGTGTATTCGGACAGTTGTCACGGCTGTCAGGTACACCGTCCTGATCGGTATCTGCTTCGACAGGAGCAGCAGCCGGAGCTGAACTACCGCCGAAGGCATAACTGATGCCAATGTTTACCAGGCTGTCCCAGGTGTTGTCGTCCATCCCATAAAGACCACGGACATCACCACGCAGAGACCAGTTTTCATCGAGCGCATAACGTACGCCAATGCCTGCATTAGCCTGAGTTTCCTGAGAGTCGTTCAGTTTACCTTCAAACTCTGCATGCCCCACACCCAGAACGGCAAAAGGTTGCCACTTCGCTGTCATGGGTTTGAAGTAGTAGAGGCCGTCCAGGTAATACTGGTTGACGTCTGTATCGCCGATTTTGCTATCAGCGTTGCTGTCCAGATATCTCAGCTCAGTGGCCCAGCGGTCATTGAAGCGATATTCACCACCAATAGTCAGGGTGGTGGCATCATCCAGATTGCGTTCAGAATCAAAATTCTGCAGGCCAATCGCCGGATTGATATACCAGCGCCCTTCATCAGCAGAAACAGAAGCGGCTAATCCTGCCGAAATCATAAAAGCCATTAGCTGTCGTTTTTTTTGCACGGCTGTATTCCCTGGTGCGTTTGAGGTGTGGACGAATTGTAACCATTTAATGTATGCGTGTTAAATGTCTGTGTGGTGTCAAATGATAAAACTACCAATATTCGATTACAGGGGCTGCGAATATGCTGGAGGGATTAAAAATCATAAATAGAATCTTGCCGATCATTATGGTGTTGTTACTTGCTCTGGCTGCTGTAGTAGCCATTCAGATTCAGTTACCGGCTGCATTGCCCTCGCCTGAGCCAGGGTTAAAGCTCAGCAATGTCGAGCTGGTTATCCCCGGTGAACCGCAATCTGCCCCTGTAAGCCTGGAGGTCAAAGGCCAGACTATTTCCCGTGTAACGTCTGCAGAGACTGATAAACACGATCCATACTCCGGTATGTATGTCATGCCCGGTTTGATTGACATGCATGCGCATTGGAATCACTTGCCATTACCGGATCAGAACGAGTTGTTTGCCTTTCTGCATCTTTATCATGGGGTTACCACTATTCGAACCATGGGGGATATGAAGCCGGGTCAGTCCTCGGAACTTCGTACCTTGATTTCTGAAGGAGAGATGGCAGGACCGAATATAGTGAGTTGTGGTCGTATGATTGATGGTCCGGATCCTGTCTGGGATTCTTCGTTAGTGGTGGATGATCCCTCTGATGCTGATCGTGTTGTTAAAAAACTGTCAGAGCAAGGTAATAGCTGTATCAAGGTATACGATCATGTGAAGCCAGATGTTCTGGACTCTCTGCGTATAGCTGCTCACAAATATGACATGCAGTTGGTAGGTCATGTTCCCCACGGTATGAATGCAGCTGAGGCCAGATTGGACGATGCTCAGCATTTACGAGGTTTTCCTCCGGCTGCTGACAACCCGGATAATTACATTGAAGGCCGTATGCAATGGCTGAATATGGATGAAAAGCGTCGAAAAGCTTTTGTTAAAGCTCTGGTTGAGCAGGGTGGTGCGGTTACACCGACGCTGGTGACGATTGAGAGAGTCCTGGCCAGCAAGAATCGGGAAACCATGCTGGCCGATAAAGCCAACGAACTTTTGCCTCACTATTACCGGGACACACTCTGGGATGCAGAAGAGGGTATAACAGCGGCAAGGTTTATGGACGAAGCTCAGATCATGGCTTTTGAAACCGTGCTGAAAGAGATGCAGGCTACGGTAAAAGAGCTTTATGAGGCGGGTGTGCCGATTCATGCCGGGACTGACACAATGGCCCCCGGCGTGATTCCCGGTGCTTCTTTAATCAGGGAGATTGAACTGCTTTCAGAGTCCGGGCTGGGTCCTGAGCAGGCTCTGGCTTCTGCCACCACTGTACCCGCAGAGTTTCTTGGTGAACCGGTTAGCTTTGAGCCTGGGGCTACGGCCAGTTTTGTGATTTATCGAGAAAATCCAAGGGAAAACCTGGCCGCCCTCAATACCATTGAAGCAGTGATTGTCGATGGTCGACTCTACACCCGCGACATGCTGGATGAGCAGATGAAAAAGTACCAGAAAAGATACGATGCTTTTGTTCAGCAGCAAGTGGTTCAGCCAGCTCTTAAGTTTGGAGTGAATCAGATGGTCAAAGAGAAGCTTGAACAGCTATGAGTTGGCTGTGTTTTCCCGAAAGCGTCTGGAGTCATTCTGATACCTGTCCCAGTATCTATACTTGATGCCCGTGGTCGGTTATCACCGATATGTGGCTCATCAAGTCAGGGGGCAATATGCCTTCAGTAATGAAGACATCTCAAATTCACACGTGGCTATTTTGGACTACTGTACTTCTTAAGCTGGGGCTTGGAACAGGGCATGCCTTTGCCAAGCCTCCCATTCAATGCAATGGGAAGCCGGAGGTTCTGGAGCCTGGCCAAACCTTCAAGGTAATGACCTGGAATGTCCAGTTTATGGCCGGCGGTATTTATGAATTATGGAATCCCCCGCAAAGCAGGGAATCCCTGGATATAGCAAAACAGCTGAAAGTCTTTCAACAGGTGGCAGACCTGATTGAGGAAGAAAATCCTGATATCCTTCTGCTTCAGGAAGTAGACGTAGATCCCAGGGTTAAAATGAATCAGGTTCAATGGTTCAAGGATGCCCTGCCTGCCCGGTTTCATTGCAGCACTTATACCGCTTACACCTATCTGAACGGACATGGATCACTGAATGACCGTAAAGAGCCTGGTGGACTGAATCTGCTGACCTTTTCAAGGTTTGCTGTTGAGAGTGCCGTCCGGCATGACCTTCCGGCAATACCAGACCAGTCTCTTTTGCCTCTGACCTGTAACAGGGCTTTACTGGAAGCCAGAATTAATCTTGGGGCCGGGTCACTCACGGTGATTAATACTCATCTGGATGCCTTCGCCCAGGGGCTGGACATCATGCAAAGACAGGTTCAGCAGCTGGATGAAAGACTGGCCACAATGTCAGGGGAATCCCAATGGTTGGTGGGTGGTGATTTTAACCTGATCCCTGAAGGGCAGTATGAACACCTGGATGATTCTGAAAAGTTCTGGTATCAGAAAGATTCAGAGTTATCTGTACTGACCTCCAAATATGCGGTGATTCCAACGCCGGAGCAGGCGTCGGGTGCTGAAAGACATCAGTGGTTTACGCAGGCTACCCACCCAAAGCTGGGTTTGGACAGAACGCTGGACTATCTCTTTCACTCAACCGGACTTAAGTTAATCAAGGCCAGAGTCGTTCAGGGTCATACTGAAACCCTGTCAGATCATCTGCCCGTCGTGGCAGAGTTCAAGCTGGCAAAGTGATCGTTAAGCCGTTGCGTAAACTCGACCGGAAATACGTATATCTCTAAACGATAATGATTTGCAATTAGGGTGTCTTAAAAAGTAACATCCTAATTAAATTCCAGGGTAAACCAGACAGCTCTCTCATAACTATCAGTCTGGTTAACCGTAGTTGGTAATTGACCCGGATTACGCACATCGGGTCCCAAGAAGTACAGGCAAACAATGAGCCTACCCGCGATTCAAAAAACTCATCTGGCCCTGGCAGTTATGGCTGTAGTAGCTGCCACAGCACAGGCTGAAGAAGCGTTACCTGCCACTCAGGCAACGTTGCTCGACCAGGTGACTGTTTCTGCAACCCGAACGGAACAAACACTGGATTCCGTGGCCAGCAGTGTGGATGTCACCACCGCAGATGACATTGAAAAAAGAATGGTCAACGACATTGATGATCTGGTTCGTTATGAGCCGGGCGTCAATGTAACAGACGATGGTCGTACAGGAGCAGGCAGCTTCAATATTCGCGGGATGGACGCCAACCGGGTCAAGATTACGGTTGATGGCGTCGATCAGGCCAAAGCTTTTGACTCCACCAAAATGTTCCTGCGTTCCCAGCGTAATTTCATTGATATGGAATCCATTAAGGCGGTAGAAGTCGTAAAAGGTCCGGCGTCCACCATTCATGGCAGTGATGCGATTGGCGGTGTAGTGGCTTTTGTCACTAAAGATCCAGCTGATTTCCTAAAGCCGGAAGGCGATGATTCTTACGCTTCCCTGAAAGGCGGCTACTCTTCCGCAGACAGCGCATTTACTGAAACGGGTACCCTTGCCAATCGCAATGGTGACCTGGAAAGCATGCTGATTTATACCCGCCGTGACGCCAAGGAGACCCAGACTCACAGTGGTGCTGATGTAACCGGTGATGCCAGGGGAGAAGCGGACCCAAAAGACATTGGCATTAACAACATTCTGGGTAAGTTGCAGTATCAAATTAACGATGCTCATCGTGTTGGCCTGACTGCAGAATGGCGTAAGCAGAATTCAGATACTGATCTGAAATCTCTGGTAGGCACTCAGCCTCAGGGCAACCCATCACCCTATGACAAGTTTGAAGCGGATGATTCTACCGAACGTAAGCGTTTAGGCGTTTTCCATGAATGGGAAGCTTTCACAACAGCGTTTGACACCCTGCACTGGTCCCTGAACTGGCAGGAGTCCGAAACCAACCAGATCACTGTTGATGAAATGAAGGTCAACACTGGTGGTAAGCTCAAACCGGTTTGGGAGACCCAAGCTCGAAACAAGGATTACATCTACAAGGAAACCAGTTGGCAGTTCGATTTGAATCTGACCAAAGAGCTGGACTTTAAAACGGCGAACCACCTGTTCAGTTATGGTCTGGCCTTTGAAAGAAAAGAACAGGACAACCTGAACAAGACGACCTATGTCCAGAACCCGGCTGATGAAAAGAATGACATCGGACGTTATGCGCCTTTGGCTACTGTTGATTCAGTAGGTATTTACTTTCAGGATGAAATCACCCTGCTGAATGACCGACTGACAGTAACGCCGGGAATCCGCTACGACAGTTTTTCTCCGAAGACTAAAACGGATCAATATTACACGACCGAGGTTAAGGATCAGTCCTACGATAACTGGTCTGCAAAACTGGGCGCTGTTTACAAGTTTACCGACGTGATCTCCGGCTTTGCCCAATACAGTCAGGGATTCGGTACGCCTGATATGTTTGCCATGTACTTTGAAGAGAAAGTACCGGGCATTGTGCATGTAAAGCCAAACCCCGAACTGAAGCCGGAAAAGAGCGACTCGATTGAAGTGGGCTTAAGAGCCAATGGCAGTCTGGGCAGTGCCGAGCTGACCTTCTTCTACAACCAGTACGATAACTTTATCGAGCAGGTCTATTTGGGTAAAAGCAATACCTACCCTGTTGCCGGGATTTATCAGTATCAAAACCTGGATGACACCAAGATTAAAGGGGTCGAATTCAAGGGCAACCTTTGGCTGGATGAAGCCTTTGGGGCACCCGTAGGTACCAGTTTGAAAACCGCCATCGCCTGGAGCAAGGGGCGAGGAACGCTGACCGATGCCAATGGCAACCTGCTGGAAGATGAGCCGTTAAACAGCATTGCACCTCTGACTGCAGTTATTGGACTTGGCTACGATGCTCCCAGCGAGAACTGGGGTGGCGAGCTGATGTGGACACTGGTTGCTGAGAAAGATAAGGATGATATTTCTCAAAACGATACAGCCTCTGATGAAACCGGTCCTAATGGCGATCAATACGCGACACCTGGCTACGGCATTGTGGATATGACCACATACTACAAGCCGATAAAGGATGTGACGCTGACCGCCGGTATCTTCAACATTGCCGACAAAAAATACTGGAAGTGGGATGACGTACGCGGTCTTTCCAGCACCTATGAAGGTCTTAACCGCTATACCCAGCCTGGCAGAAACTTCTCTGTCAGTGTGAAGTGGGAAATCTGAGCCTGACTTCTCTCCAGAGCCCTGTTTAGCAGGGCTCTGAATACCGAACATTTTGAAATTGATTGATGTGCTATGAACCAGCCAGTTGTAATTACTGAGGCCATGGCAGGGCGCTCTGTGCCTGATCCACTGCGCCATGCCTTTGACAAAAAGACCAATGCGCACAGCCGTGGCGCCGGAACGCCTCTGCCTCCACACCAGTGGCAGGAAGCCTGGGATCGCCTGATGACTCTGCCGGGCAAGGGCAAACGGGCGGCGTATTTTCATATCCCATTTTGCAAAACCAAATGTTCCTATTGTGGTTTTTTTCAGAACACCACGAAAGAAGCTCAGGTTGAACGTTATGTTGATTATCTGATTCGTGAAATCGAGATGACAGCAGCATTGCCAAGAGTTCAGAGTGCGCCTATTCACGCAGTGTACTTTGGTGGTGGAACACCCACAGATCTTACCCCTGAGCAGATTCGCCGACTGGGTAAAGTCATTCGCAAGCACCTTCCGCTGGCCAATGATTGCGAAATGACGTTTGAGTCTCGCTTTAATGGCCTGACCGATGAAAAAATCGATGCCTGCATTGAGGCCGGATTTAACCGCTTTTCTCTGGGGGTTCAGACCTTTGATTCCACTATCCGCCGGAAAATGAGCCGAATCGATCCTCAGGAAGTGATCCTTGAGCGACTGCAAAAGCTGATGTCTACGGATCAGGTGGCCGTGGTGGTGGATCTGATTTTTGGCCTGCCTTACCAGACCACAGAAAGCTGGCTGAAAGACCTTGAGATTCTGGTAGACAGCGGAATTGATGGCGCTGATCTTTATCAGTTGATTCTTATGGGTCACACCCGAATGGCACAGAGTATTGAAAAAGGTTCAATGCCAACCCCGGCTGGTACTGAAGAAAAAGCCGATCGTTTTCTGGCGGCCATCGATTTTCTGAATAAAAAACATTTCCGTCGTTTAAGTGTCAGTCACTGGGGAAGAAGCGCACGAGAGCGCAACCTCTACAACCACCTGTCAAAATCTGGTGCGGAAGTGATTCCTTTCGGATCAGGCGCTGGTGGCAACATTGCTGGCCACAGCATGATGCTTCAGCGCAAGCTGGATGATTACTATGCCGACATCGATGCAGGCAGAAAACCTGTAATGGGTGTTGTTGCCCCAAGTCCTCTGTACAAGGCGTTTAATGCTGCAGGTGCCGCTTTTGATCTGGGTTTCCTGAACTTGAAAGAGATGGATAAGAGCGGGTTTGAATTCAGTCGCCTCTGTCGTCCACTGTTTGAGGCCTGGGTGAGTAATGGTCTGGCTGAAATGAATGGCGAGTTTCTTGATTTAACCCTGGCCGGACAGTTCTGGGCTGTGAATATGAATCAGGGACTGCAGCAATATTTGCTGGCTTTGACGGGCGAAGCCTCTGAGTCCGGAGTGCACATGGGCGGGCATGCCAAAAGAGCGCCTGTGTCTGGTGGTGCACCTAAAGGCTGCCCTCATCACAGCAAGCAGTCTTGAAGTTAGCGAAGTAAAAGTATTATCAGGAGTAGACATTATGACATCCATCAATACCCGGGAAGCTGTTCGCACTATCATTGCCGAGAACCCTGAAAAGCTGCCTGCAGAGATTGCCGCTGAACTGTCAGTCACTGAACTAGAGGTCGTCAGCAACCTGCCAGAAGATATGGCGACTCTGCTGGATGGCAGCCTTTTTGAAAAGCTCACTGAAGAGTTCCGTACCTGGGGTGAACTGCTGACGGTTATTGACGTCGATGGCCATATTTTTGAACTGGCCGGTCCTTTCCCGAAAGGCGGCATGAAGTTTGGCTATTACAACATGAGTGACAAAAACACGCCTCTGAAAGGCCACCTGAAGCTGGATGGTTACAGCAAAATTGCCCTGGTTTCCAAGCCTTTCCATGGTGTCGATACCAAGTCGGTACAATTCTTCAGTCACTCAGGCAATACCGTATTCAAGCTTTATATCCGTCGTAACAAAGACAAGAGTTTTGTGACAGAGCAACTGGAAAAATTTGAAGCGCTGAAGCAGCTTGCTGCCTGAGTCTTAAGCGATAACACTCTATGAAAAAACTGACAGAGCCTTTGACAGGCGCACTGCTCTTTGAGCACAACACCATCACCGCCATGACGCGTATTTACTGTCGTGATCACCATGTTGACAGGCAGCGTGAGCAGGGGCTTTGTCAGGAGTGTCTGGAGTTTGTCGAATTTGCCGGGTTCCGTTTGAGCAAATGCCCTTATGGGCAGGTGAAACCGGTCTGTCAGAATTGTCCGATCCACTGCTACCAAAAAGATATGAAGGAAAAAGCCCGGATTATCATGCGTTACGGTGGACCCAGAATGCTCCTGAGGCATCCGGTTATGGCTGTCAGGCATTTATGGCATGCCCGAAAGCCCAATCCCGAATTGCCTAAAAAGAAACGAGCCAAAGGAAAAAGCAGTGACTAATCAAACCTCCATCAGCATCGTTGGTTATGGTCGAGTGGGTTTGCCACTGGCTGAAGCACTGGTCGAGAAAGGCTATGACGTCAGCGGCACCGTTACCCGTCAGGAAAAGTGCGATGAACTGAATGCCAGGGGGTTGAAAACCTCTGTTCTAAAGTTCACTCCTGAGCCTGAAGGTGATCTCAAGACTGCATTCAATGCTAATATTCTGATCGTGACCGTACCTCCCTCCAGAGAGACTTCTTCTCATTTCACTACGATCATGCAACGTATTGCTGATGAAGCTGAAAGTCATAGTGTGAAGAAAGTTCTGTTTATTTCAGCTACTTCTGTTTATCGCCAGAACAATGACGTGGTACGTGAAGAAGATGCTTCTCATGACAGCGATGCCTTTATGGGATTATCCTGGCTACCGATTGAAGAATTGTTCACCCAACGTTCGTCTTTTGCTACAACGGTCGTTCGTTTCTCGGGTCTGATGGGCAGAGGCATTAATCCGGGACTTTACTTTGCTGGCCGAGAGCTGAAAGGACCAGATAGTCTGGTTAACATGATCCATGTTGATGATTGTGTGGGCATTATGACCGCGATTATTGAGCAGGACGCATGGGGCGAAGTCTTTAACGGCTCTGCAGATGAACACCCGACCAAGCGTGACTTTTACAACCGGGCCTGTGAAGCATCCGATATGCCTTCGCCTGTTTTTCTCAATGAAGCGGCTCCTTATCGAATTGTGAACAGCGATAAAGTCAAAAGTAAACTGGGCTATCGTTTTCAATTTCCTGACCCCATGAAAGGTTTCTGAATGATCCGGGTGTTGTTGGTAATAGCTGGACTGCTGTCTCTGGTGGCAGGTGTAATGGGTATTGTTTTGCCCTTGTTGCCAACAACCCCCTTTCTATTGTTATCCGCTTTCTGTTTTGCCCGTTCAAGCAAACGCCTGCACCACTGGTTAATGAATCATCGCAACTTTGGCACACTGTTGAGCAACTGGGAAAAACACAGGGGCATGAAAGCCAGCCATAAGCGTCGTGCCCTCCTCTTAACAGTGTTGAGTTTCATGCTCAGTATTGCTCTGACCCCTCTGTGGGAAGTTCAGGTTTTTCTGGTTTTCATGGCCGGCTGTGTCCTGACGGGTATCTCGCGAATTTCAGTGATTCCTGATGAACCACAAAGCAGCAATATGACTACCTGATATTATCGAGCCCCTGCATAGGCTTTCTGCATTTATGGCAGGGCAGCGGATCACCAGGGTGGTTCCGTTTGTTTATTTCCAAAAGTTTTTCCAGGCATTCTTTACAGATAGTGTGTCCACAGGGCTGAAGTCGAACATCGCTGATTTTGTCCATACAGCTTGGGCAAACCAGATCCTGAGCCATTTGAAAGGATGCTTTGGCAAAAGCCTGACAAAGTTGTTCGGCGTTAATTCTGCCTTTCATAAGCTGATCCTCTGAATCGCCCAGATAGCTGCGCATTTCTTTCAAAACGGTCTCTCCGAGCTGTTGTAGAACGGCTGCTGGAATCTTTGGCTGTTGTTTCTTGTAACACTCCTTGATGAATTCAATTAATTGTCCCACAGAATATGAAAGAGGCTGAGGGAGATAGAAAGGTCGAATGTAGGGGCACCCTGGCCGTAGAGTCTGATGGGCATACCAGGGATTCACCTGACCAAGGTAAGGGCCTATATTCAGCTGGCATTCGGGACACTCAATCTGCCGGTTCTCCTGATTGTATCGAAAGCCTGCCAGTGCCAGCTCATTGGCATTTAAAGCTCTATGACTGTTCAACAGAGAATTTCTGCGTACCTCCAGGGCTTTTTCATCCACAGGATGGTGCAGCCTCTGCTTGAGTATTGTGACAGAGCAGAAGTCGGTATCATCCTTATGTTCTCCTTCCGGGCATACAAGACAATGGTTTACCAGGGGGGTGTTATGCACCTTGGTACAGCCTGAGCAGTACCATTGATGTCCATACCCTAGTACTTGTTGCAGTAGTGATAAGGGTGTGAGGACCACAGGGTGAGTGGGATGGTTTTCAAGGTAAAGCGCTGAAGAGGGGGCTCCAGGGCTAAGGGGTAATGTTGGGTGAGGATCTGAAATGATAACGGAACCCAGTGTCCCATCATGAATAGGCTGCATAAAGTGCATAAGGGCAGCGGCTATGTGTTTTGGCAGTAAATGGTGGCTCAATATCAAAGACAAATCAGCCGGTGTAACCTGGCCAGGATCAGGGTTTACAAGCTGGCCTGCCAGTACCGATAGAGCAATTGACAGGGTGTTCTGAGCCAAGCGGGTATCGGAGGTTTCTGTATACAGGATACCTGCTGTTTCAACTCCCTGGTCGTTTTGGAATCTGACCAGTTGAACCGCTTTAAAGACAGGGTGAATTCCCATCTGATTAAGCAAAATAAGAAGAGAGCTGAGCTGAATCAGGTATTCGCCACGTTGGGTATCTGGCCAGTTCGTTGAGTGCTGTAAGACTGGGTGAATGTCACTGTGCACATTGTATTTATCTGGAGAGTCCACATCTTCAGGTGGTTTGACGGCATGACAGGTATGCAGTGAAAGCCTTCGTGTCTGGGCACCCTGTGCGAAATGGGCAGCAGTAAATAAGGGACACTCTTCACTTATAATGTCTCTCTGGCTGTTTTGCCAGATCAACCTTACCTTCTGTGTTTGTTCAGGATCAGATACCCGAACGACAAACGGAGTGTCAGAACCATAGGTAGTCAGCACTGGATTCTTCTGGTTCAGTTGTTGATGAGCAGCCAGATGTCTGATTACTCTCTGTAGTAGAAATCTTTGATTCCAGCTGACCATTTCCTCATCTGTTATATGGGTCAGCCCGGGAATCAGGTTGTGTTTACTCCAGCTGTGAAGCTCAAGACTATCCAGAGTTCCGGATGAAGAGCAGCCAGGCTCGCGACACTGGTAGAGTATTTGGGCGGCTTTGAGTGCCAGGGATTCATGATCGGAATAGGGAACCAGACTCTGCTCCCTTTTGGTATTGCAGAAAGTACAGCTTGAATCGGTTTGATCCTGGCTCATGGTGCTGGTGATGCAATCAAGACAGAGCGTGGTTTCACAACAATCCGGTTTTTTGGGGGATTTCAGAACATGGTTGCACTGTGTGCATTGTAAGGACTTCTCCTTGTCTTTCCCTCTATTGATGATGGCAATGGGAACGATCAGAGGCATATCGGTATCAAGCCAGTTCGGATTTTCCCTGAGTGTGGCCATTGCGGCCTGATAATGTTGATGCATAGGTTCCTGTGGAGGTGCGAGGTGCCAGTTATGGATCAATTTGGCCAGTGCTTGTCGGAACTGATAGCGCGAAGCTGGCAGAATCTGGCTGGTTCTTATAAGGCCTGCAACCAGCTCCACGTCTTTGGCAATCTCCATGGATTGATGATGACTGAGGTTGTGCCCGGTAAATAAACCCAGCAGGCCTCTGGCCAGGTCTGTATGGAGAGGGACTGGATTAGGGGAAGAGCTCAACGTTTTGTAGAGTACAAACTGCAGAAAGGGCGTGTTTTGGTTAAATCTTCCTGTTTCCAGACGCAGGGTAACAGGGTCTGGCATTGGTTGTGATCTTTCGAGATCATGTGCCGCCCATTCGATTTGCTGAATCAGGTTGGGTAGTGCACTGGACAGTGATTGCAGAGGCACTATCCACACCCCCTGAACTTCACTATCAAAAGATAAATGGGTGAGTAGGCCGCTGTATGGAGGATGACCCGACACAGCAAGTTCGCCGTGTATTGAGGTGACGTCTGGAATGTTGAAATGGCTTTTAAGTCGTTGATTCAAGGCATCAGTAAGAAGAGCGGGCTCAGCCACTCCCAGTAGATGATTCAGTGTTTGGTTGATTTTCGGATAGATTTCACCAAGAGGCGTCCAGATCAACTTACTCTTCAATTCAAAGAGTCGTTTATTGATCTGTTCTCTGAGTGAGGGGGTCAGAAGTGCCATTGAGTCCATTTGGATTGTGCCTGAGCCTGGAAAGTGCAGCAGATGATTGAGCAAGGTTAATCCGGAATGCTCAAATACTATTCCCAGTACTCTTGGGTCGGGAATACGACCATTCTGGTTAAGAAAAACATTCATTACTTCTTTAAAACGACTATTGTCGTTAACTTTGCGGGATGCTTTTTCTAAGTGCTTTTGGGTCAGTCCCAGAAAGTAGCCGGTCACAGCCCAGTAACCAGATAGTCGGTGACGTTCAGTCAGAAAAACAATGCAGTTCACAAGATGTTGGACCGGATCTATGTGCTCTGTATCAGGAGCCAGAACTTTGCAGGCCTCCAGAGAATGATGAAGCAGGCTGGGTAAAGTAGCGGGGAGTTGCTCTTGTATAGCTGACACTAAGGGTAGCCAGTCCGGAAAGTTGTCAGCCTGCCACAGGACAGATTTATGTTGTTCCAGCTCTTGAATGTCGAGCCGTCCCGGGTGTTGTTGTAGAAATAGGGCGTATTGATAGCTTAGCCATTGAACTTCTACTGTCGTTGAAGTTGGGAGCACAGGCTCTACCAGGTTATGAGTCAGCAGTTTATGAATCTGGGGCATATTCGCTTGTTCTGCTGCCTGAATCATTACCGAGCGTGTAATGGCTTTCCCGGATAGCAGGACTTTCAACAAATTCTGAGGGTTGTCTTGATGCTTCTGATAAGCCTGGGCAATTTGTTCGGGTTGAGAGCCAGTTAGCCAGGCTAACAGAAGCCACTTTTCCTGAGCTGCATCCTGTTGAGCCAGCCAGTCCAGATCCTGCTTCGTGATACTGCCCTTCAGCCATTTATCCTGATCAAACTTTTCAGAACAGAGCACCAGGAAGTCGGGAATATGCTGCAGGGCCACAGACGGAGTGGCCTGATTTTCTTTACGGCAGTTCTGCCGTGAATTCAGCCAGTGTCTGAGCGTCAGGTCTTCCCAGACATGTCGTGTATGACTGAATGCGATCTGACAATGCGGGCAGAACAAATGTTGTGCATTACAGCTCAAGCCTGCTGCAGCCATAATCTCGGGATGACAGTGCAGTGGAAAGGAGCAAAGAGTATCCGGCTTGGGGGGAGCACCTCCTTCTATAAAATGGCTGACCGGAGAGAGTTGAACAGATTTCAGGTTACCGTTTTGACTGTCCAGAAGCTTTCCTAAATGAGCCAGTAACTGCTGTGTAGAAATCGAAGGCGTGATATCAGCCGATGGTAGCCAGTGAGCCATGTTCATCAATTCCAGTACAGGTCTTAGATGATAGGGCAACAACTTAAGGCAGCTCTTTTCAAGGCGGGCGATGCTGTTTGCCATTCGAGGGTATTTACCTTCGGGAAGCAGTTGACCTGTCAACACTTCAAGCACTAGCTGGGCAAACGCTCCGGGGCTGAAGTCTTGTGCCAGCCCTGGCTCAAGGATAATGCCAGGAACCGTCAGCTCGGGATCAAAAGCAATCAGGTGCTGTAGGTGAAGCGGCCTCTGAAAAGCAGGATTCTGCTGATCCAATTCTACTACTAGCCGTCTGAGATATTGGACGCGGTTTTGCAGAGGCCAGACATCAAAGTCATGGAGCAAAGTTGTCAGGCTTTTCCAGCCAGGTTTAACGTTAAAAAAAGCGACAGTGGAAGGGTGGTCGCCTTCTTGTTGTTCTATATGAGCATAATAAGCACCTGGGTCTCCCCCTTGAGACGAAGCGACAGTGAGAGCTTTATCCTGCATAACTGGGCCGGACCGTTGCAGAAAGGGGGAAGGAGCATCGTGTAGCAGGGAGCTATATACAGTCTGATGATCAGGAAGCACCATGAAGTAGTGAGGAATGGCTCCCGGTAGCAGTGTTCTGAGGTTTTCAGGGCGGGTGAGTCTCAGGAAGAGGAAGTGCTCGGTGCTTCGTTCATCGAGCGCGGACTGTCTAGGCCACTCTTTTTTAGAGGTGGCATAAAGCCATTGGTGCAACAGCTTACGAAAGGTTCGATAGGGGTCTAACGCTTCGTAATACCATTCATTTCCCTCTTGCTCATAGCTTGTTAGCAGTCTTGATAGTTCCTCAAACTCAAAAGCGTACTGGCTTTCATCGGTAGTCACTAATCTGAAGAAGATGGAAATAAAAGAGGACAGATAGGTGTCGGGAGCTTCTCTATCAAGCTGCTTATGGGCTTGCAGGGCTGAATCAAAAATCAGTGAGCTTTCGGCAGGGGAAATGGGAGCCCGCAACAGCCACTCCAGTAATAACTGTTTAAGATTGCTGCGAATATTGAGCGTGTGTGGTGTAGATTGTGGAACAGAATAAATGACCAGTTGGCTGGCTTCAGTGCCTGATTCCAGCCACATACCCTGAAGAATAACATTCGTTTGCTGACCTTCAGCAATTCTTTGCAGGGTATGAAGAGCATTGGCCACCACACTGAAAAAAATCATGGTCTCACTGAAAAAGTGACGCTGGCTTTCAGAAGGGATGAGCGTTCCCAGGTACCGACTGCCCAGAGGCAGTCGGCTTGAATAGGCAGGACTTATGTTTTCCCTGACAGGAAAGGGGTTTGACAGAAGCTTTCGAAAATTAGGTGCAGACTCCTTTGGGCTCACATAAAGAGCATCGTTAAGTACCGTACGCCAGGTATCTGGATAATGCCCAATCACTAAATGATCGATATGGGTATCCCAGTCTTTTGTCGTTAAAGCCACTTTTGCGTTGCCTATGCGCTGATGATCAAGAAGACCTGACAACATGAGCTCAGCTGGAGTTTTGTAGGTTATATCTTCAAACGAGAATCTGTTGGGAAACATTCTAGTTCTTGACGAAGAGGGAAAGCGAATCAGTATTTCTGAAACAGAGGCATCGCGGGGGTATTCAGGTAATTGCAGAATGCTGGCAACGATCCCCATACCGCTTTCATGAAGTACCAGAGACAGGGCAATTGCATCAATCTGAACACTCGAAGATAAATTTCTTGTAAACTCTCTATCCAGTTTATTCGAGTCTCCTAGAGTAGTTCATCCGCATGGAAGCCAAGCAGTACCAGCCACTAGCTGATTTTTTAGCCAAAGTTCCTGATCCTCGCTGCCCCGGCATGTGTGATCACAACCTGCTCGATATACTTATCATTGCTGTATGCGCAGTCATATGTGGAGCGGACGAGTGGCAAGACATGGAGGA
>NZ_LASA01000273.1 GCF_001562015.1 Endozoicomonas arenosclerae | reverse complement strand
GTCAATTTGGATTTATAAAAGCCAGGTATCGAGGTTTGAAGAAGAATGACAATAAACTGTCTACTTTATTTGCCCTGGCGAATATTGTTCGACTGGATCAAATGATCCGGGCACAGGGTTAGTCCGCCCTGAAGTCACGAAAGTGGCTAAATATCATACAAATAAGGGGTTGAGACCTCTGATTTCAGTCCTACTTCGAACTCGATTCAAGAAGGGAAGTAAATTAGAGGTTATTCGCAGGTTCCTTAACTTGTACATAGCGTTATAGAAACTAATTCTTATACTTATAAAAGTGAAAAGCTATTGATAGAATGGGACAGCTATAGAGCTTTTAAATATCCATGAAGGCCTATTATTCAAGATAGATCCTATAAGCACTGTTACAATCATCCTTATCAATAAGATCGATTCTGACTGATATGCTAGAAGTTCTTGCAGCCATTAAAATACTTAATGCCATTTTAGTATCAGTGTTAGATTCTTTAAAACGGAACGAAGCACACCCACATTTTTTACTACTCTCTGTAGACACATAAACTGTTCCATTACTGGAATCCAACCCCATGAACCCTACCTTATTACCAGTCTCAGTACAGCTATCCGCATAAGATAGAGA
>NZ_LASA01000272.1 GCF_001562015.1 Endozoicomonas arenosclerae | reverse complement strand
CAACATGGTTGCTAGCGGGTAAGGGCGTCTTCCATTACCTGGCTTTGGATAAAAAGGCTCAATGACGGCTTCTAATCGAGACCAGGGAATCAGCTTCTCCATTCTGAGTAAGAACTTCTCTTTACGAGTCTGTCGCTTTTTTTGGGTGAACTCGCAGTCGGCAAACGTGAGCTGATTCTTCATGGTGAACTCCAAATATGAGCTGATGGTAGATTAGCTCACAAGGAACTTGTTCACACCTTCCCTAAGATATCAAAATAGTTCGACATCATTTCTGCAGCAGTCTGGTAATGATACTGAATTGTTTTTGGTGAGCCTATTGCTATGATTTTATCCCTGTTATCAAGAGAATCAAGGTCTTCTGTTATATTGACCTTAATATCCCCACCAGTATATATATCTCTTACAACGCTTTGGACTTTCCGTATATCCATAGCAGAGATCGGAAGAACCAAATTAGATAATGCTGAGTAAATTTCAGAAAAGTTATCAGTTTTAACTTTATTTATTCTAATTGTGGAAAAGCCTTCCAGATCTATATCATGCTCAGTAATATCAACACTTGTCGAACCTTCCTCATACTCTACAAGTAAAAAATTAGGCTCATTATGGGTTTCAGGGAGTTAACTCAGAAGCATCTCCAGCAACCCAGAAATAGCGGCTTTCCCCCGTCGTCTGATATTGTGCAAACACTCAAAAAAACCAAGATACAAAGGCAGTTTTTCCTGTGAAATCCCTCTATGCGGTCGTAACCATGATCGCAACAAAGACCAGAACCCTTCCATTGTGTTGACATGAACTTCATGAAATCCATCACCGTCTTCATCTCTTGCGTATTCCCCCTTTCCATGGCAGACAGACTTATGCCCATAG
>NZ_LASA01000271.1 GCF_001562015.1 Endozoicomonas arenosclerae | reverse complement strand
ATAAAGAGACAAATAAACCCTGTAGCTATGTATTCTTTTGCTTCTAAATATTTCTTTTTACCAATGCTATTAGATACTTTATTTCTAACACCATTGGCAATACCCAGATCAAAAATCTGACTCCAGGAAACCACACTAAACAGTGTTAGCCAGATACCGTAGCGCTCTTCTCCAAGAAACCGTAACATTACAGGCGTTAGCATAAAAAATGCAATTATAGAGCCAGCCTTATAAATTACACTCTCTAAGATCTGCCTATTATGAGTATTTAATTGTATCATTCGGACAAAATCACTCTTTTATACTACGAAACCAAAGCGGATGTCAGGCTACTGGCCGAGACGGACCGGCTGCACAATGACCTCAGCGGGCCAGCCATCAAGAAACTCTGCGAACGAGCTCTTCTGCAGGGTGATCAGCGTTATGAAAGGCTGCAGGGATTTCCGTGTCTCACTTGTACAACCTCAGGCAGTCTCACACTTATCAGACGGTACGACGCAAGAAGAATGGGACTCGCTCAGTTCAGAGAGCTATTGGCGTACGCCGTCGTCCAGACCCTCAGGGCAGGCCGGGGTTTATTCGAATTGATAGGGTTCACCAGGGCGATAAGGATGGCGTGAAAGGGCTATATCACATCAATGCTGTCGATGACGTCACCCAGTTTGAGGTGGTCTGTTCTGTGGAGCGCATCAGCGAAACCTTCATGATACCCGTACTGGAAGAGATTCTGGCGACGTTCCCTTTCAAGCTCCTGGCGTTCCATTCTGACAACGGCTCAGAGTAAATCAACCATAAGGTGGCCAAGCTGTTGAACAAGCTTCACATAGCCTTACAAAGTCACGTTCCCGGCACAGTAATGACAATGCGTTGGTGGAAAGCAAAAATGGTTCAGTGATCAGTAAAATACTGGGATACGCCCATATTCCCCAGCAGTTTGCCGTGCAGGTCAACCCGTTCGACAGAGAATACTTGAACCTTTATCTGAACTATCACCGGCCTTGTTTCTTTCCTGTTGTTTACGTGGACAAGAAGGGCAAAGAGAGAAAGCGTTTCCGTTACGAAGATATGATGACGCCCTATGTTGTTTCTCTGCAAGATGCTCAGCAATACTTGAAGAGCGGAGTCACCCTAAAAAGTTTGGAGGCGAAAGCCCATGGCATGACCGATAATGAAGCGGCACAAAGGCTTCAAAACGCCAGAGAGAACTTACTAACAGTCATCTATGAACGACCAGCCTGAGGCCGGAGTCATGCACTCTTCTTCAGGCTCATTTTTCAATTGGAAAATACTGACCCACAGAGATTAAATACAAGCTCTTTTAATAAGAAAACAAATACCCATGACAGATCAATTATGTCAAAGGTTTTCATGATTTAACCCTGGTTGTTTATCAGTGTTAATTATTCGATTTTACTTTTTAGCATTTCATCTATACCATCTTCTAATGAAACTAACGGTTTCCAGCCATACTGAAACAACTTTCTATTATCAGCTTGAGAATGCATTATTTCATTATTTCTATATTCGATCGCAGTAAAATCGAGCTTACTTTTTGAATTAGCTTTCTTATGAACAGTAAGAACAAAATCTTTTATACTAACTGCCTGACCACTACCTAACTCTAAATCTTCAAAATAGGGCAGATTATTACTTTCAAGTAATGTCTTGTAAGCAGAAACAACATCACTGATATAGATGAAATCTCTTTTCTGCTCACCTGGAGTTAATTTAATAACAGGTACATTATTCAAACAACTTTTAATTATATAACTTGTAAACTTTTCACTCCCCTCATTTGGACCATACATATGCTCAAGTTTAACATTACAGAATTTTATTTTATTTTCTTTTGCATACATCTTACCCCATTCATAGATATGTTTTTTTGATAA
>NZ_LASA01000270.1 GCF_001562015.1 Endozoicomonas arenosclerae | reverse complement strand
ATATTCTCCGGAGTTGAACCCAGTAGAACTCATTTGGAGTGTATTAAAGTCAGGCCGCATTGGTCGTATGGCGTTGAAAACAAAAGATCAATTTCTCAGAGCGGTCAGTTCTGGATTGAAATCCATACAGAGGAAGAAAAAAATGATTTTAGGGTTCTTCCGAGCTGAGAACACCGCTTATGCTTGCTTAGAAAAAGTTCATGCATAGGGTGTGCTCAGATCAATAAGTAGAGGTCATTATGAAGTATCTTCCTGAGAGTGACTGGAAAAAAGTCAGAGCTATTCACCCAGTGCTTTTACAGAGAATGTGTAAAAATGTGTTTCAAGAAGTTGAGGCAATATCTTCCAAGGCATCTTCAAATTATCACAAATAGTACCTTGAACTTTATAAAAAAATTGAAGACGTCGATTATGCAATAAGTGTAATGTTTGATGAGCCGAAAAGAAGTAATTCAATTCTTAAGCTTGTATCTTGGAAACGTAGCAATCTACTCTTGGAGAGTGATCTCAATGAATTCACTCAGGAAACACAAGACAGAGTCAATTCAATCTGCGGCCTGTGAATATGCCTATATCTAGAACATATCTACAGATCATCTACACACTCACCCGCCTTTTTAGTCATTACCTCAAGGAATAGATTAACTGGGAATACTTATACATGATCGCGTAGAAGCAGCTCGTAAAGCATACCCTGCCTGGCTCTATGACTGGGATAATGCACCCAAATTTAATAGAGATGAAATGGCCAGTTTTGCAGATAGCCTTAAGCAGTATCTAGTTAAAGCTGGAATTGCCAGAAGTTAACATTTATCAGGTGCCAACCATTAATTAAATCTAATTTCAAAAATATGATAAAAAGAATTATCCATATAACGACTCTACTTATTTTTTCTTTGTTACTTACAGCCTGTTCTACAGTTAAGCACCCTTTACAGGCTGAAGATAAAGCTATCTCTGAAAATCAATACCTTCTAACCTACCCTTGGTTTACCATCGATTTAGATGTTTCATTTATATATAGAAACGCAGCGCAGAGAGCTATTAAATCAGGATTCTCGAAGTTCATTCTTCTAAGAGATGATACTGATACTCATATGCGTGTCATTGTCTATATGTTCAACGATGAGGGTTTGTTGCCCAACGAATTTAACGGGTATCCGATTTATGAAGCTGAGGAATATATAAACAATAGATATTTACCTTTAGGTATGCACCCAAACGCGGCGTAATTGTTAAAATTGCCGCCTTTCTGTGATGTCTTATTGACCTCAAACCTAAAACAAGTAAATGATCCACGTTCTTAGAACGTGGTTTTGCTTTATGCCCCCCCTATAAGGGGGCTGAAACCGCCAGCCTTCAGAGAAGGCTGGTGAGAGTTGCCCCAAGATTGCAGATTATTTCCTGAAATCTATCTCCTGCTGGAGACGTTCTTTCTTTTCTTGGTACTTCACATATTTACGGATCATTTCTGCATCTACTCCGACAGTATCGACACAGTAGCCTTTTGACCAAAAGTGATTACCCCAATACG
>NZ_LASA01000269.1 GCF_001562015.1 Endozoicomonas arenosclerae | reverse complement strand
AAATAGATTCGGATGAATGGTTGAAAACCATGGCCTGGAATAATCGCTTTTATCGAGCAATAGGCCGATTAGACGTTATGAAAGCCTATGCTCGTGAGGTAGGTCAAAAGTGGGTTCAGGGAATGTTTTCCAGTAGTCGTCTATTTTTAGAGCGCTAAAGCTAATCAGTATTTCTGCCGTGTCTGCTTTGATGGATTGCCTGTACAGGCTTTCAGAGCAATCGTTCTCTCCTCTTGCTGCTTGTAGACTGTTTATCATGAAATGGGTTTATGACACTGGTTTGTGGTTGGCATTTTTTGTGATCAGTTGATTGAAGTAAATAGTTGGCTGCTATGACTTGGTTGAATTCTATGGGTGTCCTAGATTCCTTAGATTCCTCTAGATTCCCTCCTGGGTACCCCACAGAAAGCCTTCCGAAGAAACGGCAAGGTGACCTGGAAAGCCAAGGCCAGTGCTTTCGGGGAAACGGAAGTCTGGGAAGGGAGCGAACTGAGGAATAATTTGCGGTTTGCAGGGCAGTACTTTGACCAGGAAACAGGGCTGCATTATAACTTTTTTAGGGATTATGATCCGGGTGTTGGACGGTATGTTCAGAGTGATCCGATTGGGTTGAGTGGTGGGATTAATAGGTATTCATATGTCGATGCGAGCCCAATTAATTTTTCAGATAAATTTGGCTTGCATAAAGGTGATAAGCGATATGGCAAGCCAGATAAATTTTGGCGTTGGGTGCATAGGAAGAAGAAGCAAAAAAGTGGAAGAAAAGCTCACGATAACTACACAAGAGATGAAGTGGAGGAGATGTATCAAGAATGGGAATACTCAGGTAAACCAGATGGGGATAATGATAAGAATAGTAAGGATCGTAGAGGGGAAAGGGATAGAAAAAGGAGATTAAGGTCTCCTGGAGGAATTCCTTCAATTATCTGGGATCATTTACAAGAAATGTGTAGAGCTGGGCGGCATCAAGGAGTTGGTTGCCTGCCTGAGAATGAGCCATCCATGGATATGGCGGGCATCTACGAACTTGATGATATTTTCAAAATACCAAACTATGACTTCAGTAATATGTATGACAAAATAACATCACCAGGCGATGAGTGTTGAGAAATGTCTATATATAATTATTTTGATATTTCATTTCGATTTTTTTATGGCGATACAGTCCCGAATTTCTCTACAAGAGATTTAGATGGAAACTGGTTAAGTAGGGAAGGAGAGGATTTTACTTTAGAATATACAACGGAAAATGTAGCTGGTGATTTAAATGAAGAAATAGCTAGCCTGCTACAAAATGAGATACTGTCAAAGTTACAGTCTATAACTGGTTTTGAAATGGCTGTTTTGGATATTGCGATATATTCAGATAGTCCATGCCCATCCATAAGAATGACTCAAGAAACTCTAGCATTACTAGAGAAAGTTGAGAATATTTGTCTTGATTTTTCATTTTATCCTTGCAGTGATTTGTAGTCCGAACAGTGGGAGCATGACTTGGGTGACTTGGGCGACTTGGGAGGGCGGCTTAGGGACACCCACACATTTGACTAACCGTCCGGCTGAACTACTTTACTCCTGTCCCTGATTTTTTATCAAACAGGAGCGTTCATGACCCGAGCCCGCAGTACCTTGATTGATCCTGGTGCCACGCCCTACTATCACTGTATAGCTCGATGTGTCCGTCGAGCGTTTTTATGTGGTGAAGACCACCTTACCGGGCAGAACTATGAGCACCGCAGGCAGTGGGTGGTAGATCGGCTCAATGAACTGGCGACTGTTTTTGCCATTGAAGTGTGTGCGTACGCAGTGATGTCCAATCACTATCATGTTGTTTTGCACATCAATACCCGAGAGTCAGAAAGCTGGAGTCGGGATGACATTCTGAATCG
>NZ_LASA01000268.1 GCF_001562015.1 Endozoicomonas arenosclerae | reverse complement strand
ATGTTAGTATTAAGCTCCCCCCCCTTATTCTTAAGTTATTAAAGTGGAAAGCTGGAACCTTAACTAGCCTGTATTTAAATGAAAGACCTATTTTAAAAAAAACAAAAAATAGAAACAAAATAACAACTGTAAAGACTTTATCTTCAAATCCTGCATTCACTAAAATAAATGAAGAAGGAAAAAAAACAAAGATACTGGTTAATACAGCCCCACCAATAAAGTACTTAAGCTTTATCAAAAAGACAAAAAAAACAGTCAAACTGAAATATAAAAAATAGAAAAAAGGCGTTGTATATGAGAGAAAACTATCTAGAAACAAAACATTTACCTATCGAAAAGACTCTAACTAAACGTATAAAAAACTTAGGTAAGATAGCTTTAATAAAAAGTTTAATAAAAACCAGAGGCTTAAAGAAGCATATTTTATAAAATTTCATATTCAACTCATTAGCAACTTTTCTAAGAGAGATTATATTTTTCAGACTGTATTGATCTGATAGACCACCAGTTTTATATATTGCTAACGGCTTATCCACTTTAACTGTTATTTCACCTTCTAAGTTTTTAAGCATAAACAGAAGATCAGAATGCACACCAATATCACATTTATAAAAAGGTGTACTGGATGTTTTTTTTGTAATAAAACCTTGATGATGAAGTGGAAAACTAAGAAAGTCACTATAGTTATCAACTTTTGGTAGATGACAACTATAATATGATTTTTCATTCCTATCCAAGTTATATTGAATCACGTCGGTTACCACATTCTTTATTTTATGGTCATTTTTTATTATCTCAATAAATGGACTTAACTCAAGTAACTCATCATCAGCACCTAGTACAACTACAAACGAATCATCTTTACACAGCTTCATTCCTTTATTTAATGCATCATATATACCGTTATCTTCCTCACTCATCCAAAAACTGATAACATCACTGCGCTCAATCAACAATTCAACTGTACCGTCATCTGAACCACCATCAATAATTATTAAATCTATGTTCTTGTAACTTTGATTACAAACACTTTCAATGAGATTATCAATGTATTTTATCGAGTTAAATGTAGCGGTAACAATACTAATTTTGGGGTCATCAAGCACATGGCATTCTAATAAATCACGATTACTATGCCATAATCCACCACACGTAACAGAGCTACTAGTTATTAAACTCAACCGGGAAACTATATCATGACATTTATTATCTATATAAGGCATTACTTAAGAGAGCCCACTATAAATTACTTAATAATCTTTTTAGTAGATAGTAGATTCAGCTACTGCTTGATTCAAACAATAAGCACAACTAGAAAATCACAGAAAACAAATCTTCTTTGGACTTATATTCATCCTGATATTCAGCTTTGTTTTCACTATTAATTACTTGAGATAGAATATTTTTTTCTAACAATGCAGCTGACTCAATAATATCTATAGGCAATCTAATGACATTAACATTTTCATTAATCTCACTCTCAAAACCATACTTTGACTTTACTGTTGCAACAACATTACCATAATACAATGATTTCAATAAAGCACCTTCAATAGGAGCAGACCATAGACTCGGATTAATAGTTATTCTTGAATTGTAAACAGCCTCTCTTAAACCTGTTTCCCATGTACATTCCTTAAACTCTAAATTTTTAAGATTAATTTGATAGCCTATTTCATCTTCACAATCTTTTTTTTCAATAGGTATGAAAAATTTAAACTGCGGTAATCTTTTTGCCAATTCAATATAATAGCCAACCCCTTTCGCTAAAACACATGCACCATGATAAGTAAAATCATATTTAAATTTAAAGTCCTTCTCCCTAGCTGGTAGTGTCTTCAACGGTATTTCGCCGGTATCTAACCCTACTATATGGCATTTGCTATCTTCACCAAAAAAGACTTTAACTAACTCAGTTTGTTTTCTACATTGTGTTAAAAATACCACTTTTTTATAATTTCTTTTCATACTCATGACAAAATCCTGATAAGCACTTCTTTTATACTTAACAGGTTCTGAATGACAGGATTCATATGCAACATTATTACGATCTAAACAATGCAGGCATTCCGATGGCGAATGAGGATTTACATTATATGATTTCATACAAAAGAAACTATTATCCATTATATAGAAATACAGATTATTTCTTTCAACTAGCCTTATAAATTTACTATAACCCATCGTTTGAGGATGTAGTGCAAGTACTGTTGAATTTTTTATCCATCTAACTCGAAAAGAAAAAAAAAATTTATCTATCAACCTATTAATATATTCCGTTATTGCTTGGATATATTTTCTATCGTTTAACATTGAATTGATTGATCTATTTCTTCGCCCAAGTACTAATTTAAAACCTTTGCTCTCAGCTTCATCTGCAAGTTTTTTCATCAGTCTAGCCACACCTCCATCGTCTGATGGGGCTATCCTGCACACAAGATATTTGGTCTTATCCACGCGTCTTCTCAAATTCTAATTTCTTCAGAACGAAATGATTATTAATTGGCAGTATAAGTGCAGACAAACACAACGATAGTGTACTAGCATAAACAACACCAACACTGCCATAATGTCGTGCAAATATGATCGATAAAGGTATATTCAGTAGTGCCTGGACAATTGCCAAATACATTTGGATTTTTATTTTTGATGCGCCATTAAGAAAATATGCATATATATCGCACCAAACTCTAGTCAGCATATAGACTGCCATTGCAAGTGCCAAGTTTGATGGGATTGATATAGTCTGACCAATCCACAATGATATAAGTTCATCATGAAAGAGATATATAAACGAAGCAATAAGTATAGAAAACAAAAGTAAAATTTTAGATCTTCGTAGATTCTTAACTATAACCTGTATATTTTTTTCAGCATACGCCTTAGTATAAATGGCCCAAAGAGGGTTAAAATAGATACTAGCCATTATGATTAAAAAACTAAATAATCTGAATATAATTTCATAGGGTACGACTTCTTCTGGCCCCAGTATTTGAGTGATTATAATTTTATCTGTGGAGAATAATACCAGCACAGCGATTTGAATAACAAAAAATTGAGCACCAACATTTCCTATAGATGCTATTTTTTTTCTATTAAAATATGAAAATCTTGGTCTAAGCTTCTTGTTTTTTAAGAAAAACCATACTGTAAATAATAACGAAACAATAAGAGTTGAAAACCCATATGATATAGACTGAATAACAAGATTGCTTTCAAAAGTAACCATTCCAAAATACAACACCAACAAAACAAGAACATTTGACAAGAATTGCTTTAGTATTGTTTTACCCGTTTCATTCACAGCATGTAAAACTTGATCGGTAACTAGCATTGTAAAGTTTAATAAAAATAGTAATGCTACTATAAAGACTGATA
>NZ_LASA01000267.1 GCF_001562015.1 Endozoicomonas arenosclerae | reverse complement strand
GGATAAGGAGGTCTTCCGTTGCCACGCTTAGGGTAATAGGGCTCGATTACGGCCTCTAAGCGTTTCCATGGAATCAGAACCTCCATTCTTTCAAGAAAAATTTCCCTACGAGTTCTGCGTCGCTTCTGGCTGAATTCACTGTCGGAAAAAGAGAGTTGTTGGTCCATGACTACCTCTGATCAAGCTGCTGAGATTATTATCTCATGATCAGGGACTTATTCGCAGGTTCCTTAGTATTCCAGTTCCTTATGAGCTTCCTTAACTTTTTGTTCAGTTGAATAAATCGTTTTCAGCTTTTGTGCAAGAGTACTGGCATACTGATGAGTCAGCATTGAGACGTGACCTCCATCCGTGCTGAGAGTATAAACATTGCCTTCACAATGTTTTTTAAGATTCAAAACAACCGATGACAACTCTGCAGTTGTTGGAAATGTCTCCTTACAATAAATAAAGTGAATAGACGATTTCAGATGGACTTTGGCCTGATAGGATGCCCCCATCTCGGATTGAATGCGATAAACACTCATAAAATGCTTCATGATTGAAGTATTATTTAATTTTTGGTTTAACTCTATAATCGCAGGATAGTGCTCTACCTGTTCAATATTAAGGGGGTCTGAGAGCTGCAACTGCTCCAGTACCAGTAATGCGTTTTCTTCATGAGGAATGAGATTATTCCCAGATAAAGGGTTCTGGTTATCTGGACCAATCAACCCTGTATCCAGCATAGTCAGTCGGACGTCATGCCCTTCTTTTTCAAGCTGATAAGCTAGGGAAGGTGTGAAGAAGTCCATCAATCCTTTGAGCATGTTCTAAAACACAATTCTTAGAACTAAAAGCGAGGATAGGGTCGCTCATTATCTACTTTTCAGCCGGTTTTCTCGGCTGATAGGCAGATTAACCCCTACGTAGCATTTGATCCAATCTAACCACATTAGCCAGAGCAAAAAGAGTGGCCAGTTTATTGTCATTTTTCCCGATGCCTCGATACGCTGTTTTTACAAATCCAAACTGGC
>NZ_LASA01000266.1 GCF_001562015.1 Endozoicomonas arenosclerae | reverse complement strand
GAATTTACCAAGGACAGTCTGAGAGCAGCAGTCGAACACCCCTACAGAATCATTAAGTGTCAATTTGGATTTATAAAAGCCAGGTATCGAGGTTTGAAGAAGAATGACAATAAACTGTCTACTTTATTTGCCCTGGCGAATATTGTTCGACTGGATCAAATGATCCGGGCACAGGGTTAGTCCGCCCTGAAGTCACGAAAGTGGCTAAATATCATACAAATAAGGGGTTGAGACCTCTGATTTCAGTCCTACTTCGAACTCGATTCAAGAAGGGAAGTAAATTAGAGGTTATTCGCAGGTTCCCTAGCACTCTCCCGTTTTCTGATGGAAATACTGTTCAGGACAATGCCATCATTCTAAAGCATGAGGTTCAACTTAACAGAAATTTCAGCCGAATGCTGAATAATACTGTATCTTCATTGAATATTACCCTGAATACTTTATTACAAGCTGCTTGGGGTTTGCTTCTGAGTCGATACAACGGCCAAAATGATATAGTCTTTGGTCAAACCGTTTCTGGTCGACCTTCTGAAATTGATAACATTGACCAAATGATTGGTTGTTTTATTAATACAATCCCTGTGAGGGTCTCTATTCCTGAAAACGTCATTATTTCGGACTGGTTGATACAACTTCATGAGCAGTATCAGATCTGCCTGTCTTGGGGTCATGTATCTTTGAGTGACATAACACATGTCTCTGGTGACTTACCATCTCACGAGTTATTCAATACTCTATTGGTATTTGAAAACTACCCTATCGATATGGAGTCTCAAAATTCATCTTTCTCTATCAAAGAAATCACTAATAACAATCATTCCCATTACCAGGGCAATTGCATCAATCTGAACACTCGAAGATAAATTTCTTGTAAACTCTCTATCCAGTTTATTCGAGTCTCCTAGGAGCCTGTCGGACTTAACCAGCAAAACAGGTAAAATCCTGATTCCAGTACCAGTAACACTCAAAGCACTATGAATAAGTGGAAGTTCAAACCGGTCGACCGAAACACTCCCGACCTTTTCCCTGCCAGCATCCAGGATTATCTTCCAGAAGGTCATATGGCTC
>NZ_LASA01000073.1 GCF_001562015.1 Endozoicomonas arenosclerae | reverse complement strand
CCGTTACGAAGATATGATGACGCCCTATGAAAAGTTTGTTTCTCTGCAAGATGCCCAGCAATACTTGAAGAGCGGAGTCACCCTGAAAAGTTTGGAGGCGAAAGCGCATGTCATGACCGATAATGAAGCGGCACGAAGGCTTCAAAACGCCAGAGAGAACTTACTAACAGTCATCTATGAACGACCAGCCTGAGGCCGGAGTCATGCACTCTTCTTCAGGCTCATTTTTCAATTGGAAAATACTGGCCGGACCACTCTGAGGTCAGTTCCGGCAGAGTCTGAATCCAGGCGACCAGTTGCTCCTGATTCAGGTAGGCTCCAGCCATCCCCAGAACAACCAGGGATAAAGGCAGGTAAATGCCAAAGGCACGAGTCAGGTTGGCCGGCGGGGAAGGTTGTTCTCCATAACTGTTTGAGCCTTCGGAGCCCGAGCCAATACTGAGCCAGAACAGGAACAGGACATTTACCACCGGGATGATCAGAAACAGCCATAGCCAGCCACTTCTATCCATATCATGCAAACGCGTAATGACCAGATAAAGCGTCAGTAAAATAGCGAGACTGTGAATGCCCAATACCATGGAAACGGTTTGTTGAATGGTCAGGGCAGCACCAATCAGCATGGGCAGGTAATCTGGAATCATATAAGCCAGTATTTCGATCGCGACCACAATCCAGCTCAGCGCCAGGTAACGGACACGGCCTGTTCTGCGAATCAGTTGGAAAGGCTCGCTGGACTTTTGCTGGGGTGTTCTCGACAGAGGCGTACCGGCAAAGATCGCAGTACTTTTCTCATCGGGTGGAGGGAGTGTTTTAGAACCATCAAGGGTCATAATCCGGCATTGTCCACCGGCTTTGTTGATGGCTTTTTCGTACTTTCTGGCTTCTTTTTCAGTGACAGGTTTTCGAACCGCGTAAGGCTTTCCGGAAAACAGGCGACTGATGCGCTGTTCATCGGCATTGAAGAGTCGGGCCAGATTGTTTCTGACTTCAGCTTCGGAAAAGTCTGGCAGAATCTGTCCTTCAAACAGGACTTTGTAATCTTTGCGCTTCATAACCCTGTCCCCTGAGCTTTGGGAAACATCGGTTTGGGATGTTTCCACTCAGGGCGTGTTATCGGCAGAACTGCCTGAAGCCCAAGGCTTTCGGCTCTTAAAAAGGTTTGACGACGACCAGAATAACAATGCCGACAAGGAACAGAACCGGTACTTCATTAAAAATGCGGTAGAACTTATCGGACTTGGTGTTGGCGTCGTTGGCAAATTTTTTCATAAATGCCCCGCACATGTGGTGATAACCAATCAGCAGTACCACCAGAGCCAGCTTGGCGTGCATCCAGCCGCCGCTCATGTAATAGGAAGGGTTGTAACTGATCAGCCAGAAGCCCAGTGCCAGAGTGGCAATCATGGAGGGCAGGGCAATGCCACGATACAGCTTGCGCTCCATGATTTTGAAGCGCTCATTACTGGCCTGGTCCTCACTCATGGCGTGATAGACAAAAAGTCTTGGCAAATAAAACAGGGCTGCAAACCAGCAGACCATGGCAATAATATGAAACGCTTTAACCCAGAGCATTCAGAGAGTCCTTGAAATTTTGTTCAGTTGGCATATCCGGGTTAGAGAGTAGCGGAAAAAAAACCAGAGTTCGATATCTAACGGATTTGATGAGGCTGGTTTAAACGGCTGCACTCTTGCCGTGATAGTAGCTTTCAATTGCCTGACGAGTGATGATTCCGCAGGCCTCCACAGTCACCTGACTTTGTTTCCTGTTTTTGGTGTGCCTTCTGGGGGTGATGGCAAGAATATCTACAGACAAACGGTTCATTAGCTCAAGGGCTTCATAGAGAGTGGCTTGCAGACTGATGCTGTGAACTTCAGAAGCGTCTGGAATAGCCAGTAAATCCAGGTCCTGACTGTGTTGATCCGGCAGTTTGCCCGGAGCCAGAATATGGCTCAGTGATTGTTCATGGCAAATCAGCACCCAGTCAGACGCTTCCTGCAAGGTTCCGTGAAGTTCTTCCTGTGAGGGGTGTCTGGAAATCTGGCTGCAGGCTGAGTTCATTAAACTGGCGACACCGGTTTGTCCAAGCAGTTGATGAAGAGGAGACGATTCGAGGTTTTGTCCGCCCTTGAGTAGCTGGATTTCGAAAATACCCCGATTCTGGAAAAAACGACCCGAAGTCAGGCAGGCAATCACGATCACAAACATGGCAGGCATGATGATGTTCGGATTTCGAGTCAGTTCCAGAACGGTGACCAGTGCGACCAAAGGTGCTTGCAGTGTTGCCGCCATCATGGCCACCATGCCTAACAGGGCATGGAAAGAACTGTTCAGATTTGGAATATCGAGCAGTTGCTCTCCCAGAGAACCAAAGACGGCTCCGGACACCGCTCCCATAAATAAGGAAGGCCCAATGATACCGCCAGGAATTCCAAGGCCGGTTACAACTGCAGTCACCACCAGTTTTGTGATCAATAAAATGGCCAGAGTTGAAAGGCTGAACAAGCTACCATTCAGTATGCCTTCGAGAGTGTCATAGCCCATGCCCATGACAGAGGGCACCAGAAAACCCGCTATGCCCATGATAAAACCGGCTAATAAAATAGGCAGTACAAGCTGGCCTTTTCTGCGGCTGATCATGGAGGCTTGCAAACTGATAAACAGACCTGCCATAACCCCAATGCAAAGTGCCATGACAGCAGCAATCAGCAATTCTTCCATAGACATCATGGATATTGCGGGAACATGGAAGGCAGGCTCAGGGCCATACATGAATTGAGCCATCAGGGCTGCCACCACGGAAGCAGCCATAACAGGAATGAAACTGCCCAGCGAATACTGTTTAACGATGACTTCCATGGCAAAAATGACACCTGCCAGAGGCGTGTTGAAAGACACTGATATTGCGGTTGCGACTCCGCAGCCGGCGAGGATTCTCAGAGTATTATCCGGCAACTGTAAACGTTGACCCAGAGCACTGCCAGCACCTGCGCCCATGTGAACGGCAGGTCCTTCACGACCCACAGAGAAGCCTGTGGCCAGGGCGATCAAAGCGGTAAAAAACTGAAGTACGACGCTGGATGATGGCAGGCGGCCACGGTGAAGCGTTAATCGTTCAATAACGTGTGCGACACCGACACTGCGTCGCTTTTTCCTGATCAGTTTGACCAGAAGAATGATGACTACAGAGCCAGCTACTGGCAGCAAAAAGCGGTGCAGGGCTGAGAGGGATTCAAAGTTATCTTCACCAGCAGGCACAAGCGTTGAAGACAGAAGTGTCAGTAACTCTCTGAAACCTATTAACAGTGACCCGGCAATCAAACCTGTAAGCAACCCAAGAATAGTCAGTTGTGGCAAAGCGTCCGCTGTGGAAAGGCGGATGCGCAAGGCATTCAGTGACAACTTCTTCTCAGGGTTATTCAGCAATCCTGTCTCCGGAACTACATGGGTAATCGAACGGCTTAATATTAATCTTTTAAGTAATGGGCTGCATCTGGTTTTGCATAAAAATCCATAACTATTGCGTATTTTGTCATAACTTCGTTGTCGATGGTAATGTTGGGTGCTCCTGCTGCGTTGTTTTGATAAATACTGGCTGCTAGAGTGTTTTGCTGTTTTCAGCCTGGCGCTAATGCTAAAAGGCTTGTGAATACCCATAATGCAATAGGCGGGTTAGGCATCATGTTTGAGAAGGAAGATCTGTTGAAACTGGCAAGAATGCCTATGCCATTTGGTAAATACAGCGGCAGGGTATTGATAGATCTTCCTGAGGAATATCTGCTCTGGTTTGCCAAAAAAGGTTTTCCAGAAGGAGAGCTTGGTCGTCTAATGCAGTTGGCGCTGGAAATTCATATTCATGGCTTGACCGAAGTCATCAAACCTTTGAAACAGCCCTGATTAGCTTCAGTAGTTTCACCTTTGAGGTGATGAAATATTCATAACAGTAAAAAGAAGTCATTTATGTCTCTGAACACCCTTTTGAATCAGATCAGAACCGAGCCAGATACCGTTGAATTTGATCAGGTCATGGCAGCTATTGCTGATCACTATGAATACACGCCTGTTAATTTCCACAATGGCAACCTGGTCAATGAGGCAGGCACCAACGAAGGTTCCTGTAAAATTTTTGCTTTTGGTCTCCTGAATCAGTTAACTGAGCAGGAAGTGTTGAGTTGCTTTGGCCGCTTCTATCGTGAAGACGTACTTCAGAACCCTGAAGGGGATAGCCACGGTAACATCCGTAACTTCATGGCCCATGGCTGGAAAGGCGTGCGTTTTGAGCAGCAGGCCTTGCAAGAAATAAAATAAATAATTATTCTTAATTTTTATATAAATATTCTATATAGAGTGGCGTATTCATGATCAAGGCAGGCATTGTAGGTGGTACTGGTTATACCGGTGCAGAATTGCTGCGTCTTCTGGCAGTTCATCCCGAGGTGGAAGTCACTGTTATTACCTCAAGAAAGGAAGCGGGAAAGCCTGTCAGCGAGTTATATCCAGGCCTGCGAGGCAAAATGGATATCGCTTACTCTCAGCCAGACGATGATGTACTGGCGACCTGTGATCTGGTGTTCTTTGCGACCCCTAATGGCATTGCCATGAATTCTGTGCCCAAGCTTTTGGCAAAAGGGGTTAAGGTGGTCGATCTGGCAGCAGACTTCCGTCTGAAAAGCCCAGAGGACTGGAAGCAGTGGTACGGCATAGATCATGCCTGTCCTGACATGCTGGCAGAAGCGGTATATGGCTTGCCGGAAATGAATCGGGAGCTCATAAAATCGGCTCAGCTGGTGGCCAATCCAGGCTGTTACCCAACAGCTGCACAGTTAGGTCTTTTGCCTCTTATGGAGAAAGGTCTGATCGATGGCAATGTTATTGTTGATGCCAAGTCTGGTGTAAGTGGAGCAGGCAGAGAAGCTAAAGTTGCCAGCCTGCTGTGTGAAGTATCCGAGTCTTTTAAAGCTTATGGTGTGCCCGGTCATAGACATTTGCCAGAAATCAAACAAGGCATAGCTCGCATGCCGGTGGGTGACGCGCAAATCTTTGATGGAGAGCTGGTTTTTGTTCCTCATCTGGTGCCAATGATTCGTGGCATTCATGCTACGTCGTATGTTTCAGTGAAAGATCACAGTGTTGATTTACAGGCCCTCTTTGAACAGCGCTACAAAGATGAGCCGTTTGTTGATGTGTTGCCTGCTGGTAGTCATCCTGAAACCCGCTCGGTTAAATCCTGTAATCAGTGCCGTATATCAGTGCATCGTCCCCAGGGTGGCGATACCGTTGTGATCCTGTCGGTTATTGATAATCTGGTGAAAGGGGCTGCAGGTCAGGCTATTCAGAATATGAATATTATGTGTGGTCTGGATGAATCTGCGGGTCTTGATGCTCCGGCCCTGATGCCCTGATGCCCTGATGCCCTGATAGTGTTTCCCGAGAGCCTGCTCAGGCTCTCGGCTTCTGCTCTAATAATTCCGACCTGATTTATTTCCAGGCTTTGAATAAGGCCACTACACCTCTGGTTTCTATTTCAAAGCGGCTGAATCGATTGCTTAGTGCCTGTTCAAGGTCTTCCAGACTGTCGTTGGTGTTATGGAAAATACCTTTTTCGTTATAGATTGCCATCAGTTTTCTGGCAAAAAAGCCTCTCTGTATGCCTTTATGGATAATTGTGCTGCCAAAAATTACGCCACCTTTTTGGAGGTGAGGTAAAAGATGGTCAAAGACAACAGCCTTCTCGGGGATTGAGCCAGGGATACAGTGCAGCAGATAGTTTATAGCAATGGATTGAAAGTTGGTTTCAGGTAACTCAATCGGCTCAAGAATGTTTCTGACAAAAGTAGATGGCTGATACCGTTTAATACGCATCGCCGTGGCATCCAGAGAGTTCTTGTTCAGATCAAGAAGGACGACTGTTGACGAGTCAGAAGGGAAGCGACATTTATCCAGAAAGTAGCCAGTCCCTACTCCAACGTCCAGATGTCGATCAGAGATATTCTGATTGTATAAGTCTGTTATGAATTTGGTTGGGCAGCGCCAGATCAGATGGTTGGAGAATCCCAGAACATAAATATCGTAAACAGAGAGCATTTTCTTTGAGTAGATGGCTTGCCCATCGATCACATCCTGATCGCTGCTTTTCCTTATTTGGCTCATGATTTCAAAGTCCTGCAATGTACTTCTTACTGTATCGACAGGACTTCAAGTGTAGACAGGTTATTAGCTTTAGGAGGAAGAAGGCCCGGTCTGTTGCTTCTTTTTGATCTGTTCCAGACAGGACTGGCAATAACAGGCTGTAGCTGTTTCAGGAATTGGCAGAAGAACTCGTGGTGTATCTGATACTGGTACTTTCAGTTCTTCCATACACCAGCATTGCTCAGCAGGTTTGCCGGCACTTATGGCACAAAGGTTTTGTTTTTGACAAAGGGGGCAGAGCTTGGGGTTCACAGATTACTCCTGACACAAACAGCCATGAGCCGAAAAGGCAGCTAACTCAGAAACATGAAAACAGCAATAGAACCTGATAGAGCTGCATTTTCATAGTAAATAGCTGATATCATGGCCACGCAATGATCCATCAGCCTTGAGCGATAACTTAAAACAATAACAGCCTTGAGCGAAGAAAAAATGTGGAAAAAAATATCGGCACTTGTGATTGTCACTTTGGTACTTTTGTACTTCATTCCTCCCGTCAATAAACTGGATACCCATCCCTTCTACGCGGACACCAGTGGTACAGCAGTGATTGCCCATGGTTCAGGCCAGGGGCTTCGACCTAATAATACACTGGAGGCGGCTCAGCTCTCCAATCAGCTGGGAGCCGTTATTGAGCTTGATCTGCACTCCAGTAAAGACGGCCATCTGATTGTCAGGCATGATGCCACCGTGGATGCCACCACCAACGGCAGCGGCCTGCTCAAGGAGAAAACCTTGTCGGAGTTGAAGGAATTGGATGCGGGTTTTCGTCATGATCCGGATGGTAATGAGAAATACTCCTTCCGTGGCATCGGCATCCAGATTCCCACCCTTCAGGAAGTGATAGAGGGGACACCCAGAGGTCGCTATGTCATGGAATTAAAACAGGTTGAGCCTGATATTTCAGTGCAGCTTTGTCAGCAGCTCCGTGATAATAAGATTGAACAATCAACCATTGTCGCTTCTTTTAAAGACGAAGCATTGGAAAAGTTTCGGACAGCCTGCCCTGAAGTGGCTACGTCCATGTCGTCCAACGAGGCCAGAACCTTTATTCTGATGCAAAAAATCGGACTCTCCCATCTGGTGCCGGTTAAAGCCAATGCCATGCAGGTACCACCTCAGAACTCTGGCATCACTGTGTTGACCGATTCTTTTCTCCAGGATGCCAAAGCTCGGGGCTTGAAAGTGGATGTATGGACCATCAACGATAAGGATCAGATGGCTCAGCTGATTGATATGGGGGTCGATGGCATCATTACGGACTATCCCAATCGTTTGAAAGAGCTGTTGTAATAAGTATCTAACCAATTGCTTTCGCAAATTTTAGGCGGCGGCTTTTTCCAGTCTTTTGCGTTCCAACTCTGGTTACGTAGCGAAGGCTACGCGCCCGCCGTTGCGCCTTGAAGACTGAAAAAATCCACTCGCCAAAATATTGCGAAGCAACTGGCCAGATACTTAAGAAGCCAGTCCGGATGATTCCTGATAGAGTTGTCCGGCTGAAAACAGATTTATATAAATAATAAGAAAAAGACTATGGCTGTTTTTGAGCGATTTGAATATCAGGGTGTCGATGCGATTCGTACTGGACGACAGAACCATATCTCCGGTTCCTTTGTAAACTACAGGGTTGGAGATACCTTGATTGATTGTGGACCAGTCAATCAATGGAAATGGCTAAAGCCCTTTTTTGAAGAAAAAGCCATTCGGCAAGTTCTGATCACTCATTATCACGAAGATCACAGTGGTAATTCGCTTAATTTCAATCAATCTTTCAATATCATCCCAAAGGCTCACGAGATTACCGTTGAGCAGTTACAGAATGGTTTTTCCATCCCTTTGGCGGGCCGGATTTTCTGGGGCAGTGTACCTAGGGCGACAGCGCAGCCATTACCAGAACAGACTGAGTTGGAGAATGGAGAAACCGTAATACCCATTCATGTTCCTGGCCATTGTCCGGATATGCATTGTTATTTTATACCCGACAGAGGATGGATGTTTACCGGGGATCTTTATATCGCCAAAGTCATCAAGTTCATGCACAGGAAAGAGAGTCTTCCACAACAGGTTGAAGATATCAGGGCAGTTCTGGCTTGTGATTTTGATACGATCTTTTGTCCTCACCGAGGTGTGGTAGGGCAGGGGAAGCAGGCCATGCAAGATAAACTGGATTACTTGCTGGAACTGAGCTCAAAGGCTCAGAGCCTTCACCATCAGGGAAAAACCTTGAGAGAAATAACTCAGATATTATTAGGGGCTGAAGAGCTGGCCAGTTATGTCACACGATTTGCATTCAGCAAGAGAAGCTTGATCGAAGGCTGTCTGGAGGTTGAGCTTTAAACGGCTCAGTTTTATTCAGAAAAGCAAAATAAAGTTTTATAGGCAGCAGGTATTTATATAGGGAGGCATTTTTGTGAATGTCATTCTGAGCATCTTTGACTATATTTTGGCCATTTCAGTTAAACGATAGTGTGCTTTTCTATCTGTTCTTGATGTAAGGTCCCAGGTTGATTCAAGTGCATCTTCAGGTTTCTTCAGGTCTTTTTAGTGAAGGCCTTTAATACTTTCCTGCTGAGTCTTATCGTCTGTTTTTCTTCACCAGTAAAAAGCGGAATCGAAGATACGATTTATCATATTGAACAGCGATTGGCACGGGGAGAGAGCGTAGCCATCCTGTACATTGATATGCAGACGAAATTCATCAGAGCTTTTAATGAGTCAGAATTTGCCAGGGTCATTGAAGGGCAGTTACGGCTGATAAAGCACTTCGCAGGACGGGAAAATGTCCATTTGATTGATGTGAATTATAAAGATCAGGGGCCGACACTCTCTGAAGCATTAATGCAGCTGAGGAAAAATATTAATTACCGGTTGTTCGTCAAGGATAAGGACAGTGCTTTTCAAACGATGCGGACGATTCCTGCCAGCGATGACCAGCCGGTACCTGCAGATCAGGTTCGGGGAAAATTGATTGACTACCTGCATTCAATTAATACTCGGGAAATCATGTTGACGGGCTGTTTTGATGGCGCGTGTGTACAAAGAACTGCGAAAGACGCATTGGATGCAGGCTTCAATGTTTCGGTGGATAGGGATTTAAACATTATTGAGAACCTATATTCCAGTAATCGGAGACTATACACGCCTGAGGAGCATGCCAGAATCAGATCTCAGCGCTGGGAGTTGATACAAAAGCAGTTTCCCAACCTCAAGATGGTTCAGCCTATAGAGCATGATTACTGTGTGGTTGATTAAGTATTCCCAGCAAAGCTCGTAAGCAAGCATTGAGTGACTAGAAAAACTGAAAGTGTTTTTCTTATCCTCTTTGACTATATTTCCTAAAACCTGACATAAGTTGTTGTTTATTTTCTAGCGGCCTCTTAATTCGTCAGGAATCTAACCCGTTCTTTTTTGAGCCGATGTCATTTCATCTTTTAACTTTTTAAGGGCTTTCAGAATGAAGGTCTTTACTGCTTTTCTATGGGTCATTTTATTGAGTGTTTCGTGTCCGGTTAAGAGTGGAATCGAAGATACGATTCATAATATTGAGCAGAAGTTAGTGGCCGGTGAGTCTGTAGCTATTTTGTATATAGACATGCAAACCCGCTTTATGAGGGCTTTTAATGCAGCTGAATTTGCAAGCGTGATTGAGGGTCAGTTGAAGCTGCTTAGCCACTTTGCTGGGCGGCAAAATGTACACTTTATTGATGTTAATTATAAGGGACAAGGCGCTACGTTGTCTGAGGCGCTCATCCAGCTGAAAAGAAATTTGAACTACAAGCTGTTTATCAAAGATGAAGCCAATGCATTTGGTGTTGAGCACACAATACCCGCTGATGGCGAGGTCATCTCGGATAGCCAGATTCAGGGAGAATTGAATGAATACCTTCGATCAAAAACGATCAGTGAAGTGATGGTTACGGGCTGTTTTGACGGAACTTGTGTCCTGCAAACCGTTAAAGGCGCTTTGGATTCAGGCTTCAACGTTTCAGTGGATCGTCAGTTAAATATTATCGAAAACCTGAAATCCATAAGCAGGGCTTTTGCTTCACCCGAAGAGCAGGCTAAAGCACTGGATACGCAATGGATAGAGCTTCAAGAGAAGTTCCCGAAGCTGACAATAATCAAACCTGCTGAGCCTGGACCCTGCCATTAAAACTGAGTTTTATGATGTATGTCTGGAGGCATCCTTTCCAAAGTTCAACAGCCACTGGTTCGTCACTGGCTTCAAAAGGTCTGATTATCAAGGCTACTTTGTATGGATTATTGTTGCTGTTCCAAAAGATCGGGTCTGATTCTCGCCATTCTGTGCGTGCTGCCGTATTTACCCTTCTGGAAGCAGTCAAAGCGGGATGTGCCTTCTATTTCGAAACCATACTTTTTGTACAGGGCGATAGCGTGTTCATTTTCTGTGAAAACGCCCAGCTCAATGCGGACGATATTTAACCAGTTATCGCAGAGCTGAATCATTTCATCGACGAGTCTTGAGCCTATGCCCTGACCCTGAAAGTCGGGGTGAACACTGATACCAAAAGTGGCTACATGTTTTTTACGTGGCTTGTTGGACATATGGATGCCCAGGTGTCCTGCAGCACGGCCATCCACTTCGGCCACCAGCTGAACCGTCTCATTGGTTTGGGAGCGGAACAACTGCTTCCAGTGATCAGAGTGGTTGTAGGGAATCTGGGAGGTGTTCTGTACCAGATCTTCGTACTCGAACATTTCGGCGATCTGAGGAAAGTCTCTGTCTTCCAGGTGTCGTATTTTTATTTCCATTATCACTACTTCTTTCTGTGGCTACCCCAGTCGGCAGTATTCTCTACCTCAGTAAGCTATGCAAGTCAGCTAATTGAGTGTTACCCGTAATGGGTGTGTAAAGATGGTGTGTAGGGAAAGGTAACAAATCGAATGAGTGGTGCTTGTGTACGCAAAAAAGCAAAAAATGCGGAAAGTACTTACGCTCTAGTCTTGCCGGTCAAAATGCAAAAGTTGGCACGGGGCTTGTATATATGAATCCCGCAAAGAACAAGGCCGCTAAGAATAATAAAAAGAGGCTGTCTTTCGACCGAGAATAATAAAAATAAGGGGTCGGAGCTCCAGGTAGTCAGGTTTTTGGGTTCATCCCGAGTTCAAAAAACCTGTCTGCCTGGCCTTTTTTGTTCTTTGGTGGATGTCGGAATCATGCCGATGACTACCTCACAGTCACAGGTTCTGATATGCGGTAATGAAGCTGCGCAACTGATTATGAAAAATAATCATGCCGTTTGTCTTTTAATAAGCACAGAAGGGGTTGTATCTGCCGATTTTCGCGATATCTTTAATCGTATTGTACTCATTGCTTCTGGAGCTATTTGAGATACAATCAGCTTAGCTTTAAGTTATGTCTTATATTTATGTCTTGCGTTTCGAAGTTCCATAGTTGTAGTTCTTCCTGATAAATCATAAGTAGTAGCGATGCTTTCAGCTAAGCGACCATAGTGTGTGGTCATCCTATTTTTGTTCAATTTCAGGAATTGATTATGTCTGCTTCTACCGGAACAGTTAAGTGGTTCAACGAATCCAAAGGTTACGGCTTCATCAGCCAGGACTCAGGTCCTGACGTGTTCGCTCATTTCAGAGCCATCGTAGGCACTGGCTTCAAAACTCTGGTTGAAGGCCAGCGTGTTAAGTTTGAAGTGACTCAGGGCGCTAAAGGCCCTCAGGCTGAGAACATCGAAGTAATCGACTGATTGCTCTTCACGCCCTTTTGGGGAGTGATAAAAAAAGCAGCGCTATGCGCTGCTTTTTTGTGTCTGGAAGCCGGTAAAAGCATCCGATGCTGTAGTCAGACTATTTCTTTAATAAGTCTGGCAACCAGCATGACAAGAATCAGGATGATAGCGATTTTTGACAGCTTGGACTGTTTTTCCTGGCTCATGGGTTTGCCAAATCGCTCCAGAGCAATGACGACCACCGCCAGAGCTACAAACAAAAGAAACAGTATTTTTAATAGTTCCATGCTTTTTTCTCGCTATGGGCATTTCTCACGCTATGAGCGGTCTGCCATTTTGATGGTCTGGTAGCCTCCCCAGACCCGGGTTATGGTTGTCAGGATACAGATTGCAGCAAAAATTGCAGCCAGTATGGGGAAATAGTGAGGAAACAAGCAAAACAGTACAAAGATGCCAATTGTTTCCGTCCCTTCCGCCAGTCCATTCAGATAATAAAAGGACTTATGACTGAAGTTAAGGTCCGAGAGGCCTTTCTTTTCAGCCATTATGGCATAGGCCAGAAAGCTGGAGCCGGTGCCCATAAAGGTGAATATCAGCAGGCTGGCCACCAGAGCGTTTCTTTCCGGATCTGCAAAAGCAAAACCAAGTACTACACCAGAGTAAAAGATAAAGTCGAGGGTGATATCCAGGTAACCCCCGGCATCCGTAGCTTCAGTGATGCGTGCCAGAGCGCCATCCAGACCATCCATTATCCGGTTGCAAAGAATCGCAAGCAGGGCTGGTAAATAGAGTTCAAATGCCAATAAAGGCAAGGCTGAGAGCCCGATCAGGAAGCCAGCCAGAGTCACCTGGTCGGCAGTTACACCCCATTGTTTCAGTGGGCGAGCAAGGTGAGTCAGGGGTGGTCTGATCCAGAGGGAAGTCCAGCGATCAAGCATTATTGTCTTTGCGAGTCAGGTTTAATGGCAGGCTATCATACATTGAGTGTTGGGTGGTCGCTATTGGTCCAGCCGCCAGCTACGTGTTTGTGGTGGCTGTTGGGCTTGTGTATAGTCCTGCCGATTCTATTTAATATAACTTTCAGGTAGTTCAGGTGCTCGTTGGAGATTCTCCAAAAGCATAACAGAGGGCACCTGAGACAGGATTCAACCAGGATAACTCATATGCCAGATCCTCGTTCTATTTTTCAGGGAGTAAAGCCGCCCGGTAATATGAAGGTGGTGCGTCATGACCCTGTCAGAGAGCGCAAGATCAAACTGATTGTGGTGGCTGCTTTTATCCTGGTTACGGTCATTTCTTATTATCTGGGTGGACGCATATCGGATACCGAGGCAGCCAAGCTCAGACGTGAAAACTCTGATCTCAGAAGTCAGGCGCAAAATCTGGAAGGCGAGCGAGAAACTTTAAAGCAGAAACTGGTCATTCTTGAAAGAACCAGTAAGGTTGATCGTGAAGCCGCAAACAGTGTCCGGACTGTTATCAGGGAACTGGAAGACGAAAAAGCCCAGCTTGGGAAAGACCTTTCATTCTATAAGAGTATTCTGGCTCCTGAAGACAGTGGGGAGGGGATCAGGCTTCATGCATTTGACCTGTTGCCCGGTGAAGAGAAGAATCAATACCGCTTCAGAATGGTGGTATCCCAGGTGGCCCGCGATAATCCTTTTCTCAAAGGTACTCTGAATGTCACTGTAAAGGGTACAAAAGAGGGCCAGAAGGATTCCTTGTCACTGCTTGAACTGGCGGGCATGGAAAAGTCCAAGGCACTGGGCTTTCGTTACTTCCAGTCTTTCCCGGATAACCGTGACTATCTGAACCTGACTTTGCCTGAAGGCTTCAAGCCTGAGAAAGTGATGGTGAGCATCAAAGTGAAAAACGGTGCTGCACGCAGCCTGACCAGTGTTCTCGACTGGCAGGAAGAGCTGGAAGCCGACATGAAAAAAGAGCTGACAGACAGCGAAGTCGTAAGTGAATCAAACTGACGTGGTTTTCCAGTAGTTGACTGCTTTACTGGGTTACTTGGATAATGGCGGCAGTATATTATTAAAGCTAAGCATATAGGGTTTCTAAATGGAGCCCTCAGAGTGTTAACGTGGTTATCTGCAGAGATCAGGTAACACGGGAGGATAAATGAGCGCAGTAGTGGAAACGGTAATGCCGGACCCGATCGTACTGACGGACAATGCCGCAAACAAGGTTAACCTGCTGATGGAAGACGAAGACAACAAGTCGCTGAGACTGCGTGTCTACGTCACTGGCGGTGGKTGCTCAGGTTTTCAATACGGCTTCAAGTTTGATGATCAGCTGGCTGAAGACGATACTCTGGTCAAGAAGCAGGGTGCTGAAATGGTTGTGGATTCTCTGAGCTACCAGTATCTGGTAGGTGCGGAAGTGGATTATGAAGAAGGACTTGAAGGCTCAAGATTCCTGGTTAAAAACCCCAATGCAACCGCCACCTGTGGCTGTGGTTCTTCTTTCTCTATCTGATCTTGCCTGACTGGGCGGTTTTATCCGCCCTGAAACCCCATTGATTTTGAAATCTTTTTCATCCCCGGCAGGCGATGAAAAACGGTTTCTCTTGTTCATTGGTTTTTGGTCTGGTTAAAAAACATTCAATACCGACGATTGCTTTTTTCTTTTCTAAAACGGGATCAGGTCACGCTATGAAATAGCTTTATGTGACACAGTTCACATAATTCAAGGATTGGGTTGAGCGATCATTTCAAGGTCAGTAATCTAATTGTAAAGAAAACGACGGCCTTCTATATAATAAAATGTAACCGGTTACATCTGGTTGTAAATTGTCGAAGTAAAGAGGCTTTCTGCGAGCAGTTTTAGTGCATCGTGAAAACCCACGTCCTATGGACGTGGTCATGAATGGTTGGCTTCGCCTGCCATGAACTACCCATGCTACTCCTTATCTCTGAGTTGTCCCCACAACTACTAGAGATAGGAAGTAACATGAGTAGATTTGAAAAGTTAACGCATGTCATTTGGCATTGCCAATATCATATAGTTTGGGTGCCAAAATACAGGTTTCGAGTCCTGACCGGGGCAGTGAAAGCCGAGGTTTATAACAGCA
>NZ_LASA01000265.1 GCF_001562015.1 Endozoicomonas arenosclerae | reverse complement strand
TGGCTTTCAGTAAGCTCCTTTTCTCTGGGAATGCGGTTTAACTGTTTAGAGATTTTGCGTTCATCAGCCACAAGTTTGCCCTCGAAATATTCCTTGCGCCAACGGGACAACATAAAGGGATGGATGTCCAGTGAATTTGCTACATCCTTGATCAAAGCATGAGGTTTGAAGGTCATGCGAACAGCAGTGACTTTATACTCGTTGGAAAAACGGCGTGTCGGTTTATCGGGTCTGTAGGTTCCCATTTAACACCTCATTCAGTTAGTAATGAGGTGTCCACTAAAGCGGGGGAAGATCACGCGTCGGGTGGAGGGGCGAAGCCCCGGAACGAATTGGAACCATTTGTTATGCGCGTGTGTTTTGTAATGATTGATTTTGTTGGCCACTGTCTTTGAAGCTACTCCGGAGTAGAGCTGAGATTGACTCCTAACTGGCCAATGCCACCAAAACCAAAAAACTCTATGCTGGCGTTGCACAAAACCCAACCAGCCCTTTTGCCAGCAGCCACGAACTAACGCCAACGAGGCGCACCACACTTTATGCTGCCATTGCACGTGGAAAAAGCACTGAACTACAAACGCCTGCGAAGATGAACCTGCAAAATTCATCTGAACTTTGGACAGGCGAGGCACGGCCCACCTGTGGGACATGCTATCTTGGCAGCGTGTAAGAGAACTGAATTTTCTGCTGGCATTGCACAGAGCAAGCGACAAAAGGCACCTGACTATTTCGCCAGCGTGGGAAAGACCAGAAAACCAAATCCATCAACAGCTTTGAACTATACGACAAAAATTAAGAAGTCGATGAAAGCGCATAACGCTTGCCTGAGCCGAGCGCCGAAGGCGCGTCGGATGGAGCCCTTTAGGGCGGAATGTACTCAAGGCACTTGTTATAAGCGTGCTATTAGTGAGCACCAAATCTAATGAGTTCAAAACGTTCTAACTCTGGAAGTGAAAGATGTACTTTCATTGAGTTCATGATTTTTGTTTGATAATCCGCATGATCTTTCGGTCCCAATTCGTGACCTCTTTTTACCAAAGTATTGAAGTATTCCAAAGAGACTTTAGAAGTATTTCCATCACCATGCAGTGACACTTTTAGGATAGCTTTTTGAAATGCAGGAAATGAAGGATTACC
>NZ_LASA01000264.1 GCF_001562015.1 Endozoicomonas arenosclerae | reverse complement strand
GAGGATAAGGAGGTCTTCCGTTGCCACGCTTAGGGTAATAGGGCTCGATTACGGCCTCTAAGCGTTTCCATGGAATCAGAACCTCCATTCTTTCAAGAAAAATTTCCCTACGAGTTCTGCGTCGCTTCTGGCTGAATTCACTGTCGGAAAAAGAGAGTTGTTGGTCCATGACTACCTCTGATCAAGCTGCTGAGATTATTATCTCATGATCAGGGACTTATTCGCAGGTTCCTTAGATTTTCTCGATATTTGAAAAAAGCAGTAAATTGATATTTAAACTCATATCCAAGCAACTTTAAATAATCTCTCTTTCTCCAACCATCTTTAAAGTTGGTAAGTGAGATTAGTTCTTCATACTCCTCAACACCTTCCTCATGATGATGCTGAGTTGGATATAACAAGCCTCGTTTAAATAATCCAGTGATTTGATATTTAGAAGCTTGTATTCCAGGCTCATCGCCACCCCAAACATTTACTGCATTCATAAGGAGGCCGTCTACTGTTTCTGCTTCATAGTGATAGTGAAAAATCTTTCTATCCCTTAACATTCTACTCGACCACAGCTTATAAAGTTCTTCATGATAATGATGGGCATATGTATAGTAACGAATTAATAAGAAAACCACTGCCAATAACAGAAAATAGCTAAGACCTGATTGATTCGTGAACTCTATTTTGAATATGAATGTATTGGCTTCTTTAAAAACTGCACCTGTAAAATTTATTGCAAGCATTAAAATTGAAAGCCCTACTAGTAACTTCAGGGCAATTGCATCAATTCAGAACGACTGAGCAAAGCAGCTTTTTCAGGTGCTTATGGTCCCACCCTGCTAGCTTCCGGTGACTCTTGATACTGCGACTTCCCTTATTGGCTTTGATAGCGTTCAGCGCAAGCCGTCTCAGAATGGAGAAATTTTCAGCCCCATTTCCTGTGCTTATCTGACATGCGTCCTCTGAAAATGCAACGTCCAAAATCCAGTGCAGATTATTCTCCACCGCCCAATGATTG
>NZ_LASA01000263.1 GCF_001562015.1 Endozoicomonas arenosclerae | reverse complement strand
ACCCTTGACAGTTACACGACCACTGCCACTCATCATGAGTTCACCGGTCACATCGAAGAAGCCCATCCAGCCAAAAAAGGCTTAAAACTGCATCTGGTTGATATGGAGAAAGGCTCCAGCGACCAGAGCCATTACATCAAGCTGACCCCAAAAGTTGAGGGTAATCAGTGGACTGCCAGCATCGAGCACAGGGAAGCTCTCACACCGGGTGATCATTATCTGCTGCTGGCCAGTAGCAGGGATGCAGTCGGTAACCTCTCTTCTGATAAATTACGCTTTGACCTCAAGGCTCCAGAGGTTAAAGAACCTGAACCTTCAGAAACACCTGAACCCGCTATTCCCGTTCCCGTTAATCTGGTGCTGGATGGTCTACCCAAGCTCACCCATTTTGGCAAAACTCTGTCGATCTCAGGTCATGCAAAAGAAGGCAGTACCGTTGCAGTGGAAATGGGAGGTCAAGCCTTTGGCACCGTGACCGCCCATCCAAATAACACCTGGGAACTGTTGATTAGCCCTGAACAATTGAAAGACCTGCCTGAAGGTGCAATGCAGGTCAATATCAGAGCCTCTCTGAATGGCGTAACGGACCAAACCAGTGCCACCATTACTGTCGATAAGACAGCGCCTCAGGTCACTCTGGACTCCGATGTAAGCACAGACTCCATACCCTCATTCACAGGAACGATTCAGGAAGCTCATCCTAAAACCTTTGAAGCCAAACTGCTGAACAGTGATGGTCAGGTAATTGATACCCTCACCGTCACTTACCCAACAGAGGGCAAATGGACAGCAACGGGAACTCAACCCCAGAGTACAGGCAGTGACTATCAGCTCTTATTGACAGCAGAAGATCAGTTGGGTCAAAAGAGCACTCTGCAAAAAACCTGCAGTGTTCAACCAACAGCCGAATCAGGTTCTGAAGCTGCTGTGGACCTGGGATTGACTCTTACCAAGCCGCCAGAATGGATTAACTTACAAAAAACACTCAAACTGTCGGGTTCTGCCAAAGAAGGCAGTCAGGTCAGCGTCACCATTGCCGGCCATGATTTCGGCACAGCCACCGCAGACACCAATAATGCCTGGAAACTGGATATCTCTCCGGAATCACTTCAGGCCGCTCTTTCCGGTCAGGAAGGCGTGAAAGACGTTCTGGTAACGGCCTCCCTGGGTGAAGATAAAGACAGCAAACAGGATCAGGTGGGCATCGACACCACCGGACCTGTCGTTACCCTTGACAGTTACACGACCACTGCCACTCATCATGAGTTCACCGGTCACATCGAAGAAGCCCATCCAGCCAAAAAAGGCTTAAAACTGCATCTG
>NZ_LASA01000262.1 GCF_001562015.1 Endozoicomonas arenosclerae | reverse complement strand
GTCCGCATATCTTGCTTATGAAGCGTTTCGCTTCATCTTAAACTTGGTGGGTGATGACGGGATCGAACCGCCGACCCTCTGCTTGTAAGGCAGATGCTCTCCCAGCTGAGCTAATCACCCTGAGTCGAATATTGTGCCTGTCGGACAATATCCTTTAAAAAAATGGCGGACCGGACGGGACTCGAACCCGCGACCTCCGGCGTGACAGGCCGGCATTCTAACCAACTGAACTACCGGTCCGCGTATCTTACTAATGAAGCACTTCGCTCCATCTTTAATTTGGTGGGTGATGACGGGATCGAACCGCCGACCCTCTGCTTGTAAGGCAGATGCTCTCCCAGCTGAGCTAATCACCCTGGGTCGAATATTGCGCCTGTCGGACAATACCCTTTAGCTCTCTATTAAAAAGCATGGCGGACCGGACGGGATTCGAACCCGCGACCTCCGGCGTGACAGGCCGGCATTCTAACCAACTGAACTACCGGTCCGCATATCTTGCTTATGAAGCGTTTCGCTTCATCTTAAACTTGGTGGGTGATGACGGGATCGAACCGCCGACCCTCTGCTTGTAAGGCAGATGCTCTCCCAGCTGAGCTAATCACCCTGGGTCGAATATTGTGCCTGTCGGACAACATCCTTTAGCTCTCTATTAAAAAGCATGGCGGACCGGACGGGACTCGAACCCGCGACCTCCGGCGTGACAGGCCGGCATTCTAACCAACTGAACTACCGGTCCGCGTATCTTACTAATGAAGCACTTCGCTCCATCTTTAAACCTGGTGGGTGATGACGGGATCGAACCGCCGACCCTCTGCTTGTAAGGCAGATGCTCTCCCAGCTGAGCTAATCACCCAAATTCACTGTTTTGTTTAACGACTCTTGGCTAGCGAGTCGGGACTGAACTATACCTGAAGACAGCTGTCGTTCAAGCCCTGATCGAGAGAAGGGATAAAAAAGAAATCATCCACTGCTAGATCTTGAAACAAGATGGCGGACCGGACGGGACTCGAACCCGCGACCTCCGGCGTGACAGGCCGGCATTCTAACCAACTGAACTACCGGTCCGCTAAACAGCTCAAATAACCTACCGCTTTGTGCTTTAAATTTCAAAGTGGTGGGTGATGACGGGATCGAACCGCCGACCCTCTGCTTGTAAGGCAGATGCTCTCCCAGCTGAGCTAATCACCCTTTCGGTCTTGGCCGTGTGTCTCTCAACAACGCGGCGCATTATAAGCAGCGAACCGAACCTCACGCAACCGCCTTTAGACACTTTTTTTATAAGTATCCGTAACATAGCGATAGAAAAGTACATTCTGAGCACATGTCCTTCTATACAGATAAGCTCACTCATTCTCTTCTTTAATTGTGAGCACCAACTTTCTTTTATAGAGGCTCAATACTTTCTCTCACCCGGCAGGGGTTGGATGCGTATAATGCAGGCACTCTATTTTGCATGGATTCGATCATGTGGTTTAAGAACCTGATTTTTTATCGTTTTACCAAACCCATTGAATGGAACAGTGAGGAACTGGAAGAGCAACTGCTCGAGAAGCGTTTCCGCGGCTGCGGCAGCCAGGACATAAGTTCCTATGGCTGGGTGCCTCCTCTGGGTCGTCACGGCGACATGCTGACTCATGCCAGTGGTGATTTCGTCATGATATGCGCCAAGAAGGAAGAGAAAATCCTGCCAGCCAGTGTAATCAAGGATGCGCTTGAAGAGAGAATTGAAACGATTGAGCAGGAAGAACAGCGCGAAGTATTCAGCAAAGAGAAGAAGGCGCTGAAAGATGACATCATGATGGAGTTGCTGCCCCGCGCCTTCACCAAACATCAGAAAACGCTGGCTTACATAGATACAAAAGAAGGCTGGCTGATTGTTGATGCCTCCTCATTCAAGAAAGCTGAAGAACTGACCAGTTGCCTGCGCGAGTGTCTGGGCAGCCTACCTGTCATCAATCCACCACTGAAGAATCTGCCATCCGCCTCAATGACCCAGTGGTTGTCAGAAAATCCTTCTGTTCCGGCGCCTTTCGTTCTCGGTGATGAATGCGACTTGAGAGAGCCAGGTGATGAAGGCGGACAGATCAATGTCCGTAAACAGGAACTGATCACCGACGAAATCCAGGCTCACCTGGAAGGCGGCATGCAGGTCAGTAAACTGGCCCTGCAATGGGATGACGCCCAGACTCTGGTACTGAGTGATGACCTGGTTGTTCGTAAGCTGAAGTTCACAGAAGTCATTCAGGATCAACTGGATGAGGTAGAAGCAGAAACCGCAGCTGAACAGTTTGATGCTGACTTTGCAGTTATGAGCCTTTCCCTTAGAAAACTCATCAATGATCTGGTGGAAGCTCTGGGTGGACTCTCTGACGTCTCCACTGAAAGCTGAAGTCAAAAATGCAGGGGCCTCCTTTTCAGGAAGTCCCCTCTATTAGGACCTTCCTCGAAATAACTTCCCGATTTACACACGAATGCCGTTCACCCTGAGCTTGTCGAAGGGTAGTGATAATGGTCTTCGACAGGCTTGTATGTTTAACCTGTCTCTAATTATTTGTATAAAGTTAGAGGCGGGGGTGAGGGGCATCGACTGCTTACTGCCTTTCGGACAGACTGACTGAGAAATCCCCACCCACAAGCATGAGCGACGATTAGGAGCACTCCTACCTTACGGTAGACAATTTTTGCAAGCTAACGCCAGCTTGTGGTCACCCCCCCCCCCGTATGAAGATTAGATCTAGGKGACCGTTATGGAAACAATACTTAACTTCATTGGTATTGATGTGTCTTCGCAATGGTTAGACATTTGTAGTC
>NZ_LASA01000261.1 GCF_001562015.1 Endozoicomonas arenosclerae | reverse complement strand
CTTTACAAGAATATCTCTGTCTGTCAGGCTGTGAATCGTCCTTGCCTTGGCGGGTTATGTCTGAGCTGGCACAGTGAGGGCATTTCACCCCGTCAGGCCAGCGAATCTGGCGTATCTGTTCAAAGCACTTGGCGTTGTCGAGGAGGTCATAAAGTTTCATGACACTTTTGTACAAGAAAACGTCTTCTATTCATAGTCAAATAACTCGTCCTCAACCAGCTCCCCAGAATCCATTAAGAGCCAAAACTTTTAGGCTGTTTGACTTTTCAATATATGTTCATGTTTTTGCCCTGCCAGCTACCTTTTCCTTCCGCAGTAATCGGTTTTTTTGCTGATGCAGGGAACTTTTTTGGAATTCGGTGGTCTCATTATATGTAGGGAGGCAAAAAACCTTTCTACAGACTCCTTGTGTGTTTAGTGTTGGCAATAAAAGCAGAGCTGTGTTCCCCGATACAGCCTGCAGAGAACCGGTAACCGTCCCCCCTTGGTAGCCGGTTTTTTTTTGCCTGAAGGAAAACATGTGTGCCAGGTAAAAAGCAGTACGACATGCTTGGCAAAAAGATGAAAAAAATTTTCTTCTCTCGGGAACTTTCTCTAGATTGGGTTGTCTCAATATATGTAGGGAGGCAAAAACCTTTCTACAGACTCCTTGTGTGTTTAGTGTTGGCAATAGAAAGCAGAGCGGTGTTCCCCGACACTCTCTGCAATAGACCAGTTACCACCCCCCTTGGTAACTGGTTTTTTTTTGCCTGAAAAAAAACAGTTATTGGACGAGTGTCTTATGAAGAAATCTTCACTGTAAATTTCGGGAGTTGGGTCGATAGTCTAATTTGAGCGTGATAGGTCGGGAGCTGGTTCCTGGTCGATGGAACTTACCGAAATATTGACGGTCTGATGTTATGTGAGGGAAATACCTCCCCCGTTTTCTCTCACAACACTCCTTGTGTGTTTAGTGTGTTAACAAACTCCGTACCTCCATGTGACGGAGCTTGGTGCCCCAGTCATCTCCCCCCGATGACTGGGGCTTTTTTATTTACAGGGACGTAATGTATCCCAGAAATGCAGGAGCAATTTCTGGGATCTAAGAAGGGATGTAGCTTTTCCCTGTTACTCTTCTTCCAGCTCTTCCAATTCATCATCGTCTGCAAGTAACCAGGTATCCAGGCGCTGTGCCAGCTGGTCGACCCCGGCCTTTTTCAAAGCAGAAAACAGTTGCATGGAAATTTGTGGATACTCAGAGAGTTCTCTGCGGAGATTGTTCAGAGCCTGTTTTGCAACACCGGATTTCAGTTTGTCGCTCTTGGTCAGCAGAATGTGCAGAGGCATTTCCGACTCAATGCTCCACTGAACCATCATCCGGTCAAACTCTTTTAGCGGATGGCGAATATCGACCAGTAAAACCAGCCCCACCAGTGATTCCCGGTTGGTTAAATAATCATCCAGATGTTTTTGCCATTCTATTTTCATGGCTTCCGGGACTTTTGCATAACCGTAACCGGGAAGGTCAACCAAATGAATGCTGTCTTCAATGTTGAAGTAGTTCATCAGCTGAGTGCGTCCAGGGGTTTTACTGGTACGAGCGATCTTAGAACCCGTCAGGGTGTTCAAAGCGCTGGACTTACCCGCATTGGAACGACCCGCGAAAGCCACTTCCCGGCCGTTATCCGGTGGACAGAGTTTCAGCTTGGGGGCGCTGGTCAGGAATTTGGCCTTGCGATAGTTCAAACCGCTTCTGGGTTCACTCATGTGTCAGACCTGTCAGGAAGTTCCCTTAATGGGAGCTTCTCTATAGAAATGAAAAGTTGGCGCAATTTTGCTTGACTTGTGACCGGAATGGAATAGTTGCGTAGCATTCGCCGACAATTGGCAACCGGTTAACTTGTGCCCATTGCTTCAGGAAAAAACCTTTTTGTCTGACAGTAGCGAATTTACTGGGCTCGACGACCAGTATTTTCCAATCCTGAAATGAGCCTGAAGGCAGGTACTACTACCTAACCCTCGGCTTGTCGCTCATGAACTAATTGAAACAGGATTTCTCTGGCTTGTTGCAGCTTTCTGGCCGCTTCATTATCGGTCATGGCTTCCGCTTTGTCCTTTAGTTGGTCCAGTGTAATCCCTTCTTTCAGGTACTGTTCTGGTTCCTTCAGTGACAGGAACTTTTCGTAAGGGGTCATCATGTTTTCATAG
>NZ_LASA01000260.1 GCF_001562015.1 Endozoicomonas arenosclerae | reverse complement strand
CTATGAAAACATGATGACCCCTTACGAAAAGTTCCTGTCACTGAAGGAACCAGAACAGTACCTGAAAGAAGGGATTACACTGGACCAACTAAAGGACAAAGCGGAAGCCATGACCGATAATGAAGCGGCCAGAAAGCTGCAACAAGCCAGAGAAATCCTGTTTCAATTAGTTCATGAGCGACAAGCCGAGGGTTAGGTAGTAGTACCTGCCTTCAGGCTCATTTCAGGATTGGAAAATACTCCAATGGATTAATAACTTTGGTGACATGACCCTTTTCGTCGTACTCAAAACGAGTGATATCTGAAACATCTGTGCGGGGGCCATCTATCGTGGCCAACTGACCGGCACCGTTGGTTCCTTGCGGATGATAGGTATAACGAATCTGCTGTTGCATCGGATCTGCAAACAACAGGGCAGAAAAACTACCCGCCAGAACTATCCCCCAATAATTTTTCAGAAGAAGACTCATAATATAATCCTTTATATATTTACTTCTTGCTGATCTTTAGCAAACACCGGATCAAGATCCAGGTAATTCCTGTTGACCTATTAGGCGTCCTTTCTCATCGTATTGATACTCAATCACTCGCGAGGGCTCAGTGACTTTTACAGGCAACCGGAAGTCCGAATGCCAATCCGTCAGTATGATTCGCTCTTCTGTTGTGCCCTGAGCTTCAGTCTTTTTGATTTCCAGACCCCGATCGTTGTATTTATAAGCAGTCACGATCCCCTTCTCATCCGTCTGGGTGTTGATCTGACCTCGATCGTTATAGGTGTATGAGGAATTACTGGCCGGGCAGTTATGAGAGGACTGCCCCTCAATGCGAACCACTTTACGAATGCCATTGATCACGGTGTAGTGGTACACAGTTTGCTTGCCAAGAGCATTGGTCACTGTGGTGGTACCGTCAGTGTTATAAACGATAGACAACTTCTCAATCTCATTGCCATGGTAGCTTGAAATCGCTCGACCGTGATAATCGTACTTCCAAGTGGCAAAACGCTTTCCCTTCTCGTCAACAATACCTGTCAAGTGACGAGGAAACAGAATATTCTCATAGAAATAAAATTTACTTGAGCTTTGCCCCCGCCAATTACTCTTGACTTGGGTCAGCCGTTTCTGGTCGTCATAGATATAAGTGATTGATCCATCTTCGGTAGTCAAGGACAGAGGTTGAAAATACTCATCATGCGTAAACGTCAAGCTTTGACCTGTATCTATTCGAACTATAATTTGACCACCTTTGTAAGTCAGCGAATAGCCCAGTCCACCTAGACTTTGCCAGCGGAGCAAGCGCCCTGAACTGTCGAATTGATAAATTTCTTCAGTTTCTGACTTGTATGTCCAATCTTTTCCGTTAACTGTCAGTGTCCCTAGTTCGTCTTTATCAACAGTTATCATTACACCGTTTCGAGTAAAAAAAGACTCTCGACCATCACGGTGAACAAGCTTTACTTCTGAATCAACAATAACTAGACGAGTTGAATAGTTATGCTGCCAGTATCCATCTTGACTATTATATATTCTTTGAAAAGGAAGATGAAAAGCCGAGTGACTATAATAATCAGTTTCTACTTGAAATTTATTCCCTGAAGCCGTATTTATTGGATTACCCTGACAACTAAAACTATGGAACCTGCGAATAACCTCTAATTTACTTCCCTTCTTGAATCGAGTTCGAAGTAGGACTGAAATCAGAGGTCTCAACCCCTTATTTGTATGATATTTAGCCACTTTCGTGACTTCAGGGCGGACTAACCCTGTGCCCGGATCATTTGATCCAGTCGAACAATATTCGCCAGGGCAAATAAAGTAGACAGTTTATTGTCATTCTTCTTCAAACCTCGATACCTGGCTTTTATAAATCCAA
>NZ_LASA01000259.1 GCF_001562015.1 Endozoicomonas arenosclerae | reverse complement strand
CCGGAGAACCAACAAAGGTGCTTGCGATAACGCTCCTTTGTCGTTTTGCCTTCCCTTTCACCCAACAAGGTCGGCGTTCTCGATAATGATTTCGGAGCTCAATACTGAGCCTGTATCTTCCCCTGTCAACGCTTAACCATTGCCATTACTGACAACCGCCCATGACTCGGGGTTCCGGCGGTTTGCTAGACCTTACCGGATGAAGGGCTTTCACCTTCAATCTCTTGCCGATTTATCTCGGCGCACTAGGCGTTCTATATAGTTATTTTGCAAATGCATAACAAAAACATCAAAGCACGCCCTATGGGCTGGACCTCCACGAGCTGCGCTCGTTCCGGCCCTTTATGTTGGCGTTATGGCTCACCAGATTACTAGCCAATTAGAGGGTTTATGGCTCTACAAGAAGTAAAGGAAGCGAAGTATAAATACCAGAAAGTTAGGTATTCACATATATCAATGGAGCCTGCGGAGTCAGCTACGTTAACAGCTGACCCTTGGTCATTTATGCATGGTCATCTTCTAGAAAGAATTGATAATTCTGCGGGCAATAATAGAAAGTGTTTTACAAGAGCGAGATATTTTGCATCTCTGGCTGAAGATTTTTACAAGGCTGCTGAATCAGTAAGCATGCCTGCAAAAGGCACGCTTTACTACTACGGGATGATGAATCTTGTTAAAGCCCTTCTTTCAGTTAACAAAATCAAGCTTGAGGATATTGTCGAGCATCACGGCATAACAAACACGCACGGAAAAAAACACTCTCTGACAATGTCTGGAAAAATAAACAATTGTACAAATGTCTTTTTGGAGTTTGCCAAAATACTGGGAACACCTGTATCAGGTAAGCATGAGTTAACGCTTCGCCACGTGTGTACATTCATTCCAGAATTGAGTGGTATTAGTAGGAATCTTGGGTTCTTCAAAAAGCCAAAGTACTTACCCATCAATATTAGGTTTTGCGTTAATGAGGCCGCCACGTATCTTATGACTGAGGTCGATTACTCTAAAGGCCTCGAAAATAGTATTGATACGGCAAAGTTCCTAAAAAGTAATCGCAAAGCCTATTTTTTGGAGCCTTATGAAAAAGACGGTAAGGTAATACATCGGAGCCAGAAAAGAAAAAAAGTCAGTAACGATAACTGGCCTAATGTTTACAAAAACGTACTCAAAGAATACTCAGGCCTTGGGATTGCCTCGATCTTAACTCGTAATGGATATAGATATTACTGTTCCATACAGGAAGGGACATACCATCATCTGTGTAATTCTTATCTTCTAATGTTCTATTTGGGCCATTCCGCCAGGTATAGGCCAAGTGAGATTGAAGAAATAATGCAGGGTGAATTAAGGCCAATGGCAACAGAGGCGGTCGCAATACTGCCCAAGCAATTTATGTATCAAATGGTTAGTATGATCACAGGGAAATTATGCGTCATTCCATTTTCAGAAATATAGGCCATAACAAACGCATGTTGTCGGACTGGTTTTCCGCTGCGCTCCAAACCAGCCGCAAATGCGGGCGTTATAAGCTATGATGGAGTTTCGAAATATGGATGATAAAATTTTGGTGGCTGGCATTGCTGCATTAGCTGCTCTTCTAGGCTCTTTAATACCTCAAATTTTTAGCTACTTTAAAGATCGTTCTGAAAGAGAGTTTGTTAAGCAGAAGGAACAACGAGACATTCAGATCTTAGTATATGAAGAGCTGTTACTTGCGCTGCAAGATGTTATGAATAATGGTAATCCTTCATTTCCTGCATTTCAAAAAGCTATCCTAAAAGTGTCACTG
>NZ_LASA01000258.1 GCF_001562015.1 Endozoicomonas arenosclerae | reverse complement strand
AGCATGAATCGAGCTTATCACTGCACAGACAATGCTGAGATGGAGTCATTCTTCCACTCATTAAAGGGAGAGTTGCTGACAGGCAATACCTTTAGGGATGTTTATCAGCTGCGTGATAGCATAGCGGGCTACATACAACATTTTTATAATCGTACTCGTTTACACTCGAGCCTTAATTATCAAACCCCGGTAGAATACGAAGCAGCTGCTTAGCTGTAGACAGGTGTCTATTTTATCGGGGGAAGTTCAGACGCCTACGGCGCACCTGATTTAGGCGTTAGCTTTCACTATGAATAAATATATTTTGATAATTATTTCAGCAGCCTTCATTTCTGGCTGCGCCTTTACAACTAAGCCAAATCAAGATTTAGGCTTTGCTGAAGCTAAAAGCCTTGCTGAGTTTGAAGGCTGCTATGAGAATTGTAGTGATACATCTGATGGGTCGGCATTAACTTGCCTAAGCGGTAAAATTTGGCCCAAAGTATTTGATCCAAATAATATGCCAGATGAAATTTTCGTTGAGGCAAAAAACAACTCTGAATTAACCGTTACTGCCTTTAAACTTGGCAATGAGGTTGAGAAATCATTATTCATAGAAGGCGAGCATTTCACCTTCATAAAAGGCCGCATCGAGCTAAAACGCGAATATATTGCATCTGGCGCCACCGAACCCGGCAATGTATTTATTGGTGTTGGCACAGGTAAAACCGTACTTGGCATTGATGCTAAAGGCGAAGGTCGCGTAGAGCAATCTACATCTTTTGCTGGAACAGGCTTTCTTGTAATACCAATAGCGGCATCAGGCACCGATATTAGTAAAATAAGGCGCAAAGGAGCTTCGTGCAATGAAAGCTAAATCGGGTAGCCGGAGGTCTCTAGCCTCCAGCCCCCACAACACCCTGCATGCGGGTCCGCACAGGGCGTTTCCCGAAGATGTTTAAAATAAGTGGGTCGATTACCCCCACATACTCCAGTGCCGGTTTCTGCTTTTACACCAGCACCCCTCAGCCCGGTCGGGCATGGGGTAACTGAGTTGCACAGACTCCTCACTGACCTTCAGGTTCAGGCCTTCGCCCTGTCCCAGCCATTACGCTGGGCATTTGACTACTATGCCGTCTGCTGACTTCTGTTTAATCACCGGCAAAGTTGCCCCTGCCAGCGCTATCGGGTTTCATCCTGTTTGCTCGAACAGGGGGATGAGTTCTATTCGCCGAGCCTGTTGAAACCGGTGGCTGAGAACCGGGAGTAATACCGATCGCCTGTTAAACAGATCTCCCCGGATAAGAACATGAACCTTCAGTGCACAACCGCCGCATTTACCGTATCTCACGAACCAGAGGGCTTTGTGTTCCTTGGCACACTCGCCTCAGAGACTCGGCCTTATATGCGATTTCTGTTCGTCGGCTCGCACCTTTGCACTCGGGCTTCCTCCACACAGGCTCTCGCGAGACTGCACTTGCCGTCGGCTAGTGGTTATCATCGGTGGGCGTATTCAGCTCCAGATCCGATGCTGGCTCTCCCACAGGGGACTTTCACCCCATAAATTCATGCCCATGCCGGGCGTACCAAGTGGTTGCATGGGACTGCACCTGCGGCGCAGCCCCTGAACCAAGCGTTAGCCGCTGGGGTGCAAGTGTGGTTTCTCTGGTCTGGAAATCTCCAGAAAATCAGTAACCAATTCAATCTAAGCTGGCGTTCAGGCATGGTCGTCTTTTCCTCGTGTCATGCCAGCATAAAGTTCTGAGTAAAAGGTAAGTTCATTAAAGGCTGGCAAGAGTATTTCTCATTCAATCTTTCGTGCAACGCCAGTCCAGGCAATGCGCCAAACACAGTTCAGGATGGCACTCAAGCTCATCGCAAGCCTTGGCATTTTTGGTTTATCATGAGCTGCAAGGTCATCACAATCATCAACCGAAAAGAGTGAGTCGCCGCTGGCTCAGGCTTCATCGTTTGTTTTCATTCGGTGTTGGCCAGCACTCAGCATGGGCTGCTGCGGGTTGCGGCTAACAAGTGCAGGCATTGGGACGGCTCACTGCGTTCGCAGCCCCTGCTGCAGGTGTTATGTGACTAAACCATTACCTCAACCTTTCCAATCCTTTTACTGAGACAGGATAAAATCTTGAGCAATGATCAAATCGTATTGAGTGGCTTTGAACTGCTTTATTACAGACTGATGAAATCATATCTGAACTACGCATAAACCGTATAACATCACGCTCAAACTCCCTGAAAGAATATTGTCTATAGTTTTCATTAAAGTCATACTGGAAAGCGCAGATCACTGTTGGAAATGGATAAATATCACCATAAAAAACATAGCTTAAATCAGTATCATCAAAACCAAATTTACGCGCATCTCCATAAAAACACTCAATACCATTGACGAGTTTTTCATATGCTGGTAGCTGTATATCAATACTGGTAGTAGAAGAAACCAGAACAGGTTTAAATTTAATCTGAGGATCATTGCATACATCTATGTGGTTTTCATTACCACAAAGTATAGGATGAGGTCTTTTCTCTCGATTGAATCCAATATGAAGAGGTCTAAAACCTGGGTAAACAGCATACCGAACATCAGTGGTTTTTTTATTGTCTGAATCTTGAAAGTCACGATAGCAACCATTAAAAATACTTCGAAAACTAAAACCATCTTTAATACCAGCACCAAATATGTAATATTGTAAACCTTCACATTCATTGAAGATCATGTTATATAGATTATCTTTCATTGAAACAGATGGTCGTATTATTTTTTTATTAATATCATGATAAATATCAGTTCCTTTCTTTCTAATTACTTTTGCTTGCAACTCGTCACATTTAGCTATGCCTGTCGTAAAGAGAGACACTAAAAGCATAAATATTGTAAATTTAACTATCATTTTCAACGTAATCATAAATGAAATACCTAGTATCAAAATATACTGATTCTAGAAACTGAAATTCAAATAGTCAGTAACGACACTGTAAGCGCACATAACAATAACTTCCAGGGGACAGCACTGGCGTGCTGCCCCTGAAGTTGGCGTTATGTTCTCCATCATCTGCATCATAGAGTAATATTCATTTCAGGATAGAAAAATATTGAAGATATTAAAGAAAGACTTCGTAGAAGAAACAACAGAATCATATTGCGCAAAAGGGCATAAGCTCTCATCTGGAACAGCCTACTTTATGCGAGACCGAGGTGGCAATATTCACTATGGAGGTAAGCAATGTGCTGAATTACATGGAACAAATAATGTTAGCGATGTTCCAGACCTAACTAAATCATTAGTTTCTTTAAAACAGGGAGAAAGTGGCACAAGTAGTGGTGCAAGTCAAAAAACAACTAGCGAGAAAAACGAAAGATCTACCGCAATATCCTATTTACTATTGAGGGAAGAACTATTAAAAGACTTCAGTTTAAAGAATAGAAGGCTTTCTTTTGAAAAGTTAAAAGAATACTACAACTACTATAAAGAAAATGATGACTTAACAGAAAGCCAAATCAAACATATTATAAATATTGAGTCATTTTCTAAGAAAAACATTAACTCGAAACTTTCTTTAAAAAATCTATCAACTTGTCATGCATACCGGTTCATTCTGAATAGAACGTTCTATTACCTTGAGAAAAAAAACAATGACAAAGGTATAGCATTTATACTTTCCTTAAGAAGCCATCTGCTAAGAAAGTGCAGTTTGACACTTGAACAGATTGAAGGTTTGAAGAGATGGATTCAATACCTGCCAAATGATCTGAGGAATGCGAAGCTTCGAGACTTCGAATACGAACATAACAAGTAAATCCAGGTGACTGATCTTCCCCCGCTTTAGTGGACACCTCATTACTAACTGAATGAGGTGTTAAATGGGAACCTACAGACCCAGGGCAATTGCATCAATTCAGAACGACTGAGCAAAGCAGCTTTTTCAGGTGCTTATGGTCCCACCCTGCTAGCTTCCGGTGACTCTTGATACTGCGACTTCCCTTATTGGCTTTGATAGCGTTCAGCGCAAGCCGTCTCAGAATGGAGAAATTTTCAGCCCCATTTCCTGTGCTTATCTGACATGCGTCCTCTGAAAATGCAACGTCCAAAATCCAGTGCAGATTATTCTCCACCGCCCAATGATT
>NZ_LASA01000072.1 GCF_001562015.1 Endozoicomonas arenosclerae | reverse complement strand
AAGTAAATTTCATAACGCTCTGAGATAGCCAAGCATACCTCCTTCAACGTCTTGTCTACTTCATCGCTAAAGACCACTCTTCGATACTTTGCTGGACAGACCAAGTGATACATAAGAACAGTGACATTGTGGGATTTGTGGATGAACCTACTTTTAGCCATCCACAAAATGTAGTCACAAGTTCATGCTGCGGCTAATGCCGCAGAAACGCAGCAAGCTGCGGGGAATATGACCCGTAGAGATTCAAAATCTATATCAAAAAAAATTGATATAGATTAAGGCGACTGTTAGACTTCAACCTATCTTTCGGTAAGTACGCATAACAGGATCATACCCATGAGCGCTACTCCTGCAGCTGTTGAGAGCTTTACTGACTATCGGGTTGCTGATATCTCCCTCGCCGAATGGGGCCGCAGGGAAATACAGATCGCCGAAGGCGAAATGCCCGCACTGATGGCTATTCGTGAAAAGTACCGTGACCAGCAGCCTCTGAAAGGGGCCAGGATCATGGGCTGCATCCATATGACCATTCAGACTGCTGTACTGATCGAAACCCTGGTAGATCTGGGGGCCGATGTACGCTGGTCTTCCTGTAACATTTTCTCCACCCAGGATCACGCTGCTGCTGCCATCGCCGCTGCAGGCATTCCCGTATTCGCCTGGAAAGGTGAAACGGAAGAAGAATTCTGGTGGTGCATTGAGAAGACTGTTCTGACAGAAGACGGCAAGCCCTGGGACTCTAACATGATCCTGGACGACGGCGGTGACCTGACCCTGTTGCTGCACGACAAGTATCCGGAAATTCTGGATAACATCCATGGTATTTCTGAAGAAACCACAACCGGTGTTCACCGCCTGCTGGAAATGCTGGAAAAAGGCACTCTGAAAGTACCTGCTATCAATGTTAACGACGCTGTTACCAAGAGCAAGAACGACAATAAATACGGTTGCCGTCACTCTCTGAATGACGCGATCAAACGGGGTACTGACCACCTGCTGTCAGGCAAGAAAGCCCTGGTTATCGGTTACGGTGACGTAGGTAAAGGTTCTGCTGCTTCCCTGCGTCAGGAAGGCATGATCGTTAAAGTTACTGAGGTTGATCCTATCTGTGCCATGCAGGCTTGCATGGACGGTTTTGAGGTCGTATCGCCTTATATTAACGGTGTTAACGACGGTACTGCTGCCAGCATCAACAAAGAGCTGCTGGGCACTACCGATTTGCTGGTCACCACAACCGGTAACGTACACGTCTGTGATCGTGAAATGCTGAAAGCACTGAAAAACAGCTGTGTAGTCTGCAACATCGGTCACTTTGATACTGAAATTGATACTGCTTTCATGCGTGATTCATGGGAGTGGGAAGAAGTTAAGCCTCAGGTCCATAAGATCTGGCGTGACAAGAGCAGTAATGATCACCTGATCCTGCTCTCTGAAGGTCGCCTGGTAAATCTGGGTAATGCCACAGGTCATCCATCCCGTATCATGGATGGTTCTTTTGCCAATCAGGTTCTGGCCCAGATTCATTTGTATGAAGAAGGCTTTGCCAACCTGTCTCCGGCTGAAAAGGCTGAGAACCTCTACGTTAAGGTTCTGCCCAAGAAGCTGGATGAAGAGGTGGCACGCTACATGGTTCAGGGCTTTGACGGGGTAATCACCCAGCTGACCAAACAGCAGGCAGACTACATCAATGTCGCTGTTGATGGTCCATTCAAAGCTGATGAGTACAAGTACTAGTCAGCACTGAGCCTGCCTATATGTGCAGGCTCGTTCGCCGATTTTAATGCCTTGAGGATGGGGAAGGATTTTCATCACTCCAGAATGAAACTGCCATGGTTTTGCAGTAAACAGCCCTGATTTGACTAAACAACAGTGGGCTTATTAATTCCGTGTGCAACAGAACAGTGATGAAGGCTCTGAAATAACGATGACGAGTAACAAGAAAAAGCTGCCGATCAGCTTTGAGTTTTTTCCGACCAAAACGGAAGAGGGGGCTAAAAAGCTCGATCAGACAGCGATTGAGCTGGCCAAGTGCCAGCCGGAATTCTTCTCTGTCACCTACGGTGCTGGTGGCTCTACCCGCGATAGAACGCTGGATACTGTCCTGAGTGTTCGTGGTTGCACAGACATTTCTACTGCACCTCACCTGTCCTGCGTGGGTGACAGCAAAGCTCAATTGAAAGCTCTGCTTGAACAGTACAAGAGTGAAGGCATAAACCGCATTGTTGCTTTGCGCGGTGACCTGCCTTCCGGTATGGGCCGCTCAAACGGCGAACTTCAGTACGCTAATGAACTGGTAGAATTTATTCGGGCTGAAACCGGAGATCATTTCCATCTGGAAGTGGCCGCCTATCCGGAAACCCATCCACAGGCTCAAAATTTTGAAGCGGATCTGATCAACTTCAAACGCAAGGTAGATGCCGGTGCCAGCTCTGCCATCACTCAGTATTTCTTCAATGCTGACAGCTACTTCTACTTCGTTGATCGTGCCAGAAGTATGGGCATAGATCTGCCCATCATTCCGGGTATTATGCCAATCACCAACTACACCCGACTGGCGCGTTTTTCTGACGCCTGTGGTGCAGAGATTCCACGCTGGGTTCGCAAGCAGCTGGAAGCCTATGGCGATGATATCGACAGCATCAAGCAGTATGGTGAAGAAGTCGTCACTCGCATGTGTGAAAGGCTGATTGAGCAGGGTGTTCCGGGCCTGCATTTCTATGCCCTGAACCAGGCCGATCCTTCCCAAAATATCTGCAAGAACCTTAATCTGATCTGATAATTCTGCGGCCGGAAATCTTCTGGCCGCAATCCTGTCTTTGCCTACCTTCTACGCGTCCTTAAACAGCCAGGAAGAAAAAATCCTGGTCATAAAGGGCATGACAAACCAGGTCATCAAGATACACGTACAGATACAGCTGATCAGAATGGTCACAAACTTGGGCATTCCGACGGGCAGAACCAAAGGCAGCAGCGTATACAGTGTGAGGATTAAAGGGTAAACCGCCAGTAAAGTCACAATGGCCATTTTATATCGTGGAATGGTTTTGGGCGGAATGTCCGGAAGGTCAAACCAGAACTCCATTCCCTCATGCTTTTTATACTGGAGTTTCTTTTCCAGTAGTGGCTGCAGTTGTTTCAGCCTTTCCTGGCGTTCATTGGATTCTTCCCAGACAATCAGGTTGGAATGATGATCAAACCGGAATACTGCGGTATAAGCAATATACTGACTGGATGTACGATCAGGCGATCTGAAAAAGTACGCACCTTGATGCCCCTTAAAGTGTGCGGCAGCCTGGGTAATATCAGATACCCATTGTTTAAAGTCTTCTTCGCATTCGGGTTTGATATGGTAGGACACCATGACCGTGATGGGGTCATCCATTCCGGTGGTTAACGTCTCCAATAGAGCCTCCCTTTACTTCTTGAAAGAGCTGTATTTAAAAGCGAATCCTGCCATATTGCAGGGGCTTGGGTATAATTCTTTGCAGTACCAATGCCACATTAAGAGGAAGAGCAAAGGCTTTCTCCGCTTTGCCTTTCCATGAGAACGCCATGAGAAACCCTCGAATCTATACCGATCAGCCACTGGCAGAAGGCCAGGTAGTTGAACTGACCGACAGCGCCGCCAATCATGTAGGCAAGGTGCTTCGCATGAAGCCGGAAGAGCCATTGATTCTGTTCAATGGTCATGGCTCGTCATGGCAGGGCAGTATTCAGTCCGTTTCAAAGAAAAGTGTTACGGTGACTCTGAGTGCCCTTATTGAGAAAACCACGGAATCACCCCTGAAAGTTCACCTGGGACAGAGCCTGAGTCGTGGTGAACGAATGGATTATGCCATTCAGAAAGCGACTGAAATGGGTGTCATTGAAATCACACCGCTGTTCTCGGAGCGTTGTGAAGTGAAATTGAACGCAGAACGCCAGGAAAAAAGACTCAGGCATTGGCAGCAGATAGCCATCAGTGCTTGTGAACAGTGTGGCCTGAACCGGATTCCTGTTATTCATCCACCCGAAAATGTCGCTGACTGGATGCAGATGCAGGAGACCGACCTTAAGTTTGTGCTGCACCACAGAACCGAGAAAAAACTGGAAGGTTTTGATCGGCCAGAATCTGTTTCCCTCCTGATCGGTCCTGAAGGAGGGTTAACTCAGGAAGAGATTGTTGCAGCAGAAACCTCTGGCTTCAATGCTCTGGCTCTGGGCCCTAGAGTGCTGAGAACAGAAACGGCCCCGATTACTGCGGTGAGCATTATGCACTACCTTTGGGGCGATATCTGATCACAAGATAGGAACTTTTGTCCAATTCAGGAGTCTAACAGGCTTGTTTGGTCTGAAAATTATTTTAGAACAGGAGGTTCTATGGATTCAGTATCATTCGGGCCTTCTGTTGTTGCTCAGTCCTCAAAACTCACAACGTCTGAACAAACACTTTTTGACAAGATACAGCCCGGAACAGCTTTTGGTGTTATTAATGGGCAGCCTAAAACAGTGTATGGACTTTCTCCGGAAGATCGGCAGAAATACATGCCTGAGGCGACTAAACAACAGTTACAGAACAATATCAGAAGTTGGGATATTCGAGCTGCGCAGATAGATAAACAGGTCGGATCAAATGATATCCCACAAGCTCAGGTTGCGCTCACGCAAAAAGCCCCTCACCAGTTTGTTTCTGACGTCCTTTTTCTTGATAAAGACGCTTCTTCATTAGAAGTCTTTCACTGGGATAGTTCGAGTGATATTGATTTTGGCATAGGATGTTATGTAGACATACCCTGTTCAGATATTGTGCAACCAGGGAAGCAGTTCGTATTAGTCAATAGCAGCCAGAAGCAACTGCAACCGAAAAGTGCCACCAGAGGAAAAGACATCGATAAAGAGGTCTGGCTGCAACCCGGTGAATCAATACTGCTTGAATGCCAAACCATTGGTGCTAAGTCGCAATGGGTTGTGGTGGCTCATTTTCAGGATGTTACTGTAGATGTTGATGCCAACCCTCTTATGAGAGAGTCCGGAGTCGTTCAGGTATTACACCGGGAGTCGCAAACTTTTGAGAATGATGGTGAGTATCACCTAACCCAACCTATTATTGAAGCTCTGCTGCAAGACAAACTTCATGAATTCCCCGATTTTGACTGGACGTTTTGTGGCTCACCTAAAGAGCTGACTCAATATATAAAGAAACTGTCTTCTAAAGAGCAATGTACTGGACACCTTATTTATGAAGATGAAAAATCGAATCATATGGTTGCTGTACGGGTTAGGGTCGAGCATGGAAATGTTGTTTGTTACATCCATGAAACACTAGGCTGGGATACACCTAACTCAAGGGAGATTCGACACCAGCTTCGATCTTGCTTGAAGAGATACTTTGCAGATAAACAGATTGAAATTGTTTCACCGAGGCAGACTCAACAAAAAGATTTTTACAGTTGTGGTGTCTTTTCCATACAAGCCATGATGTTTTTCAATGAACATCCATCCAAACTGGACGAGGTTCTTAAGACCAGTGTGAAGGCTGGCGAGGAGAGTGTTTACTTGATAGATACTGCTGACTTGCCTGCGTATATGATGACCTTGTGCCAGGATTTATCCCTTCCCACTGACGATCAGCTTCGGGAATCATGGACAGGCCAGCGTTTTGAAAGTCTGGATGATTACCTGGCCTCCTTTGAGAAAGTATTTTGGAAGAGTCCTAAAGCAGCCTGTATCAATACTGCAGCGCTCGTTAAACGATATCAGTATCTTGATGATTATAAGCAGTTAGCCACAATGACGGTTTCCATAGTCTTAAACAGACCCGATGGCACTCGGATCTTTACAGCTGGAAGCAAGCAGTCTGATGAGAAAAGTAGTGGGCTTCCTGCCAGTGAATCACTGATGGCTTCTATCCCGCTGAAAAGGCTATCAGATCAGGATCCTGCTATAAAAGAGCCTTCTAAAAAAGTGCGGAAGGTAAGCTCACGCAGATCAGAATCGTCAGTGGAAAAGCCTAAGGAGCAAAAGAAAGGCGCTCTCAGAAATACGCATCATGTTCCGTACTTCCTGCTTAAGTTGCTGAATCAGGTTGGGAGTTCAGAGTCCGGAATACTGGTGTGGGAAAACGAAAAGGAAGGCTTATTTAGAATTGTCGATACAGATAGGTTAGTGGCTGCCTGGCAGGCTGAAACCAGAAAAAGTAAAAAAATTAGCTATGACTCCTTTTCAAGAAATATCCGGCTTTATTACAAAGCGGGTATGATGATTAAAACTGGTAGACCAATGATCTACCAGTTTAATGTAAAACATCCAAATATTGTTGGATGGATGCAAGAGGTTGGCAAAAAAGGTCAGCCTAATGCTGAACTTCCAGCTCAACCAGCTTCTGCTCCAATAGGGACAGATCTGGAACAGCCGCAGGAATTTCTCTGACGATAACCCTGGATGTTTCAGCTGAACCCGTCGCATTTTCCGTTTCAAGGGCTGGTTGAAGATCTCCAGCCGACAATTCCATCTCCTGAGGAATACCCTGAATAACAATGCCATAGAAAGGCAGTTGCTCATTACACGTGCTGCTGTGCATCACGGCGATCCTTGCCGTCGCAGAAAAGTCTGCGAAACGACCGCCATTGATTCGTTCAAAGGAGATCAGCGGGATGGTTTGTCCTCGCCATTCAATTTCACCCAGATACCACCGGTTTTCCTTACTGCCTCCCGATGGCCGGTTGTAGTCCACAACGTCGGCAATACAGGATGCGGGCAGCAGAAGGGGCTTCTGCTGCATGGGGATCAAACGGGACTTCAGGCTTCCGGCATAAGCCATTACACAACTCCTCTGTTCAAGATCATGAGCTTACCTTTGCCCCAATCAGTTGTTCGATAGACTCCAGCAGTGTGGCTTCCTGGAAAGGTTTACCCAGGTATTCGTTCACACCCAGGCTGAAGGCTCTGGCCTTATGCTTCTCACCGGTTCTGGAGGTAATCATGATGATAGGCAGTGACTTCAGGTTGCTGTCATTGCGCACTGCACTGGCCACTTCATAACCGTCCATCTTCGGCATTTCGATATCCAGAAGCATGATGTCGTAGCTGCTTTCTGCCAGCTTAGCCATGGCTTCAACACCATCTCTCGCACTTTCAACCAGATAGCCATTGCGCTCCAGAAGACGGGTGGTTACTTTCCGTACAGTTACCGAGTCGTCTACAACCAGTACGCGCTGGATGGTTTCTGCTTCTTCTTCAGACTGGTTGGTCAGCTCTACATAGTGCTGCTCAATGCGGTGTCTGCGAACCAGAGTGGCTGGGTCAATGATGATGGCAACCCGACCATCACCCAGAATGGTGGCACCGTTTACACCGGTCAAACCGGCAAACTGTGGGCCCAGACTCTTGGTGAAGATTTCACGACCACCAATGATCTCGTCAACATGCAGGGCCAGGTTTTTACCGCCCCGCTCAATGATCACTACAGGGCACTGCTCTGTTTGAATTCTTGGGGTTGGATCTCCCAATAGTTCGCCCAGGAACATCAGCTGGTGTTCCATACCACCGTAGTGCAGAGGCGTACTGTTCTGATAGCAGTCTGTCAGGACTTTGGGAGCCACTACGGTAATACCATCAATAGACTGCATTGGCAGAGCGTACAGGCTGTCTGCTACCTGAACCATCAGGGCACGGTTTACAGACAGGGTAAAGGGCAGACGGAGCTTGAAGGAGGTTCCCTTGAGCTGCTCACTGTCAATCTGGATGTTACCACCCATCTGACGTATTTCTGTATTAACAACGTCCAGACCTACACCACGACCGGATATCTGGGTGACAGACTCGGCTGTACTGAAACCAGGCTCCAGAATCAGCTGGGCAATCTCCTGATCGGTCAGCTCATCTTCAGGTGTGATCAGATGTTTTTCCAGAGCCTTCGAATGTACAGCCTGCAGGTTAATACCGCGACCATCGTCGCTGAGCTCAACAACAATATCAGCACCGTCGCGGGCAATAGAAAGGGTCAGGCTACCTGTCTCAGGCTTACCCAGTGACACCCGGTCCTGAACAGAAGGTTCAATACCGTGGTCAATGGCATTACGCAGAAGGTGCTCAAGCGGCGCCAGGATCCTTTCCAGCATGGTTCGGTCCATCTCGCCTTCAGCGTTGGTCACATTCAGGTTAACCGGTTTGCCCAATTCTGTGGACAGCTGACGGGTAATCTTGCGCAGGCGTGGCAACAGACGACTGAAGGATACCATTCGAGCCTGCATCAGCTTTTCCTGAAGCTCGATCAGAGTCCGTGACTGTTGCAGCAACAGGGTTTCTGCATCCCGGTTCTTGTCCTGGATACCTTCCTTGAGGTCTTTAAGGTCAGTAGCCGACTCGACAAGGGAGCGGGACAGCTGGGTCAGCTCTGAATACTGGTCCATTTCCAATGGATCGAACTCAGGGTCGTTGCCATGCTCTTCTTCAAAGGTAGAAATAATCTGGGCCTGAGTCTCGGTATCCAGACGACGCAGCTGCTCTTTCACACGGTCGATGGTGCTGTCCATCTCTTCCAGTGTGTTACTGATGTCCTGGATCTGCTGCTCAATGCGTCCCCGGTTAATGCTGGACTCACCGGAAAGGTTGATCAGCTGCTCCAGAAGCTGTGCCGGCACACGAATCATCTCGTTGCCTTTGGACAGCGTATTGACTGAACTGCTGGTGACTGGAGTTTCTACACGAGTGGTTGCAGGTGCAGGTTCTTCGACAATAATTTCCGGTGCTGTTGAACGTGTTTCTTCAACAACGGTTTCTCTGGAAATTTCTGTTTTCAGATTTTCTTCAAGAATGATCTGAACGTCGTCAATCTCCAGTTCCGCTGGCTCGGCACTGGGGGGGGGCGACTCTGTTTCAGTCTCAGTCGGTTCTATGAAACCATTGGCCGGACCCGATAGATAGTCAGGCAGGGTTTCAATAGGAGCTTCTGCTCTGGCAAGAGGTGGGAGCTCGGCTTCATAGTCATTATTGAGTGCCCACTGTTCCAGCTGTTCTACCAGAGGTGTCACAGAGCCCAGTGGCTGCTGACTTTTCAGGGCGACCAGCATCTGGTCAATCTGGTCATGAGCGGCCTGAAGCAAATGGATGGGCGCTTTATCTACAGAGCTCCTGCCACTGGCAATGGCACTGTAGATGTCCTCGATAGCGTGGCTGAGATCACCCAGTTCGGGTTGGTCGGCCATTCGTGCACTGCCCTTGAGCGTGTGCAGAGAACGTTGAAGGTCAGTCAGTGGTGCCAGATTCTGGCGGTTATTCAGCCAGTCTTCCAGAGCGTGGTGGCAATCTTCTGCCAGATCGGTGGCTTCTTCCAGGAAGAGCTCAACCAGCTCAAGATCATGCTCTTCTACTTCAATATTCAGAGCAGGAGCTTCTGGTACTGGAGTCGGTGCAGGTTCAGACACCTCGATAGTGATTTCTTCAGAAATCACTTCTTCTATTTCTGGAGCAGCCTCAAGAATAACTTCTTCAACCACTTCAGCAAGAGGTTCTTCTACAGCAGTCTCCAGTGTGATCTCAAGCTCATCACTGCTGTCGAGGGTTTCAACAGCTACTTCCTGGAATGGCGGTGTTTCAATGTCACTGACAGGAGTGCTGTCCAGATTTTCAACCGATGCTTCTGAAGTCAGCAGAGTTTCCAGTGACTCCCTGAGTTCAGTGAAAACGGACTGGGGTGGAACTGGAGTTTGCTGCGCTGCAACCTGGTTCATCATGTCGACCATGGCTTCAAAGCCATTGGACAGGGGCGCAGCAAGCACTCCGGGTAGAATAGTTTCGTGCTTGTCCAGATAGTTCATGACATCCAGCAGAACATCGCAGAGTTCTGCCAGTGATGTCAGCCGGGCTTCGCTGGCACGTTCTGCCAGTGTCGTCAGTTCTTTCTGGAACAGTGCCAATTCATTCTTGGGTAAGGTGTTACGCCAGGTAGACAGGTACTCATCAGCATCCAGCAGTAATCCAAGATCGCTATGGGCAAACAGGTTAGTGTCCTGGCCACCCGTGTATTTTCTGTTGGTGGATTGTGCCTTGTGCTGCTCGGTAATGAGCTGTGCATGGAGGGCTTCCAGCCAGGACAGGTAGTTTTCAGAATCCAGCTCAGGCTGCTTGGGCGATCGGGTCAGCTGCTCAAGACCTTCTTTAATCAGCTCCAAACCTTTATCCAGCATGCTGATGACACGATCGTCAGCTGGAATCAAATGGGCTCTGAAGTCCTTGATGTTCTTTTCAAGGGCAACAATGATCTCGGCCAGAGGCGCAATCTCTGCCATCAGGGCAATGCCCTTCATGGTGTGCAGAGAGCGCTGAACCTGATCACTGATTTGACGTTTGCCACCCTGGGATTTGACCTGATCAACAAAGGACTGAACCACTTCAAGGTGGGCTCTGGATTCACCCAGGAAGACATTGAGCAGTTGAATGTCAATGATGGCCTGATCAGCTTCTGCTTCTTCTACCTGAACTTCAGGTTCGGGCTGAGCTTCAACTTGTGGGGCCGGTTTGGACAGCTCTTCCACGATAGCCAGCTGGGCCGCTTCTGCATCGGGGTCAACTTCCAGCTCAAAGTCGATATCCATTAAAGAATCACTTGAGATAGCTTCCTCAATAGAGTCTTCCTCATCTTCAATGGTGTATTTTTCGCCTTTGGACAGCGCGTCAGCCTGTTCCATGCAGACCAGTACTTCATGAGTCAGAACCTGATTCTGCTCGGCAAAATCTGAAATCAATGCTGGGAGCATATGGGTGACACGGCTGACCAGGTCACGAAGATCAGGAGTATTCTGGATCGTCCCGTCGATCAGACGGTTAAGCATGTTCTCAATGGACCAGGCCAGTTCACCGACAACATTGGCACCCACCATGCGTCCACTGCCTTTCAGAGTATGAAAAGCACGACGAGCGTCCTTCAGTACACCCTCGTTGTCCTGATTGTTTAACCAGCTAGGAATGGCTTCAGCCAGCTGCTCCTGTACCTCTCCAGCTTCTTCAATGAAGACCTCCAGCAGTTCATCATCAATGATGCTTTCTTCTACAGGGGCATTCTGGGGCTCAGGTGTAATTTGAACTTGAGGCGCTTCCTGGACTAAAGGAGCTTCTTCGACCTGGATAGCGTGTGCTACTTCATGTTCTGAAGGCTCTTCTGCAACGGCAGCAGGTTCAATGGCGCTGGAGGATGAGAAGTCAAACTGAACAACATCATAAGGGCTGACTTCAATAGGTCGGTTGGTCAGAGTCACAGAAGCCTGAGCTTCCAGGTTCTCTGTGGCTGAGTCTGCGGACTCGTCTTTCTCTTCTTCCAGAGCGACGGGCATTGAGCCTTCCAGGAAGCTCTGCTCATCCAGTTCAACCGCTTCTACGGCTTCATCTTCGGAAGAGACCGGGCCACGCAGGGCTGAGAGGCTTTCTTCCGCAACGTCCAGAATGGCTTCGTGCTCTTCCTGGCCCTTATCACTAAGCCTTTCCAGATAGTATTCGATACTGGTCACAGCATCTGCGAGCTGCTCCAGTTCCATTTTCTCAGGTGTTTTGCTGTTTTCGATCCATTCGCTCTTGATGTGCTCCGAACAGATTTTTACCAGGTTGGCAGCACGGGTCAGAGGTGTCATGGCCAGGCCACCCTGAACCTTGTGAAGCAGTTCAGGAATCTGGGACAGAAAATCGGGATGATGATGACTGTCAACAAAGTCAACAATGGCATCCTTGGTCTGCTCGAGGTAGTGGCGGGCCTCTTTGATAACGGCCTGATAAACCTCTTCCAGCAGAGGAGAGCCTTCTTCTTCAGACTCAATACTTTCACCGGCAGCGTATCGGGCCAGGGCAGACTCGAGATCAAGGATAGTACCGGCGACATCCATCAGATGCTCTTCAGCATTCTGACCGGTGTTGATCACAGTCTGAATCAATTCTTTCTTCTGCTTCAGACGGGCACGAAGATCTTCCATTCCGAGGATGGTCAGGGTGTCCGCTACCTGCTGAATGATGGGCAGCTGATTTTCCAGAACTAGGGGGTCAGGGTCTGTCGAAAGCAGGTACAGGTCCAGTGCTTCCTTGATGCCCGTCAGTTCGTAGTTCAATGCTTCTACCACTGGGGTAGTAGCATCGACACCGGCAAGCACATCTGAAATGCCTGCCTGAGCCTGGGTGAGAACTTCTTCGAGTTTGTAGCGTGACTTCAGGGCTCCGGTAAAACCATCCTGACCTTCAGAGGTGGCAATGTAGAAGAGCAGGCCACGGAACAATTCATCATTCGGATGAGTGTTTATGAAAGGAGCGCCTTGCTTGATGAACAGGCGGATTTGTCCATCCAGTTCTCTGAGCAGGTTGGCGACGTGAATGTTTTGCTCGATTGACTGGTTATCCAGACCTTCGGTCAGGGCAACACTGGCCTCCCACAGAGGAGAGAGTGGCGCGCCCCAGGACAGATCCTGTAATTTGGCAAACAGTTTGGCCAGAATTTTAATCTGCTGAGCACGGTTCTGATCACGCAGGTAACCCGCCAGAGTCAGCTGATACTTCTGTCGTATTTTTCTCAGCAGTGGCACCAGGCCGGTTTTTTCCAGACTTTCCAGCTGAGGTGGTTCAACCGGGTCGATCAGTGAAGACGTGTCAGGAAAGAAAAAGGTGGCTTCTGGTAGTGGGTCTTCACCACGCAGTTGCCTGAGTTCGTTGATCAAAGGCAACAATGCCAGCGGGCGATCTACACCACTGTTCAGTGTCTGTTGAATATAGCCTGGAAGTTGCAGTGTGGACTGCATCAGGATTTCCAGAGCCATTCTGACATCAGGCACTCTCTGGTTGAGCATAGCCTCGGTCAGCCTGTTCATCTCCAGACTCAAGTGAGTAGCGCCTTCATGCTGCAACATTTTCAGTGCACCATGAACCTGGGTGAAGGCACTTTGCCCGGCATTGATATGGGCTGGGTTGCCTGGCTCTTCCTGGTACTTTTCTAATGCCTGGCGGGCTTCAACGAGCGTCTGCTCAATCTCTTCCTTTACCCACTCCAGGCCAGCATAATCCTGTTGTTCAGCCATTGACGGCCCCCGTTATTCCGTGCCAGCAACCCATGCTGCTGGAATAAAAATCGTCAGTTCTCTATTTTCCTGCCATGAAAATGCCATTTGTTTGTCGTTTATATGGCGTTTCCGGTTCATGGCGGTGTTGTGAAAATACTGCCAGTACGACTTCTGAGTGAGAGTGGTCAGAAGCGAAACAAGCTGCCGGGTAAAGATAAAGGCAGCACCTTGGACTTATAGATTTCACTGTCGGGTATTGGCTGGCAGAAGCAGACAAGGCTGCTTCTGCCAGAGCTTATCAGACGGTAATTTCGTCTTCTTGTACTGTATTCACAGCTTCTTCACCTGCTGAAGGCAGACGGAAGCCGGATACAGACTGACGCATTTCCAGGGCCATCTCCGCCAGGTTACCTACCGAGCCGGCTGTTGCAGTGGTACTGGAAGCGGTGCGGGTGGTGATATCCCGGATTGTGGTCATACGCAGGGCAATCTGTTCTGCAGAACCGGTCTGCTTCTTCGCAGTGTTGGAAATGTTGCTGATCAGGTTCGCAAGATTGCTGGATACTTTCTCGATTTCTTCCAGGGCTACACCCGCATCCTGTGCCAGTCTGGCGCCGTTTACTACCTCAGAAGTGGTTTGTTCCATGGAGATAACCGCTTCGTTGGTGTCGGTCTGGATGGTGGATACCAGAGCTTCAATCTGCTTGGTCGCTCCGGATACACGTTCAGCAAGACGCTGTACCTCATCCGCAACTACCGCAAAGCCTCGACCGGCTTCACCGGCCATGGACGCCTGGATCGCGGCGTTCAGGGACAGAATGTTGGTCTGGTCGGCGATGTCGTTGATCAGTGCGATGATGTCACCGATTTCCTGAGAAGATTCACCCAGACGCTTGATACGCTTGGACGTGTCCTGAATCTGCTCACGGATGGTGTCCATGCCTTCAATGGTGTTACGTACCACCTGACCACCGCTGGTGGCGATTTCTACCGAACGCTCAGCTACCTGGGCGGATTCGGTCGCATTCTGGGATACCGTGGTCATGGAGTCGGTCATATCATTGACCGCCTGGGTGGCAAAGTTGATTTCTTCTGCCTGATAGCCGGCCGCTTCGGCGAGCTCCTTAGCTGTACTCTGGGTTTCCTGTGCCGAGGTATCTACTTCTACCGCAGTCTGGTTGATGGTATTTACCAGTTCACGCAGCTGCTCAATCGCCACGTTGATGGAGTCAGCGATCGCACCGGTAAAGTCTTCGGTTACTGTCGCCTGTACGGTAAGGTCACCGTCAGCAAGGTCGGCAATTTCGTCCAGAAGACGCAAGATCGCAGCCTGGTTGGCTTCGTTCTGGGCAGCGGTTTCAGATAGACGGCCACGGGTATCTCTTACGATGGTGGTGGCGATCATGAGCAAAGAGAGCAGGGCAACCACACCGGCAATACTGATTACGGTGTTGTTTACCAGACGTTGGTCAGTCAGGCTTTCAAAGGTATCTACCAGAATAGAAGTCTGTTGCAGCAGTTGCTGGGAGTCAGTGAAGATCTGGTCAGAAGCTGCACGTACCTGGAACAGTTCCGGGGAGGTTTCCAGAATTTCGTCAACGCTACCTTCTACAAAACCGAACAGGTCAGAAATTTCTGCCAGACGGTCAATGGCTTCTTCATCGGTCACCTGACTGATGCGCATGGCCAGGTTGCCTTCCAGCATACCGTTCAGTACCCGTCCAAACAGTTTGGCGTCACGACCAAAGCTGTCAGCAGCCATGATGGAGTCTTCACCCCCTTCCAGTACTTTCGAAACGCTTCGAATAATACGTTCTGCAAGCCAGGGCTGACGCTGTGCCAGGGCGATCTGGTCATTCGGCGCGCTATTCTCAAGAAGAATCTCTACTACTTCATCGTATTCAACCTGCAGCTGGGGAATCGTTTCACCCAGAGTCTTGGCTACTTCGTGCAGGGTCAGTACGGTTTCTTCGGCGGCCAGAATGTTATCCGCTTCGACTTTCAGTTCCGACCAGGCGGCATCGAGCGTTTCAATTTGGGTTGCAGCATTGCTGTCACCAGGGCTCAGGAAGGGAGCAACTGAGAGTTGAGAGTTTTTCAGTGAGGTGAAACGCTCGTCAAATTCGTTACGGGCCTCCCTCAACAGGGCAAAGGCTTCCTCTTTACCGGCTGAGGCCTCGGTAGCACTGGTTGCGATACGCTGGGAGAGTACCCGAAGCTCACCAGCATCGGTCAGGTGCACCTGATCCAGTTCACTTTGCTGGCTGATAAAAATAAATGAGCCGGTGATGACGGAAAGAGAGAGTATTAACAGGATAATCGAGGCCAGAATGGCTCGGCTTGCCCCTGCTCCCTGGGCGTTGGTTGCGATATTGCCTTTCATTATTATGGTCCCCGGTGACTTCTTCGGAATGCTCGCTATTTAAATTGTTTTTATTGGAATACTTTTTACCGTGAATGCTCCTGAGTCACCTGTGGTGATTAAAGAGTTTTTCAGTGACTCAGGTTTGTCATCACCCGAGGATAAAAAATATTTCGTTCAGTCGTGTCTGCTCATGAAAATGCCGCCTTCTGCTACTAGCTGTATAACAGGGACGACAATGACAGGCTTTGAGCTATTCCAGAAGCTCAAAGCTGTTTTTATTCTTTTGCCGCTTTCAGAAAGCGGGCGTCATTCACCAGCAGTTGTGTATTAAATACCATGTAATCTTTATCTTGCTGATAGCGACCGACAGTGAAGGGTTTGACCTCTTCAAACAGGCTGTCAGGCAAGGCATCAGAGAACTGACTGGTGGAGAAGTGGACCATGCCCTGTACTTCATCCACGATCAATCCAACGGATAATTTTCCCTGCTCTACTACCATGATTCGGTTAGCCGCCTGTTGGCTGTCTCGAACCTTACCCAGAAACTCTCCCAGATCTATGATGGGAAGTAAACGTCCGCGTACGTTTGATACACCTTTTGCCCATGTCTGAACACCGGGCAGAGGTGTGGTAGAAGGTACGGGCAATATTTCCGTAACTTCACCAATTTGTACGGCAAACTGCTGGTCATTCAGTGTGAAGCCAACGCCATTCCAGGATTCAACCCGAGTCTGTTTCTCAGGCAGCTCAAAAGCGTTCTGTTTAACCCTGGCATCCAGCTCCACTAGTGCCTCAAAAGGGCTTGTGTGAGCTGTATTCATGCAGATTCGGTTTCCAGAACATTACCCAGTGTTTTAAGCAGGGTTTCTTCACGAATGGGTTTGGTCAGGTAATCTTTAGCACCTTGTCTCATACCCCAGACCCGATCGGTTTCCTGATCTTTGGTGGTCACAATGACGACTGGAATGTGAGAGGTATCGTTACCTTTGGACAGTTGACGTGTAGCCTGAAAACCATTCAGGCCGGGCATGACAATATCCATCAGAACTGCGTCAGGGTGCTCTGCACGGCAGAGTGCTACACCATCGGCTCCATTTTCAGCGGTCAGAACACTGTGACCGTGTTTTTCCAGCATGGCCTTCAACTGGTATAACTCAGTGGGTGAGTCATCAACAATGAGAATGTTTGCCATTATTTTCCCCTGTTACTGCTTTTGCCCAAATCCTCAGGGCCAAGCTTTTTTCATTGTTATCAGCGCTATTTCTTACCACGAAAATACCGTTTTTTCATGGTTGGAATCGGATATTTCCATGCTCAGACTTTGGGAGTGCTTTTATTAAACATTAAATACACCCCGCCAAAACCGGTGGTTCGAAAGCGCAGTACATGTTTATACCAGATCTTGTCCCGTTTTTCTTGTCAAACTGTCAAAGGGCAGTAGTCCCTTATTGCGCTCAATAATTCATCTTTGCTGAAAGGCTTGGTCAGGTAATGGTCGGAGCCAACCACCCTGCCTTTTGCCCGATCAAAGAGGCCATCCTTGCTGGACAGCATAATGACAGGGGTTTCACGGTAAGAGTTGTTGTTCTTGATTAATGCACAGGTTTGATAGCCATCCAGGCGGGGCATCATGATATCAACGAAAATAATGTTGGGCTGGTTGTCTGCAATTTTTGCCAGGGCATCAAACCCGTCGGTGGCTGTTACGACTTCACAACCTTCTTTTTTCAAGAGTGTCTCTGCGGTTCTGCGAATCGTCTTGCTGTCATCAATGACCATGACTTTAAGGCGATCCAGGGTAACAGCACCATCATTATGACTTGAAGAAGATGCAGCGTTTGACTCATAGCTGTTCATGCTTTTGTCCATACACACTCTGATCACCTGGAATCGGGTCCCTAGACTTCAGGTGTTTTTTTATTGTATCTGCCATGAAGATACTGATCTTCCTGTAATTTGGATGAACAGTGCTTTCCGCTCATGGCTGTTTTTTTTCTTTCCTTTCCCAATCCTGATTGGGAAGACAAGCATTGATGACTCAAAGCTGTTCTTCAGATCCGGTAGCACCGCTCTCGAGGAATGTTACTCATTCACTTAATGGGGTGCCATGTTCAGGGCTTTGCGGATCAAACCTCAGCGGATGCCGAGATAAATGCGTTATTTTCTGTCTTCTTGCCCCTTTAATACGTTCCTCCCGAAATAGCGTTATTTCAGTCAGACTCCCAAGCCTTTTTAACACAGTTCAACGGTGAATGACCAGATGATGAGTGGCTCAATAGCCTGACAAATTGCGGGATATTTGACTAAAGCCACAACTTTGGAAGCCGATGTATCGGGAAATAATCCAACTGAACTATCTGGCAGACAGGGATGCTCATGAAATTTAGTCCGATATCGTCTTTAGGGAAAATGTCATTACTTGACGCTTCCCGGAACTTCTTACTGGCTGGAGTACTAGCCGGTAGCTCTCTATTTAGCTCCTCTTTAATGGCTGAGACTCTGAGTGAAGTCATTAACAAGGCTTTGGCTGAACACCCTCAGGCTCAGGCCGGGCTAAACAGGTACCGCGCCGCAACAGAGAGCATTGATGTGGCCTGGGGAGCCTGGTGGCCATCCATCGATATCACTACCGGGATCGGTGGTCAGAAGAAGAGCTATCCTGACGATCAGCCTAATGAGGCCCTGGGTGATAAAAGCTTTACCCGAAAAGAGGCATCATTTTCGGTTCGCCAGAATCTGTTTTCAGGCTTCAATACCAGCAGCAGTGTTGCTCAGTCCCGGCACAGCGCAGCCGCTGAATATTTAAGGCTGAGAAACACACTTCAGGATCTGGCTCTGCGCATTGCCGATGTCTATCTGAAGGTTCTTGAAAGAAGGGATCTGGTCGAGCTGGCTGAAGAAAATCTGGAAGTTCACAACTCTATCCTTAAGCAGATTGCCCAGCGTGCACGTCAGGGTGTTGCCAGAAGCTCAGATCTGGATCAGATCCAGGGTCGGGTAGCCAGAGCGACTGCAAATGTCATCAATGCTCGCAACAACCTTATGGATGCTGAAAGTGAGTATCACAGTCTGGTGGGCTCCATGCCGGGTGATCTTGAGCAACCTGGTTCTTACAAGCTGAACATTCAGGAAAGTTTTGATCAGGCGCTGCAAGCCAGTGTCAGCAGGCATCCGGGCATTCTGGCAACTGAGCAGGAAATCAAGGCGTCTGAGTCTCAGGAGTCAGCCACCGACAGCAGTTATTTCCCAACACTGGATATTGAAGTCGATAAAAGCTGGAGAAATAATGCCGACGGTCAGCTGGGTACCCATGAAGACACCACTGCTATGTTAAGGCTTCGCTATAACCTGTTCAGGGGTGGTTCTGACAGGGCTCGCTCCAAGGAGAGTGCCTACAGAACGGAAGAAAGCAGAGCCCAGCGCGACAGAATGCTGCGTAATGTTGAAGAAACCCTCAGGCTGGCATGGTCTGCCTACGAATTTATAGGTGAGCAGAAGCAATACCTTCGTCAGCATGAAGAGTCCAGCAAGAAGACGGTTAAGGCTTATCGAGAGCAGTTCAATATTGGTAAAAGGACCCTGCTTGATCTGCTGGACAGTGAAAATGAGCTGTTCCAGTCCAGTCGCAGTCTGACTACAGCGGTCTATCAGGAAGCGTTTGCTCGTTACCGGATTATTGCTGCCACCGGCGAGCTGCTGGAGAAACTGGAAATCATCCTGCCTGCAGATTGGCAAGAGCAAGAGTAAATCTCAGACCCCAGGCACCAGAGTTCATAGCTCTGGTGCTCAATCGATCTAACAGCTCACCTTGTAGTCCTGATCAATAATTTCCCACTCTTTAAATCTTCTACTAGCCTTATTGGGTCAAACAGCCTGCTATAAGCAGCAGAATGCTGAGAAATCTTCCTGAGACCATTAATAAACAGAGGGAAGAGCTTCTTAATGGTTAACAAATGGGCTGTTCCACTGGCAAAAGTGGTTCCAGAGGATCAATAAATGAAAATAGTCGTTGTAACTGCCTGCCCAACCGGTATTGCTCATACCTATATGGCTGCCGAGAAACTCACCGAAGCTGCACTCAATCAGGGACATGACATCAAGGTAGAAACCCAGGGGGCTATGGGTATTGAGAATGAAATCACTGTTCAGGATGTAGAAGAGGCGGATGTTGCGCTCCTGGCGGTGGATATTGCGGTAGACGGAGAGGAGCGTTTCAGGGATTTAAGGGTTATCAAAGTGCCTGTCTCTGAAGCGATTCGGAATCCGGAAGCGGTCATGGCCCAGCTAGGTCAGGGATAAGGCTGGCTTCAGTTGTTCTTGTCTGAGACCGGGCAAGAAACTGATTGATTTCGAGGTGCCTTCATCCTTGCCAATACTGTAGCTCTCAGAGGCTCTGAAGCTTGAGTGTTGGCTTATATCTGTTTCCTATGTACATGCAGTGAAATTCTGAAGAGGTTTGTTTCATGCTGAGGAACAGCTTTTAAACAGCCCGAAGACCGACAGTACCGTGCTGAAGCGTGATAAGGACAGAAAACAATGACAATGCTGAGGGCCCCGGGGTAATGAGTTGTAAGGAATTTATTTTTACCTGTGAGCTGCTGAATGGGTTGCATGCCAGACCGGTGAGTTATCTGGTCAAAGAAGCCAATGTTTTTGAATCTGACATGGTGTTGGAGAATCTTCGCAGTGGCAGGAAGGCCAATCTTAAAAGTCCACTTTCCCTGATTGCTGCTGATATTGCTTACCGAGATGTCTGCCGGATAAAAATTGCCGGTCAGGATGCCGTTGAGGCATTTCGAAGAATCAAATCATTTGTTTTTAAACACCTTCCTGAGTGCGATGAGTTGCTTCCGACCGTAAGAAATTCAGGGGTGTTACCTCCTTCACTTAGAGCTTTAAAAATGGAGTTTTGTCGTGGCCAGGCCACAGGTGAGGGGTGGGCTATTGGTGAGCCCGTTTGTCTCAAAGAGTATCGCTTCCTGCCTATTGAAGATCGAGCTGTTTATGCCGGAGTGACTGGTGAACGTCTCAGGCTGCTGGGGGCTATTGAGCAGGTTCAGGAGGCATTACAGAAATCTGTTAAAAATGCTGAACTGCTAGCAGAGAGAGAAGTTTTAAAAGCACATTTGCAATTGGCTGGTGACCCCGATTTTAAAGCCCGGCTTCTGGATCATGTCGATAATGGTTTGTCGGTCTCTGAAAGTATTGAAGCGACGCTTGAGCATTTTGCCAATGCGTTGGAGAGCTCCCAGAGCAGTTACCTGAGGGATCGGGTGATAGATATTCGTGACCTTTGTGATCAGATTCTGCGTCTCTCTTATGGTTCTGGCAGGCTCTACAGTCCGGATGTATTGCAGAAAAACAGTATCTGTCTGGCAGATAATCTGACACCCAGTCAATTTATGGGTCTTGATAAAAGCCATCTCAAGGGGTTGGTGCTCGAATGCGGGGGTAAGGCTTCTCATACTGTTTTGCTGGCTCAGGCTCGAAGTATTCCTGTTCTGGTAGGGGTTGAAGGGGCTCGGGAATTGATGAAGCAGGCGGATGAGGTAGTTCTGGATTCTGGTTTGGGCCTGTTAATTGCCAACCCTCCTGTAGAAGCACTGAGATACTATCAGCAGGAAGAAAAACGATCTCGCGCGCTCAGTGTGCGTTGTGCTCCTTTTGTTCAGGGAGTAGCCAGAACATCAGATGGGCAAAGGCTGGAAGTGGGGGCAAATATTATTGGTCAGGAAGATGCTGAACTCGCTTTCAAGTCCGGTGCCGAAGGTATTGGTCTGTTCCGAACGGAAATGATGTTTATGGAACGAACACAGGCCCCGGGACTGGCGGAGCAAGTGGCCACTTACAACGCTGTTGTCAGGGAGGCTGAAGGGCGTCCGGTGGTGATCAGAACCATTGATGTCGGGGCAGACAAACCGGTCGATTATTTCAATCTGTCTGAAGAGCAAAACCCGTTTTTGGGCTATCGGGCCGTCAGGCTATACCCTGAATTTCTGGAATTGTTCAAGGCGCAGGTAGAAGCTGTGCTCAAGGCTGCTGTTCATGGTTCGGTAGGATTACTGATTCCGATGATCAGTTGTGTTACTGAAGTGCGATGGGTCAGGGAAGTGATTCAGGAGGTAGAAGATGAGCTAAGGGCATCAGAACAGCAATACGGTGAGATTCGATTAGGGATCATGCTGGAGGTTCCTTCGGTATGTTTGATCATTGACCAGCTGGCTCAGTATGTCGATTTCTTCAGTATTGGAAGTAATGATCTGGCCCAATATTTCCTGGCGGCAGATCGTGGAAATGACAAGGTGGGTGATCTTTACCATTATCTGCACCCTTCATTTTTAAGGCTGTTGAAGAGTACGGTCAGAGAGGCGCACCGGCACAAGAAATGGATCGGTCTTTGTGGTGAGATGGCATCCGACTCAGACATTCTTTCCCTGCTGGTGGGGTTAGGGCTGGATGAAATCAGCTTGCCAGCCCCGTTGATCCCGACAGTAAAAGAAAAAGTCAGTCATTTGAACAGTGTGCACTGCAGAGATTTGCTGGATCAGGCTGTGAATTGTGAAGATATTGATCAGGTCACTACTTTGCTGAAGCAGTCCCATAGTAGTCTGGCGCCTCGTCCAGTGTTCGATACTGCCATCATGAAGCTGGATTATGATTGCCTGTCCAAGGAGGAGGCTATCAAGGAGTTGGTGGATATGCTTTTTCTGGATGGTCGTATATCCGATAGTCGACTTCTGGAAGAAGCCGTCTGGAAACGCGAAGCGGTATATTCCACTGCTCTGGGGAACGGCATTGCCATTCCTCACTGTCAGTCCGATCTTGTCTACAGTCACTCGGCGGGTGTTTTAAGACTGAAAAATCCCATTGAATGGAACTCAGTGGATGGAAAGCCCGTTGATACGGTTTTTCTACTCGCAGCCAGAGAGTCCGGCAGTAACAATGAGCATATGAAAGTTCTGGCAGAGCTTGCACGCAAGTTGGTAAATGACAACTTCCTGAGTCGAATCAAGTCATCTCCTGATCCTGAAGCTCTGGCAGAGTTTCTTGAAGAGCACCTCGAAGTATGAAGTGCTTTTCATACCCACGAATCATCCCACTTATAAAGGCTTTTCAGGTGTTCGTAGCCGAGCATCCAATCTTTCTGCCGCTTGAACGCACCGGGTTGGGAGGGAGGGGCCGAGAGGCTGGTTTCATCATCAAACTCGACAGGTTCGTCTGCAATGTAAATAGTGCAGTCGTCGGTAAGTTCACCTTGGTCTTCCAGACCACTTGTCCAGCAATGACACAGATGAGCAAGGTCGTGTGAAATTTCAAATGCACGTTCATCCCACTCATCTTCGGACATGGATTGTTCGAGCATCTTGTACGTCTCAAGATCCTCAACATCTATTCCGTCATTGAATCGAGTCATCTCAAGTCTTTCAATATCTCTCACAATCGCAGCGGTAAGGGTGTCGTACAGTGCTGTATTGGGCTTTCCAGTCGCAGTATGGCTGCTCTTCTGACTACCGGCAACATCGTTGGCAATGTACTCAGCAACGGCTGGGTGGACTTCAAGATCAATTAATAGTTTCTGGCAGCGCCTTCTTTCGGTATCACTGCCGTACCCTTCAAGAACTTTGGAGGTATTCGGCAGAGTGGAAGCCAGTCCCACTTGATAGGCATAAACGGCTTCTTTGGGAAACAGGACGGCTGATGGATGTCGATGTTTTCTCATAAAATTCATGAGAAGCGGAAACAGTAAGGCTTTCCTTGCAGAGTGGTCTGAACCCTGACATTTATGACTGGTTTGACCTGGAAGCAATGCCAGAGGCGCACCGACAAAAGCTTCGCCTTCGAGTGGGTTACCCTGCCTTAAGAGAATGGCTTTGTCTCCCGAAACATCAAAATCTTTAGGGCCCGTGCCAGCTTTATAAAATTCGGCTTTATGGAGTTGAAGAGCAGTAACGGTTGGGTCTTTTATCCGGGCCAGTGCCTGATCTTCTTTTCTGACAGGCTGTCTGGGAAGAGGCGGTGGAGGTACGCTGAGGTCTATCAGCTCTTCATCATCAGGCTGGCTTGTTACAGGTGGTTGCTTTGGCAGAACGTAGGAACCTGGCTTATGGCTATTGGGCCTGGGGGGCGGAAAGGGTTCCGAGAGTTCTGGTGGTTTATGCAGTGCCGGAAGATCAATGCGAATGCCTCTCCCTTTCAAATCGGGTTCAGGCAGAGGCTGCTGCATCTCTACAAGCGTTTGCTTGAAATTTTCCAGTTTGCTTTTGGCTTCGGTGAGATCCTTTTGAAGGGCGGCTTTGCTCTCTGGAGTATAAAATTTATTGACTTCATTAAACGTTTTAACCAGTGATTCCCGAAGTGCTTTGGATGCTTGTGGGTCCATCAGCCCTTCATCGGCCGGGATGATGTTCGTCATCTTACCGTTGCTGCCAACATGAATGACCAGCAATGGAGCTCCAGCACTGTTGGGGATGCCTGACGCAATATGCTGGCTCAAGCCCGCTGCAAATGTGGACAAAGTTTTACGGGTTTCAAGTGCTTCTACCCTGAAGCTCTGTTGGATGTAATTGTTTCTGGCCTCTTCCGGGGTTTTGGGGGCAGGCGTTGTAAAAGGAGTTGGTGCTGTTGTGGATGTTTTCCGATCACCCAGAGACGTTTTTGACTGATGACCGCTTCCCTTGGGGGTATGGGGCTTGGTTTGATCACCTGACGGTTTGTTACTCCCTCCCGGAGGGACAGTCCCATGGGCAGGAGGTTTGTTGGGGCCGGGAGGAGGTATGCTCATAGTATTCTTCCGTTGATAACCGGTCAGACGTCATGCTCGAGCTGTACTTCCTTGATCGTATTCTGATCCGGAGTGATTTCGTCAAAGTAATCCTTGATACCGGCTCGAATGGCCTTAGCTACTTCCACCTGATTGGAGTCAGGGTGACAATAAGTATCTCCGCCAAATGCACAGGTGCGCAGTACCGGCAAAACAGGGTGGCCTTCTTCTGAAGCCCAGTGGTTATATTTGTTTTGTGTGGCGATCAGGTTCTTGGCAGTCACTCTTACATTTTCAAGAAAGTCATCCTTGTCATCAAAGCTATCAGATGTGCCGTCCGGTGGTACCACATAAATCATGGCACGGTTTTTCTTGATACCTTCCGGGCAATTTTCATCCCTGAATACGCTGACAAGAACCGTTCCCTGATTGTCTGGTTCTCCACTGACATGTCCATAAATGGCCATCAGAGGTGTGCGGTCAGTGTATTTTGGGTCGGCAATAACATATCCGGATGCGCCCTCATCAGCGGTGTCATTCAGGAAATCTATTTGTGCCTGTTCTATCTGAACATTTTCTTGTGATGAGAACGCCTTACCAAATTCACCATTAATGCCTCCGGCATTAACACCGAATTTAAGATCTGTGGAACCGGCATTAACAGAGGCGATATTACCTATTTTCCCATGATCAGCCTCAGTATCCTTTGTCAGGTAGATATCTGAGAAGACACCTCCTTTGTTCGGAGCTAGTTGGTAGTAGCTCGGCAACTGAGTAGATTCAGAAACCGGAGGAGAGGGCGGTGCGACTGGTTTTGGGGATACTGGAGGTGGCATGCGCCTGGAGGCATCTTTTGGAATCAGCAAAAACTGACCTGCGCCACTCTTCTGCTGGGGTGTTTGGCCAGGATTAAACCTTTTTGCTGGAGCTTGAGCGGTAAACTGGTTTTCATCAATCACCAGAGTAATTTTTGGAATGGGTGGCTTTGGAACGATGCCGCCCGCCTCTGTAATGGCTTTACCTATACGACCTAAGTCTTCTGTAGTGTTTTCCATCTGCTCTCGGAGGGCGCGTCTCTCTTCCGGACCGTTCTTTTGGTCAATAACAGATAGTTTTTTTTGCAGAGACGTTCTGAGTTTGACAGCCTCTTCGGAGTCGGGCGGCACATCAGGGTCTGGCGGCAAAACGGAGGTCATCTTGCCGTCTTTCACATAAACAATTTCAAAAGGCAGATCATCCTGGAACTGAGATGGATCCTGAAGGCGTTGCTCCAGATGGGGGATGAAGTTCAGAAAGTCATACTGAGCCTGAAAAGAAAGAACCCTGTTAAATTGCTCATGATATTGGTGTTGGAGCGCTTTTAATGGGTCTAGTTGTGGCGTGACTCTTGTGGGTGCAGTACTGCGTGTGCCAATGGGAGTATCGGGAGTTTCACTCTGACCTCCCGGAAGTGCATTGGGCTGGGTACGTGGTGTTACTCCCCCTTTGCCTTGTGTAGGGGGGTGCTGAGGCTTAGTCACACCTGGTATGTGTGACCCCGGAGGCCCTGAAGGAGGTATGCTTCCGCTGCCTGTTGACATGCTTTTTTCCCGAATCAATTGACTGTAGAGAGCATTTAGCTACCTCACTCTTCTTGCTTGAGGTGACGTAATGCTCTTCTTCGCTCATGGCCATTTAACCTATTGCCTTGTTATCGGTCAGTAAAAGCAACAAATGAGATGTGGTTACGAAACCGCTATAATGACGGGTTTCATGTATCCGGCATCGTTTGCAGGTCTCTGGCAGAGCCTGGCAGCACAGGCTGGGGATAGGTTTCAGCGCCCGAGCCTGAAGCGAAAGAAACACATAGAGCCGTTGATGAGTACACAAGATACCGCCCTGAATGAAGAGGCCAGCGCCGTGAGCCAGAAAGACTGTGCCCAGCGTTTTATTTTTGAAAATGCAGACCTTCGTGGAGAGATCGTCTCTCTGAGCGACAGCCTGACTGAATCTCTGGCTGCTCATAACTATCCGGTCAACGTCAAGGCGTTGCTGGGTGAGCTGGTGGCTGCCGCTGTTTTACTGAGTTCCACGTTGAAGTTTGAAGGCATTCTGAGCTTGCAGGCGAAAGGCGATGGGCCTTTGTCACTGCTGATGGTGGAATGCACCGACCAGAAAACCTTCCGGGCTTTGGCTCGCTGGGAAGAAGAAAATACGGACAAGCTGACAGCAAAAGGTTTATCCGGCCTGTTGGGCAATGGTCAGCTGGTTCTGACAGTTGACCCTCATAAAGGCAATCGATATCAGGGAATTGTGCCCCTGCATCATGAAACACTGGCTGATGGCCTGAATGATTACTTCAAGCAGTCTGAACAGTTACCTACCCGCTTCTGGCTGGCCAGTAATGGTGATCAGGGCTGTGGTCTTCTGCTTCAGGCGCTGCCGTCTTCCATACAAAATGACGAAGCTGAGCGTCAGGAGTCCTGGAGCCGTATTGCCATGCTGGCTGATACTGTGACCGATGCCGAGATGTTGGAACTTGAACATGAAGAACTGTTGCTTCGTTTGTTCCACGAAGAAGAAGTTCGGGTATTTGACCGAGAACCAGTAGCTTTCAGTTGCAATTGTTCTCGTCCGCGAAGCGCAAAGATCCTTGCCAGCCTGGGGCAGGAAGAAGCGGAGTCCATGGTGGCTGATCTGGGCAAGATCGATATGGGTTGCCAGTTCTGTAGCCATACTTATACGTTCACAGCGCAGGATGTTGCTGAGATCTTCCGGGGTAACCAACCCAAGACCCACTGATTCTGTCTTCCGGCCGGAGTTCCTCCGGCCAAACTTCCCTTCTATTGACCTCTGACAACCAGCGCCCTTCTATAACCTGATATTTTTCTGCTGGGGTGTTTGTTCTTGTTTCTTTCGGGCGATTTCTGTTTTCTGCTGTTAAGAAACAGGCAGTGGTGAGACCTTAAAGCTGGCCAAACCTTAGATACGTCAAACTTTTACGGATAAATAGGCCACTTATGCGTTTATCTGGGCCAATATATCCCCTATCATAGGCGCCGCTACACCGCTTATCATAGAATCACAAATACGAACATAATAACTTCCTGGAAGCTTAGGAGAGCTCTAAATGGCAGAAGTTGGCGCAAAAGTTGAGCTGAACAAAGATGCTCTGGCCAGTCTTGGGATCAAAGACGTAGCGGAAATTCTTTACAATCCGTCCTACGAGCTTCTATTTGAGGAGGAGACACGTCCTGAGCTGGAAGGTTATGAAAAAGGCGTAGTGACTGAATTGGGAGCGGTTTCTGTTGATACCGGAATTTTTACCGGCCGCTCTCCAAAAGACAAGTACATCGTTAAAGACGATACTACCCGCGATACTCTCTGGTGGTCAGACCAGGGCAAGAACGATAACAAGGCGATTACCCAGGACGTTTGGACTGACCTGAAAGGTCTTGTGACCGAGCAGTTGTCTGGCAAACGTCTGTTTGTGGTTGATGGCTTCTGTGGAGCCAATGCGGAAACCCGCCTCAGTGTGCGCTTTATTACTGAAGTGGCCTGGCAGGCTCACTTTGTTAAAAACATGTTTATCCGTCCTTCAGAAGCGGAATTGGAAGGTTTTGAGCCTGACTTCGTAGTAATGAACGGAGCCAAGTGCACTAATCCAAACTGGCAGTCCCAAGGTCTGAACTCTGAAAACTTTGTTGCATTTAATCTGACCGAGCGTGTTCAGATCATCGGTGGTACCTGGTACGGCGGTGAAATGAAGAAAGGTATGTTCTCCATCATGAACTACCTGTTACCGCTCAAGGGCATTGCGTCCATGCACTGTTCAGCCAATGTCGGAAAAGACGGCGATGTTGCTGTATTCTTTGGCTTGTCCGGAACCGGTAAAACAACACTGTCTGCTGATCCAAAGCGTGCTTTGATCGGTGATGACGAGCATGGTTGGGATGATGACGGCGTCTTCAACTTTGAAGGAGGCTGCTACGCCAAAACCATTAACCTGAGCAAAGAGAACGAGCCGGATATCTACAATGCTATCCGTCGTGATGCCTTGCTGGAAAATGTGACTGTTCATGAAGGTGGCACCATTGATTTTGATGATGGTTCCAAAACCGAGAACACCCGGGTTTCCTACCCTATTGAGCATATCGAAAACATCGTCAAGCCTGTTTCCAAGGCGGGTCATGCCAAGAAGGTTATCTTCCTGACAGCCGATGCTTTTGGTGTTCTTCCACCGGTATCCAAGTTGACACCAGAGCAGACCAAGTACCACTTCCTGTCAGGCTTTACAGCCAAACTGGCAGGTACTGAACGTGGTATTACCGAGCCAACTCCGACTTTCTCTTCCTGCTTTGGTGCTGCGTTCCTGACCCTGCATCCTACCAAGTACGCTGAAGAGCTGGTTAAGAAGATGGAAGCCAATGGTGCAACCGCCTACCTGGTGAATACTGGCTGGAACGGTACCGGAAAGCGTATTTCCATCAAGGCGACCCGTGCCATCATTGACGCCATTCTGGATGGCAGCATTGACGAAGCTGAAACCATTACAGTGCCGTATTTTGGTCTGCACGTGCCAACACATGTTGAAGGCGTGGAAGACGGTATCCTGAATCCTCAGGATACGTACGAGAACAAAGAAGACTGGAATGGTAAAGCCCGCGATCTGGCCGATCGCTTTATCACCAACTTCAACAAGTTTACGGATACGGACGAAGGTCAGGCTCTGGTAGCTGCTGGCCCTTCTCTGGACTGATGTAAAAGGAAACTGCCGTATAAGTGATCATCTTCAATGATGACTTGCGGCAGCTTTCTGCTTTGAAGCATTTACCGTTCCTTTTGGGGCATAAATGCTTCTTTCGTTTTATGCCAGAATAAATCCAGATCACTTATCGATAGACAGAATCATTTTCGCTGCTCTGTTCAGAAGATGTTTCCAAAGGTTGCTTTCCTTCCTGCTCAAGCCAGAGGGAGAGTTGGTCGTGATAGTAATCCCATACACAAGGGCAACAGCCCCCACCACAGCAATCATCGTCTGCAGGTCGTTCCGGCTTTTTAATTTCTGGCATCATTCCTTCCAGCACTCAACGAGTTATTTGGGTTTGTAATTGGCTGCCCAGACATTGCTTCAACAATCGATCGATGGCATTGGACAATTCTGTTCCAAAGCGAGGGTTCAGGTTGAACGTTTCTTCATAGCCGTCTTTTCTGCCCACATCGTCTTCAGGAATCAGATAGCCCAGACTGTCGTGAGTCAGGCTGAAGATAGCGCGATCATAATCGGGTACTTTCGCCATCAGGGTCTGGCTTAATTGAGTCACAGGCTCGCCAGGTACTGACATAATGACAAGCTTGTCGAGCACCAAAACTGATGCTGTGGTTGTCAGAGTGGTGTCTGTCAGTGAAGTCCAGTCAATGGTGCCATTGTTTAACCCTTTAGTCAGGGCAATAACCTTGAGGTTATCGACTTCCAGAGGCAGAGGCTCTCTGCAGTAAGCTAAATGACTATTCAGCACTCTGGATTCCTTATTAGCCTGAATGACCGTGCGGGCAATAAGGTCCCCGTATTCTTCAGCAAATTCAAAGGTGCGCACGTCGTTGGGTTTGCCATCAAGTGATGGCAGTACATCCCCCAGGGAACCATTAATGAATAGTGCTTTTGTTCCCAACTCTTTCTCTATCTGGTTGCGTGAAAAGTTTACCCAGTCAGATGTGACTGCAAGGTTATCCTTGTCCAGAGCGACGGGATGGGAGCCAAATGAAAACAGTAATGCGATGGGTTTGCCATCGGTTCCGGTGATATTGAGGGAAAGGACCTGAGGGATAATATCGCTGCTTTTTAAACGTCGATTATACCCTTTGCCTTGGTTGGAGAGTCCCAGCATCAACCTGGCTGGCTTGCTGTTGGCTGCTGCGGCCTTTCCGGATTTTACGACACGGTTGGTAATGGCGTCAGCCTGTTTCTCATCGATACTGCCCCAGATTCCCTGCAAATCTATGCTGCTGTGAGTGTGTGTGGCCGAGAGTAGAATGTTCTCTTCAGGTAACTGTAATTCAGAAGCCAATGCTGTTCGCAGCCGATTAGCCAATGTCTGGCTGTATCCAACGGCATCAAGGCTGACAATCAGTACAGTGTTTTTTCCGTCACTGAGATAGAGTGAGCGAGCAAAGACATCATCATGAATCCCGGAAGCCTCACGATTACCCAGTACTCCGTAACCGGCTAAAAAGACCTTTCTTTTATCAGTCAAGTCTTCCGATGTCACCAGAGGCTCACTGGCAAACCCTGCCATCCACGCCCAGCAGGGTGATGTCATCACTGTTAGAAAGAAGGCGAGTACAGTCGTTCTATTTATTTTCATGTTCTTTGGGCGTATCTCATCTGAGGGTTGAGTCAGCCAAGTCCTAAAAAGGAACTATTGTAGTCAGTCAGGACTTAATTTTAACGTTGAAGTCTCTTCCAATATAAAATGAGCCTGAACAAAAGCCCGGTTTCCAATACGAACTGAGCCTGTAAAGGTCCAGGATGTCGTTCATGATGAGAGGATGAAGATTATCATGAACACCAAACTCATCAAGACCCTGGATCAGGTCAGCGACTTCCTTGAACATGTCCCAGACATAGAACCTGGCTGGGAGTCTAAAGATGAGTGTTACCGATGGATAGAGTTAACTCTCAGTCATTTCCGTTAC
>NZ_LASA01000257.1 GCF_001562015.1 Endozoicomonas arenosclerae | reverse complement strand
CCGCTGAAAGCATCTAAGCGGGAAGCCCCCTTCAAGATGAGACTTCCCTGGACCCTGAGGTCCCATAAGAGACGTTGAAGACTACGACGTTGATAGGCTGGGTGTGTAAGCGTTGTGAGGCGTTGAGCTAACCAGTACTAATGACTCGAGAGGCTTGACCATATAACGCCAAAGCGATTTAGCCATACACGGCGAGAGTGCGCAGCAAGAAGCAACTCAAACAGCTTAAGTTAAAAACGGATTCCAGAAGGGCGTCGGAAACGACGAACTTCAAACCAGTTTTGCCTGGTGATCATAGAGTGTTGGAACCACCCGATCCCATCCCGAACTCGGAAGTGAAACGATACATCGCCGATGGTAGTGTGGGGTTTCCCCATGTGAGAGTAGGTCATCGTCAGGCATTGAATAAAGAAAAACCCCAGTCGAGCAATCGACTGGGGTTTTTCTTTATCCGTTGCAGGGCAACGGAATACCCACCACAGTCCATCAACGATACGTCGTTTATTGCTGAGTTCGGCCGAGCTCGGAAGTGACAAATTTGACCGGATCAAATTTGGACGCACTTTATGCACAGGGATGTGAGGTATGTCGATGTTGCAGGAGCATTCATCGACCAGTGCGCCCGCAGGGTGAACTACAGGATGTAGTTCATCTAACGATACATCGGGCCAAGTTCACGAGGCCTGCTCAGAGCAAGGTTGGTCAACAGCCAGGTATTCCCAGTCGAAACTCGGTGGGGTTCTTAATGACTTGTCTGAAATTAACGTCCCTATTGAAACCCTCTCAAAACCCGTTCGGGCTGAGCCTGTCGAAGCCCAATAGCACGACCCTTCGACAAGCTCAGGGTGAACGGAATCCTGTGTAAATCTGTGAAACAAATCCTAAAACAGAAACTTGACAGAACTCCATCCCCAATAAATAGTGACTTTCCAGCTTTCCAGCTTTCCAGCTTTCCAGCTTTCCAGCTTTCCAGCTTTCCAGCTTTCCAGCTTTCCAGCTTTCCAGCTTTCCAGCTTTCCAGCCTCAAAAATGAAGACAAAGAACAAGCACAGCAGAAGCCACAGCGATAGTGAAGCCTCCTTTTAAACCGATCAAAGGCTCGCTTGACTCAGTCTGACTCAGGCCTTTTAAATGCTGACAGCTGGCTGACTCAGGGTTTGAGGCTATGAGCTTATCAATATGATTCACAAGAAACTCATGATAGCTAGAGTTTCTACTATGGCTAACTCTGGTAAGCACGGGAAGTAGGATGTCCATCAGCCTGTCTGCCGGTGACTGTTCTAGCCAATAGCTCTTCCACTCGTTATTGCGACTAAGTTCTTTTATTAAGGTTTCTGTGTATTTCTTTGCCTGTGTATTGCAATCCTGACAATGCGGTACAACCATATGGTCGGCAAGGTTGTTATAAAGTCGGATTACCCAATTAGCATAACTTTCTGGATTCTTTTGTTCTTTAGGCTGGAGGTTCTCTATTTCAATGAACTTCCATAGGCCGTTTGGCAGAGACTGAACTGCAGCAACTGGGCTGCAGCTGTCACTGGTTGCTGGTAAAGAGAAAACAGTTGTAAAGAGTAATAATATGGGCAAGAGAGCCTTTAGCCTTAACATTGTTTTTCTCTGTTTTTAAAGGCTCTAATGCTAGTACAGTTTCAATGCGGAAGATGGCTTAAGCCTCGGTAAATCAGTAAGCTCAGGCCCTCAGACTAGAGAGCATCACAATGACTAAGTACTGATTTTCCTGCCTTCCCGTATCAAAAATACCCAACCATTCCCAGACAAACCAGAACGGTAAAAATCTTACAGACACCCAGCGTACTGATGTATTTGCCTGTTTTCATAAAGTCAGAGCTGGAGACCAGGCCTGTAGAGTGAGCCAGAGCATTGGGTGGGGTACTGATGGGTAGAGACATTCCCATAGAGGCAGACAGGGCAACACAGATTACGATAAGGCTAAGACCGCCAAAAGACTGAAGTCCGGACATGGCTGTAGCGATTGAGACCGCAATAGGCATCAGCAAATTTGCGGTAGCAGTGTTTGACATAAATGTTGCCATGATCATGGCTGTTATTGAGAGCAGGAACAGTACTGGCAAGATACCAAGGCTCTATGTTTCTTGTCAACCTGCTTTTAGTAATTACATAAGAAATTAGAGCCTCATCGGTGAGAAACTCTCCACTGCAAGAGCCTTAGGTCTTTAATCAGACAGCATAGCTTTTTGCATAATGGGGGAATGATATTGAGCCATATCGAATGTCTTTTGGCTACGCCATACGCTGAATGCTATACGTATCAGCTTGCGCATCACGGCTACCAAAGCCTGGGTACAAGTCATTCTTGATGCATAGTGC
>NZ_LASA01000256.1 GCF_001562015.1 Endozoicomonas arenosclerae | reverse complement strand
GAGCAAGGTCAGAGAACAGTTGGCCTTCCACATCATTCAGCAATAAAACCGGAAGAAATATCGCTACTGTCGTTAAAGTGGAAGCCAGCAGTGCTCCCCAGACTTTCTCTGCCGCTACTGCAGCACTTTCTTCCTTGCTTTCCTGTTGTTTCTCCCTTTGCCTGATAATGCTTTCCAGAACCACAATGGCCGCATCCAGCACCATACCCACAGAAAAGGCCAGACCCGCCAGAGAAATAACGTTCAGAGTTCGCCCGGCAATATTCAACAAACAGATGGTAAGCATCAGGCAGATAGGAATCGCCATGGCTATCATCAGTGTGGCTCGCCAGCGGCGCAGGAAGCACCAGAGAATGCCAGTCGCCAGCAAAATACCAAACAACAAGCTGGAGCTGACCATATTCAAGGCTCGTTTGATGAAAACAGACGCATCAAACGACTGCTCCATCAAAATCCCTTCTGGTTTCAGAACTTTTTCATTGAGCCAGACCACTTCTTTTTTCAGTGCGATCAAAGCTTCCAGCGCATTGGCCCCGGACTCTCTGAAAACCTGTAAACCAATAGCCGGGTTACCATTCTGAATGCGCAGTGTTCGCTCTTTGCCCCGGGTAATCCCAACCTCTGCAATATCCCTCAGATAAACAGGTTTCCCATTTCGCCAGGCAACAACAAGATTACCCAGCTCATCCACTTCGTATTTGCCAGCCAGTCTCAGTTTAAATTCTCGACGACCTATATTGAGCGTGCCGCCCGATACATCAAAACCTGCAGCGACTCTTTGGGACAATTCAGGAATCGTAATGCCCAGCTCAGCCGCTCTCCAGGCATCAAACTCAATTTCCAGCTGTCTCTGACCTTCTCCTCGAACAGCAACCCCTGCAACACCGGGAATACTTTCCAGCACAGGCTTAACCTGACTGTCGATCAGTGATTGATAAGATTTGATGGAACGCTCATTGCCGGGTAACTGTTGTATAAAGAAAAAGGTCAGGTTGTCATTGGAACTATTATTACTTACAAATGGTCCGCTGATATCTTCAGGCAAGCCCGAGACCCGATTCAGACGGTTAATAACATCCAGAAGCGTCTTCTGCATGTCGGTGTTCAGGGCAAATTCCAGATCGATGTCAACCCATCCACCACCGGAGTTGCTTTCTATTTCCTTAAGTCCAGGAATATTGTTGAGTGTTTTTTCTAGAGGTGCAGCAATCTCGGACTCCATCTCTTCAGGAGCCGCTGCACGCCAGAAAACCTCTATCAACAGATGGGGCCGGTCAATGTCAGGGAATAGCTGTATGGGCAATACCCGGATACTGATAATGCCAAACATAAGCACCAACGCCACAGCAGTCGCTACACTGTGTGGGTGACCTATGGAAAGTCGCGTAAGCTTCATAATATTATATTCTGTTACTCGATAACGTAGTTTTTTCTTCTTGTTCTTTTACAGATGTGATCTGAGGCAGTATAAATTGACACTGATTTAAGCTGCTTTTACCAAATCATAGTTCTCAGAAGCTGCTCATAGTCTTCTCAGCAAGATTACCAAATGCGTAAATTGAAGGCTTGGATTCAGTCTACGCTCAGTATTCTTCCATAAACGGCGACAGTTTTCTAACCAGGCAAATGAACGCTCAACGATCCAACGCTGAGGGATGACTTCAAAAGTATGAAGCACGATCTTTTTGTCTACCTGAACTGTGGCTCCCAGTATGCACGACTATGGTAAACTGTACGGAGGTGAGAAACTATACAGTTTTAACCTGAATGGTTTGTGTCAACAGAGTCTAAAAGCTACGCGACCAAACGTAATGAATTGTAAACGACACTTAACCTACAGTTGAAAGCAAGGAAAAAATCAGGTACCTTTTAGATGCTAATGAACGACTCATTAGCATCTAAAAATAAGGATAAAACAATGAAAAATCAAAAAGTAGAAAAAGAAGTTTCAAAGCCAGTATCAATGAAAGATCTTGGTATAAAAGTTTCAGAAAATAGGCCTTCGCCACTAAAAGCTTCACGTCCAGTTAAGCATATAAGAAGAATGCACAACGTATAAGAATCAATCAAGGGCTATCTGCAATAGTTCTTCAGATTAACTGATTAAGCTAAGATTGCAACGAAATCCTAATTTTTCCAAGAGATTTTGTAGTAATACTTTAAGAAAGGCTGCTCTGTAATGCTGAAAATGATAGCCCGCTAAAAAAATCAAACTCCGGCTCTGTTCAAACTAAATATTGGCAATATACGGAATCTCGCGGAGAGCCTTGCAATTTCGTGTATTCACAAAAATACATTTCCCCTTGTCATTTCTGGCCTTGGGGTAGTACGCCAAAATCTATTGTGAACAGAACCAAAACCCCAGTATTTTCAATGATTACAAACACAAAACCTTTAAAAATAAAATCAGAAGCTAAACAAAAACTTATTAACCACATAACTAGCCATGAGAAAATATACAAGATAGAAGAATATGATCCAGAAAACGAAAAAATATTAATGCAACCGATCTTAATAGAGGATGCATTCAAGCCTATAAAAGATGAAGAAGTTATTTTTAATCTATTTAGTAGAATGTCGAAAGAAGCAGATTATGCTACATCCTCTTTTTATCGTGTCTACATCGATGGTAAACTAAGTCCAAAAGATGAATTTAACTTTATCAATTCAAAGCCAATAACTGATGAATCACTCAAACAGTATTTCGAAAGAGTATCAAATAAAAAAAAATTTGCTGTAGTTATTAATGGTGCTGAGCAGTGGTCAGATGATTTAGCAAAATTTACAAAAAATATATTCGAACCTGTTGTTGAAGAAATGGGCTATGACGCATCAACTATTGAATGCACTTTATTTATTGGTAACTATGGTTATACTCCATTTGGAATACATGTTGACGACCCTTTTACACAAGTTGTGCATTTTCACCTTGGTCCATCAGAAAAGGAAATGACTTTATTTGAGCCTGATTTTTTTCATAGAATCAATGGTCCTACGAAAAACTGTTTCGAACCAGAAAAAATAATATCGAAAGGAGAGACTTTCAATATTAGCCCTGGAGATATTTTTCTCTTACCACCGCATTATTATCATATAGGAAACACCCCGAATTTTTCAGTTGGGATAGCTATTGCAATATCAAAATATCCAAAAAAAAATATTGCAAAGCATATTTTGGATTATTCATTTAACGAAGAAATAGAAGGAAGTTCTATCGAAGAAATAATATCAAATAAGAAAAATATTGAATCCTCAATCTCTAAATTCATAGAAGATAATCACAAGAAATATGTAGTAATGCAAAAAAGCAGAGGTGGATTAAGATATTCATATAAATCCGAATCGG
>NZ_LASA01000255.1 GCF_001562015.1 Endozoicomonas arenosclerae | reverse complement strand
GCCACAAGTTTGCCCTCGAAATATTCCTTGCGCCAACGGGACAACATAAAGGGATGGATGTCCAGTGAATTTGCTACATCCTTGATCAAAGCATGAGGTTTGAAGGTCATGCGAACAGCAGTGACTTTATACTCGTTGGAAAAACGGCGTGTCGGTTTATCGGGTCTGTAGGTTCCCATTTAACACCTCATTCAGTTAGTAATGAGGTGTCCACTAAAGCGGGGGAAGATCAGTCACCTGGATTTACTTGTTAGAAACTACTTGCGCTGAGCCCACTTTTTCTGTTGCTTTGTTTCTACATTCTTCAGCTTTAAGGCTTGCCTGAATACAGGATGGATTTCCCATGAAACTCCATCATCAATATTAAGACGGCTTTTGAACAAGTCAGGCTGTTCAACAAATGAGATATGTTTGTACTCACCATTGTCAAAATCTCTACGGGCTGTAATAAACCCAATTTGATACAAGAAATGTGCAATCTCCCTTTTGTTTGGTGCGCCGAGAATACCAAATATCTTGATTGTTATTTTGTTTTCAATATGATTGCCAATCACTTGCATCAGCTCATCAGTCTGATACCGTTCATTCTGCTGCGAGAATGCAGTTAGGATTTCTTCAATAGCAGGGCATTGAGATGAGAATTCGGCAATTGTGTCATCAATGCGCCTTTTTCCAAACTCTTCCAATTCATTAATAATATCATCGATTGATATTCTGTTGGCTTTTCTCTTAAAGGCTGTTTCTGCGGATATTGTACATAGCTCAACAAGCCACCTTGGTCTGCCTCGGGAGAGTGAGTTCAAAATTATCTCAGCTGGTCGTTTCCTATTATTTCCGCCCCAAGCCATAGGAGAATCAAAAACAAGATAAATCAGCCTTTTGTTTCTAACATCAAGAGCATCAGGAAGATGCTTTTTGACTTCCTTCCAAGTCCCCTTTCTTTCAAAATATCCTTGAACACGCTTAGCCAACAATTCAGTTATTTGATCAGGCGTCCAAGTCAAATCTTGCATGAATTGCTCTATATGAGATAGAGCCTCAAATTCTCTTTTGATTATTTTCCATACATTCGGTCTTACACAAGTTCTGATTTTCAATTCAGGAATTGCGGTTACAATTTGTCGGCATGCTGTAAAATACGCAGCAATTTTAAGTTTGTACCGATCAGTATTAACAAAATTTTGATCAACATCATCGATTATAAGCCAGATCGGTTCTTTTTTATGTAGCCAACGCTTTAATGTCTGTTCTCTATCTTCCTGAGTAATGCGAGTTCTTTGTATTGGAACTTTAGAAGACTGGAGCCTATCGACTATAGAAGAAACAAAAGAGCGTTCTTTAAAGCCATTAAGTTCTGCTTCTTCGACTAGAGAAATAGCATCATCTGTGAATGCCCAACCTATTCTTTTACCTATCTCATTTGCTGCCAAGTGCAAAATTTTCTTTTTCCATTCACGAGTCCAGAAATCAGAGTCGCTGCTATCACACGCAGGCGAAAGATCAACGCCTGTCGTGTTGATGACAATGGAGTTGGGTGCGCGTTCAAGAAGGTTGTTTTTTACAATACGTAGTAATGCAGATTTACCTTCACCCTTATAAGCTCGCACGACCTGAATTGGATTACTCCCATCAAGAAACTCTTTTACTTCAGGCCTTTCGAGAGCATAAGCGGCAAACACTTCATCACTTTCTGTATCCGCAATATCGCTGCCGAAAAGTGACTTATCCGTATAATCTACTTCTAGATATTCCATTTTTTCTCTGTTTCTAGGCATTCGTTTGGTGTCGTATTATATAGAATGTGATAAAAGGATTACATACTACTCGATGCTTTTACTGGCGATTTGCACAAATGTTTGTGTAGTTTCTAACGCTTAGTTTAACCGCCCACTGCAAGTAATCGAAGCGCCACAAGACTTAGGCAAAACACTCTGAAGTTCATTGGGTCGGATTACAACGTCTTGTTGGACGCGCCCTTGCACGGGCCCTTCTATGTATTTATCTTTGTACGACTTGAGTCGTTATTGAGCCTCAGCCACGAGATTTATAATCCCAGGGCCGGTGAATGGGATCATTTTTGAGTATAAATATCCCTTATTATATTCTGCTTTCATG
>NZ_LASA01000254.1 GCF_001562015.1 Endozoicomonas arenosclerae | reverse complement strand
TTTACAAGAATATCTCTGTCTGTCAGGCTGTGAATCGTCCTTGCCTTGGCGGGTTATGTCTGAGCTGGCACAGTGTGGGCATTTCACCCCGTCAGGCCAGCGAATCTGGCGTATCTGTTCAAAGCACTTGGCGTTGTCGAGGAGGTCATAAAGTTTCATGACACTTTTGTACAAGAAAACGTCTTCTATTCATAGTCAAATAACTCGTCCTCAACCAGCTCCCCAGAATCCATTAAGAGCCAAAATAATAATGAACAACGATGCGTTTGACATGGCTGTCCACCCCCATCGCCGTTTTAACCCCTTAACAGGTGAATGGATACTGGTATCTCCTCACCGTGCACGCCGTCCCTGGCAAGGTCAGGTTGAAGCCACGACATGGGCCCAGCCACCAAAACACGACCCTGAATGTTATCTGTGTCCCGGAAATTACCGAGTAACTGGAGAACAGAACCCGGATTACACACAGCCCTTTGCTTTCAAAAATGACTTTCCCGCACTGTTAGAAGATACGCCCGATGTTCTTCCAGAGTCTGAACTATTTAAATCAGCCACAGCCCGGGGCGAGGCAAGAGTCATTTGTTTTTCTCCTGACCACAGTAAAACCTTGCCACTGCTTTCCAACCGGGAGATCAGAAGCGTAATAGATGCCTGGGCAGAGCAAGTGTCTGAGTTGGGTCAGAAATACCCTTGGGTTCAGGTTTTTGAAAACAAGGGCTCCGTCATGGGCTGCTCTAACCCTCATCCTCATGGACAAGTCTGGGCCAGTAGTTTTCTTCCTAACGAAGCCCTGAAAGAGAACATTCATCAGCAACAATGGAGCGAACTGAATAAGAACAACATGCTGCTGGAATATGCACGCATGGAGTCAGAAGCCGGAGAGCGCACCATCATAGAAAATGAGCACTGGATAGTGGTGGTTCCCTATTGGGCATCCTGGCCGTTTGAAACACTCCTGCTGCCAAAACATCACGTTTTAAGACTGCCTGACCTATCTGAAGATCAGCGAAACAGTCTTGCTGACTGCCTGAAACAAATCACCATTCGATACGACAACCTGTTCCAGACTTCATTTCCCTACTCAATGGGCTGGCATGGAGCCCCTACTCAGAAAGGTGATTTTCAGCACTGGCAGCTTCACGCACATTTCTATCCTCCTCTTCTTCGTTCCGCCACTGTCAGAAAATTCATGGTGGGTTTTGAAATGCTGGCCGAAGCCCAAAGAGACTTAACCGCAGAGCAAGCAGCTGAACGCCTGAGAAACCTTCCAGAAATCCATTACCTGCATACTGAACAAGCATCATGACGGACCTGAAACCCACATTAACGCAACTTTTTCTGGAAAAGTTTGGCGAAGAACCCCAGCACTTTTTCCAGGCGCCAGGCCGCGTGAACTTGATTGGTGAACATACGGATTATAACGATGGCTTTGTCCTTCCCTGCGCCATTAACTTCCAAACCTTGATTGCAGCCAGTCCTCGCAAAGATGACAAAATAGTGGTCACATCAGCAAGCTTTGCAGGACAAACGACAGAGTTTGACCTGACTCTCCCGATCCCTCCCTGTAAAGAGGCCTCCTGGAGTAATTATCTTCGTGGTGTTGCCACCATCCTTCTCGAAAGAGGCATCCCCATTAAAGGAGCTAATCTGGCCATTGCTGGCAACATTCCTCAGGGCACAGGCCTTAGCTCTTCAGCCAGCCTGGAGGTAGCTACGGGTCTGACTCTGGCCAGACTGTCTGAACAGGAGGTCAGCCTGAAGGAGCTGGCAC
>NZ_LASA01000253.1 GCF_001562015.1 Endozoicomonas arenosclerae | reverse complement strand
CATGAAAGCAGAATATAATAAGGGATATTTATACTCAAAAATGATCCCATTCACCGGCCCTGGGATTATAAATCTCGTGGCTGAGGCTCAATAACGACTCAAGTCGTACAAAGATAAATACATAGAAGGGCCCGTGCAAGGGCGCGTCCAACAAGACGTTGTAATCCGACCCAATGAACTTCAGAGTGTTTTGCCTAAGTCTTGTGGCGCTTCGATTACTTGCAGTGGGCGGTTAAACTAAGCGTTAAGCCTATGTGTGGTTCCACACTCCGGCCATACAATTATTGTAAGGGGCAGCCTTACCAAGTAAAATCCAACCCTTGAAATGACAGTAACGTTATTATTTAAGAAGGACTTTAAAATGAGTGAAATTCTGCTCTGCAACCAATCACTAAGCCCACAAAATCTTCAAAATCAATGCGGTATCAGCATTGATCAAATATCAGCCTTTAGTTGTACAAAGCCAACAATGGCAGCTGCCAATACCCCCTATATCATTGGTAATGATCATTCCGGTGCCAGCCGAAGTATCCTTAGTCAGCTATCCCCTTCACCTGTAGCCAAGGAGCTAACTAACCTTTCCTTATCCTATGGTGGTGATAATGTCGTGGCATTATCTGAAATCACCGCAAAGCTCAAAGATTACAATATTGGCCTTATGGGGGCTTCAACTAGCGTTTATGCCAATCGTGTTGGTGGCTTCGCTGGTGCCGTTAAAGGCTACCAAGCAGCCTTAATGGAATACCGTCAGGCGGTGACGTCCAACTCACCAATGAAAGGAGCGATAAAGCAGAAGGCGCATACTGCATTTCAGAAAATGCAAAGCCAGTTCAGTAATGAATTAAAGGTGGTTTCTGGGCAAGTAAAAGCCCGCCGAGGTACGCCGCTTACAAATGCTGATAGAGCAACGAATATTGCCAAAAGCAGTCGAAACGTGGCCAAGCTCAATGTAACCAATCAAGTTCAAGCAAATAACCTCGTCAAATTAAGCAAACAAGCTAAATTCCTGGGTAACGGCCTTGCAGTTATCGACTTCGGTAGTCGTGTTGGAAACATTCATAATAGTTATCAAGCCGGCGGCAATTGGGAGCGAGATTTATTTATTGAATCCAGTAGTTTTGCTGCTAGCGCCATAACAGGTACAGCTGTAGTAAATGTAGGTGGTGCTGCATTAGGATTTCTTATGGTCGCAACTCCTGTTTTAATTGTGGGAGGAGTCGCCGTTGCTGGTGCGGCAGCTGCGGCATCTATCGGAATGAATAGCTATGTAAAAGAAAATAGCGGAAACCTTTACGATGATATTATGAAGTTGGTATCCAACTGATGACTACGGGTAGTTTAATTTTTGCATGCCTTATGGGGGCAATGTTTGTTGCGTGTATTTTGTATGTGGTTTTTGGCCAGGTCACAGTACGTAAACTCAGGAAAAACCCAAAAACAAAAGAGGTCCTTGGTCTTGAGTATGTAAGCGGCTGGGACATCATTAACGTCGCACAAGCTCTAGCAATTCCGCGATCATGGAGCCGTAAGCTAGAAAAAAGTCCGCTTTCTACTATTTATGCAAACTCAGCTGTACTTTTTGAAAACACTAGTAAACTTGATCGGTTGCTTGGGACAGTTTTTTATTGGCTATTAATGACCTCTGGGCTGTCAGGCGCACTATTGGTGCTTCTCAATTCTTTCGGCCTCATTCCTGACGTAAAGGCTTAACAAAAACATCCAGCCGACGCTTAAAAGCGCGCGGCTGATGTTGGCGTTATACGTTTGAAAAACCATAGTACTTGAAATCTGTCTTATAAATTTGTAGCATCCGTATAGCCTAGCAATTATGGGTGAAAGCCCGTCGGGATGTGAGTCACATTCTGCCTTGATTTTTTAGCTTTCTGGCGTTTCTTCCGAACTCGGAAGTCGCTAGTCAGCAACTTCCGAGTTCGGAAGAAACGCGTGCTCTAAGTAGGCTACATAAATGCTAAAAGAAATCCGAAGTAAGAGACTACTTCGCTCTAGATTAATGGCTTTGAAAAAAGCCATTGATAATTCCCACGTGTATCTAAAAAATGATTTGAAGTTTGTTTTTCTTTGTGGAGCAAACAAAGATATCGATACCATATCAGAGCGAAGGAAAGCACTCATTGAATTTTCCAAGAAAAACTTACCTCACACAGAGTTTTTTCTTGCTGAGAAAATGTTTTCAACTTTAAAAAAAGAAGGACATAAAGGGAATGTATTAGATGTAGAGCATCTGATTTCAGATTTCTCAGACTTCATTGTTATCATACTTGAAAGTGCAAGTTCTTTCGCAGAGCTTGGTGCGTTCTCACACAATACACTGAGAAATAAGCTTGTCATAATAAACGATTCTCAATTTGAAAAAGAAGAATCATTTATAAACTTAGGACCGATAAAGGCAGTTGAAGAAGCTGTTGGAAAGGATAGAATCATACACTATAAAATGAATAGTGACGGTGTATACAATAGAGATGCTATTGGTAATATCTATCCTCATATCTATAAGCTATTTAAAGATCCTTCGAAGATAAAAAGCAAAGTCATTGACTTGGATTCATGTAATCCATCTAATAATGTCAGCAAAAAAGCAGCCATGTTTGCACATGACTTAATTTATCTTTCGGGACCGATTCTTCATAAAGAGCTAATTGAATTGTTGAAGCTCATATTTGGCAATAATAACTACAATGACGTAGCTCATATTCTAGGAATTCTCACATCATTTGATTCAATAGAAAGAAATTCTCGTGGCTTATACCGAAGCAGGAAGGATGAAACTTATTTTGACTATCGCTTTGATACGGGGAAAATAATTTCAACATTTAGAAACTACACATTGAAATCGTATCCTGAGAGAATTTATGAATATTAAGTCTATTATTTCGAACGATCTCGGAATACCTGAAAAATTAATTGAAGAAGCCCTTAGTTCTTCACGAACTTATGTAAAAGTTTTTAAAATTAAAAAACGTAATGGTGGTTTTCGAGAAATACATCATCCATCAAAAAAGCTCAAAACTTTGCAGTATTGGCTAATTCATAATATTTTTAAAAACTTATCAATTCATAAATCATCAGTTGCATATCAAGATGGCGTATCTATTTTGGATAATGCCAAAATGCACAGCTCTAATAGGTTCTTTTTAAAAATCGACCTTGAAAACTTTTTTCCAAGTATAAAATACACTGATTTAGAGCCAATTGTAGATAAATGGCATAGTGAAAACAAAATTTCATGGGAACTAGATCAAGAAGCAAAGGAACTCATTCGTAAATCTTGTTTTTATAAAGAAGATCTATTGCCCATTGGTTATCCAAGTTCGCCCATAATTAGCAACGCAGTTATGCATGACTTCGATACAGCAATAAACCAAATAATTCTGGACAACCGATTTGGAGAAACGGTTTATACCAGGTATGCTGATGATTTAGTCTTTTCTACTAACAAGCATGGAGCATGCTCAAAACTTAAGGATGTTATTCGCACCTTTATAGGTGGTTACAACACTCCTAATATCAAAATAAATACAAGTAAAACCAAAATGGGTAGTAGCACTGGTGGTTCTGCTTCCGTTACTGGCTTAAAAGTATGCGAAAATGGTCATATAACAATTCATAGAAAGCAAAAGGATCATATTCGTTTACTGTTGAGCTTGTATGCAAAAGGAAAGCTCCCTGAAAGTGAGAAATCATCGTTAGCAGGTCATTTAGCTTATGTTCAGCATGTTGCTCCTTCCTTTTATTCATCAATAAGCAACAAATATTTCAAAGAAATATTCGAGTTACGTGCAACAAACGTATAACAAAAGCTTCCAGTTCGTGCCAGCCCTTGCAGGGCAGGCACTGATCTTGACCCGATAAAACGGACACCTTGATAACACTCAATCAAGGTGATCCAATGATCAGAATTAAAGAAAAACACCGTACTTTTACTAACGCATTTCGCATGATGGCCGTTCGGCTTGCAGAAATGCCAGGTGTGATGGCTCAGGATGTTGCTGAAGTACTTGAGATCCATCCTTTCATGCTTTCCCGCTGGAGAAAGCAATACAGGGAAGGAAAGTTCATGAACGAAGCTACAAATACCCAGGTTCTAGACCGTGAAACCACGGCTGAACTCAAGCGCCGGCACTAAATGTTAAATGTAGGACATCCACTCTTTTTTCTGTGAAGAAATTTCGCATTAAATCGTATCGCCGTAAAGGGTTGATTTACCAACAGTTTTTAGACCATTAGTTCATCACCCCTCCGGCACAGATCCGTACGTGCACTACTAATGCATACGGCTCCTACCATCAATCAAACACACATTCGCTGATTTGGGTATGGGTGTGTGAGTGTACTGCTCGGGATGAAGTATTTGATGAGTTTCGTCATCTTTGTCCACGTCAGGGTGTGGCGCTGGCTGCGTTTTCGCAGGGCTCTCAGCCAG
>NZ_LASA01000252.1 GCF_001562015.1 Endozoicomonas arenosclerae | reverse complement strand
ACAAATTAAGAATAACTTTATTCTATTATCAACAAAGCATTTAGATATAAATTTAAATGGCCCTATAAAATATTGATAGAGAAGCAGCATAACTATCCAACCAGCACCTCCAAATAATAAGTTTCTCATATAACCGACATCGGTCCGCTTATAGTAAGACCCTGTTGTATGGTCTGTAAGAATACCATCTCCCAAAAAGAAAGTTCTAAGATTAAACGGAACCTCCCACATCCTCTTAAGGTTATTTGTAGAGGTCGTCTGAGCAACTCCAGTACTCTGATATTGATAGACAGCTTCGAATGCATAGGGGAATACAAGTTTTACATACTTCATTGCTAAAGAAGGGAAAAAGACATAGAAAACTAGAGTAAAAAATGCGAGATAGAGAGAACCTACACATAGCTCTTTAAATTTTTCCTCCAATTTCTTATGGCAAAGTAAATAATAAATCAAACTTACAATTACACCCAGATAAGCAGATCTTCCAGCAAAAATACCACCTAGCACTAGAACAAAACCTATTAACGCACTTTTAAGACTTATTGACCGATCAACCAAATAGTATTTGGTATAGAAAAGGTACGCCAGAGAGTAACCAACAGACAACCCCCAGCCTGGAGATCCTGTAAGAGCTAAGCCACGAGCCCCATTATAATTTTCATAGAGTCGCTCAATTGCAAGTTCTTTATAGGAGATATGAACAATTGAAGCAAATGAAGGATATGAAAAAGCAAACAGCTGTATCACACTTTGTATCAGAAAAACAGTAACAAGCAAGTATTCAAAATGTTTACTTATAGGAGCTTGAGACTCCAAACAATCACTATAAATTTTAAGTACCAATAAAGTTATAATAAAAAACTGTATTAGTGTAGAAATAAAGTTTTTACTATAGCTAAAATCTTTCGTCCCATGTAAAACGGGTATAAGTGCACTAAATAATAACATCACCACTATAAAAATGGCAGGAATGATAATAGATTCCCAAGAAATATTCTTTTTGACTAACTGAGCATACTTATCTCTTCGGAGCAAGATCTCTCCTGCAACAAAAATACCAGCAAGCATTGAGCTATTTAAAGGCGGCACTATATAAAAGGAGTTAACGACAAGGAAGAGCAGAAAAACATTATTGAAGCTAACCTTTTGGTTGCTTTTTAAAAAAGTCATAATTTATTAAACTTAGAAAGCCTTAAGATATTAGAAATCAAGTGTCTCTTTACAGTTCTATAGATTCGTATAAACACTTTCAGTTCGAGAATTTTTTTCCATAAAGGTAAGCTTTTAAAAAGCGCTCGATCGCTTTCAATATGACTACCTGCAAGGTCTATTGGATGAGCTAGTTTGTTCGTAAAATAAATTTCTATTGGGCTTTTTTCAAAGAAATGTCTCCAACTGTCAGCTTCTCTAATATAGTTCTCATGTGACTTTAGAATAGTTTCAGCAGACTCTCTGGTTACAGCATAACAGCAGGTTCTTAAGGTATATTCATAAGAAAATTTCGATAACTTATAGTGTTCTGCGTTTGATACTCTCTTTCCATATAGAAAGTCCCTGTATCGTAAGCCATCCTGCCCACCACAGATCAATAATGACTTAGAGTCTAATAAGCTTAACTCTTTAATAATTGTTTTTATTTTTTCATCATCACCTTGAACATCATCCTCAAGGATAAGAGCAAACTTCTTATCTGTTTTTAAAAATTCCTTTAGTGCCTTTATATGGCTTAAGGTACAACCTAATTCAGAAGGGGACAAAAGTCTTCCTTCATTAATGTAATATTTGATAACGCTGTCATAATATTCTTTAGACGATACCAGTCTACCATCAACAGCACTTATTAATTTGAATTGAGGATAAGACTCTGGAAACTCTTTTTCGAGTTTTTCTCTTCGAGAAGTGTCACTTTGCAGAGACACAAGAAAAATTTCAACTTCGTCCTGAATCATTCCCAACCTACTATACTAGCTACCATACTCACCCCGGCTCTTGAATAAGCTGAATACCCAAATAAATGTTAGTGCAATTGTTTTTTGCTTAAACACCTTCCGTGTATCCTTAAAGAAAACATCAAAGATGTAATTAGCCAAAAATAAAGAAATCAAGCTTGCATATGCAGCCCCAATCATGCCATAAAGCTTTATTAGAAAATAATTTAAAACAACATTCACCACAAGACCAAAAATATGGCGAATCATGCTTAATCTCTGTTTATTTTCATTCAAAAGATATCGCCCACTAATAACGGCCATTCCAAAAAATATACTCATCCAAGCATTAACCCTCAATACATCTGCTGATTGAAGATATATTTCACCAAAGATAGCTTTTATAATAACTTCAGAGAACAGGCTTAGAAACAAAGCTATAGGAATAAGTAGAGATAGAACAAGGTTATACAAACCTTGAAACATTTCTTCATATCCCTGAGGATTCGATTTTTTATAAGGTAATATTTTAGGAATTAAAGAAACTACTATTACGCTGGGAAGGTAACTAACAATATCGCTTATCTTAACTGCCGCAGAATAAATACCAACAGCCTCCTCACCAAGTACTCTGCCAACCATTAACTGATCAACCCTAGTATATAAAACCCAAACTGCAGACGATATTATAAGAGGCCAAGAATCTCGGAGAAGCTCTTTTATTCTATTAGTTTTAATAGATAGGGATATAGTGTCTTTGCTGATATATATATACGCAAGATATATAAATAAATTTGATAACAATAACTCAAGCATTGTAAGCCAGACAATAAGATAAAACCCAAAATCTAAGTATATTACAAATATTTTCAGAGCCGAGAAAACGATTAAGTTAGTATTAGTTATCCATACAACATACTTTAATTTCAGACGCGCTTCAAACCAATATGAAAACACTTTAAACGGTTGACCAATGACATTAATACCTAGAATCAATACACTCCAGAGTAACAAGTCACTTTCAGATCTAAAATTATAGATAAATAGGCATAAAGTTAAATATATAACTACTGAAGCACAAAACCTAATAAAGAGTGCTGAGCCTAGAATCTCTCCCTCACTTTTTCGATATTTAATTAGATCTCTAACAACAACCGTATCAAACCCTAATGTTGACACCAATAGAAAAATGGCGACTATTGCTTGAGCATAACTAAACACTCCAAAGCCAGACGGCTCCATATACCGGGCAACTGCAACAACTACAGTTACCCCTATAAGAATTTTGCTTAGTTTATCAGCAGATAACCAAAAAATATTCTCAAAAACCCCAAGATATTCTTTTAAATTCATAACTTGTATAGAATCATATAAAAAACATACACTTACTAAGGAACCTGCGAATAAGTCCCTGATCATGAGATAATAATCTCAGCAGCTTGATCAGAGGTAGTCATGGACCAACAACTCTCTTTTTCCGACAGTGAATTCAGCCAGAAGCGACGCAGAACTCGTAGGGAAATTTTTCTTGAAAGAATGGAGGTTCTGATTCCATGGAAACGCTTAGAGGCCGTAATCGAGCCCTATTACCCTAAGCGTGGCAACGGAAGACCTCCTTATCCTC
>NZ_LASA01000071.1 GCF_001562015.1 Endozoicomonas arenosclerae | reverse complement strand
AAGAAGTAAATTTCATAACGCTCTGAGATAGCCAAGCATACCTCCTTCAACGTCTTGTCTACTTCATCGCTAAAGACCACTCTTCGATACTTTGCTGGACAGACCAAGTGATACATAAGAACAGTGACATTGTGGGATTTGTGGATGAACCTACTTTTAGCCATCCACAAAATGTAGTCACAAGTTCATGCTGCGGCTAATGCCGCAGAAACGCAGCAAGCTGCGGGGAATATGACCCGTAGAGATTTACCGCCTGATCTATAGCCAACAAGATTCATGGCTCCTCCACCCACTTGCTGAACCCCCTTTAAATACTCATCCTTTAAGAGTCTTCTCTGAAGAACAGGAAAGCCATTATCCAGATAGTCATCACCCGCTCTGGTATGAAGCTTGTTCAGATACTCTATCGCTTCTGGAGTTTGATAATTTGCGAGATTAACACCGTTGCCACCACCAAACTGATTGGCATTAGCATGATAAACGATCAGGTCATTGCCTATTTTATCTATATAGAAAGCACACCCAGACATAGATGAGGTCTGAAAAACCGACGGACCTCCTCGTGCAGGCAATACTAGAGAGCAAATTTTATTTTCCTGCCAAGGCAAGAAACTGGTATCGCCATTTTGATTGACCCTGACATCTACCATTACGGTCAGATTTCCTTCTACCCTGACCTCTCGGTATGTCACTGTACAGGGATCATTACTGTACATATGATGGTTGCCTTTGATAGTAGGTCGCCTGGCCCCCCCATTCACTGATAACGGCTTATTTTCCAGCAGCTCTTTTACTATCGCCATGGTCTGTCCCTTTCGTTTTTCTTTTCATTCTGAGGCTCTGTCGTATAAGCAACAAGTACAGAAAATGGCCATAAATTTATTTTGTGAACCCGTTCACATTGCTAAGAACAGTCATCAATATCCATATAAGTCTCAGGTCTTAAAAAGATTTTCAAAGGGCTTTTGGAAGCCAGTTTCAGGCCTGAAACTGGCTATAGGCATGAAGAATCACAAAAGATCAGGAAACAGGAATATTCTCTTCCAGAAGCACCACCTGCTCACTGTCTCTCAAACGGCTGGCACCTCTTACCACGATTCGATCACCCTGCTGAATATCGCCTTTGACAGATACGGTGTCATCGTCTCCAAAAAGCACTTCTACAGAGACTCTTTTTACGGTCAGCCCTCCTTCAGGACTCTCCAGAATCTTGAAAACTGCGCTGCCAACAGCACTTAAAATAACTGCGTCTCTTGGCACTACCTTTACTTGAGCAGGAGCACTCATGGGGATAGCCACTTTGACAGGTGAGCCAGGCAACCAATGATCATTCTCAGGGTCAAGTCGAACTTCCACCAACCTTGATTTTGCATCGGCTCTGGCTCCCCGCTGAAAGACTTCAGCCTGCTGATGCTGTTCATCCATTTGAATATTCAAACGACTGCTACTGTCCAGTGTTGCCGCCAACTCAATAGGGATCTGAACCCGAATATCCAAAGCATCAGGATTAACCAGATGAAGGACAGGACTACCAGAACTGATATGTTCATTGGGCTGCTTGGAGCGTTGATTCACAACACCGGCAAAAGGCGCCTTGATAACCGTTCTGGACAGCTGATCCTGAATAATTTCGAGATTCACCTGCTCATAATCCACGTCCAAGCGGGCAAGATCATAATCATGCCTGGCTTTATCCAGCTCTGTTCTGGAAATCCCCCGTTTCTTATGCAGTGCCTCCAATCTATCCAGCTCATTTTTCAGATACTTGAGTTTGCTTTTCGCTTTCCCTAATACCACTTCACTGGTTTTCAGCTGAAGCTGTAATTGACGATCATCAATTCGGGCGACAACATCCCCTTCTTCCACCTGCTGACCAAAATCAGCAAGCCAGGTAATACGACCACTGATTTCAGCGCTCAACTCAGCTTTTTGCTGACTGGCCACAGAACCATTGAACCAGCTGACCGGTGCTTTCAGTTCTTCTTCCACTTCAGCAAATGAGACCGTACTGGCAGCCATTACAGTCACTGAAGTCATACTCAATAAACAGGCCAGACCTAACTGCTTAAGCCACCTTGCTTCTGTAAACACGTTGATATCCCTTTTCCTCTGATTTTTATTCTGGTCGTTGATCAAACAGAAACAATCTTTTCTTCCTCTGCCTTCCTGCCAAATTCCATTCTCAGCAATGCAGGCAGCAGTAATAATGTGAACAATGCACTCATGCTCATGCCTCCCACGATGACCGCAGCCAATCCGCGGTAGATTTCACTCCCGGTGGTGGGACTGAGCAGCAATGGCAACATGCCAAAAATACTGGTCAGGGTCGTCATGAAGATGGGTCTCATTCGGGTCAGCAAAGCCTGATGAACGGCTTCTGTCCGATTCACACCCTGCCGTTCCAATGTTCTGGATTGATGTACCAGCAATATCGCATTGTTCACCACCAGCCCCAGCAGAATGATAAAGCCCACCATAGTCAGCAGATCCATAGGCTGTGAGGTCACCAGATTCAACAAATGTATGGCCAGCACACCCCCGACAGTGGCTAATGGCAATGTCAGGATAACCATCAGGGCGTCTTTCACTGAGCGGAACAGTCCCCACAACAAAATCAACAGGATCAGCAGCGCAAACCCAAAGATATTGAGCAAATTGCCAATGGCCTGTTTCAGACTGTCGGCGTTTCCTGCCACCTTGATCTGCCCATCAGTGGGCATCATCGGTTTGATGATAGGCAGGATTTCACTTTCGACAGTAAGAAGGGTTTCCTCCAGCGTCATACCTTCCGGCGGTCTGATAGAAAGAACGAGTGCTCTTCGCTGATCGATTCTGAAGATCGTCGCGGGCCCTAACAGACCTTCGACTTCAATTAATTCTCCCAGAGGAACAACAGACCCTGAGGGTGTCATCAACGGAGTTGAACGAAGCACTTCAGGAGAATGGATATCCTTACCTTTCAAAATGATATCCATCCGCTCTTCGCCGTCGAAATACTCACCCAACTGAACACCTTCACCCAGGCTTCTAACGACCATTGGCAGGTTAGAGCGATACCAGCCTACTTCAGCCAAACGACGATCGTCTGGTGTTAGACGCAACTCCGGTGCCGTAAAGTCCAACCCTGGCATCGGCCGAACTCGTGCTCCCGGAAGCTTCTCCGTAATGACAGGCATGGCTTGTGCAGCAGCTTCATAGAGTCCAGGTAAATCAGTGGACAGAAGCGCAAGATTAACGCCATTGCCGTTACCAAAGCCGCCAAACAGGTTACCCTGCCCACCAAAAGCTCTTGTGTCAGGAATGCCCTGTACAATCTCATCCATCACCAGGCGTTCCAGCATTTTGACGTTTTCCTGGTCTTTAGCCCTGACACCCATCGAAGCCCCGCCGGGCCAGAGAATGAAATAATAGTTTTTGAGAGCCGGTTCTTTCTCCCCTTTCATATAGGGAGCCAGTCGTTCAACCAGGGTGGGCATAATCTCGGTTTTCACCGCTTCCACACTGGTACCCGGAGTAAAACTAAACCAGACATCAATGGCATCCCGCTTCACTTCAGGCAGATAATCCATTCTCGGCATGGCTACTTCCGTCAAAACAACCGGGAAGCCCATCAGAAGGACAATAATAGCCAGACGACGGCGGACAGTGGCTGTCAGTTTCATAATCAAGGCTGACAGCTTTTCCCAGATAGACTGAAAATTGTCCGTCAATTTCTGCTCTGGTAGCCAGGCTGCTGCCGCAGCAGGCAAAACCGTCATAGCCACAATGAGAGACATGGCTACGGAAGCTGCAATAGTAAGAGCAAGGTCAGAGAACAGTTGGCCTTCCACATCATTCAGCAATAAAACCGGAAGAAATATCGCTACTGTCGTTAAAGTGGAAGCCAGCAGTGCTCCCCAGACTTTCTCTGCCGCTACTGCAGCACTTTCTTCCTTGCTTTCCTGTTGTTTCTCCCTTTGCCTGATAATGCTTTCCAGAACCACAATGGCCGCATCCAGCACCATACCCACAGAAAAGGCCAGACCCGCCAGAGAAATAACGTTCAGGGTTCGTCCGGCAATATTCAACAAACAGATGGTAAGCATCAGGCAGATAGGAATCGCCATGGCTATCATCAGTGTGGCTCGCCAGCGGCGCAGGAAGCACCAGAGAATGCCAGTCGCCAGCAAAATACCAAACAACAAGCTGGAGCTGACCATATTCAAGGCTCGCTTGATGAAAACAGATGCATCAAACGACTGCTCCATCAAAATCCCTTCTGGTTTCAGAACTTTTTCATTGAGCCAGACCACTTCTTTTTTCAGTGCGATCAAAGCTTCCAGCGCATTGGCCCCGGACTCTCTGAAAACCTGTAAACCAATAGCCGGGTTACCATTCTGAATGCGCAGTGTTCGCTCTTTCCCCCGGGTAATCCCAACCTCTGCAATATCCCGCAGGTAAACAGGTTTCCCATTTCGCCAGGCAACAACAAGATTACCCAGCTCATCCACTTCGTATTTGCCAGCCAGTCTCAGTTTAAATTCTCGACGACCTATATTGAGCGTACCGCCCGATACATCAAAACCTGCAGCGACTCTTTGGGACAACTCAGGAATCGTAATGCCCAGCTCAGCCGCTCTCCAGGCATCAAACTCAATTTCCAGCTGTCTCTGACCTTCTCCTCGAACAGCAACCCCTGCAACACCGGGAATACTTTCCAGCACAGGCTTAACCTGACTGTCGATCAGTGACTGATAAGTTTTGATGGAACGCTCATTGCCGGGTAACTGTTGTATAAACAGAAAGGTCAGGTTGTCATTGGAACTGTTGTTATTTACAAAAGGTCCACTGATATCTTCAGGCAGTCCCGAGACCCGGTTCAAACGGTTAATAACATCCAGAAGCGTCTTCTGCATGTCGGTGTTCAGGGCAAACTCCAGATCAATTTCCACCCTGCCACTGCCTGAATTGCTGTCCATTTCCTTAAGCCCGGAAATGCCTTTCAGGGCTTTTTCCAGGGGCTCAGCAATCTCGGACTCCATTTCTTCAGGCGCTGCAGCCCTCCAGAAAATCTCTATGGACAGATGGGGTCGGTCAATGTCGGGGAATAGCTGTATAGGCAATACCCGAATACTGATAATGCCAAACAGAAAAACCAGTGCCACCGCAATCGCAACCACGGAGGGATGGCTGATAGAAGAACGTGTAAGTTTCATAACCTCGCTCTGTTCCAACAAGGATTCTTTATTATTGTTTTTGCTCTGTAAGCAATGAGTGCAACCAGGAACAGCGTTGGCTGACTCAAACTTCAAAGGTCGTATGGCTACCTCTCCTTATGAGAGAGGCAGCCTTTTATCTTCAGGATTTCCTGATTCTTGCCATATGGTAAACACCAATGTATTCACCGTTTCTGAAGGCATAGTCCGGCGACTCTCCCTCCACCACAAAGCCAAACTTTTTATAGAGATGAATTGCTGATTCATTATCAGTAAAAACAGTCATCTCTACCCGTCTCAAGTTCAACCAATTGTCAGCCAGATTAAGAATCTCTCCCAATAACTGGCTACCTATGCCTAACCCATGATGCTGATCTTTTACAGCCATCATAAAGGCTCCTACATGAAGGCGACGAGGGTTCTGTTGATGCATCAAGGCACCATGACCCACAATTTCTCCCTGTTTTTCCGCCACCAGAATGTAAACACCGGGAGGAGGATTACTGAGTCGCTTCTCCCAGTCAGCCTGTGAAGGATGGGGAACCATCAAAGTTCCTGCTACAGCCGCTTCTCCCTTATAGATATCCCTCACCCCGGGTATATCACGACTCTCCAGGTGCCTTACAATGACGTCATCCATGGCTTTGCCCTCTTGTTACTGCTTTTATTTCTTCCTTACACGGCCAGCGGACTTGCTTCTGCCAGCAGTGATTCTTCTTCCATCAGGTTTCTCTGGGACTGGTACATATCCAGATACAGACCGGGCTCAGCCAATAATTGCTGATGAGTTCCCCGCTGCACGATACGACCTTTCTCCATGACCAGAATCAGGTCAGCGTCTTCAATCGTGGTCAGACGATGGGCAATAGCCAGTGTTGTTCGACCTTCACGCAGAGTTTTCAGCCCTTGCTTAATGGCCTGCTCTGTTTCACTGTCGATGTTGGCGGTGGCTTCATCCATGATCAGAATCCTGGGATCCTGCGCCAGCGTTCTGGCAAACGACAGCAGTTGCTTTTCACCACTGGACAGGGACTGACCTCTTTCACCCAACACCTGGGCATATCCCTCAGGTAGTTTTTCTATAAACCCTGCAGCCTGCACCAACTGTGCGGCATGCCAGACTTCTTTATCCGTAACATGCTCATGCCCCAGGTGAATGTTTTCAGCAATACTGCCTTCAAAAACAAAAGGCTCCTGAAAAACCAATCCCAGTTGCTGACGCAGTTCTTCTTCCTCGAATGTGGCCAGAGGCTGGTCATCAATCAGAACCTGCCCACTCTGGTACTGATAGAACCTCATCAACAGATTCACAATCGAACTCTTGCCACTGCCGGTATGACCCACAAGCGCAATAAACTGGCCGGGTTCAGCGGTAAAACTGATGCCATCCAATGCTTTGCTGCTGCCATCGTAGGAGAGCTCAACGTCTTTGAACTCAATCTTTCCTTTGGCGATGACGGAATCTTTGCGTCTCTGCTGTTCAGGCTCTATGTCTTCATCTATGAGAGTAAATACTCGCTCCGCAGAAACAACCGATTGCTGCCATACCTGCATCTGCATGGTGACCTGAGTCAAAGGCTCAAACATCCGATCCAGATAGTTAATAAAGGCATACAACAAACCGATTTCAATCGGGCCGTTCAGAGCCTGACCGGTAAAGCCTCCAACCATCAGGGCCAGAGCCATCGTTGAAGCCAGGTGAACCATAGGTCTGAGCAACAGACCATTGATTCTCACCAGACGATTCTGAACATCCTTATACTCCTGATTCGCCTCCTCAAACTGGTCACTGACTCGCTTTTGCTGACGAAGTGTCTGGATAACCGACATACCCTGAATGGATTCATTCACCCGGGTATTGATATCACTCAACACAGCCCTTGATGCATGAAAAACAGGATGACTGAATTTCTGATAGAGAAAGATACACCCTAAAATAAAGGGCAAAATCGCTATACAGAACCAGGCTAGCCTGGCATCCAGCAAAAACATGGCTACAACGACACCAACAACAGTAATGGCACCCTTGAGTGTTTGCGGCAACGCACTGACAAACAGATCTTTGATGGTTTCAGTATCGTTTGTCACCCTTGAAACCAGCTTGCCTACAGGCTCCTTGTCAAAGTAAGACATAGGTAAGCGGAACAAGTGGTTGAACACCTGTTGTCGTATGTCATGAACAATAGCCAGCGCCACTTTCTGGAAGAGTATTGTCTCCAGCCAGGTCATGACTGCATCCAGCAAGTACAATGCAAGAAAAACGACAGCCAATAGAACAATGGCTTTGATTTCCCAGTTTCCGGGCACCACATGGTCATCTATAAACGTTTTCATGATGACCGGTGCCGTCAGACCGGCCACCGTTGCGACCATTAGCAGGGTAAAACTTAAAATCAGCCTTTTCTTATAAGGCAACGCATAACGAAGCAGTCTTTTGAACTGTTTCTTTTTCTCTAACCTTTCCAAGGTTCACTCCCTGTGTGGCCCTTATCACCACACATTCCTTCATTATTCTTTTTCATTCCCGGGCAATCATTAGTTTTAACTGGCTGCCAGCTGTTCCACTGTTTCTTCAGGCTCTTTCTGATCTGCAATTTCCATAGCCTGACGCTGGTAGATTCGTGAATACCAGCCTTCGCTTCTGACCAGTTCGTTGTGACTGCCTGTCTCGGAAATCTCTCCCTGATCCAGAACAATCAACTGATCTGCCTTCTGGAGATTGGTCAGTCTCTGGGTAATCAACACCAGGGTTTGCTGCTTATCGCTGTTCATCAAATTGTCCAGAATCTGCGCCTCTGTCTTCATATCCAAAGAGCAGAAGGCATCATCAAAGAGCAGAATATCCGCATCCAGCAATAAGGCACGGGCAATGGTGATCCGCTGTTTTTGACCACCGGATAAATTAATGCCCTTCTCACCCAGCATGGTTTCATAGCCATCCTTGAAGCCCAGAATATCGTTGTGAACACAAGCCAGTTGCGCAACCCGTTCAACCTCTTCCTGCGAGACACCGGATCGACCAAAAGCGATATTTTCAGCGATGCTGGCCGAGAACAGGAAAGGCTCCTGAGAAACCAGCGCAAATCGACTGCGCAAGGCATCCAGACTTACAGAATCATGCTGTTTACCGCCAATTCGGATAGAGACACTCTGATTGTCATACTCTCTCAGCAACAATCTGAACAGTGTCGTTTTACCGCTACCGGTTCGACCGCAAATGCCGACAAAAGATCCTTTTTTAATCTGAAAGCTTAAGCTCCCAAGAGATGTCTGTTCCGCCCCTGGATAGGTGAACGATTGAATATCAAACTCAATATCCCCTTCCGGCTTGTCATGACTGTCAGCAGCCCGATCTTCCACATCGGGTAACTCAGCCATCAATGTCTGCAAACGATTCAGCGAAGCACTGCCCCTCTCGACAATGTTGAACAACCAGCCAAAAGCAAACATGGGCCAAACCAACAACCCCAAATAAATGGTGAATGTTGTCAGCTCACCCACCGTCATCAGCCCATGAGCAATTCTCCAGGCGCCATAACCCAGGCTTCCCATGATAGAAAGGCAGACACAGACAGCAATGGTCGGGTCAAACAAAGCATCAACACTCGCCACCTTCAGGTTGGCATCATTGGTTTGTTCAGACCTTTCCTTGAACTTTACTTTCTGAGCCTGATTCAAATCGTGAGCCCTGATCGCCCGAATACCGGAAACGGACTCCTGAACCCGGTTATTCAAATCCGAAAAGGTTTCCTGAGCGGTTCGGAATCGCTTATGCAATAGAGAGGCATATCGAAACATCAACCAGGCCATAATTGGAAAAGGCAATAATGCAACGGCAGTCATCTGCCAGCCACAAACCCAGATCATGGCAATCACCACAGCGGAACCGGCAACGATGGAATCAACCAGAGTCAGGACACCTTCAGCTGCAGTCGCTTCAATGGCTTTTACATCATTGGTGGCATGAGCCATCAGATCTCCGGTTTTATGACGGTGATAGAACTCTGGAGACATCCGGGTAAAATGATGAAAGAGTCGGCTTCTCATCACGCGACCCAGCTCTATAGCCCCACCAAACAGCAGAATCCTCCAGCCATTTCTGAACACGTAAACCAGCACACCGGTCAGCGCAATCAGAGACACCGGTTTAATAATGTCATCCGCAGATAAAGACCCGGACTGGATATCATCCACCAGATTGCCCACCAGCCAGGGTGGCAGCAACTCAACGACTGAAACCAGTATCAAAAAAAGAACACAGAACATGTAGCGCAGCCAATGGCGCTTAAAGAACCATCCCAGGTTCCAGAAAATATCCATTTTTCCCCCAAATGCCTGTATGCAGCCAGCAAATAGCCGAAATTGGCCTGCATCGAGCTACATCAAGCGTTTTTTTACTTTTGAATTTTTATCATTTAACCAAACAGAAAAGACACTTCATCAAAGGCTGAAGGTTCAAATCATCCAATCTGTCTGTTATTGACTGTTCGGCCGTTATTCGGCCAGTGCTGACTGGGTCGTCAAGGCAGGGGGATCAGCATTCCGCCCTGACCTGCCACAATGGAAACACGGCGAGCATTGCCGGTATGGGTGGCTTTAGACGTGAAAACGGTCTTTTGGGCGGTATTGTTCATGTTGCTACTCCTTCACCTTTTATTCTTAATAATGCAGACCCTTTACCTGGTGAAGTTCAGGCTGCATTCCAGCTGTTGGCTGTTGATTGAGGTGTTGTGTACTGGAAAGTGTTCAATGAAACACTTTCAAAAATCATTCTTGTTTATTCCTTATCCTTTTGCAGGGTAGAAGCATCAGGAATAAGCATTATTACTTAGCCGTATAACTGATGCAACAGGCTTTGAAAAGAAATTGGGAGAGACGACAAAAAGTCGAAATCAAGGCTATCCCGTACGCAGTCAGAATAGCCAGATTGGATTATTTTTTGCTTTCAATGAGCTGCTCAAATTTCTCAACCAGCCCCTCAACAATGCTCAGGCTGGACAGCCAGAATTCTGGTTGGGTGATGTCCTGATCGAGATGCTTTCGGATCAGATCTTCAGCCGTCATGGTTCCGGTATCTTTCAGCAGCTCACGATAAGCGGTCTTGAATTCACTGCCCATTTTATCTTTCTGGGCATAAACCCCCAGACTGAACAGGTAACCAAACAGATAGGGGTAGTTATAGAAACTGAGCCCTGAAATAGAAAAATGCAGTTTGGAAGCCCAGAACATAGAGTCGTAACCACTGATGCTGTCGCCGTACCATTGCTCCCAGCTGGACTCCATCATTTGAGTTAACTCACTGGCCGACAGATAGCCTTCTTTTCTTCCCTCAGCCAGACGCTTTTCAAACTCAAAACGGGCCGGAATATTATTAAGAAAAGCCGCCGCCCGCTCTGCATCCTGCCAGGCCACCTGCATTCTCTCGGCATCAGTTTCAGCCTGTTCAAACAGTGCATCCCTGACCAGAGTTTCTGCAAAAATACTGGCCGTTTCCGCCAGAGTCATGGGGTAACGGGTTTCAGACAGAGGCATATCCTTCATAACCCAGTTATGCCAGGCATGCCCTAATTCATGAGCCAGAGTAATGACATTGGTAATGGCTCCATCCCAGGTCATGAAAACTCTGGGTTCCCTGACATTTTCAAACCTTGTGCAATAAGCCCCGGTTGAACGTGACTCAGAAGGCTTGGCATCAATCCAGCCATTCTCATACATCTGCAAAGCAAACTCGCCCATCTCTGTATCAAAACTTGAGAATGCATCTGATACCAGCTTGATACCGGCCTCAAACGAGATGTAAGTGTCTTCCTGACTGTCTACAGGACAAGGAGCATGAAGATCCTGAGGCCCGAGTTTTTCAACACCCAATCCCAGAGCTATCCCTTTCAGGGCACGATGCCCCAATGACTTCCTGGAATCAGTGGCCTCCATCAATGCATTCAGAGTTTCTTTTTCTATACATTGGCTGTGGCAGGAAACATCCAGATAATGCAGAGGCTTTTTAGCCGAACGAAGTGTTTGCTCCTGAGATCGCCAGCCATTGATGGCATTGAGAATGGCGGCGACGGTTTCTTCCCGGCTTTTCCAGGCCGATTGAATTCCTTCCCAGGCCAGACGACGTTTTTCAGCATCTTGTCCAAGCGTCAGATTAAAGGCAGAAGCCAAACCCAACTCCTGACCATCAATATCACACTTCAACTGACCTGCCAGTTCACTGTACAAACGACCCCAACCATGAAGGCCATTTGTCGATAGCGCAGATACAGCGACCTCTTCCTTCGTTGAAAGGCGATGGTCAGCCATCTTGCGTTCATGCTCAAAATAAAACCGAAAAGCGGCTGCCTGCTTATTCGATAGCAACTTTTCAAGAAAGCTTTCAGGGGCTTCTATTACATACTGATCAATGGGTTTAAAGGCCTGATCTATTCGAGCACCCAACTCACCGGTTTTTACCTTTATGCGAGCTGCCACCTCATTCCTGGCATCGACACTGACAAAACTCTGGGCATAAACACTGACTGTCCAGACCTTAACACTCACTTCGTCGTACAGACCCAGAGCCTCAACAATGTTTGCCAGTATTTCATCCTGATCGGATGAATCAGAAACCTTTTCTCCCAAGGCTTTCAGGGAACCAATAAGCCCTTCAGAGTCTTTGAAATCATTGTCCAGTTTTGGGTCAGTTAACGAGGAGTAGATAGAGAGGTTATTCCAGACCGGGATGGTTTGATCTTGATCCAGCGTCATAAAACAGTCCTTTAGAAGTGAAGAATCCCCCCTCCCACCCGGGTGTTAACCCGTATGGCAGTCAGAGGGAGGGGGGAGAACAGACATGAACTTCTAAACTATTTCTGCGGCAGGTGCCTTTGCCCAGTCATAGATCAGCTACTGCTAAGATCCTGTTCCAGGAACCCAATCCAGGAATTGGCTTTGCCTCGGCTGCTCTTAATTTCGGCCGCTTTGCGCATCAATTCCAGAGATTTGCGAGTATTGCCCAACTGGTAGTGAGCCATACCCGACAGGAACAGCATTTCACCCGTATGTTTATCTTTCATGCCATCGGCAGGTTCTGCAGCAAGTTTCAGCAACTCATCAAAACGTTCAGACTGAGCTAACATTCGGCCGAGCTTCAATTGCAGATCAGCATCACTCCTCAATGCCAAAGCTTCGTAAAATGCTTCAACCGCTTTACGAGACTCTTTAGCATGAGACCAGAAGTTAGCCAGACGTTTGTAGTTATCAAAGTTTGCTTCAATAACCCCTTTGTCCAGGCCGTCCTGATAAACAATACCTGCCTGATATGGCACACGACGAAATGTTAGAAAGTTAGCCAACTGAGTGTAGTCACTTTCTTTGTCATAAAGACCATGTCTATATGCAGCACGCAGAGCAGCCAGAGCCTGACGGTCACGCTTGATCGACATATTCATGCCAGACAGCTGTTGCCAGTATTTTTTCTTCTGAGGCGCAATCTTCACCAAAGTCTCAAGCACCTTGATGGCACTTGGGATGTCCTTCAGCTCGTAGTGCGCTGCCAGCAGCAACGTATACCAGGACTCGGGGGGTTCCTTGGATACCTTAATAGCTTTGGTAGCTGGCTCTATAACGTTCTCCCACTGGTTCAAGCGAGAGTATCCGTTTGCCAGCATAATCCAGGCTCTGGCAGGTATAGCTACACCTTCTTCAAGGTTTGCCATCCACTCGAGTAGAACGTCAATACCTTCCTTATATTCTCCTTGCATCATTAATAGCTGAGCAAGGTTATACCTTACTTGCTGTGCTGCAGGTTGATGCAGCGCATCATCAGCCAATGATGCCTTGAAGAATTTCAGAGCCTTTTTAAACTGCTCCTGATTGGCATAAACAACACCTAGCATTTGATTGATAGCGGCTTTGTCGAACTTTACGTTCTTCACCTTACCAAGAGCATGCTCCAGACTCGCCTGGGCTGAAGCATAATCATCTTCAGCCATTTGCTCCTGGGCTTTCTGGAGGTATTTATAGGTTGTCTTTCTCAGCTCAGGTGCTTTTTTAGGCGCTGCACTTACGGGCTGCACTAATGCAATACTCAGCCCTGCAACCACTAAGGAGAGCGCAGCCTTTTTTGACAGCAATCGCTTAATTCCATTCATGGTTTACTCCAATGTAAATTCATATTCCTGCTGCTGGGTTCGGGCTATAGCAACACCGTCTTCCATTGCAGGCTTGAACTTCCATTTGGCTGCAGCCTTTTTAATGGCTTTACCAAACCCCTTGCCTCTGGGCTTTTCTCTAAGAATTTTGACATCAGTAACTCGCCCTTCCTTAGAGACCGTATACTGGAAGACAACACTTCCTCCCAATCCGCTTTGCAGAGCTTTTCTGGGATACATTGGGCTGAACTTATTCAGAGCTACCGGCCCACCACTGGAAGCCACTCCACTGGATGCAAAAGAGCCAACGCCATCGCCTACCGCCAGATCAAGATCTACATCCATCTTTGGAATGTCCATTTTGACCTGTTCAATCACCGGCTTATCCACCTGTTGGGAAATCTTCATTTCCGGTGGGGGTGGCGGCTTTTTAGGCTGAGGTTTGGGTATTTCCCTTTTCTTTTCTTTAATGGTCTCGGGGCGCTGCAACCGGATAAACTCACTGATTCGAGTATCATCAGCATTTACCAGTTCATGTTTGTTGCTGTTAACCAGCGCATTCATGACGGCAAACAAACCCAGTGCAACAGCAAAGCCAAGACCCAGAGATATCAGATAACGCATGGGCGCCTCCAGCCTTACTGCTCTTTCGCTGAAATCGAGATACTGTAGACCCCTGCCAGCCTGACCTGATCCATGACTTCAACCACAATTCCGGACTTCGCTTCCTTATCCGCCTGGATAACTACGGCCCCTTCCGGATTCTCAGCTTTCAGTCGTTCCACGTTGGCACGAACCGCTCCGACTTCAACTCGACGCTTATCGATCCAGACTGCACCGGTGTCACTGACAGCAATCATAATGTTGCCTTTTTTGACTACCTGGGCTGAATTCGCAGTAGGTCTGTTTACATCGATACCCGCTTCCTTAATAAACGACGTTGTCACAATGAAGAAGATCAACATGATGAACACGATGTCGAGCATCGGGGTCATATCGATTCCTGCTTCTTCCTGAGCGCCGTTACTGTAACGTCTTCTCATTTTTCGTTCCTCCCATCCCTGAAGGTTTGCCACAGATTTCTGTAAAGCTCTACTTAACAGTTCAGCTGTGACACACCCTTATGACTGCGGATGAGTAATAGTTATTCTTCTTTTTATGAACTCAGCACTGCCAAGCTCAAAGCTGCTTAATGCTGTAATGAGTCTGAAACCTGATGCGTTGCCCGGTTTGCACGCTTCTCCAGCAAGGCACTGAAATAAAGGCCAGAGAGTGCTGCAACCATACCTGCCATTGTTGGGATAGTGGCTTTTGAAATACCTGATGCCATGGCCCTGGGACTACCTGTCCCGGTTACAGCCAGTACATCAAATACAGAAACCATACCTACCACAGTTCCCAACAGACCCAGCAGAGGACAAAGCGCTATCAGAGTTTTAATCATGGGCATCCCACGATTCACACTCAGAGAGACTTCAGAGATCATAGCCAATCGAATCTTCTTGGCGTTCCAGGACAGTTTGTCTGTCCTGGCATCCCAGTCTGCCATGGTCTGCTTGATCAGCTTTGGGTATTCGGTAAAAAAGTAGAGATAACGCTCAATTACCAAAACCCAAAGCAGCAGGGTCAGTACGAACAACATCATCAGTACATCGCCGCCCATGCCCAGAAAACGGCGGATGGATTCGAGCTCTTCTATTAACCAGAGCATATCCAACTCCTCCTTAGGCGGGTTGCGCGTCCTGAGGACTTACAGAAGACCTCACACTACGGGCACCGGTATTCAGATCCTGCTCCTGATGCTTGGCAATGAAGCCTGCACTCTGTTCTTCGAGCACCTGAATCATACGACGGCTCTTGCTTTGTACCAGGCTGTGGGCAAACAGGGTTGGAATCGCAACAACCAGACCCAGCATTGTGGTAACCAAAGCTTCGGAAATACCGTTAGCCATCAACTTAGGATCACCGGTACCAAACAGGGTAATGGCCTGGAAGGTTGCAATCATACCTACCACAGTACCCAACAGACCCAGCAGTGGAGCAACGGAAGCGATCAGTTTGATGGAACCGACACCGCGCTCAATGGAAGGAGCAGAACGCATGATGATTTCGTCCAGCTTGAGCTCCAGGGTTTCCAGGTCCGATTCACGGTTATCCTGGTAAGTTTGCATAATCTCACCCAGAGGATTCCCTTTGATGACCTGCTCGGATTTCTGCTGTTTGTTGATACCCAGACCAATACGGGTCAGGTTCAGGTAGCAGAACAGTGCCAGCAGCATACCCAAAGCACCGAGGCCCAGAATGACATAACCGACTACGCCACCTTGATCAATACGCTCAGTAACACTTGGACTCTGGACCAGCAGGGAAAGAATCTGACCTCTAGATGGGTCAACATAAAAAGGAACAAAGCCTGAAGTGGACTGTTCCAGCCCTTCTACTGAAGAAAGAATGGAAGAGTCTGGCTGACGGGACAGCTCCTGGAATTTGCCAACGGCCGGTGAGTAGTTCAGGTATTTACCATCAGCGATAGCATTAAAGGTACCGACACGAATGATGTCTTTCTGAGCTTCGTTACCTTCACCATAGACAACAGTTGCAGGCATTTTCACTACTCGCCCTGCTTCTACCATCTCCTGTAGAATTTCATGCCAGAACATTTCCAGCTTGGCCGTAGTAGGCAGTTTTTTGCTTTCCGCCATCTCTGCCATAAAAGCTGTACGCTCAGGATATTGAGCCGTGATCATGGACGCTTCGAAAACACCCCTGTTATCACCTGCGAACTGACGTACAACACCAAACAGCTCTTTAAGTTCGCCGGAACGGATATCAAGAGTATTTTGAGTTTCTTTCAGTTCTTGCTCGTTGGCATCAGACTGCTTAAGCAGTTTATCACTCAATGCTTCCTGAGCTTTCAGCTCAGCTTTGGCTTCTGCCAGCAACTGCTGTTGATTGTTTTTTTCTTTCAGGAAACGCGCTTCGCGGGCACGGTTCTCCCGGCTTTCAGTTACGCCGTCTTGCTTGATTTTATCCAGCAACCCCTGCAGAGCAGTCAGACCTGTTTCTGCGGATGCCGGGGCAGCAATACCCACAGCCATTGCGATAGCAACGGGTTTAATCGCTTTCTTTAAAGTTTGAAGGTACTTCATTACGCATCCTCCGCTGTACGAACAGGCAATTTGATCAGGTTATGCGGCGCCTGTTTGCGGGCAATTTTCAGGCCCTGGTTTACACCAGCACGGTAGCTTTCTGGCAGGACTTCCCACTGACGGGTTTCCTTGTTCCACTGTCCGGTTTCAGCACCATCCAGGGATTGATAAAGCAGAGCTACACGACCAATACGGAGGAAGTTATAAGTACGGGTATCATCACCCTCACCCAGACTGGCTTCATAGGCTTCGATGGTTCGGCCAAAGTCAGTTTCAATCTGGTAGGACTCAAGAATTTTGCGGTATTTTTCTGAAGTGGTGACGTTTGGACTGTCCAGAGTTTCTTTCAGTCGAACAACACGATCACGACGTTCTTTCATCTGGAAGGGAACATCCAGCTCAATAAACTCTTCCAGAGCGTCGACCATTTTCAACATGAGAGGAGTAATCTCAATATTAGTCTGGTCCAGGGTTTTGATTTGCTCCAGCATGGATTGAATTTCACTTTGCTGGGCATTAACCACTTTCTGCAATTGACGGTTGTAGACTTTTAATGCCTCAACCTGACGAATTACACCTTTATAATCAGCTAATAAATCCTGGGTCTGGTTAGACAGTTTGTCTACCTTGACCTGGGAAACCTGTGAAGCCTTATCGGTTTTTTGTTGAGTAGATAACGCACTGGAAAGAGGATCTTCTGCCAATGCAACGGGGGAGAGTAATGAAGCCGATATCGCAGTACTTAATGCAAGTACACTGCACAGGCTTTTAACCTTGTGAGTTTTTGTTTTCATTGTCGTCATGGACTGCCATTTCCCATGAAAGGTTGTTGTTATTATTAGACAAACAACCTGAACACGACGAAGTCGTGCTCAGGCGGAACTCAAATTAGAACCTCTGGGTGTACTTCGCGTAGTAAGTACGTCCCTGAATGTCATAGAGTTCGTCGTCGAAATCACCAGTAGAGCTTACATATGGAGGCTCTTCATTTGTCAGATTCCGAACACCCATAGTCAAGCGACCATCCCAAGGCAACTCAACTCCGTATGCAAAGTTGTAAGTTGTCACTGAAGGGATTTTACCGATTGCCTTAAAGTCATCGGTTAAGTCCTGAGCAGTACTATCAATGTACTCTGCACTCAGGTAGAAGTCATGGCTTTGAACGGAGTAACCGAGACCCGCTGTAAAGCGCATTTCGGGAAGACCTTCACGGCCAATCTTGTCATTAACTGGACCTTCGACAAATTCAGCTTCCTTATACTCCAGAATATAAGTACCGGCAAAATCTGCTCGGAGCGTACCGAAGTTGAAATCATCACTCCAGTTAACTTTCAAATCCAGACCCGATGTTTCAAGAGTACCAGAGTTAACCATTTTCACGCTGGCACCAGTGATATTACCTGCAAGATCCCGTTCAATCAGATCAGAAGACCCAGTAGAACGCTCCTGATTAATTACACTTTGGAGGGAGTTCAGAAGTATTACGTCCTCAACTTTGATCCAGTAGTAATCCAGAGAGGTGGTTACAGTATCAATTGGACTGAATACAACACCCAAGTTGTAGTTTGTTGAAGTTTCAGCTTTCAGATCTGCATTAGACTTGCGTGTTACGTTGTACTGTTCTTCTTCACAGTTAGCAACACCGTCTTTATCACACTTGACGTAGTCTTTAGCATCATCAGCAGAGAAACTATCCGCTGCATACAAGTCGGAGAGACTTGGAGCACGGAAACCTTGTCCAGCAGAAGCACGGAACATCAACTCATCCATTGGCTGGAAACGAGCAGAAACCTTGGGAGATACCTTGGAGCCAAAATCACTGTAATCGTCGTAACGCAAAGCAGCCTGAAGCTCCAGCTGATCGGTTACTGGCAGGAAGGTTTCCACAAATGCTGCCTTGGACTTACGATCACCACCAGAGGAGTTACCAGATGAACCCAGAACATTACCGGCTTCACTCTGAGCATCGTACTTATCACTGTAATCCCAGGAATTGAACTCAGCACCTGCATACCAGGAAATAGCACCGCCATTCAGTTCACCTAAGTCAAACCCAAAACCAGCATCGAGATGCTTATAATCCATCTTGATCTTACGAGAAGTATCGTAAGTCATATTCTTATAGGCTTCATCGGTGAACTCACCGTTTACAAACTGACCTTTTTCCAAAGCGTCCTGAACAGCTGGCTCAAACACATAACCTTCGCCGTTTTCTTTGGAATCCGTTTTGTTGTATTGAAAGTTCAGTTCCCAGTTAACATCACCCAGTGCGGCATTATCAAAGCTGCCGGACAAAGTGCTCAGCCAATCGCCCTGAACATCAGTCACCAGGTTGTCACGAGTTCCTATACCATTGAAACGGTAATACACAGATGCTGACTCAAACTTGCCATCGTTATCTGCGTCTATTTTATTAATACCTTGCTCAGTGAAGAACTGGTCACCCGCTGTCGTATTAGGATCAACTGTAAAGAAGGCTGCAGCAGGAGCAAACTGACCAAAACTCTGAACACGCGAAACCATGAAACGGTTGGTAAAGTCGATGTTGTCATTAACATGGTATACAGAGTTGACAAAGAACTGATCTCTCTTACGAGAAGCTGTAGCTGCTTTATCACTGGTGTAATCGTAACGACACAGGTCTCCGGAGTTAAAGAACCCATCACCTTTACAGTTACCGTCGGCATCTTTAGAACCCACCAGCGCTCTTCGATCTATGGTATAAACCTGCTTACCATCGTCATCCAGCTTATTTGAACCGTCATCATTTGTAGCAGGCACAACATAGCCAACATTACGACCATAGATGCTTGCGCCTTTGCCACCGATGTAATCACGGTCACGATCAAAAATAATAGCTTTTTCATCGTGCTCGAAGTTGAAAGTGATACTCCCTTTTTCGCCTACAGTACCACCCAGAATACTGAAGCTATCTTCATCGCCGCCTTTTTCACTAGGACGACCGGCTCCAGCCGTGATTTCAACACCTTCGTAGTCGGTTTTCAGAATAATGTTAATTACACCAGCGATAGCATCAGAGCCATAAACAGCAGAGCCGCCATCGGTCAGAATTTCAACACGCTCAACAATAGAAGCCGGAAGAGTGTTAAGGTTTACAGCTGACCCACCCATAGTTGGCGAACCAGGCACACGTTTACCGTTCAATAGAATCAGAGTTCTATCTGCGCCAATACCTCTCAGAGAAACATTTGACTGACTCTGAAATGAATTACCGGAAGATTCACGAAAAGAACCGAAGGAGTTGAGATTATTGGAACGCAGGACATCCGCAATAGTTAACTCACCACTACGCTCGATATCTTGACGGGTAATAACAGTGACAGGGGTAGAGCCTTCAACATCTACACGAGAAATTCGAGAACCAGTAACCTGAATCTTCTCCAACTTCTCAACTTCTTTCTCTTCTGCAATGGCGAGCGTAGAGCCAGCAGAAGCCCCCATAGCGACGACAATAGCCGTACTAAGTGCAGTTCTTCTGAACATTTTATTATTTTTCCTTGCTATCCACTTATAGTGTTTATTATTGGCCAGCTTGAGCTTTTGGCTCCTTGCCACTACACCGCCATTCCCGGCAGGCGACCTCTCGACTGTCTTTCTATCAACATTTGATAGAATTCAGACACCTGAGGTAATCCCTCAAAACGCAACTACTAACACCTGTTTCCCCAACAGGTTTAATACATTAAAGGGGCTCCAGCCCAGGAGAGCATCAGACTAATAGCCTTTTTGCTCTACTGCCTGTTCCATCACAGCGAGTAATAAAACTGGCATTTATTTTTTATTCACCGATATTTTCCGGCTTACCTATAAATTTGATCTTTTTACAGGAAATACATCAGCGCCCTGCGATTTAATCAGATTAAAAAGCAGCTTTAACAGACTATTATTCAATCAACACTAGGTAGAATGAACTTCGTATTGCTTACTTCCTGTAATGCTTCTTGAAAGCATACGACTGTTTCAAAATTGTGACGCAGTGTGAATTTAAATCTTTTCAATACGTAAAATCAACAATAAATATCGGTTAAATTTTAAGCACAGTAATTAAACACTGAACCAAGCTCCGGAGTAATTAGCTACGAGCCCTTTGCAGCAAGGGATACAGTCATGTTTCACACCTCCATTTATAAAGAAAAATTCGTCAAAAGATATTTTGAGTTTGTGATTCTCTTCACGAAATCTTCCAGACCAAATAAACCTTACAAAAAACCAATAAAAATAAATTTAACTTATTATGAATTTTTATTCACTTATTTAGTATATTTAGCTAATTACTGTCGTGTATGCAACTAAATCGAATTAATTGGGCCGTGACTTGATAAAATTTATGAAATAGAATTTTCGCTCTTTATTAAGCAGCGTAAATAATATACAAGAGATCAATTCAGATTGGGTTGAATATAACCTGACTATTCAACCACTGTAATTTATGGACATTATTCAACCAATAAACTTGCATTGATCACTACAAGCAGATGAGCTAATCAGCCTTGCAATCAATGCAATAGCCAAAAGCATGGACGTTAACGCTCAAATCTAATCCGATTGAGCGTCAAATCAAAAAGAGAGTGCCCGTCGCAATGAATTATAAGAAAACAGCTGGCGCCGGCCAGCCTAAACTATTCAAACGAAAAGCTTTAGCCGCTCTGATTACAGCCTCCGTAATGTTAACGGGTTGCAGCCAGCTCTCATCTGAGGCAAAGAATGTCTCCTCGTTATCATCTGCACACTCTCAGCCTCTTCCAACAGTTAATATCCCTTACAAAAAATTTGTTCTGGATAACGGGCTGACCGTTGTTGTTCACGAAGACAGAAAGGCGCCCGTTGTAGCGGTCAATGTCTGGTATAAGGTGGGCTCAAAAGATGAACCCTTTGGAAAGAGCGGCTTTGCGCATCTCTTTGAGCATTTGATGTTCAATGGTTCCGAGAACTTTAACAACGACTTCTTTGTTCCCTTTCTCAGTGCCGGTGCTACCGATATGAACGGTACCACCAACAATGACCGCACCAATTATTTCCAAACAGTGCCCACTCAAGCCCTGGATATGGCTCTTTGGATGGAATCCGATCGCATGGGTCATTTCCTTGGTGCAGTGACTCAGGAAAAGCTGGATATTCAACGGGGAGTGGTACAAAACGAAAAGCGTCAGGGGGAAAACCGACCTTATGGAAAGTCCTGGGGACAAATGGCGCAGGATACTTTCCCTGTCGGTCACCCCTACTCCTGGTCCGTGATTGGCTCAATGGAAGATCTTGATGCTGCCAGCCTTGAAGACGTCAAGGGATGGTTTAAACAATACTATGGACCGTCCAACGCGGTGATTGTGCTGGCAGGTGATATCGACGAAAAAACAGCAAAAGAAAAAGTCAGCAAATACTTTGCCGATATCCAGCCTGGACCACCACTGAGCATCCCCGGTGCCTGGATTGCCAAGCGAACAGGTGAAAAACGTCGCTTAATACAAGACCATGTCACTCAACCCAGATTAACTCTGAGCTGGAACATACCCCAGGACGGCGACAAGGAAAATATTGAGATCCAGTTGCTCGCATCTATTCTCGGTGACGGCCAGAGCTCAAGGCTCTATCAACGGCTCGTGAAGGAAGAACAACTGGTCACAGATGTTTCAGCTTCAGTCTACTCAAGACTTCTGGCTGGTCAGATTTACATCAGCGCTGATGCAAAACCGGACGCTGATCTGAACAAGATCGAAGCTATCATTCGCGAAGAATTAGACAAAACTCTTCAGGAAGGCGTAAATCAAGCAGAGCTGGATCAGGCTCGCATTCGATTTACATCCGACTTTATTCGTGAGACAGAGAGAGTGGGCGGCTTTGGTGGCAAGTCCGATATTCTGGCCTTCGGAGAGGTTTATCACAGCAACCCCGGTTTTTATAAAACATCCGCCCAGCAGTTGGCCGAAGCCACACCGGAATCCATTCAAGCGACTGGAGAAGAATGGTTAACAGACGGAGTGTATGTACAAACGGTTGTGCCCTACCTCAAGTACACAGCAGCAACAGAGGGCGCTGATAGAAGCCAGCTACCAGAAGTGGGTGAAGGAAAAAAACTGGATTTGCCGGACATTCAACGTACAGAACTGAGTAACGGACTCAAAGTGGTGCTCGCTAATCGCACCAGTACCCCCATGGTATCCATGCGTTTGCAATTTAATGGTGGATTATCCAGCCATAAGTTTTATGGCTCTGGTGTCCCCGGCTTCACTCTGGACATGCTGAAAGAAGGTAATGAAAAGCTCGACAGTGCAGCTCTACAAAGTGAGCTGGATAAACTGGGTACCACTCTGTCTACCAGCATTTCCGGGGACCATGCCTCTGTTAATGTAAGCAGTCTCTCTGCAAATCTGGCCCCCAGCCTGAACCTTCTTAATGAGATGGTCACCCAACCCGGATTTAATCAACAAGATATTAACCAGCTGCAGGAGCGAACACTCCAGCAAATAGGTCAAGAGAAAACGACGCCCACCTCGCTGCTTCAGCGAGAGCTGCCCCATGTTCTGTATAGCTCTGAGCACCCTTACGCAACACCGGCTACCGGTTCAGGGAACAGTGAGACATTAAGCAATATCAAGCGCCAGACCCTGGTCAATTACTATAACGACTGGATTCGTCCGGATAACGCCACACTGTTTCTGGTGGGGGATGTAGAGCTTGAACAGTTGCTGCCGGTTCTGGAGAACAACCTGGCTCAATGGCAGGCACCGGAGCAGGCTATCCCACAACTGCACTTCCCTGAAATAAACAAACCGGAAAAGCCCAAGGTGTACCTGATCAACCAGCCTGATGCCCAGCAGTCCACCATTGCAGTGGCACAATTGCTGCCTGCATTATCTTCAGACCAGCTGGATGAAGAGCTTTCTTTCAGCGTCTTTAATGATCTGTTGGGTGGAGAGTTCACTTCCCGAATCAATATGAACCTGCGGGAAGAGAAACGCTGGTCATATGGTGCCCGTTCCTACAGCCGCGACACCAAAGCACAAAGACCCTACCTGATCCGCACATCCGTTCAGACCGATAAAACCGGTCCCGCTCTTGAAGAAATTCGTCATGAGCTGAAAGCGGTCTTTAGCAATGAAATGGCTTCTAAGGATGAAGTGACCCGCTACAGGGACAACCGCCTCAAAGAGCAGGCCGGACGCTTTGAAACTAATGATCGACTGCTTAACGCCATCAGCCGTGTTGAAACCTATAACCTGCCTGAAAACTACCTGGAACAGTACGCCGACCTTCTCAAGGGAGTCGATACTGAATCCGTTCGAGAGGCCGGAGACAAGCGATTAGATCCTGAAACCATGATCTGGATGGTGGTAGGAGATCTTGAAAAAATCGAGAAAGAAGTACGAGAACTGGGACTGGGTGAAGTAGAAATACTGCAACCCAAGGGCTAAGTATTCAAAAGCGACTTTAGACGTCTAAAGTCGCTTTTGCTTTTCCAGCCATACTTCGTCAAAAATTGAAGAGTAATGTAATCTTCATGATGACGTTTCCTTGACAAATAAGTAGAATCCGAGATCAAGGCAACTGGGCAGACATTACCCGACTCTTTACAAAAAGAGACTGCACACAAAGGACATGCTTCAGTAACCCTGAGGCACCAGTTATGAAAAGCTCATGGCTGCAAACAATAATTAAAATAACGGGAATGAAGTTATTATGAACCGAAAAGCAACCAGGTATCTGGCTGCCACACTGACAGCGGCTACCCTGCTGACGGGCTGCTCAGGCCCCTGGAATGACCCCAACCCACCTTCAGATCCTGAGCTGAACACTTACTTCGGCAGTTTTATCACTCGTCCCAAACACCTTGACCCTGTTCGATCCTATAGCTCAGAAGAAGGATTGATCCTGGATCAAATTTACGAACCACCGTTGCAGTATCATTTTCTGAAACGCCCATATGAACTGGAACCGGCTACCGCTGAAAAACTTCCTGAGATCACTTTTCTTAATGATCAGCTGGAACCTGCTGCAGAAAATGAAGAACCAGCTTTCAGTCTGATCACCATAAAGCTCAAGCCCGGTACGCTCTATCAGCCTCACCCTGCTTTTGCCAAAGACCAGGAAGGCAACCCACTTTATATTTTCAGTACCCCGGAAGAAAGTGCACCTTACACACTTCTACAAGATTTTCCCGAAAAGGCTACACGTCTTTTGACGTCTGATGATTATATTTATCAGATCAAGCGCATGGGTGACCCCGTCAACAAGTCTCCACTGATCGGGCTCATGTCAGACTACATCGTGGGTATGAAAGAGTTTGGTAAAAAAGTCAAAGACGCCCGACAAGACGAACAATGGCTTGATCTGCGTGACTTTGACATGGAAGGTCTTCAGAAAATTGATGACCTGACCTTCACCATCCGCATTAAAGGTTCATACCCCCAGTTTCAATACTGGTTGGCCATGCGATTCTTCGCCCCCATTCCTTTTGAAGCCGATCGTTTTTACCACAATCCCGGCTTCGAGAAGAAAAATCTGACAATGGACTGGAACCCGATTGGTACCGGGCCATTCATGATGACCCGTAATACGCCCAACCGTGAAATCATTCTGGAGAAAAACCCGAATTACCGGGACGATTTTTACCCGACTGAAGGCACTGAGAGCGACGCCAAAAAAGGCTACCTTGCCGATGCTGGCAAGAGACTTCCCTTCATTGATAAAGCCATTTTCCGCTTTGAAAAAGCAACCACCTCACAATGGAGCAAGTTCACCCAAGGCTATTACGACCGCTCCGGTGATGGCAGTTCAAATATTAACACTGCCACATTTGACCAGGCGTTCACGGTTGGACCGGATGGTATTGAGCTGACTGAAAAGCTGGAACAGATAGATGTCGTTGTTGACGAAGAAAACCGCCCCTCAATTTTCTACACAGGCTTCAACATGCTTGACCCTGTAGTGGGCGGTTATACCGAAGATAAACGAAAACTCCGTCAAGCCATCAGCATCGCCTTTAATGATCAGGAATATATCGACATTTTCAGAAATGGTATCGGACAGATTGCACATGGCCCTATTCCACCAGGACTTTATGGCTATCAGTCTGGCCAGGAAGGTATGAACGCTTACCTGTTCAGCTGGGATGAGAAAACCCAAAGTGCTGTTCGAAAGCCCATTGACTACGCAAAACAACTGTTAACTGAAGCGGGCTATCCCAACGGGCGCAATGCTGAAACCGGAAAGCCTTTAATTCTATATATGGACACGACTGCAAAGGATAATAGTCCTACTGCAGACTGGTATAAAAAACAGTTTGCCAAGCTCAATATTCAACTGGAATTCCGCACAACAGACTACCCTCGCTTCAAAGAAAAAATGCGTCAGGGAAATACCCAGATTTTCCGCTGGGGTTGGTTGGCAGATTATCCTGACCCAGAAAACTTCCTGTTCCTTCTGGACAGTCGTCAGGGACTGGTTAAGTGCGAATGTAACGGCAGTAACAGCAGCAACTATGACAACCCTGAGTTTGACCGTCTCTACGATATAGTGAAGGCCTTACCCAATGGCCCTGAGCGCTTGGCTGCCATCAACCAGATGGTGGAAATCGTTCAAAAAGACAGCCCCTGGATTTGGGGCATGAACGACAAAGACTACTTTCTTTCCAATCAGTGGGTCTTTAACACTAAACGACACGGTATCAGCCAGGGAACTCTGAAATACGTTCGTATTGATCAGAACATCAGGGAAGAAAAACAGGTCGCCTGGAACTCGCCCAATGTAGTGCCATTACTGGGCAGTATTGGTTTACTGCTGGCTCTGATTATTCCCGGAATAGGCGCCTACCGTCGCAGGCAAAAACTGACCATCGAAACAGAATAATTATAAGAACTATGTCGGACGGGCACTGCGATCCAGTGTCCGACTCCAGAGATTTCAGGGTTACAAAAATATGCTTGTATACATACTAAGAAGACTCTTTTACGCACTGCCGATCCTTATCGGTGTCAACGTGCTGACCTTTCTGCTCTTTTTCGTGGTGAACACTCCGGAAGATATGGCCAGAGCCCACCTGGGTGATAAATACGTGACTGAGGACGCCATCAGTAACTGGATTGAAGAAAAAGGCTACGATGATCCTCTTTTCTACAATAGTGAATCAGAAGGATTGAACTCATTCTCTGAGACTATCTTTTTCAACAAGTCACTCAAACTCTTTGCTTTTGATTTTGGGCGTTCAGACGAAGGCAGAGACATCAGCTCAGATATATCTGACCGAATGGGCCCCAGTCTGGCCCTCGCGCTGCCCACTTTTGTTGTGGGTATATGGGTTAATATCTGTGTAGCCCTTATGGTGCTTATGTTCCGGGGTAGCCGCCTTGATCGTTTTGCGGTTTCGGTCTTTGTAACCCTGATGTCCATATCCTATCTCTTCTACATTATTGTCGGGCAGTACTCGATCGCAAAACTCTCCAAGCTAGTACCGGTCTCCGGATTCAATGATGGCCTTGACGGCTGGCGGTTCCTGATACTTCCGGTGATTATTGGTATTTTGGCCGGTATTGGGGCCGGAGCCCGCTGGTACCGAACCCTGTTTATCGATGTTTCTGGTCAGGACTTCTCCCGAACAGCCAGAGCCAAAGGTGTGAGTGAGGCAGGCGTACTGTTCCGTCATATTCTGCCCAACGCCATGCTGCCTATCCTGACAGGCGTCGTTGTCGTTATCCCAACCTTGTTCATGGGCAGCCTGGTTATGGAATCTTTCTTCAGTATTCCAGGCCTGGGTAGCTACATGCTGGATGCCATCCGCGCACAGGACTTTGCCATCGTGCGTGCCATGGTTTTCCTGGGATCAGTGCTCTATATCACCGGCCTGATCATGACTGACATTTCATACACCTGGGCTGACCCCCGGGTAAGACTGAACTAGGGAGGGGCTTGAAATGGATTTAGCGTTTAAACCCGTTGTCCTCTGGACCGATGTACTGATCTTTATTCTGGTCGGACTGGTGTCGTTTTTTATCTACACCCTTCGACGCAACCCTGAAAACAGAGCCCGCTGGCGTGAAGTATTTTCTACCAAGCTGGGGATGAGCACCTTCGTCATTATCATGGCGTACGTCAGTGTTGCCCTTCTGGACTCCCTGCATTTTCGGAGCGAACTGCCTCCTGCAGAAGGACAGGATTCTGAACAGGTTTACTACAGTAACACCGTCAACAGTGTTCTGGATTTGATGCTGGGCGAAATGGGTGAGCGTCAGGAAAGAACCTACTCTTCTCCCTTCTCTCTGAAATCCTGGAACCGGGAAAACATTAAGACAGAAACCGGTGAAACGGTTCGTGACTACCCTGAATTGACTTACGGTGGTCAGCACCTGGAAAGCCCTGACGATAAAGCTCTGGATATTGTATTTCAGTCTTTCAAGGGCCTTCTGCTGGGACTCGCCCTTGCCAGTATATTAATTGGAATTCATTGGCTAATACTCAAACGCAGCCAGTCCGATCAACCCGCTCTACCCTGGTCTTCCGCCTGGCTGACTTTTGCCGTCATCATGGCCATCTTCGGCTGGCTTGTCACCATGGGTAACCTCTACCATGTTCTGGGCACCGACCAGGCCGGTAACGATACACTCTACGAAAGCCTGAAAGGCATTCGTACCGGTGTACTGATCGGCACTCTGGCGACACTGATCACCATGCCCATTGCTATCTCTCTGGGAATAATGGCCGGTTATTTCCGAGGCTGGGTGGACGACGCCGTTCAGTATATCTACACCACCCTGATCTCGATTCCCGGTCTGCTATTGATAGCAGCCTCTGTTCTGTTATTCCAGGTCTGGATCAACAACAACCCTTCCTACTTTGAAGTAGGGTTGGAAAAAGCCGACGCCAAGTTCCTGGCTCTCTGCTTTATTCTGGGTATCACCAGCTGGACCACTCTATGTCGTCTACTCAGGGCTGAAACCCTGAAAATCAGTCAACTCGATTATGTTCAGGCTGCTCATGCCTTTGGCGTAAGTCACCTGCAAATCATCTGGCGCCATATTCTGCCTAACCTGAGCCACATCATCCTGATCTCCTTTGTACTGGACTTCAGTGGACTGGTTCTGGCCGAAGCGGTTCTTTCCTACATTGGTGTAGGCGTTGATCCGGCCATGGCCAGCTGGGGCAACATGATCAACCTCGCCAGTACCGAATTGTCTCGTGAACCCTCCATCTGGTGGAATCTGGCTGGTGCATTTGTCTTGATGTTTACCCTGGTTCTCTCGGTCAACCTTTTCTCTGATCTGGTCAACGACGCCTTTGACCCAAAAACCAAGTTGGAGACTGCCTGATATGAGCATTGCAGAAGCCGTAAGGGAGACCGAAGCCAAAACTGTTCAAAGCACAGAGCTGGCTCTTCAGGTATCCAACCTTAATGTTGTTCTCAGACATCAGCCCGATACCCGTATCCTGAAAGACGTCAGTTTTCAGTTGAACAAGGGCGAAGTCTTTGCCCTGGTGGGAGAATCAGGCAGTGGTAAATCCATGACGTCACTGTCAATCATGCGTCTGTTGCCTGATGCCCTGAAAATCACACGTGGAAAAATCCAGCAAGGCGATACCAATATTTTTGCCCTGACTGAACAGGAAATGGGCAGTATCCGTGGTAAAAAAATTGCCATGATTTTTCAGGATGCCCTGACCTCCCTGAACCCTGTTCAGAAAGTTGGGGACCAGATTGCTGAAACACTGAAAATCCACACAAACCTGACAGGCAGTAACATCAGAAAGCGGGCTATTCAGCTGTTTGAGGAAGTGGGCCTCCCTGATCCGGATAAACGCGTTGACTGGTATCCACATCAGATGTCCGGTGGCCAGCAGCAGCGAGTCATGATCGCTATGGCTCTGGCCTGTGAACCTGATATTCTGCTGGCCGATGAACCGACAACAGCATTGGATGTAACTATCCAGAAGCAGATTCTGGAACTGGTTAAAGAGCTGACCGTCAGCCGTGATCTTGCTGTACTGCTAATCACTCATGATATGGGTGTTGTGCGTGAAACTGCAGACCGTGTCGGCGTTATGTACAAAGGTGAAATCATTGAAGAAGGCACCTGCGATGCCTTCTTTGAGAATCCCAGGGAAGAGTACAGTCGTCGTTTGATCAACAGTTTGCCGGATATGGACTCTTACCGTCCGGCAGCCGATCCTGCGCCTTTGCTCAAAGTCGACAATCTGGAAGTGCACTTCCCGATCCGTAAAGGTCTGCTGCAACGAGTGCATGATTACACCAAAGCGGTGAACGGCATAAGTTTCTCTATTGCCAAGGGAGAAACACTGGCTCTGGTTGGAGAGTCGGGTTGTGGCAAGTCCACTACAGGCCGTGCCATTCTGAATCTGGAAAAAGCTACCGGAGGCGAGATCTGGTACAACAACCAGAAAGTGAATGCATTCTCCCGCAAAGAAATGCTACCTCTTCGCAAGAAGATCCAGGTTATTTTCCAAAGCCCCTACTCTTCCATGAACCCCCGTATGACGGTGGGTGACATTATTGAAGAAGGGATGGTGAGCCTGCAGATGGGTCTGAGTAAAGCAGAAAGGGAACAACGAGTGGAATCCCTGCTGAAAAGAGTTCAGTTGGAACCCGAACATCGCTATCGCTACCCCCACGAGTTTTCAGGAGGACAACGTCAGCGCATTGCGATAGCTCGTGCTTTGGCAGTTGAACCTGACCTGATCATTTGTGATGAGCCGACCAGTGCGCTCGACGTATCCATTCGTGCAGAAGTCATGGAACTGTTGCTGGAACTGCAAAGGGAACTACAGGTTTCCTATCTGTTCATTACTCACGACCTTTCAATCATTCCACATCTGGCTCACCGTGTAGCCGTAATGCAAGGCGGCAAGATTGTTGAACAGGGTCATACAGAAGACGTGTTGACCAACCCTCAGCATGATTACACTCGTAAGCTTTTGAGTGCTGTTCCGAAGGTTCATTAATCTCTCGTCATATTGCCTCCTGCACTAGTGGGAGGCATATCTCCAAACTATCTAGCGCTGCCAAGCATTAATGCTTATACATACTCCCTTCATCCAGAACTTGCGAAGAATTGGTAATGCACTTCGACAGGCTCAGTGCGAACGGTATGGGATTTAGTGCTCATACATACCCCGTTCATCCTGAGCTTGTCGAAGGATGCTGGTAATGCACTTCGACAGGTTCAGTGCGAGCGGTATGGGATTTATCGTTTGGCTGCACTATTGGCACACCCAACTTCTGCAATAAAATTTCAGACAAACCGATTAAGTATCAAAACCGTATCATCTGTCGATGATCTATCAGCACTCAGTAAAGCTTTCATTAGCTGAGAAGACAAATTAGCCGCTCTTTCCTGCTGTTGAAGATAATGGAGTTGTAGCCTTCCTTTATAAGGTTTCAACACTTCAGCGTCATGATAATCATCCAGTAAAGGCATCATGGCAATCATGCCCCAGGGCTGTATGCCATTCTCTCTCATAAACTCAAGGTATTGTCTGGCCTCATCGTCCTGACCCTCTATCAACGCCCATGCCAGAGCCGCCACCATAAACTCCGGGCTTCTCCAGCCTTTTGCCCAGTTACTTTCTATAGCCTTACGTGCCGAATTCAGATGCTGGGTGCGGGTGGCGTAATCACCCAGTTTTTCCATAGCCCGTGCCTGGTAGAGATAACCGGTGATAACGGGCTGAGGATCTTTAAGGCATTGAATCGGAGTATTCTGAACAACAGCAGCAAAGCTTCTTTCCACCTTCAACCAATCTTTATTGAGCCAGTGTTCATGGGATGCCAGTAGATCGTACGTGTAACCTTTGCACCAGTTCTTATCGATTTGCTCACGCTGAATACTGGCCAGAGTCATTTTCAGGCTGGCTGCATTGCGTTCACGCAAATCCAATAAGGTACGTAGCACGAAATCCTGCCATAAGTCTGAACGCTTTTCTGAGTTTCTGACCAGATCTTTGACCACATCAATTTGATTCAGATAAATCAGTGAGTGCATGGCCTTATGCTCCAGACCACTTAAATTTTTTCCCTGTTCCTGCAGCATACTGATGCGGTCCAATGCCCGGTCATAATACCCAGCCGCAACAGCCTGCTTTATGGGCAGCTGCATAAACTCATCAGAATCCAGAGCAAACTTCTCAGCTAGAAGACGGGCTTCCTGAGCTTTACCCACCAATGTTAATCCAGACAAGTAATTCAGCCTTACCGAGGTATGCAGAGGATCCAGGTTGTAAGCACTGCTATAGGACTCATAAGCTTTTCGAGCCATGCCCTGACCCAAATAAGCATTACCCAGCCACATATGAGCCATGGAAAAATCCGGCTTCAGGCGAACCGCCATTTTAAGGGAAGATATTGCCTCATCCAGCCTGTCTGACTCCGATAGAAACACGCCTCTGGCAGCATGGGCTTCTGCCAGCTCAGGTGCCAGCTTTACTGCTTGAGCTGAACTTCGGTCAGCTTCTGCCAGTAATTCAGCCCTTTCACCAAAGCCATAAAAGGTTTTCAACACCAATGTATCCGCTAACCCTGCCCAGGCCTGGGCATAGCTTTCATCCAGAACAATGGCTCTATTAAAATAATTAACCGCTTTATTAAGAGAAGATTCGGTTCTCACTCGCCAGAAGTTTCTACCCAGAAGGTATTGTTCATAGGCTTCATAACTGCTTGTGCCTTCAAACTCCTCTTCGCCCGGTTTCAACACACCTTTTTGTATAGCTATTTTTCGACCCAGCTCTTGTTGAACCTGCTGACCTACATCAACAGCCAGATCCACCACTTCAAGCAGAGCTTCCTCATTTGAACTATCCCCTCCCACTTCCACTGCTTCATCCATCTCTATCTGCACTTTGGCAAAAGGACGATCAGGGTCTCTGATCAGGCCTGCATACACCAGAACCATAAAGATGATGAGCATTAGAGTGACAAAGGAATATTTGAACACTTTCACCAATGCACTGATCATGGATTGCAACAAACCAAAAAAGTCCATGATCAATCTCACAGGCCATGGCGCATCACGATTGGGGGAAGTTGCTGTTGAAGGAGGGTGATCAGGAATTTTTTCAGCAGCTGAGTCTGCTTCTAATTCAGGTAATGGGTCTTTTTCTGAGTCCGCCGTAGACTGCACATCATGGCCTAGAGCTTCCACATCCGCCACCAGCATATAGCCCCTTCTCGGGACAGTACGAATGTAGCGACGCTCTCGGGAAGTATCACCCAGCAGAGTTCTCAGTTCTGAAATACAACGGGTAAGCACTTCATCGGAAACAACAAGATCCTGCCAGACCTCAGCCAGGAGTTCATCACGACTGACGACATTGCCCTGATGATTGGCCAGTACCTGCAGCACATCCACCAGCTTGGGCTCGGCATGCCTTTTGATACCGCCATTGATAAAAATCCCTGTCTCCGGGTGAACCGTCCATTCACCCAACCTGAAGCCCTGCTTCCAGTCCATTGAATCCTCTTTGCAATGACAACAGCTGTGAGCTCGAAAATACAACTATGAGCAGAGGTAAAAGATTATCTCAAAGATGTCACAAACTTATTTACTGCAAATGCACGATTTTTGATTTTTTATTCAGCTATTTTTGATGCTACACCACTTTTTGTCATATCCGAAGCTTTTCCGAAGGTTTTCAAAACCACTGGAAAACCTTTGCCAAAACGACCAAACCCTCCCTTTTTATTTTTAAGGATAAACGGACCCTTTCTTCAGGATAAACGGACTAACGAAATCCAGACTGTCGTCGAAAAGCTTAGAACCGGAATTCAACAGTCATGGAAAGAAGAACCTGGATGTTCATCATTACAACAGCATTCGCATTGATGGTTTCAACAGCCGTCAAGGCAATGGATCAAATCAATACTTCGTCGGTCGAAGCACCCGCTAAATGGGAATTCGATCCGCAACAACAGGGCAATAAAGAAAAAGGGGATTACTGGATCAGTCCAGCGTTCTCTACAGAAGTAGAGGCCGTTGCCAGCGCCTGCAATATTTACAACCCCACTTCCATTGAGAAAGACCGTGAATACATTGGTGCAGTGTTAAAGCATAAAACCAACAACAGTTACCATTATACGGTCGCGGCAGGTGAATCAGGGGAAGACCGAATCAATGCAGAGATTGTGTTCCCGAAAGAATATGAAGTCATAGCTTTCTGGCACACCCATGGTGCAGGGAAAGGCTCCAGACACTATTTCTCAAGATACGATACGGCACTGGTGCAACAATGGAACAAGCCTTTTTACTTGTCAGACAGTTCTGGTTACCTGAAAGTATTTCAACCCGGTGACAGGATTTTGAGTTCCTATCAGGCTCGCAAGATTGGCTTAGGGTCAGCCAAGGGCAGTGCCAGAGGCAAGAAAGTCAAAGATGGAGCCGGTGAGCATGTAAGAATCAGTACTGAGTAGTTTCCAGAGATTTAAATCAATCTCAGTTTACTGAACACCCAATCCACCCGTTCCTGTGTTTTTAATTTCTGTCTGAGCACTTTCAATTGTTCACAGGCTTCAGAAATTTTCATTCTTTTTTCCGGGTCAAACTCTGTCAGGCCGACAATGATATCCAACAGTTTGTCATGTTCAAAAAATCTTTGTGCAAAATGCTTCCTGATGAACCGTTTTTTCTCTTCACCGCTAGCTCCACCAAAATCGAGCACTCTCTGGTATGTCTCAAAGTTGTTTCCTGGTTGCTCAACAAGGTCACCGGTCTCCATAGAGAATTGATCAGGAGTTTTACCCGTTGCCATTTCAAGCAATACGATCCCCAACGACCAGGCATCAGATTCAAAACTGTGTGAATGCTCCCCGATAATAACTTCAGGAGCCACAAATTCTGGAGTGCCACAGAATGAGAAAGTTTTTTCTCCAGGCTGTAACTGCTTGCTGAATCCAAGATCTACCAGCTTAACCTCACGGTCACCACGTCTGATCATGATATTTTCTGGCTTCAGGTCTCTATAAACGACACCATTGGCATGCAGGTATTCCAGGGCTTCACAAACGGGAAGGCCTAACTTAATAGCCATCTCAGGCATAAATAAAATATCGGGAACAGGCTCAATTCCCAACTCCGGCACCCCTGTTGAGGCTACTTTAAGCTCAACCCCATCGATACACTCATTGATGACAGCCTTCACCTTGTATTGTGATCTTGATTCAGGGCTCACCTGCTCAGGGTGATTTATAAGGGAATATTGACCGCTCCCTGTATCCTGAACTAACAGAGCATAGGTTTTCACCAGATTAGGGTGCTGGTTCAACTGCAAGCCATTAATCTCCCCCTTTTCCAATCCAAACCACTTTTCTCTGTCCGCAAGCATGTCAGAGCTTTGCCCCGGCTCAGCGTCTTTAATCCACTTGATAACAAAAGGCTCGCCTTCCCTGCAGGTAAATTTCTGAACACGAGAAAAGTTACCCTGGCCCAGCTCAACCCCTTGCTGCTCGGGCATGTCCAACAGCTTTGTCATGGATTCTCTGGGGTCGTTGGCTGAAACAGGTTCCGCCCAGCTTTTCTTAAGATACAAAGGGCTTCCTTTCACCGTAAAAGCTTTATAAAGCCCGATAGCCTGATTGGAGACCAGATAACCCAGAGCGCCTCCCATCACACTGCCTCGGCCTTCCTGCATCAAAGCGCCTACCGCCATACCCAGAAAAGTACCGGCTGCCACGGCTCCTTTCTCTGAGGTGGAATAAGGTTGTTGAGGATTAGAACCCGTGGGTTGAGTGGATAGACCAGAGCTGTAGGCCATAATATGCATCCTTAAAATCAATGAATGCTTTATTAGGCAATGTTCAGGTCACAAAATTCATAACAGATGGGTCAGAATGGATAACGAAGCAGAGAGCTCTATATAGAAGGAAGATAGAACGAAAAAAGCCCACTTCATCCGAAGTGGGCTTTCTCGATATGGCGCGCTCGGGAGGATTCGAACCTCCGACCGCCTGGTTCGTAGCCAGGTACTCTATCCAGCTGAGCTACGAGCGCGTTTCTAACTTTTTAACTCTTTAAAAGAGATGGCGGTGGGTGGGGAACCGCCTGCACATTTTTCTGATAAAACCAGACTTTGTACTTTAGTAACAGCCACTTTATGAGAAGGCGCTATAGGCTTACAAAGCTATAACACCTTCTATTCTTAGCACTTTTAACAACTGAACAAGAAATCAATCTCCTATATCAAGAAACAGGGATATTCTCTTCCAGAAGCACCACCTGCTCACTGTCTCTCAAACGGCTGGCACCTCTTACCACGATTCGATCACCCTGCTGGATATCTCCTTTTACAGACACCGTATCATCATCACCAAAAAGTACTTCTACAGAGACTCTTTTGACGGTCAGCCCCCCTTCAGGACTCTCCAGAATCTTGAAAACCGCACTGCCAACAGCACTTAAAATAACTGCGTCTCTTGGCACCACCTTTACTTGAGCAGGTGCACTCATGGGGATAGCGACTTTAACCGGTGAACCCGGTAACCAGTGATCACTTTCTGGATCAAGCCTGACTTCTACCAGACGGGACTGTGCATCAGCTCTGGCTCCCCGCTGAAAGACTTCAGCCTGCTGCTGCTGTTCATCCATTTGAATATTCAAACGACTACTACTGCCCAATGTTGCTGCCAACTCAATAGGAATCTGAACCCGGATATCCAGAGCATCAGGATTCACCAGTTGAAGGACAGGGCTACCAGAACTGATATGTTCGTTAGGCTGCTTGGAGCGTTGATTCACAACACCGGCAAAAGGCGCCTTGATAACCGTTCTGGACAGCTGATCCTGAATAATTTCGAGATTCACCTGCTCATAATCCACGTCCAAGCGGGCAAGATCATAATCGTGCCTGGCTTTATCCAGCTCTGTTCTGGAAATCCCCCGTTTCTTATGCAGTGCCTCCAATCTGTCCAGCTCATTTTTCAGATACTTGAGTTTGCTTTTCGCTTTCCCTAATACCACTTCACTGGTTTTCAGCTGAAGCTGTAACTGACGATCATCAATTCGGGCGACAACATCCCCTTCTTCCACCTGCTGACCAAAATCAGCAAGCCAGGTAATACGACCACTGATTTCAGCACTCAACTCAGCTTTTTGCTGACTGGCCACAGAACCATTGAACCAGCTGACCGGTGCTTTCAGTTCTTCTTCCACTTCAGCAAATGAGACCGTACTGGCAGCCATTACAGCCACTGAAGTTATACTCAATAAACAGGCCAGACCTAACTGCTTAAGCCACCTTGCTTCTGTAAACACGTTGATATCCCTTTTCCTCTGATTTTTATTCTGGTCGTTGATCAAACAGCAACAACCTTTTCTTCCTCTGCCTTCCTGCCAAATTCCATTCTCAGCAATGCAGGCAGCAGTAATAATGTGAACAATGCACTCATGCTCATGCCTCCCACGATGACCGCAGCCAATCCACGGTAGATCTCACTGCCGGTGGTGGGACTGAGCAGCAATGGCAACATGCCAAAAATACTGGTCAGTGTCGTCATGAAGATGGGCCTCATTCGGGTCAGCAAAGCCTGATGAACCGCTTCTGTTCGATTCACTCCCTGACGCTCCAAGGTTCTGGATTGATGCACCAGCAAAATCGCATTGTTCACCACCAGCCCCAGCAGAATGATAAAGCCCACCATAGTCAGCAGATCCATGGGCTGTGAGGTCACCAGATTCAACAAATGAATGGCCAGCACACCCCCGACAGTGGCTAATGGCAATGTCAGGATAACCATCAGAGCATCTTTCACTGAACGAAACAGCCCCCACAGCAAAATCAGCAGGATCAGCAGCGCAAACCCAAAAATGTTGAGCAAATTGCCAATGGCCTGTTTCAGACTGTCGGCGTTTCCTGCCACCTTGATCTGCCCATCAGTGGGCATCATCGGTTTAATGGTGGGCAAAATTTCGCTTTCTACCTTAAGGAGAGTTTCCTCCAGCGTCATACCTTCCGGCGGTCTGATAGAAAGAACGAGCGCTCTTCGCTGATCAATTCTGAAGATAGTGGCTGGGCCTAGCAGACCTTCGACTTCAATTAATTCTCCCAGAGGAACAACGGAACCCGAGGGGGTCATCAGCGGGGTAGAACGAAGCACTTCAGGAGAATGGATATCCTTACCTTTCAAAATGATATCCATCCGCTCTTCACCGTCAAAATACTCACCCAGCTGAACACCTTCACCCAGGCTTCTAACGACCATTGGCAGGTTAGAGCGATACCAGCCCACTTCAGCCAAACGACGATCGTCTGGTGTTAGACGCAACTCCGGTGCCGTAAAGTCCAACCCTGGCATCGGCCGAACTCGTGCTCCCGGAAGCTTCTCCGTAATGACAGGCATGGCTTGTGCAGCAGCTTCATAGAGTCCAGGTAAATCAGTGGACAGAAGCGCAAGATTAACGCCATTGCCGTTACCAAAGCCGCCAAACAGGTTACCCTGCCCACCAAAAGCTCTTGTGTCAGGAATGCCCTGTACAATCTCATCCATCACCAGGCGTTCCAGCATTTTGACGTTTTCCTGGTCTTTAGCCCTGACACCCATCGAAGCCCCGCCGGGCCAGAGAATGAAATAATAGTTTTTGAGAGCCGGTTCTTTCTCCCCTTTCATATAGGGAGCCAGTCGTTCAACCAGGGTGGGCATAATCTCGGTTTTCACCGCTTCCACACTGGTGCCCGGAGTAAAACTAAACCAGACATCAATGGCATCCCGCTTCACTTCAGGCAGATAATCCATTCTCGGCATGGCTACTTCCGTCAAAACAACCGGGAAGCCCATCAGAAGGACAATAATAGCCAGACGACAGCGGACAGTGGCTGTCAGTTTCATAATCAAGGCTGACAGCTTTTCCCAGATAGACTGAAAATTGTCCGTCAATTTCTGCTCTGGTAGCCAGGCTGCTGCCGCAGCAGGCAAAACCGTCATAGCCACAATGAGAGACATGGCTACGGAAGCTGCAATAGTAAGAGCAAGGTCAGAGAACAGTTGGCCTTCCACATCATTCAGCAATAAAACCGGAAGAAATATCGCTACTGTCGT
>NZ_LASA01000251.1 GCF_001562015.1 Endozoicomonas arenosclerae | reverse complement strand
GAAGTAAATTTCATAACGCTCTGAGATAGCCAAGCATACCTCCTTCAACGTCTTGTCTACTTCATCGCTAAAGACCACTCTTCGATACTTTGCTGGACAGACCAAGTGATACATAAGAACAGTGACATTGTGGGATTTGTGGATGAACCTACTTTTAGCCATCCACAAAATGTAGTCACAAGTTCATGCTGCGGCTAATGCCGCAGAAACGCAGCAAGCTGCGGGGAATATGACCCGTAGAGATTAAACCGCATTGATCAAATTGTGATTTATATTCAAATTCCACCATTGTTGTAAAAGTAAAGTTATCACTAGATTCTACCAATAAACTGGGAGCATTATCGTTTCTAAACCCATAATACGACCTCTGCCAAAAATCTGTTTCTGGCTCTGTAGTAATCACTACTTTTCTGTTGCTAACATCATGTCTTTTGGGCTCGAAAATCCAAGCCCCTTTAGTGAAGTCAATCATAATTACCTCTTTGAATCATGACTCATGTTTCGTTTGTTCACATAACGCTAAGCTAAGCCGCGCCGGCGAAGATCAGTCCCAGTCCCTTTAGGGGCGACACCAGCAACTTGTTAACTGGTTTTGAACTGCTCACGTAAGTAAGCCTTATTGTCTAGCGAAATCTCACAAAACTGTAGACCTACAGGAATTATACCTAGAAAGTATTTTGTAACTCGCACTTTTTCAATAGCTGCTATATAAGGACTAAATGACATTTTAATTTTGCTAGCACCAGACTTAAAAAAAAGAGACTTCTGAGTATTCTCAAGTACTAGGGAACCTGCGAATAAGTCCCTGATCATGAGATAATAATCTCAGCAGCTTGATCAGAGGTAGTCATGGACCAACAACTCTCTTTTTCCGACAGTGAATTCAGCCAGAAGCGACGCAGAACTCGTAGGGAAATTTTTCTTGAAAGAATGGAGGTTCTGATTCCATGGAAACGCTTAGAGGCCGTAATCGAGCCCTATTACCCTAAGCGTGGCAACGGAAGACCTCCTTATCCTC
>NZ_LASA01000250.1 GCF_001562015.1 Endozoicomonas arenosclerae | reverse complement strand
AGAGCTTGTCACCTTCGGAGCACTAAAAATAAGTAAAACGAGCGTTGATCAATGAAAACCAAAGAAAGCTGGCAGGACATCTTAATTGAGAAAAGTAATAATCTATCAAAACACTGTCATATAAAAAATCTATTACATAACGTAGAAGCAGTTGAAGATCATATAACAAAAATTGTAACCAGTTTTGGAGAGAATAATCAACCTCACGCGAGAGCATGGACATCAGGAATTCAAAGACACACGATTATACATGATCTAATAACTGCTACAGATCAAAGCAATAATCTTGAAAAATATCTAAAAAACTTGCTCTCTAGCAATAAGTTTTGCCTATCTATAGACGCTTTAAGCTCATATTGTGATATTTTTTCAGAGTCAATATTAGAAAGTATAATATCACCATTATCTAAAAGACTAGATATTAACCAAGGCATAGATATCTATTCTTTTATTGGAAACTATGGCCTTACACCATTTGGCATCCATGATGACTTTGACCATACACTTCTTTTTCATATTGGACCAGGAAAAAAAACAGCATATATTTGGGAGCGTGATAGATTCAAAAGCCTGTCAGGTACTCTAACCTCATCAACTAACTATTCAGATTTATTGCCATATGCTGAAAAGTATGTTTTAGAGCCAGGAGATTTAATTTATATTCCCATAGGGGATTTTCATGTATTCGATACAATTGAATTTTCCATCACACTAGGTATAACAATTTATCCAGAAAATATTGCTCATCACTGCGTAGAGGGATTAAAGTTTTTAGTATCAGACGAGTCAATATTTAATGATACATTCAGAAAAAATCTTACAGCAGACCAGCTATATAATTTGAGAAAGTTAGCAATTAAAAGTAACGGTGGTTTTACTTACCCGCCTGCATATCAAGAAAAAGAGCCTAACCTAGATGATCTAAGTTCGATCTTTATTTCAAGTTATACAGAATTCCCATTGCAAACTACTGCCATGTTAGATAGAGAAGCATTAATCGTAAGAATGCGCATAATGTGGTCTTATGAAACAGGAGTACTACCAAAACTATGCTCCTATATTAATACCTCAAATAGAACACCTCTAACTACATTGTTGGAGAACTTTAAAAGTATTGCAACACAAGAAACTGTAATCGCCTTGCTACGAAAAATTTATATAATGAAAGGTGTTAGAATAGAATATGTATAAGAAGGATTTAAGTTACTTATTACATAAAATTTGGCAAAGATCTTTTAAAAAATTGTCATCTACTGAAAAATTCCCGTATCGTAGTTTATCACTACGATACGATGACTATCGGCCATTCAAATACTTACTATACTCCGTTACACGTTGTGCTCCTACAAGTACACTCATCTTATTCTTAGCATCAACTTTATCAATTGGGCTAAGTCTATACCTTTCATATATTTTAGGTAGTATCACAGAAGGGGTAAATCAAGAGAACTTTACTAAAATAAAAGAAATGGCATTTACGATGATTGCTGTTTGGGTTTCCATTCCAGCAGTTCAAGTCATCTCTTTTCTAGCAAATATGTATGTAAGCCAAAACTTAAGAATTGCTGTTGTAGATCATTTGTCTGCTAGATTAACTTATGGAGACTCTAAATCCGTTGAGGATAATAACATAGGCAACCTAGTAGATAGGATAGAAGTTGCATCTGTCAGCCTGCCAGGTGTAGTCAGCGCAGCATCTGAAACCGTAATTAAACTATTTTCTATATTAGTTCTTGTAACGATTATTCTATCAGATGTTTCATTTGAGATGGCTATAGCAGCAGGGCTATGGATTACCTCATCTATATTTTTATCCGCGTATCTTGCATATACAGGTATAACTTTTATCGAAAATGCTGCTGATACACACTCAACTCTTGTATCTGAACTGACAGAATTAATCATGAACATTCCTCTTATCAAGTCATTTCTATCAAATGAATTTGAAAGAGAAAGATTCAATCGCTATCTGAATAGCGACTTAGAAGCATGTAGGCAAGTTAGATCCTATTGGTTATTAGTACAAACAATTGAAGTATTATATAAGCTGATTTTTGGTTTTTTTTTCATAACCTATACCTTCTATCAATTCAATGCGGGCGTCTTTTCAGTTTCAGAACTAGTAACCTTATTATCTCTCGTTATTATTCTATCGTGGCATTTTGAATCTGTCGCTTTTAATTTTGTAGATTTTTTTGATGCTTTGGGTGAGCTTACAGCAAGCCTTAAGGAAGTTGAGAAGATTTCTGTAACATTACCTGATACTTCAATCAATTATGAGACTTCTAAAACCCCTAATATTTCATTAGAAGATGTTACGGTGTTTAACAATGAAAAAACGTTACTTGATTCTATATCGTTAAATATTAACTTTGGTTCAAAGATAGCAATTGTTGGTGAGTCCGGCTCTGGAAAATCAACCTTACTTAAAATTCTATCGGGAAGAATAAACCCAGACAGAGGCACATTATTTATTGACTCATTGCCTAAACTTCCTACTAATCAGATTGGAAACTTCACAAGCTCGTCAATTCAAAGTGCACCATTATTTAATAGAAGCATTGAGGAAAATATCGCTTATTGTGATAATAATGTATCACAGAGAAAATTTAATTTCGCAATTAATTTCTCTCAGTCTAGAGAATTTATTGAGAATTCAAAAAATGGAACAAAAACTTTATTGAGTGAGCAAGGAGCATCGGTATCAACAGGTGAAAGGCAAAAAATGTCGATTGCACGGGCAATATACAGAGATTCTCCAATTTATATTTTTGACGAAGCTACATCTTCTATCGATAGATATTCTGAAAACGAAATAATAAAAAAACTAACTAGGAAAAACTTAAGAAAAACTGTTATCTTTGTCACTCACAGGGTAAAGACAGCAAAACTTTTTGATAAAATCATTGTAATGAAAAAGGGTAAGATTATCTCGACCGGAACACATGATGACTTAATTGATAGTTGTGAAGTTTATAATAAAATATATTCATCAGAAGATAAAATTCACTTTTCAACATAGGCTTACCATATAAATAGAATAGAGTTTTTTAAATTACTACTCTAACCCTATGGTAGCAATTTAATTCTGATAACATTTGAAATCAATCGGTATATTTTTCATAAACAGACTTTATTGTATGAATAGCACTAACAATATACAGTGGATAATACATCCAGACATAGACTTCGAAATAGTATCTTCTGAGGAAGTTGTAGTCTCATTGAAGACTTTTCAAATATCAATTACTGGAACACATCAGTTTTCTGACTTATTGAAATATTTATTAAAAAATGGCCCGCTTAGTGATAGTTTTTTAGATAAACTTCTTGAAGAAAATTTAAAGTCAACCTTAGGGAAGGTGTGAACAAGTTCCTTGTGAGCTAATCTACCATCAGCTCATATTTGGAGTTCACCATGAAGAATCAGCTCACGTTTGCCGACTGCGAGTTCACCCAAAAAAAGCGACAGACTCGTAAAGAGAAGTTCTTACTCAGAATGGAGAAGCTGATTCCCTGGTCTCGATTAGAAGCCGTCATTGAGCCTTTTTATCCAAAGCCAGGTAATGGAAGACGCCCTTACCCGCTAGCAACCATGTTG
>NZ_LASA01000249.1 GCF_001562015.1 Endozoicomonas arenosclerae | reverse complement strand
GGCTTCCAAGCCACCTCGTTCATAACGATCAATCCAGTCGTAAACGCATGACCTGTGAGTAGAATACTTTTCGGATAGCTGATTGACAGTGGCGCCCTCCAGCCATAGGTGTATAGCCTCTAAACGAATAGATTCTCGAACATCATGGGAAATTTTACGGCCGTCGACTTTGCTCATGTACACCTCAAATATGAGGTGTCAGTTATACAGAAACTCTTGTCGGGAAGTTTTGGCCCAGATCAATAACATCTCATTTCATCAGCGTAAAAACCTTTCAGGTTAGACTGTTATGGAATTTTCAGTCGGATTTTCATAAAAAAAGACCAGCCAATACCGGTTTGCAACAGCTGTCAGCAGCTGAACGTGGATCGGGTTACAATGGCATTTTTTAATCAAGTGGCCGTCACTCACAGGAGCTGAGGAATGATCATAACTCTAAACAGCTTTCTTCAATTAAATCGAAGTTCATACGATCAATGTAATCATAACCCCGAATTATTTCGGGCTTAACAATATTCCCATTATATGAAATTCTTGTTTTGTTGCTAGATCGAAGTATGAAATCTTCTTTGACGTAATAAGGTTCAATATAATCATCTTCAGTTTCTTTTGAATAAATTATATGTTTATTAACTTCTATCCTAAATAAAAGTGATTCACTGCTTACAGAAGTTGCATTATAGGATCGGACAAACTCATAAGATTTTTTGTAGCATCTTTTGTTCTAACAATTACTCGATATTTGCATTTAGGATTAAAAGATAATTCACTATTTTTGTCCACCACTCGCGATGAATTGTATAGATCTGAATTAAATTGAGTATCTGGAGACAGTTCACTTGAATAAAGATGGTAGTCTTTATACAGTTCACCTGAAGTGGGTTTTGTTTCTATAGACGGTTCAGCTGAATAATGTTGGGTGTCTTCAGATAGTTCAAGGGCTGTCAGGTTTTCTGAAAATAGTGCAGCAAGTGTGACTGAGATAAAAGGTTTATTCAATTTCAACCTCCTACTATTAAAAATAGTAACTACAACTTAAGACCCTGGTTCTATTCACAGTAAATGTTGGTATGCTCCTTAAAGCCATTGATACCAAGAAAAGCCAGGGTTCTGAAAGTCTCTGTACTAACAGGGCTTCCAGAGGCTTATCAAACATTAGCAACATTTATTTTGAACAGAGCCTAAGACCTTCATTGTTACCATTAGTTCCATAAAAACTAACACCATCACTTAACGAATAAGGATAGATTGCGGGTACTGCTCAAAATTTGTAGGCAACTCAACACATCCACATCAATGTTTTGGGCATTCAAACCGGGTATAATTCCAGCCTATGAATTCGTCAAAAGCCTCATTGCTTGAAACTGAAGCCGTCACTTTGGAGACAATCTTTCTGCCACGGTGCTGGATTTTTACCACTCCTGCGGTGTTATCCAGCCTTTTATGCTCGACTGGTTACATAGTCATGGTTGTCCAATCTCCAAGGGAGGGAAAGCTCAGTGACTTGCTGATACAAGGGCATAACCCGTTTCTCCATGAGCGAGATGATATTCTCGAAACATGTCTTGCCAGTTCACGCATGCTGACTGATATCAACAGGAATAAAGGAGAGAATTTAAATAGATTTTTTATCTGTTTTTTTATTGAGGAGGCTCGGGTTTTTGAAAAAGAAATGAAACTTCATTTTCAAATCATCCTTTATTAAGGTAGAAACAGTTTAA
>NZ_LASA01000248.1 GCF_001562015.1 Endozoicomonas arenosclerae | reverse complement strand
CCGGTGAATATGCACGAGATGAGGACGGCGACGGTTTTCATGAGATTCATGTGAATACAATGGAGGGGTTCTGGTCGCTGTTGCGTTCCTGGTTGCGTCCTCATCGGGGTATATCACAAGAGAAGTTACCGCTGTATTTGGGTTTCTTCGAGTGCCTGCACAATATCAAGAAGCGCGGGAAAGCAGCTCTAACCGGTCTTCTGGGAGTGTTGTTTGGATAACTCCCCGGAATCCATTAAGAGCCAACACCATTTGTAGGCAGAAGAAGCTCTGAGCTGACTTTTTCCGTTTCCCGCTCTCTTGGCAGGCCTTTAGAGTCTACAAGTCGAACGTCTGGTCTTGCGGCTTTTCGACAAGCATCAAACTCAGCCTGGTGTTTCTGACTAATTTGGCGAGTGTGAACGTCGAGCTGTTTGAGTGATGATTCCAGTAATCTTAATCTTTGTGCAACAACATCATCATAATCTTTCTGAAGCGCTTTATTTTTCTCGCTCTCTTGTTGCTGCTTTTGGATCAGTTTCTTTTCGTCTTTTGTTGTCTTATATTTTCCTTTCCCCCGACTGACTCTGTTAAGTATCGAAAAGACTTCACTGCCTAACGTTTCCAGAGTAGCATTTGAGGCTGTCAACTCTTGCTTAGAGTACGGGTACAGGGATGCACTGGCTGAAATGAGATCCAGAGTTTCCTTAGCGGCTTTTTCCGCTTTCAACCACTCATCTTTACAACCAATAGTTTCTAATTCTTTTAGTACACTTTCCCGGTCATCGAGCAACCTGTAGCTGTCTCCTTTCACTGATTCTTTACCCACCATAACGGACATTGCATGCAGTGCTCTATCGGGTCTGTCTGAGGTAGTGAAGTCTGAAAAAAGCGTGTTGAATCTTTGTAGGCAGCGGACAATTTTCTGACCTTTAAGAAACAAATCTTTAGTTTCCTCTGGCCAGCCGGTCCCTATTTCTTTGGCATGATAGAAGCCAGCAGTATCTCTTTCTCCCAGTGATTTATAGCTTTCGAGATATTGATATGTGCATTAACTACCCGAAAACGTCTCCAAACATGCATAGGCAGTATGCTCTGCTCTAAAGAAACCAAGAATGATACCTTGACTCCTCTGAAGCTTCTTAAGGCCTGATGAAATGGCTTTAAGGAATTGATCTTTCGTTCTTAAGATCATTCTTCCTATACATCCTGATTTCAGGAATCCCCAGACAAATTCATCAGGATTGAGCTCTGGGGAATAGGCAGGCAATACATGTATTC
>NZ_LASA01000247.1 GCF_001562015.1 Endozoicomonas arenosclerae | reverse complement strand
GAATATCTCTGTCTGTCAGGCTGTGAATCGTCCTTGCCTTGGCGGGTTATGTCTGAGCTGGCACAGTGTGGGCATTTCACCCCGTCAGGCCAGCGAATCTGGCGTATCTGTTCAAAGCACTTGGCGTTGTCGAGGAGGTCATAAAGTTTCATGACACTTTTGTACAAGAAAACGTCTTCTATTCATAGTCAAATAACTCGTCCTCAACCAGCTCCCCAGAATCCATTAAGAGCCTAAAAATTTTGCCGGTATTGGTGTTATGAATCCGGACCCGGGTGATCGGCTCTTGGGCTTTGACCAGACCACTGTCGATTGCAAAGGGACCGACGGCAGATGAAATGTTTCCACAGTTGGCGTCGTAATCAATGTGAGGATGATCGATTTCTGCCTGTCCAAAGGTGTAGTCAACGTCGGCATCGGGTCTGGAAGGAGGGTCAATCACAGCCAGTTTGGAAGTGACAATCTGCGCGCCTCCCATGCCGTCAATTTCTGTCAGATCAGGGGAGCCCATGATTCGCATCAGGATGTTATTGCGCTTTTCGCCTGGTGGCGGTAAATCCTTGCCCATCAGATAAACGGCTTTGCTGGTTCCGCCCCGCATATACACACAGGGAATCGCTATTTGTTGTTCGCTCATGTTGATTGCTCCTGTTGAGGTCGAAGTTGCCGGTCATCAACGATGGCAAAAGAGGATTTCGAGTTCGAAGCGATCAGGCATTTCGCTTCCATACCAGCATGGTCCGTGTTCCAGTCATTACGATTTCGCCATTCTGATTGCTGATGCTGAGAAGGACTTTTACCAATCCCTGTTTGGGGCGTGACTTTGATTCCCGAGCGCTGAGAACTTCGGAAGAAACATAAATTGTGTCGTTTATTTTGACGGGTTTGAGCGCCTTGATTTCATCAAACTCAAGATTGGCAGCTGCATGCCCACTGATCAGACGTGAGTGAATGCCCACTGCCATGCCAAAGGTAACGATATGTTCAACGATCAAATCCCCAAATTCGGATTTTTTGGCAAAGTCCCGATTGGTGTGGGGTTGGGATTCAATGCCCAGAAGTATGGTCAGGGAAACACAGTCGGATTCAATAATGGTTCGACCATGGCTCGATTGAATGATGCGGCCAACTACGAAATCTTCATAGAACATTGCGCCGTCTTCAACGAAATGCTTTTCATCTTTCTGGATCAAAAGTGAAGGTAACTGATTACTCATGGCATTCTCTGGAGGGCTTGGGAAAAGTAGGGGTCTTCCAGAGTGTAGTGGAGGGGTTTTATTTTTATTAATAAATAAATGAGATAACTAATACTGGTCGTTTAATAGTGAAAATATAAATGTATATAAATATACACTCGTAAAAAGGCGTTTTGATCAGAGCGCTTAGAGCAGTTAGCGGAAGGTGTTGGTTTGAGTGACGTCATTGGAATTTGTGGGGTATTGACCCTGAATGACTCAGACTTGAATTGATAATCCGCAGTCTTTTAAAAAGTTTAACACCTGATCCAGTCGCTTTTGCATTTCCGGATTCTTCAATGTATCAAACCAGTACTCCCAATCCATGGTTTTGTCAGCGTCTTGCACCTGACTGCCGGTGAGGGAGAAAAAAAGACTGTCACCATCGGCCAGTTTCAGGATGTAGGTAGCTCCTGACAGCTTTTTCGGGATGGCAGGACAGGAAAGTTCGACATCGTGGAGACCAACATTTCTGCGGTTTTTGATTTCATCTTTGAAGATTCCCTGTTCTTTCTCCGAGCGTTTCTGCAGTCCACCATGGGTGTAGGCAATGTAGAGATCAACCTGCTTCTCTCTGGCCAGCAATCGCATGGTCTGGGTGCGGTCTTTCAGTGTTTTCAGGCGTTGGGGGTCAGTGCGAATGGACTCGGGCAAGGTGTCTTCAGACAGCTGTCCGTTTCGGTTGCAAAGAGGGGTGGCAGGGCGATCCGTATGAATGATAGCTGTAGCGCTTTTGATTTTCCCCTTGTGAAGCATTTTGATAATGGACTGTTCAAAAGCACGTTGAAAGTTAACGCAGGGCAATTGCATCAATTCAGAACGACTGAGCAAAGCAGCTTTTTCAGGTGCTTATGGTCCCACCCTGCTAGCTTCCGGTGACTCTTGATACTGCGACTTCCCTTATTGGCTTTGATAGCGTTCAGCGCAAGCCGTCTCAGAATGGAGAAATTTTCAGCCCCATTTCCTGTGCTTATCTGACATGCGTCCTCTGAAAATGCAACGTCCAAAATCCAGTGCAGATTATTCTCCACCGCCCAAT
>NZ_LASA01000246.1 GCF_001562015.1 Endozoicomonas arenosclerae | reverse complement strand
GTATTTGAAGTGGCTGAGGGTTAGCTCAATCCAACGGTAACATTCGTCCTTGGAGTCCCAGCCGGGCTCCAGACAGTCTGCTTGTGAAAGGAGGCTTCTTACATCCTCCAGGGTTTTGATGAAATGGGTGTTCATGATGATTTTCATATCCTCATCATGAACGACAGTGCTGAAGTCGGCTCATTTCATGTTAGAAACCAGCCCCTTCTTCAGGCTCATTTCATATTGGAAGAGACTGCGACGGTTTTCATGAGATTCATGTGAATACAATGGAGGGGTTCTGGTCGCTGTTGCGTTCCTGGTTGCGTCCTCATCGGGGTATATCACAAGAGAAGTTACCGCTGTATTTGGGTTTCTTCGAGTGCCTGCACAATATCAAGAAGCGCGGGAAAGCAGCTCTAACCGGTCTTCTGGGAGTGTTGTTTGGATAACTCCCCGGAATCCATTAAGAGCCAAAGGCAATTTGTGACCCGTCAAGCAGACCCTCTGCAATCAGCAGAAATTCTGGAAAACATTGCCAAGCATGGTGACTTTCCCTTGCTCTATCGTGATGCTGCCCAATTTTATGCAGGTTTTGGTCGCTTCAGTGAAGCGATTCAGGCTCTGCGGGCTTTATTGAAAGGTGATTTACCCGACAGTCTTCGCGAATCGATTGAAAACCAGCTGGAATGTTATGAGTTGGCCAATGCCCCCAGCAGAGTTTCTGATACTACCCAAGGCGCATCGGGTATTGACAGCCAATGGCTTCCAGAGAGCCATACTAAAAAAGCATCACCTAAATCTAAGCCCAAAGGCAAAGGGAAAGGCAGGAAAAAAGGGAAAGGCAGTGAAAGCCCACAGGCAAAAGGCAGTAAAAAATCTCACCCACTTGAAAAAGATTCTAAAGCCAGATCAAAACAACCTGGAGAATCTGTGTCGGACTCTACTGACAGTCCTTTTGAAGTGCAGCCAGAAGAGTCTTTACCCAATATTTCTGGTATTGATTTAGAACAGACTTCCGAAGCCAGTACCTCTTATATACAACCCGATCCAGTAAAGAAAAAGCCGACTGTTTCAAGTCACTCATCTAGTGGCTCGTCCAGTCACTCGTCCAGCCACTCCTCCAGTCTCTTTGTTCCGGAAGGCAGCTGGCTCTCTGATCACGACCCAAAAGTGGGTCGTTTTTATTCTGAAATCAACCCCGTTAGAAACAGTTTTGATTTAAAAGTTGAAGCCGCTTTGATAGGTGGCTGGCTGGAGAGGGAAAAACATAAACCTGTTTATGGTCGTGTTTGTGAAGAAGCAGCCTGGTTTTATTTACGGCAGCTGGAAATGCCTTTTGACAGTTTTGAGCTCCTGCCAGGTGATCACGCTGAGGACAAAAATGAACTTTTCCACCTCGCTGGTCAATGGCTCAGCAAAACAGAAGCCTGCTATCTAAATGTCAATCGAGGGTCGGGCAGTAATGCGGATGAGCTTGAATACCTGATATTACAGCGTTATGACAACTGCCCGGACCTGAAAGCCGATCCGGAATACCGTAAACGCCTAAGATCAATCTGTTCATCTAGAGGCCATCTTTACTCATTGATGGCCACTCATTCCACCAAGCGCAAGCAACATTCGAAGATGACAGAACGCTATCGTGCTTTTTATCAATTAAAAACACTGGCAGATCCAGGTTTTAGTGCATCGTGAAAACCCACGTCCTATGGACGTGGTCATGAATGGTTGGCTTCGCCTGCCATGAACTACCCATGCTACTCCTTATCTCTGAGTTGTCCCCACAACTACTAGAGATAGGAAGTAACATGAGTAGATTTGAAAAGTTAACGCATGTCATTTGGCATTGCCAATATCATATAGTTTGGGTGCCAAAATACAGGTTTCGAGTCCTGACCGGGGCAGTGAAAGCCGAGGTTTATAACAG
>NZ_LASA01000245.1 GCF_001562015.1 Endozoicomonas arenosclerae | reverse complement strand
ATTTAGTTGTCTGGATTATTCTATTTATTGTTGAATCGAGTTCTATGAAAATGCAAAAATTTCATCTGGTAGCAGGTCGTAAACTGCTGTTACCTGCAGTCTTGGTGGGGATTACACCGTACTCTATTCTGGCAGTGGCGGATGATGGTTCGGGCGATAGTACACAATTTGCGCGTAACCAGTACGGTGAGAAATTTGAGTTCAATGTACCGGAAGCTTCTGCTTATCGTGAAGATCTGGATGCACAGGAAAGGCTGAGGCAAGAGGCGGAGAACCGTGCCAGAGCTAACGAAAAAACCCCGGAGCAGCTTTGGAAGGAAAGAGAAGCGAGAGATAAGAATAAGGTAGTTATTGATGAAGTTAATGAGCCTGCAAAGCCTGCCAGTGCTAATAATGGTGGGGCCGGAGATACTAAAGCAGAAACGGACGATAGGGGAGCTGAAAAACCTGAGTCTGAGGCTGTAGTTCAAGAGTCGGCTGCTGCTCAAAAGAAACCATCGCCCATCCCGGCCGTCGCCACAATACCTTCTTTTCCTCTAGCGACTTCTGCACTGGAGTCCAATCAAATCGTTCGACAAAATACCGTTCTGGTGAATTCCAGTATCTTTGACCACCTGGGTTCAAAGGGTGGTACGGGAATGAACTCCGGTGGTGGCTTTTCGGCAAATAATTTCTGGGGCGTTGTGAACTATTACACCGGAAAGGATGAGAATGATTATGCAGGAAAGTATGATCTTGAGTCCGGAGGTCTGACGGTGGGTTATGACTTCAGTGGCGGTGCAATGGATGAGTTTTCATTGGGTCTGGCTTTTTCCTTTTTTAATGGTGAAACCAGTAAAGCGCGTAATGATGTAAAACTAAAGCAGGATTATGTGCTGGGCTCGCTTTACGGTAAGTGGGCCATTGATATGTTTGATCTGATGGCTGCTTTTCATTTTGGCAAAACGGAAAACAAGCAGGATCGTCAGGTTTCGGGCAATAAAGTCAAAGGGAAGTACGATTCGAAGCTCTGGGGAGTCTCTTTGCACGCTGATGTAAATATCTATGCGGGTGAGGTCGATGTTGTTCCCTTTGTTGAATACAACTATTTCAGGAATGAGTTGGACGACTTTACCGAAGACAGGGTGACGGGTCGGACAACTTACTCGTTCAAGACAACGGATTATAATATTTCCGAGTTGGGCGGTGGTCTCAAGTTGAGTTCTCGGCTGGATGCAGGTTCTGGCAGCAGTGTGCTATTGACTGGTTTGCTGGCAGGTTATCATGATTTCAATGATGATGAGGTCAAGACGACGATTACAGGCGTTTCAGGTCCGGCTTTGTTGCCAACGCCTCTCAATCTGACCAAGGAGGATAAGAAGGATAAAGAGCGTTATCGTGCTGGCGTGGGTGCTGAATGGATGATGGGAAGCGGTCTGGGTCTGGGTCTTACCTATGATTATCATTGGAATAAGAATGCCAAAATCAACACTGTGGGTCTGCATGTCAGCTATGCATTCTAACAAGGGTAGAGAGCCTGTATTCAAAGTGTGATAGCAGGTTTGAAATATTGAAAGACAATTTTCAGGCATAAAACTACAGGCATAAAAAAAGCGACTTACGTCGCTTTTTTTATGGGACTGACAAGG
>NZ_LASA01000244.1 GCF_001562015.1 Endozoicomonas arenosclerae | reverse complement strand
TCAAGAAAAACCCTGAAGTTAAGCAAAAGTTATGGGGTGGAGCATTCTGGAGTTCAGGATATTTTATGAATACTGTCGGCCAGCATGGTAATGAAGATGTAATTGCAAATTATGTCAAAAACCAAGGCAATGCGGAGTACAAGCAGCTACACCGGAAGGAAATAAGTCCGAACCAAATCAGTCTGTTTATGGACTGACCACTCAAGTTGCACTGAGGATACCCCGCAGCTTGCTGCGGGGTAGTTCATTTATTTATCTCGACAGTGAAAATTGGTTTAAAGCATCTATTGAATATGAAAATCAAGATTATTCTCGCTTAGGTAGTGTGGTAACAAATTTTGGGTATTCCGATTGGGCAACAACTGACATAAAACCCACTTCAAAAATATGGGAGTAAACAAGGACATCCATACATTTGACTAACCAGCCAGTTAAACTACTTTTCTCCTGTCACTGAATTTTTCAAACTGGAGCCCCCATGACCCGAGCCCGCAGTACCCTGATTGATCCAGGTTCAACACCTTACTATCACTGCGTGGCTCGCTGTGTCCGTCGTGCCTTTTTATGTGGCGAAGACAATCTCACCGGTAAAAGCTTTGAGCATCGCAGACAATGGGTGGTTGATCGACTCGAAATGCTGGTTTCCATCTTTGCCATTGAAGTCTGTGCTTACGCGGTAATGTCGAATCATTATCACGTAGTACTGCACATCAATTCCAGAGAGGTAGAAGGTTGGAGTCGAGATGAGATACTCAAACGGTGGACTCTATTATTTGCTGGTCCTTTACTGGTTCAGCGCTATCTAAGCGGGCATAATTTGAGCAGTTCGCAGCTCAGGCGGGTTGATGAATATACAGAAGAATTCCGTCTTCGACTGAAGAGTATCAGCTGGTTTATGCGTTGTTTGAATGAGCATCTGGCTCGTGAAGCTAACCAGGAAGACGGTTGTAAAGGCCGATTCTGGGAGGGGCGATTCAAGAGTCAGGCATTGTTGGATGAGGCCGCTCTTCTGACGTGTATGGCCTATGTTGACCTTAATCCGATTCGCGCTACTTTGTCCAAAACACCCGAGCAATCCGATTTCACATCCATTCAACAAAGAATTGATCACTTATCCAAGCCGAACGATCGCAAGCAACCCCTTGAGCTGAAGGCTTTTCGTCATCAGGGACAAAATCCTGATCTTGCACTTCCGTACATTTTTCATGATTATCTTGAACTAGTAGACTGGAGTGGCAGAGCGGTCCGAAAGGATAAAAAAGGTTCAATTCCTGAAAGTGCGCCTCCTATTCTGACCAGGCTGGAGATAGATCCGGATGAGTGGCTGAAAACCATGAGTTGGAATAATCGTTTTTATCGCGCTGCAGGTAGGCTCAAAGCTATGAAAGCCTATGCCATGAATACCGGACAGCAATGGCTCCAGGGCTTGCAAGCATGTAGTCGTTTATTTCCGTCTGGTTGAAACAAGCATTGGACTGTATTTAATGCCTCTTTCTGAATTTTGTTCAGTGAGACAAATCTCTATACCTGAAAAACATCAATTCATCCCTTTCAAAGAGCTTCATTGTGCTTTAGGCCGATCTTCAAGAAGACATGCACTGGCAAGAAGACCCATACCCTGAGAGTGAGTTGTTGGTGTTTCATTGCTGAGAATTTTATATTCTATGGATGTCCCTGACTTCCCGTGTTTATATTCTATGGATGTCCCTGACTTCGCCTGACTTCGATATCCCTGACTTCGCTGACTTCGCTGACTTCGCTGACTTCGCTGACTTCGCTGACTTCGCTGACTTCGCTGACTTCGCCGCTTCTGGTTTCGTGCCAGAAAGAAACATTCGAATCGCGAAGGCACCCAACAAGTGCGTGGTGTGCGCCCCACACGCAAGCGTTACATTAGCTCAAATAATCCGTCATTTATCCGTACAACTTGCTTATAGGAGCTCTCAGGTCTAAAATCTGTCTATACGGAAGACATCCGTACAAATGGAGGGTGGAAAATGGCTACTGCACGCTTAGACCTGAGACTTGATGAGGAAATCAAGGCTAAAGCAGAAAAGGCTTCAGCTCTACTGGGGCTGAAGAGTTTGACCGAATACGTTGTTAGGCTCATGGATGAAGACTCTACACAGGTCATCTCTGAATATGAGAGCATTACAGTAGAAAACGATGTCTTTGATCGCTTTACAGAAGCCTGCGAAAAGGCAAAGGCTCCAAATAAGGCTTTGTTAGATGCTTTGGCATTTACCGAGGGGAAAGGTGTCAAGTGAGCTGGTCAAAGGAGTTTGTGGAACTCGATAAAGGTATCCATGATAGAGGATCATTTGACTGTGGTGAAGTTGAACTTAACTTGTTCATCCAGACACAAGCAGCAAAACATATGCAGGCAGGTATCAGTCGCACAATGGTTCTGCCTGCATTAAACCCTTTACCAAATCAAAAAATACCAATTTGTGCATTTTATAGCATTGCGCCAAGTTCCATATGTCGAGACACTTTACCCAAAGCTTTAGCCAAGAAACTACCGCGTTATCCTATCCCTGTATTTCTGATTGCCCAGCTTGCTGTACATCGAGAATTCCACGGAGAGGGGCTGGGAAAAATTTGCTTAATAAATGCCTTGAAGTATTTGTGGGAAATCAACTCTCATATGCGTGCATACGCAATAATCGTTGACTGCCTAACGGACTCAGCAGAACGATTCTATGCAAAATATGGTTTTGAAGTGTTGTGTGAACATAATGGTAGAATTCGCATGTTTCTTCCTATGAAAACAGTCGCCCAACTGTTTGGTTCGTAGCTAACCGCAAATGTAAAAAATGCTTCCAGTTCGGTCGCTACGCTCCCCCGACGTGCCATCGGCACGCGGCTGAAGCAGGTGTTAAGTTTCCGAGTTACCCAATAAAAGTGGACACTTCTCTAAGTTAGATTAACTTCTAATCGCAAAAAAAAGCAAAATAAAAGGGATATCCATTTTTTTTGTTAATCTATCGTTGGTAATTAATTGAATGGATGTCCTTTTTTCTCCATTGGTAATTAATTGAATGGATGTCCTTTTTTCTCCACTGCGTGGCTCGCTGTGTCCGTCGAGCCTTTTTATGTGGCGAAGACAATCTCACCGGTAAAAGCTTTGAGCATCGCAGACAATGGGTGGTTGATCGACTCGAAATGCTGGTTTCCATCTTTGCCATTGAAGTCTGTGCTTATGCGGTAATGTCGAATCATTATCACGTTGTACTGCACATCAATTCCAGAGGGGTAGAAGGTTGGAGCCGAGATGAGATACTCAAACGGTGGACTCTGTTATTTGCCGGTCCTTTACTGGTTCAGCGCTATCTAAGCGGGCATAATTTGAGCAGTTCGCAGCTCAGGCGGGTTGATGAATATGTAGAAGAATACCGCCTTCGACTGAAGCGTATCAGTTGGTTTATGCGTTGTCTGAATTACTGCACCTAAATCCACAGTAGCTCTTCATACTCAGCTGGGTTAAGACCAAGACTTTCAATGAAAGAGGCATATTTATGGTAAAGTTCTACCGTATCCACCTTGGCCAAAGGGTCACAAGGGGTATAGGTTATGGGCATTCTTGCGGTCTGATCTTCGGCTATTTTTATGTGCCAGGCCTCCAGCAACCGGCTGATTAATATCCCTTCATCACCATTGCGTGGGCAGTTAAAGAAACGGAACTCAGCGGTATTTTTTGGATGGGTCACAATGTGCCCAAGTCTTGCTTCCTGATTATCTTCGTATTTATCCATTTGGATATTCATAGGAACATTTCTTTCAGGAGTATTGCCAACCAAATTAGACCAAAACTCTATGATCCCATGATTTGCCTGGTAAAAACCCCCGCCCTTACCTGTTTTTCCTTTTTCAAGGGCTTTATTAAATGCTGTAACCATTGATTTGACAATTCTGCTTTTAGATTCGCCTTGTTTACCCTGAACAACATATCGGTGTAGTTTCTCGGAATCAGCCTCGGTTTTGAAGCAGGTGCAAAGCCAGGCTTTATCTTCAACGTCTACCAGCATTCGGAAGAACAGCTCCGGGTTTGCTCCAATAGATTGATGTAAATCAATATGCTTATGCCCGGAACTAATGGTCAGATTCATCTCCCAGGCTATGTCAGTCACAAATTGAGTGAACAGTGTATTTACCGGGTATTCTTTATCGCCTACGCTGAATACTTGCCCTAATGTGTACGGTGATACATTCACTTCGAGCAAGCGCTTATCCTCCCACATATCGGGAAAAACACAAGAGTGCCATTGGCCTATGTGTATGTTGAGTTTTTCATTAAAGACTCTGGCTTCAGCATATCTCCCTCTTAATAGCTCTAATTGACACTCTGAGGGTGGCACCTTATTCTCACAGAGCTTTCTTTCCAGCTTTTGCTTCCAGATAGTTAATAGCGCATCAAAGTCGGATAAGGCTGTTTCAGACATCAATAGTATATCAGTGCAATATTCCAATTCTTCCCCATACATAAAGCGGCATGGCTGCAACTTTTGATGTACTTCACAGGCTGAAGCATCGTTCATAAACAACAATGACTCAAGGTTGGCAGGAATACACTCAGTCATTACAGCCGTATTGAGTGTTTCAATGAGTGCAGCTCGTTGTTGTGGATCAGCCATAATGGCTCTGGAGCAATCCCATAAATGTTCAGATAACTCTACCAGTAAGGGTAAGGGTAGCTTTCTTTTAAAATCAAACTCTTGGCTCAGCCCTATATGCTCAAGAGCTATTTCTAAATAATGATCACCGGCACCCATTATCTTCGCAAACACAACAGCTGGTTGAAAAGACTGACAGCCTTTCATAAAGTCAGCGGTAGCAAATAATATAATTTCATCTAATTGACGTATTGTTTTTTTCAATTTTTTGAAATAAGGGGATTCAGAAAACAGTTTGACAAAAATCAAGGCATTCCTGCCGTCGTCCCCCTCATAAAAACTCAAGACCTCATTATTAAGTGTGTAACAGCCTGTAAATGAGCCTATGGATTCTACATGTTTATATCTAGAAAATTCATCATTATATTTTGTTACATTGGCGGGAGAATATTCAGCTGATTCCAACCAGAATGCAAATGACTGCAACGGCTTGGCTCGATTTTTAGAAGGATGTGATTCAATCTTTCGTGCATCCAGTCCTATCCATTTATCCGTCTTCTCTAAACGAGGGTGTTTAGCTGGCGGTACTCTTATGTCTTGATTTTGCGCGGCTGAACACTCAGGTCTATATACTGGCACGCTGCTTGCTTTTTGATTATCACTGGTTGAGTTCATGCTATGTCCGGTTTAATTCTTGGTCATAGGTATTATGGAGGTATGACTATTCATCCTATTTATGAATTCAAAATTTGGTTAGAATAGCTAACCCATCTGACATTACCACTGACAAGTAACAATCTCTTTCATCGTACAAAACGAGAAGTGAACAAGGACACCCAGTGCGCCGAGATAAATCGGCAAGAGATTGAAGGTGAAAGCCCTTCATCCGGTAAGGTCTAGCAAACCGCCGGAACCCCGAGTCATGGGCGGTTGTCAGTAATGGCAATGGTTAAGCGTTGACAGGGGAAGATACAGGCTCAGTATTGAGCTCCGAAATCATTATCGAGAACGCCGACCTTGTTGGGTGAAAGGGAAGGCAAAACGACAAAGGAGCGTTATCG
>NZ_LASA01000243.1 GCF_001562015.1 Endozoicomonas arenosclerae | reverse complement strand
AAGAAAAACCCTGAAGTTAAGCAAAAGTTATGGGGTGGAGCATTCTGGAGTTCAGGATATTTTATGAATACTGTCGGCCAGCATGGTAATGAAGATGTAATTGCAAATTATGTCAAAAACCAAGGCAATGCGGAGTACAAGCAGCTACACCGGAAGGAAATAAGTCCGAACCAAATCAGTCTGTTTATGGACTGACCACTCAAGTTGCACTGAGGATACCCCGCAGCTTGCTGCGGGGTAGTTCATTCGGAAGAACATAAGCTTCTTCAGCTTGTTTCGGGTGGTATTTCAGGGCCTGGGTCAATCCATCTCTGCCATCCGGGTGTTCCGCTTTCAGAAGCTCTCTTTTCTCTTGAAGAGACAGGTTGCTGGCCAGAACCAGTTTGATGAAACTTGCAATAATGTCTTTTGAGTAACCACGCTCTAATCTGGTAAACAGCCATGGAACGCCGTTACGGTCTCTAGCTGAGAGCAGATGAACTTTTACTTTACCTGGTAGATCACTGCTCAAGACAAAGTGAATAAAGGATTCTGCTGCGGCTCTTTTACCATGGTTGTAGGCTGCAGCAAGTCCGGGGTTTCCAAACCGATCCTTTGCGGCAAGAATTTCCTGTGTGGTTGCATCATCAAGATCACCAAGCTGGAGTTCTATTGCCAATGAATTGAATGTTGATGAGTCTCCCTTTTGCAAGGCAATGTTCAGCGCTGCACAAGCTTCCAGTAAAATTTCTTTCTTGGTGCTCTCCTTGAGTGAACTTCTCAAGATGCTCCGAACATAGCTGACCACTGTCAGGGTTTTTCCATCCACAATGGCTGAGAATAAAGCTGATCGATTGTGTCTGTTTTTGCCTTTAACCAGTTCTTTCTTCGTTTCCTCATCCAGAGGACTGTTGGACACCAGTTTTATGAATTCATGAATGCCCTGATGATCGCGATCTTGGCAGGCGGTATATAACCAGCTATCTCCTTCCTTGTTTCTGGCCTGCAATGCTTCTTCTTTGGCTGCTTTGCATAAACGACTGTTCGAAACTTTTTGGAAAAATGAAGAGCAGGGATCCTTTAAACGTAACTTTAATGCCATGGCCAATACAGGAATTCCATATGTCGTCCTTGCTGCCAGGTGCTCGACTTTTTCACTGTCTGTCAGACTGTCATCATTCAGGATAGTGTCTATATAGCTGTTAAATGCCTCTGGATGATGATGTTTGAGTGCTTCCAAAAAGCCAATAGAACTATAAGGTAAAGCAGTATTCTTTGCTTCTGAGAGTCTCTTCCAATATAAAATGAGCCTGAACAAAAGCCCGGTTTCCAATACGAACTGAGCCTGTAAAGGTCCAGGATGTCGTTCATGATGAGAGGATGAAGATTATCATGAACACCAAACTCATCAAGACCCTGGATCAGGTCAGCGACTTCCTTGAACATGTCCCAGACATAGAACCTGGCTAGGAGTCTAAAGATGAGTGTTACCGATGGATAGAGTTAACTCTCAGTCATTTCCGTTACCGCTCCCTTGGAAAGGCTCAAAAAGGTCTGGTACGCCGCTATGTGGCGACTGTCACGGGT
>NZ_LASA01000242.1 GCF_001562015.1 Endozoicomonas arenosclerae | reverse complement strand
ATTCTTTACAAGAATATCTCTGTCTGTCAGGCTGTGAATCGTCCTTGCCTTGGCGGGTTATGTCTGAGCTGGCACAGTGTGGGCATTTCACCCCGTCAGGCCAGCGAATCTGGCGTATCTGTTCAAAGCACTTGGCGTTGTCGAGGAGGTCATAAAGTTTCATGACACTTTTGTACAAGAAAACGTCTTCTATTCATAGTCAAATAACTCGTCCTCAACCAGCTCCCCAGAATCCATTAAGAGCCATACATTTTTGCCTGGACATATTCGTCAATGACTGACTGACTCGCAGAGTGAACATCAGCCAGAGCACACCAATCGAGCAACACCAGCTCACCAGCCTCTTCAAGATAAAGAAAGTCGCTGAGATCTTCGGTATAGACATGCACCTTCGCCTGAACCAGCTTTTTGATCATCCTTTCCATAGCTCTTTTGGCAAAGCCAACACTGATTTTTTTATCAGAAATAGCTTGTTTCAGGGTAATTCCCTTCCTGAACTCGTAAATGACTACTCGGTAGGCTCTAAAGTAGTGATTCACCAGAAAGGTGTTCATAACTCTGATAACAGCCCCCGTATCATTAATTACCGACCTCTTTCGTGGTTGGTAAATATGGGTGGCCAAAGGAAACATTTCGCGATGAATTTTAACGCCCACTGTTTTACCCGTTTCGTCATCAGTCAATTTGTAAATATTGGAGTCAAAGGGCCTTCGAGCGGACTTTTCCAGACAAACGGTATAACCCGGAATCAGTTTCAAAGAGTCAAGCACAGTTCCAGAATCTTCGGGGTTGGAGACAGAGTATTTGAAGAGGTGAAAAAGATCTGTTGTGAGAGAGCCTTCTATTGAAGACGCTTTGTTACTGATCAGCAATAAAAAAAGAACAACCAGACAGACTCTGAACATACCCTAACTCTTCTTTCATCCGATTTTTATAAGAGAAGATATATAGCAGTAAAATCAGACTCTATTTGAAAGATTCTCAATTAGACAAAAAGATTCAGGAGCCCACAGTTTTGGAAAGCCCTCGAATTTCCTCACGAATTGCCTGATCACCTACCCGCTCGGTAATGGATTTAACGCCTTCTGTCTTGTATCCACGAACTCCCACATTCTGCTCCTGAACTTCAAGATTGCCACTCTCCTGAAGAATCTTCTGGAACAGCTCTCTGTCCGCAGGATTCATAATGGGACCTGGCTCAGGAACCTCACCACTTCCCTGATCAATTCTGGCCGTCAGGAATTTAATCTCAGCATCCAGCATGCCGGTTCTGTCTTTACCACTTTTGCAGTTAGACAATGGCACACCACCCACCATATGAGTTAACAAGGCCACCCTGGCAGCCAACTTGTAGGCATCGTGATGATGGTGATGATGCTTTCCTTTTTTGTAGATATCCTGAATCTGGGCTGTGAGATCCTGCACCGAACGGTGATCTCTATTCAATTGATCCTGCTGGGTATTTAACTCAGAGACTTTCTCCATATTTCCCGCACTTTTAGCGTCTCTGATCTGTTCTCTAAGGACTGAATCTTTCCTTGAGGTAGCACTGAGGAACTCCCCTGCCATACCACCAGGAACGCCCGCTTTATTCGGCTTGCCCACCAGCATCGCCATGGCTGGATCGTTCATTTTTTTCTGGAACGATCTCCCTCCGGTTACCAGAGAGGCGCCACCGACTCCCCCCCAGTTCACAGGAATGTTAAAGCGCGCCTGTTTGAAATTAAGTTTGATTTTCCTGACCTGTCCATCAGGTCCCGGGAGTTCAAGTGTCACAGGCTGCTTGGCTGGGTCGGTGAAATGTTTGAATGCTTCATTCTGGGCTTTCTGCATTTTTCTTTCTTTGCCTGAGCCAAGACCCGTTGTCACCAAAGAGGTAGATGTCGTTGTCAGGGTCGGCACTGGCCCTACCTCTGCGGCTGCCAGAGCTTGCTCAAAGATATCGGGCCGGGTCGCCAGTGCGGACAGCAAAACTTCCTTGGCTTTGGCCCTTCCCCCTTCAGCCTTAAGATCCGGATCCCCTTTGATGCCATAAGGGTCAGCTATCCCGTGTCTGATCCCGGTATAGGCATTTCTATTGTTTATGGAAAAGTCACTTCGATTCAGGTTAGAAGCATGATCCGCATTTTTGGTATCCACACAGCTGGTTCCATGTCCTTCATAGTCCTTATCATAAAGGCGAGCTACCTCACCTTGAGATGACTCAGGCACCTTGATTTCAGCTGCTGGCTGTTGCCTGGAGGTATAATCAACACCTCCGTAGGAAAATGATTTTTCTATGGTTTTCCAGGGGCGGTTGTTCAACTGATCCACATAGGCAGCCCTGAAATCAGTGGCAACCGTCTGCTCACTGACACCGGCTGACACCAGTGCATCCTGCAAAATTTTCGGGTAGTGTTCCTTGGCTTTATGCATCTCTTCTTTGCTGACAGGTTCATCACCTTTCAATTGAACCGTCTGCTGCAATCTTCTGAGCTCAATGAACTACCCCGCAGCAAGCTGCGGGGTATCCTCAGTGCAACTTGAGTGGTCAGTCCATAAACAGACTGATTTGGTTCGGACTTATTTCCTTCCGGTGTAGCTGCTTGTACTCCGCATTGCCTTGGTTTTTCACATAATTTGCAATTACATCTTCATTACCATGCTGGCCGACAGTATTCATAAAATATCCTGAACTCCAGAATGCTCCACCCCATAACTTTTGCTTAACTT
>NZ_LASA01000241.1 GCF_001562015.1 Endozoicomonas arenosclerae | reverse complement strand
ATCCCACCCTTGCGGTACCTTCCAGTCCACCTATAGATGCAGGATTCATCAGTTCCATACTCTTCAGCAAGGCTCTTTACAGTTGCACCATCAAGCCATTTCTGAATAGCTTCCATGCGAATGGTTTCTCTCACTTCATGGGAGATTTTGCGACCGTCAACCTTGCTCATAAACACCTCAAAAACTGAGGTGTGATCATATAGAAAAACGGACTGCAAAGTGTTGGCTCAGATCAATAGTAAAACTCCGCAGAGCATAGCAGGGAGTCACAAGGTATCCAACAATCTCGGTATATCCTGAAAACTTAAAGCTTCCAAGCAATCGATATCGTGTGTTGTTATATTTTTTCGATTATAGAATATGTACTTTAGATCCGCGTTTTTGGCTCCATGATAATCATCCCTAATAGAATCGCCGATGTAGACTGCTGACTTCCTGCAAATATTATTTTTATTGATGATGTGGTCAAAGATTTCCCGATCAGGTTTTGCGAAGCCAACATCTCCGGAAACGACGATGTCGTCGAAATACTCCATGATTCCAGCATTCCGAATGCGCTTTTTTTGTATACTCTTTAAACCATTAGAAACGACATAAAGAGGATGCTTGCTTGCAAGACTATCCAGAATGTTATTTGCACCGTCCTCCAAAACTACATTCTCCTCAAAACACTCCAAGTATACCTGACCTCCATTTGAAGGGCAGTCAAAGGCAGAAAGCTCCATTTGAAAAACACTTTTGACCGTTCTTTCAAAAACTTCCTCAATACCTATTTCATCTCGAAGATTCCAATATATCGTATTTTCTCTCAGGAATGCCGATATCAATTCATCTTCATTTTCAGAATTTAAAACCCCCAGTTTTTGAAAGAAATGTTTTATAGATAACTTTTCGCTGCTATCAAAATCAAAAAGTGTATTATCTAAATCAAATATAATAGGTCTGCTCATCTCTTCCCTAAATAAAGCGCTAAGTTTTGGGGTGCCGCAGTATGTACCCGACCAGAAGTCCTTGCTACTTTGAATGATTAAGCGCTTTTAGCTATCTGATTGATTTGATATTCAATCGCTTCTAGTACAGCTTCCGGTTCTGAATCGTATCCAGTTGCTTTACTTCCACTCCAGTTGAGCCCAACCAAGTAGTTATCGTTACTCATTCCTGGTATCCATCGCTCTTTGAAGTCAGCCCATGGAATTTCAAATGGTTCGAATTTTTTATAGTCTGGTACTGTATTTATAATTTTTTCAACTCGTGATTTTGCAGACCAAAATGGCATTGCTCTCAGACCCGTTTTAGTCATAGGGGCTGGAATACCATTCTTATCACGAATCCCCCAAATAATTTTTGTTTGAGCTACGTCTTTGTAGAAAGCGTCTGCATGTAGTGACGATTGACTCATAATCTAGCTTCTATTAGCTCTGGTGATTTAGGTCCCGTTCGAAGAGCTTTACTGAGTCGGCTTGTTATGTCTATATCTTGTTTTATCGTAGTAGAACGGCAACTTTGGTGAATCAAAAAACGAAGTGGAACGCAGCCAACTGTTACGTGTCCTTGTTTATTTTCTTGTTATATTTCAATATACTCGGACTTGATTAGCCCAAAGCATTTAAGATCGTGAAACTGATTTTTCCAGTAACCACTTTGACGCCTTATGCCTTCCTCTTTGAACCCAACTTTTAGTAGAAGCGATTCAGATGCTAAGTTTCCCGGAACAGTATCACCTTGTATACGGTTAAGTTCACCGCAAGATAGCTCACCTAAAAATGCCGCTTTGACTATTCGATGAACGGCTTCAGTGGTAAAACCCATACCCCAATATTTAGGCAGTAAATCATATCCAAGAGCTGCATTTTTCATTTTAGGACTCCAAGTATTAAAACCACAAGTCCCGATAAGTTGATTTGTTTCTTTTAGACGAATAGCCCAACGAATACCAGAGTTTTCTTCAAAGCGAGAGTTAAAGAATTCTATTAAATTACTCGCTTGGGACACTTCAGTAAAAGCTTCCAAGTCGTAATATTTGACAACTGAATTGTTCGAGAACAACTCAAATAAACTACTCGAATCTTCTATAGATAATTTGTCTAGCTTTAAGCGATTTGTCTCTAAAACTGGAAATGACAACCTGAATCCTCCTTGAAATATAACGTCTGCAGCAGGGGCGGACCACACAGTGGACCGTCCATTGCCTGCTCTTGTTATGTTCTGGGTATATAGTAAGCACAGATAGTATACGTTGCTTTACCGTTTTTAATCTTTGTGGTTTTTTTGATATTGTTGATTTTTAAGGAATTATCAAGGTTGAAATATTGGTTACGGCTTTGCCATGCCTTTTGAGCATAGCAATCTGAAACTTTATTTAATGTACACAATACTTCAAAAGATTCTTTATCTAATGTGTTGCTGCAGCCATTTTTACCATAAAGGCATAATTCTTCAAAGACGAACTTAGCTCTATGAGTTGGAGGATTTTTACTCAAACAGTATTGTTTATGTTTTTGTACATTTTTTGGTTTCTCAAGAAAGCTAGTATTGGAAAAAGTAAAACTTGAAAAAAATAGCGTTAGAAATAGTAAGTATTGCACTTATCCTCCTTAAGAACTGGTGTTACCCACAAATAGTGGACACTCTTTTAGTGACAGGACATTCCAGGACATCCAGACAGGACATTCCAGGACATTCCAGGACATCCATAGGATGTAGAATCATTTCAACAATGAAACATCGATAACTCTTTTATAATGCATGAGACTTACTTACTATCCAATGATGTCTACAAGATCAGCCTAAAGCGCATAAAGGTTCTTTGAAGGGTATGAATTGATGTTTTTCAGGTATAGAAATTCTTCTTACTGAACCAAGTTCAGAAAGAGGTATTGAATCCAGTCAAATAATTGATTCAACCAGACGGAAACAGACGACTACATGCTTGCAAGCCCTGAAGCCACTGTTGTCCCGTATTAATTGCATAAGCTTTCATAGCTTTAAGCCTACCTGCGGCACGATAAAACCGATTATTCCAACTCATGGTTTTCAGCCACTCATCCGGGTCAATTTCCAGCCTGACCAGAATAGGAGGCGCACTTTCGGGAATTGAACCTTTTTTATCTTGTCTGACAGCTCTGCCACTCCAGTCTACCAACTCAAGATAATCGTGAAGGATATAAGGTAGAGCTTGATCAGGATTTTGTCCCTGATGCCGAAAAGCCTTCAGCTCAAGAGGTTGCTTGCGATCGTTTGGCTTGGATAAGTGCTCAATTCTTTTTTGAATGGAAGTGAAATCAGAGCGCTCGGGCATTTTAGCCAGAGAGGCCCGAATCGGATTAAGATCAACATACGCCATACATGTCAGAATAGCGGCTTCATCCAGCAGTGCCTGACTCTTGAATCGCCCCTCCCAGAACCGGCCTTTACAGCCATCTTCCCGATTAGCTTCACGAGCCAGGTGTTCGTTCAAGCAACGCATAAACCAGCTGATACTCTTGAGCCGAAGACGGTATTCTTCTACATATTCATCAACCCGCCTAAGCTCTGAAGTGCTTAAGTTATGCCCGCTCAGGTAGCGCTGAACCAGTAAGGGGCCGGTAAATAAAAAAGTCCATCGCTTGAGTATCTCATCTCGACTCCAGCCCTCTACTTCTCTAGAGTTGATGTGCAATACAACATGGTAATGATTCGACATCACAGCATAAGCACAGACTTCAATAGCAAAAATGGAAACGAGTTTCTGAAGTCGATCAACCACCCACTGTCTGCGATGCTCAAAGTTCTTACCGGTCAGGTGATCTTCACCACACAAGAATGCCCGACGGACGCAACGAGCCACGCAGTGATAGTAAGGTGTGGAACCTGGATCAATCAGTGCACTGCGGGCTTGGGTCATGGGGGCTCCAGTTTGAAAAATTCAGTGACAGGAGAAAAGTAGTTTAACTGGGTGGTTAGTCAAATATTTGGGTGTCCTTGTTTATCTCCTTGTTTATCTTGCTGTAGCTTAACTAGATCCAAATCTGATACTGGTGAGTGTAGTGCTGTTGAGTCAAGCCACTCTGGATACTTCACAACCACTTTATTTGCATTCTTCCATGAAAAAGAAATATCCAGAGAGCCTCTCTTCTTATAGTCCTCAGAAGATTCAGAAAGCAAAGTTATTTTGTACCCCATGTTAGCGCTTTTATCTTTGAACAATAAATAATGTTTTGCTTTATTTTGGTTAGGACAATGACTAGTTTCATAAATTATCCAATATGATTCATCACTATAACCTGATTCAGTTACGACCTCTGAAAAGCACCTCTGCTCTTCAACCTTGAATGATGAGTAATTGAATACAATTACTACAGAAATTACGATCAATAATCCTAATGCTTTTCTCATTATATAAATTCGGCAAATGATTTAGGCATATAACGCCCGCGTCATTTGCCGCAGCGCAGCGGAGGTCAAATGCACGCGTTTGTTATAGCCTCTAGCACCTGAGTGCCTTAGTTAATTTTTTAACCACACTATCACGTACATTTTGCTTTTTGAACGTCGTCGGGATGTGTAAAAGAAACCTGGACCATCTATATTGATCAGTCTTTCTTTCAGTTGACTCAATATAGTCTCTTAGATCTACTGCTGATTCTCGATTAAAAGCCCATAATTCTTGGCCTTTTACTGAGATTTTAAAGAACGCGTCGTGAGGCCAATCCAGTATATATGGCGTTCTCAAATGGCATTGATTACACGTTACTGATCCCAGATCTGTGCCATGATTTCTCATTAGGTATTTAGAATGACCCCAATTTTCGGGTTCATATCCTTGAGGAAGATCCCTTATCGCTTGTGTTGATCTGCCATGCAACCCCGCGTAGTAGACTGCACCGTGCCATATATGACCACATGAGTCTTTGAACTTGCGATATTCGAACAGGTCGCTCGCTTCGAAAAACGAGATGTCTTTTTTGAGAGAGATCTTTACGACTTCAGCAAATTCGAATAACGCATATTCTCCGCAAGATGGACACTTTACGTCCACCTTGTGAGGCATTGGATTCCAATCGTAAGTTCCTGTCATCTCAATCTCGATGGGCTATAACGCCGCGCTCAGCCGCCGTAGGCCAATGGCGGCTTTTTTGCTGCGAAGCGCAAAAAAGGTGACAGTGGCCGGAGGTCGGTTGCAGCGCCTTGGTACGCCCGGCATGGGCATGAATTTATGGGGTGAAAGTCCCCTGTGGGAGAGCCAGCATCGGATCTGGAGCCGAATACGCCCACCGATGATAACCACTAGCCGACGGCAAGTGCAGTCTCGCGAGAGCCTGTGTGGAGGAAGCCCGAGTGCAAAGGTGCGAGCCGACGAACAGAAATCGCATATAAGGCCGAGTCTCTGAGGCGAGTGTGCCAAGGAACACAAAGCCCTCTGGTTCGTGAGATACGGTAAATGCGGCGGTTGTGCACTGAAGGTTCATGTTCTTATCCGGGGAGATCTGTTTAACAGGCGATCGGTATTACTCCCGGTTCTCAGCCACCGGTTTCAACAGGCTCGGCGAACAGAACTCATCCCCCTGTTCGAGCAAACAGGATGAAACCCGATAGCGCTGGCAGGGGCAACTTTGCCGGTGATTAAACAGAAGTCAGCAGACGGCATAGTAGTCAAATGCCCAGCGTAATGGCTGGGACAGGGCGAAGGCCTGAACCTGAAGGTCAGTGAGGAGTCTGTGCAACTCAGTTACCCCATGTCCGACCGGGTTGAGGGGTGCTGGTGTAAAAGCAGAAACCGGCACTGGAGTATGTGGGGGTAATCGACCCACTTATTTTAAACATCTTCGGGAAACGCCCTGTGCGGACCCGCATGCAGGGTGTTGTGGGGGCTGGAGGCTAGAGACCTCCGACTACCCGATTTATGCATTTCCGACTTTTTTTTGAACGATGCTTAATTTATTGTTTTTATGGATAATGTAATCGTTATTACTCACATTCGCTGCTTTGAACTGAGCATCACTCCATACATTTGTGGTGTAGATATCTCTACACGCTCCTGAAGAATATGCTTCAATCCATTCAAGGTGATCATACTTTACTTGAACAGATGAGCCAAAAATACCGCTCTTTATCTTAGTTTCACTAGTTATTGAAACTCTATCAGTTATTGATATGTGCATTAACTACCCGAAAACGTCTCCAAACATGCATAGGCAGTATGCTCTGCTCTAAAGAAACCAAGAATGATACCTTGACTCCTCTGAAGCTTCTTAAGGCCTGATGAAATGGCTTTAAGGAATTGATCTTTCGTTCTTAAGATCATTCTTCCTATACATCCTGATTTCAGGAATCCCCAGACAAATTCATCAGGATTGAGCTCTGGGGAATAGGCAGGCAATACATGTA
>NZ_LASA01000240.1 GCF_001562015.1 Endozoicomonas arenosclerae | reverse complement strand
AAGTTAAGCAAAAGTTATGGGGTGGAGCATTCTGGAGTTCAGGATATTTTATGAATACTGTCGGCCAGCATGGTAATGAAGATGTAATTGCAAATTATGTCAAAAACCAAGGCAATGCGGAGTGCAAGCAGCTACACCGGAAGGAAATAAGTCCGAACCAAATCAGTCTGTTTATGGACTGACCACTCAAGTTGCACTGAGGATACCCCGCAGCTTGCTGCGGGGTAGTTCATTTGGATGCCCATCAGGGAGAGCGGCATTATTGATCATTTTGGCCAAAGAACAATCTACAGACGCTTCCGTTTTGGAGACCTTATTGATCTCTTTATGCTCGATACACGTCTGGCGGGCCGAGATCAGCAGGCATTGCCACTGGATGTTAAGACCGCTAAAGATCCTTCCAGAAGCTTACTGGGTCTGGACCAGGAACAATGGTTGCACAATGGTTTAAGCCGCTCGATGAACGAAGGGATTCGCTGGCGGGTACTGGGGCAGCAAGTCATGATGTCTCAGTTGAGCATCAGTCATGATCTCCCCATTAATATGGACCAGTGGGACGGCTACCAGGCTTCCCGACAAAGACTCTTTGATCACATTCAAAACCAGGGTATCGACAACCTGATGGTGCTGACCGGTGATATTCACAGCTCGTGGGCATTCGATCTGGCGCCAAAACCCCACTTCCCCCACTACGGCAGAATTTCAGGATACGGAGCCCTGGGTGGAGAGTTTGTAACGCCCGGAGTAACTTCTGGTCTCGCAGAAAAATCAGACCTTGCCAAGATCGGCTCACTGGCACTGGATGGCGCCTTACCCAATCTGAAATGGACCAATCTGACGGAACGAGGCTACGTTTTGCTGGACATCAGTCACAGCCGCGCAAAAGCGCACTGGTATCATGTCAGTACAGTAACCAGCAGACAGTACGACCACACGTTAGCAAGAATGTATAAGCAGAAAGCTGGAGACAATCACATCCACAGAGCCTGGTCCGAAAGCGGACCTGGAAATCCCCCAGCGCCTGCGCCAGATCTGGCCAATTTATTTGATGGATTCAGACAGAGGTATTACAGCTAAGAGAAATGAGCCCTTCTATAAAGAGGGGCTCTATGACTTTATTCAATCCAGATTAATGTTGCCAGACGCCCAGACTGAGCGCCGTCTCTCCGGTATGAAAACCAGCGATCTTTCTCTTCAAAAGTACAGAACTGGCCACCAGAGATTTGCGTCAATCCCAGCTTTTCCAGCCGTAGCCTTGCCAGCTGATAAAGGTCTCCAAACCAACGATCACCTTCACCAGGAACAAAAGCAGCAGCGGCTTCCGGATCTTTTTCCAGAAAAGCCTCACGTACCTCAGACCCTACTTCAAAGTGAGACTGACTGATAGCGGGACCAAACCAGGCCAAAACCTGATCAGGAGACTCACCCATACTTTGGACGGTGGCCTCAAGAACACCTGCCTGGAGGCCTTTCCACCCCGCATGGGCTGCAGCCACTTTGGTGCCAGCTGTATTGCAGAAAATAACCGGAAGGCAATCCGCAGTCAGAACTGCACAGGGCAAACCCTGTTGATCTGTCCAGACCGCATCCCCTTCCCTTTCGATATTGTCAGGGCCCGCAGTCACGACATTAATGCCATGAATCTGCTTTAGCCATTGAGGCCTATAGCGCCAATGGCAACACTCACCGAGCAAAGCCCGGTTCTTTTCCACTACATCAGGATCATCACCAGAGCGCAGCCCCAGGTTAAAGCTGCTGAAAACGCCCTGGCTGAACCCACCGGTTCTCAGGGTAACAAAAGCCCTGATTCCCTTCGGCGCTGGCCAGTCAGGATGCAGATAACGATCTTCAGACATGTTCAGTTCTCTCTACTTCAAGCTATC
>NZ_LASA01000239.1 GCF_001562015.1 Endozoicomonas arenosclerae | reverse complement strand
TCAATTTGGATTTATAAAAGCCAGGTATCGAGGTTTGAAGAAGAATGACAATAAACTGTCTACTTTATTTGCCCTGGCGAATATTGTTCGACTGGATCAAATGATCCGGGCACAGGGTTAGTCCGCCCTGAAGTCACGAAAGTGGCTAAATATCATACAAATAAGGGGTTGAGACCTCTGATTTCAGTCCTACTTCGAACTCGATTCAAGAAGGGAAGTAAATTAGAGGTTATTCGCAGGTTCCCTAACACTTCACCAAGGCTGGAGAACTCCAGCCTTGGCTTTCGTAGGCATGTTTTTCATATGATTACTAGATATCTACACAGGATAAATAAAAGCCAAATGTTTTTTAACCGGCTTCTGCTTGAAGGTTTTTACATCCCAGAAAATTTATCCGAAGCCTGTGACAAAAGAATAAAAGAGTTTTTAACAGGCCGATATTGCGCCGTTTCAGCTATGAAACTATTGTGTGGAATCAGATACAAGCAACCAGGATATGGCCCTGACCAGGAGCCAATCTGGCCCAAAGGTATTACAGGTTCAATCAGCCATACCAGTGAATATTGTGTTGCAATTGCCTGCAATAACCCGAATGCTATAGTTGGTATTGATATCGAAAACTGGTTACCAAACAACGTGGCTAAGAATATTTCTGAGCAAATAGTACTAAAAGGTGAGCTTGAGTTCATAGAGTGTTTTGATAGTTACGAGCAATTCGTAACCGTTGTTTTTTCAGCGAAAGAAGCTATATATAAAGCCATTTTAAGCCGTGTCAAGCGCTTTATCAACTTTTCAGAAGTTCAATTATCCTTCTGTAATGAAGACCAACTTCGTTTTAATTTACTAGAGCCACTCCAAAGCCAGTTTCCTGATTTGTCTGAGATTACTGTATATTGGAAAAAGCATCATAAATTTGTTGAGTGCCTAGCTGTAGTTATTTAAATCTGGAATCTATTGAGATTCTCTAGAGAAGGTGTGAAGAAGTTCATCCTTTTAACTTGGGTGCAATGCTGAAATCACTCGCAGAAAGCGTCCTACCCGAAATTGACTCTTCAGACAGTCACTTTGGAACTCTTAATTTTGAAAAGGTTAAGAAAGCTCTTTTTTTACTCGAGTTAATATCTACTAATCCAAGAAAATTGGTAAAAAATAATAGCACCCCGATATTCTGCTTTTATGGCACTCAGGATACATTACTTGGTTTAGAGAAAAAACAAAAAAGATTTGACTATGAAGAAAATTTTAAAACACAATTCAATAACATTAAGTTCTTTAAATCAGATGCCGACCATTTCTATTCTGGTCAACTTGAAACACTAAACAATCAGATCATCAGATTATCAGGTCATGATTAAAGCGAAAAGGATTCGAAGCGTTCAAGCAGGGGGTTAAACTCCCCCTGTTTAGGTGTAAGCCCAAAATGCCAGATTTCTTTGTCAGGAATGATTGAGCTGCTTCAAACCATCCCGACGAAGCCCTCCTTTGGGTGAAATGTGGCGATATAGAGTTTACCGGTTAGTACTTTGTTGTAGCTGCTTGCAAACAAAGACCTTTTCCTATTCACTTTAAGTGAGTGCAAATCGATATCCTACTATTTTACAAGTCGTCATGAATCGATTCGAGGGCTCCCAGCGTGATCTCAATGAGTGTATCCAGGCCAGTTTCCCGAGCCATTGGATCCAGCGATTGTCCTTTAGAAATGTGATCTGCAACAGTCATTATCGCCGCTGCTTTACAGCCATGCTCAGCCATCACTCCATAGAGCCCAGCAGTTTCCATATCCACTCCCAGAATATTCATCCGATTTAATACATTCATCTTTTCAGGAGCCGGATAATAGAGTAAATCCCCAGACATAATATTACCCGTATGATAGCTAACTTGACTTCGTTTAGCCGATAGGTCAAGAGCTAGAAAAGTCTGATAGTCAGCAATAGCGGAAAAGTCATAACCTTCAAAACGGGTTCTATTAACCATAGAATCGGTGCTAGCTCCCAATGCTATAATCAAATCTCCAGTCGAAATATCTTCCCGGAGAGTTCCACAGGTACCGATTCTAATAATAGTTTTGACTTTGTGGTTTTTATAAAGCTCATGGGCGTATATAGAAATAGAGGGAATCCCCATCCCAGAAGGAACTATGGATACAGGCTTAGACTGGTAATACCCGGTATAGGCCAACATGTTTCTGAGAGATGCAACTTGTGTTGTATTACTTAGGTAATTTTCGGCAATATACTTACCTCTAAGTGGATCTCCCGGCATGATGACGATCGGGGCTATTTCTCCTGGCTTAGAGTCAATATGGACTAACATATTAATATCCTTGTTAAATAGATGGCTGCTTTATGAGTAGCATTTGGTTCAGTCTTGAACTGCACGCCTCGCTTATAATCTTTTCACCCTGATATCGAATAATTAGCTTTTTAATTTGGCTGTATGCTTTTTTATGAGTATGATTACTGTCAAGCTTTAATAGCTCATTGGTTTTATTGATAGCATTACCTAAAGCATAGTCACTCAATATTTTATCAAACTGAATTTGGTTATCTAGTTGTGTCTGCCAGACTTTTGCAATACCAGACTCATATATGAATAAAGCTGCTTCCATTTTATCAATCCATCGGCACAAATTAGCCTCTTTATGATAGGTTGTTATGTCCTTGCCTTCATAGGCATTATAAAGCTTAATAAGCGTTTTTTTTAATTTGTTTGGTAGAATACTGGAAAGCGTAACAATGGATTTTTTATACTCGTCATCCCTATCATCTTGGCTTTTACTTATTGAAGGAATATCTTGAGTCATGCCTATCTCACCAATATCGTGAAACACCCACATAACCTCCAATAGCTCAAGGTCAACATCCATTGCCGTAATTTCATTTCTGTAAGAATCAATTATAGTAAGACCGTTTATAATATGCTCAAG
>NZ_LASA01000238.1 GCF_001562015.1 Endozoicomonas arenosclerae | reverse complement strand
TCAGGGCTTCCAAGCCACCTCGTTCATAACGATCAATCCAGTCGTAAACGCATGACCTGTGAGTAGAATACTTTTCGGATAGCTGATTGACAGTGGCGCCCTCCAGCCATAGGTGTATAGCCTCTAAACGAATAGATTCTCGAACATCATGGGAAATTTTACGGCCGTCGACTTTGCTCATGTACACCTCAAATATGAGGTGTCAGTTATACAGAAACTCTTGTCGGGAAGTTTTGGCCCAGATCAATATCTTATTGGCTGTCTTTATTCTTGTATCTTCAACGCCTTCTGTAAGTGCAGCGAATGATTTCTATGCCTCCAGTGCTCTGGACAAACAGTTAGCTCAAGGTTGTCAGTTATTGTCGTCGGTTTATACAGTACGTAACAATGGTGACTTGTCGTCTGTTATCTCCCGATTTGCAACGCAAGGCAGCAGGGTAAGCTTTCTTCTCTCCGGTCGTAATTACTTTTTGGAAAAGGACTTGAAGTTTCAGTTCAATAATATGGCTTTTTCTATCTGTGGGCTGAATACGAATAATTTTCCAAGGCTTTTCTTCAATAGTCAGGGAGAAGTTCAGGGTGGCTGTATTGATGCCCAGCCTCACAGTCTGTTCTTTGAAACAACGGGGTTGAGGATCGAGCGAGTTCATCTGGTGTTTCAGTTACCCCAGCCGGTAGACGGCTTGACCCATGTAACCCAGCGTGCGGACTGTAGCAGCGAGGCTACCTGTGAAGAAACGTATGGCTTCTTTCTGCGCCAGTCAGCGGTCACTATCACGGGTCTTGAAGGCGAGTCATCATCAGCAATGACTATCGTTCACGGTGGTCGTAATGACGACAATCAGATCTTTCAATTTGAGAGCGTCTATATTGAGCATTCAGCAGGCACGGGGGCTGCAATCCGGCAAGCCAAAAGTATGGGTTTGAAGTACAAGAATATTAATATGAATATCACTGGTGAAGGGACGGGTATTCGTCGCAGTGCGTATCCGGGCTCGAGCAATAACCTGGACTCTATCTTCTATTTGTTTGATGCGGCTGCGACGGGGGTAGAGGCGGCAGGCGAAAGGCCGGTTTGGATGAGTTTTGAAATCCCCACGCATAGCTTTTTTGATCGTATCTGTCTTGCCGGCACCTGGAAGCAAGGCAATGCCCTTGAGATGCAGGATTTCCCCAGAACCAATGAGCAGAGCCATAAACAGTTTGCTAATGGAGTTTGTGCTTTTCCTTCCAATAAGAGACTTTTCTGGCGGAGTACAGATTCCGGAACCCCGTTTAATGCCTCCAGAATTGATGCAGAAGGTTGTGAGGGCAATCATCCTCTTGACTATCAGCAGGCCTCTCAATGTCCATTCCAGCCTTTTGTATACGCTGCACTGGCTAATGCAGCTGGTCCACAGAATGGTGCGCAGGGGGAGCTGGGCTCAGGTATCGATTTTGAAAGTATTGTTGATTTCCCTTTTTGTGAGAGACGGCGTTCTTCTTCGATGATTTATTCACCCGGTTCTTCGGTAGCATCGGTAACCGGTTCTATGGTCATGTCGTCGCCCAGCTCTTCGGTAGCATCGGGAACCAGTTCTACGGTCATTTCTGCGCCTGGTTCTTCGGTAGAATCAGAAATGGATTCCACTGAAATTCCGGTAACCCGTGTGTCTACTTATACCGCAATTCCTTCATCATCTAATCTTCAGGAAGCGAGCATTAGTCCTGCTGAGTCGGTAGCATTTTCAAGCTTTACAACCGAGAGTAGGTTTAGCAGTCATTATCACGTTAGTGCCACCCCTTCGACAACAGACGGTTTACTGTTGATGCCATACTCATCACCGGATCCAAGTCCCTTTGAAGCTTTTGAGAGTGATCAGAGTTGTGCCCTGCCCATGAGTTCGTTGAGCTATTTTATTCCAGTCATAATTGCGGAAAATCTAGGGAACCTGCGAATAACCTCTAATTTACTTCCCTTCTTGAATCGAGTTCGAAGTAGGACTGAAATCAGAGGTCTCAACCCCTTATTTGTATGATATTTAGCCACTTTCGTGACTTCAGGGCGGACTAACCCTGTGCCCGGATCATTTGATCCAGTCGAACAATATTCGCCAGGGCAAATAAAGTAGACAGTTTATTGTCATTCTTCTTCAAACCTCGATACCTGGCTTTTAT
>NZ_LASA01000237.1 GCF_001562015.1 Endozoicomonas arenosclerae | reverse complement strand
GAGGATAAGGAGGTCTTCCGTTGCCACGCTTAGGGTAATAGGGCTCGATTACGGCCTCTAAGCGTTTCCATGGAATCAGAACCTCCATTCTTTCAAGAAAAATTTCCCTACGAGTTCTGCGTCGCTTCTGGCTGAATTCACTGTCGGAAAAAGAGAGTTGTTGGTCCATGACTACCTCTGATCAAGCTGCTGAGATTATTATCTCATGATCAGGGACTTATTCGCAGGTTCCCTAGCCTAAGAGAGACGCTGAATCCTTACAGCTTTGACAGTATCGAAAAGATAGCTCGTATTTATAAATATGCTCTACACTCCAGTCATCAGCGGAATCGAGTATGAGCAATGTTGGTAAGAACTTGTCTGTTGTTTTTTATTGGTTTGCTGCTTTGCTCGTGGGTCAATGCCGTTTTGGCCAATGGAAAGTTATATACAGTTACTGATTCTTCTACGGGCTATCAGTTCGAAGTCTGGCAGCTGTCGGATTCGCGATACCCTGATTGTACGGCTTATTCGATTCAACCTGTCCAGGAGAAGGTAATGCTTTCGAAAGCTGGGGATTGGTCCAGAGCTTTAGCTTGTTCCTTAACTCAGGGAACCTGTCTGGCAAACAGTAAGAAAAATGGCGTTTCTTTACAGGTCGCTCAATGGCAAGACAGGACTAAAGTAGGGAGTGTGCCAGGTATCGTTCCCATGTTGAAGGTTCTTACTTCTTTGACCAGTTCAAAGTATTACTCCAGTATTCTGAAACATCGAAATGGCAAGTCATTTTACTCCAGTTACTGTTTCAATGGTTCCTATTCAGTGGTTACGGCAGGTGAAAGTCAGCAGTTTTTAACTCTCTCATCTGAAAAAAGGTTTGAGGCCGTTTTACAGGAGCAAGGCTCTTGTGATCATTGTGATATATCAATCTCAAGTATCAAGCGTAATGATAGTGCCCTATGGCACCAGCAGGGCAATGCCACAATGGCAGGTGCAGCTCTCGAATCAGCTTTCTCAGGCAATATGCAATATTATTTTTTTCAGGTATCTGGAAAAAAAACCATCAAGAGCCCATGTTCTAAATCACAAATGTCTTATGAGTACTCTAAGCAATTGAGAGATGGAAAACATCAGAGTTTTTCCGGCGACACTCTTGTTATGCTTTTTCTGATCTTCGGGACTGGCCTTTCATTATATGCTCCCAAACCGGGCTATTTTTTGTAGCCGTTTTCCAGTGGTATCTTCTTCTGTCAGTTGTGGATCATCAGTATCTCACCTTTGTTCACTGAAAAAGCATTAATAATTCCAGTACCCTTATTGATCAGTTGCTTCTTCAGTGCTGAGATTTTTGCCATCAATTCTTTGAATGTACAGAGCTTTTATCTCTGAGTCGCTCAAGGATAAGCATGAGAGGTTTACAGCAATGGTTTTCTTCTGTGTTCTTGGATGATGATGAGTATAGATTCCACAGTGCTTACAAAAATAATGTTTCGCTGTCATAGAGTTAAACTGGTAACAGCTTAAGCTGGAATGGCCTTCGTAAAGCTCAAAGTTCTCACTTTCTGTGTAGGCCATAATGGCGTTTCTTTTTTTGCAAAGAGAACAATTGCACTGGCCTACCCTAGGAGCCTGTCGGACTTAACCAGCAAAACAGGTAAAATCCTGATTCCAGTACCAGTAACACTCAAAGCACTATGAATAAGTGGAAGTTCAAACCGGTCGACCGAAACACTCCCGACCTTTTCCCTGCCAGCATCCAGGATTATCTTCCAGAAGGTCATATGGCTCGCTTTGTGGTGGATGTTGTTGACCAGCTCGACCTGTCTCCACTGATCAATTCTTATCGAGGCACAGGATCAAAAGGC
>NZ_LASA01000236.1 GCF_001562015.1 Endozoicomonas arenosclerae | reverse complement strand
ACCGCTATGAAAACATGATGACCCCTTACGAAAAGTTCCTGTCACTGAAGGAACCAGAACAGTACCTGAAAGAAGGGATTACACTGGACCAACTAAAGGACAAAGCGGAAGCCATGACCGATAATGAAGCGGCCAGAAAGCTGCAACAAGCCAGAGAAATCCTGTTTCAATTAGTTCATGAGCGACAAGCCGAGGGTTAGGTAGTAGTACCTGCCTTCAGGCTCATTTCAGGATTGGAAAATACTAGGCGGCACCGCCTGCAAATTCACTGACTTCTGTGGGGTGCTGGGCCTTGTAGTAATCTTTGGCGAATCGGGTCAGTAGTGCCTGGCATTGTTTGTCGTCCCAGATAATCTGGGTGATTTCCCAGGCTTCCTGGAACTGTTCGGTATTGATCTTTCTGGGGTCAAAGCCCAGGGCTTCCACTAACTCTTTGTACTCGCTTTCCCGATAGGTCTGGTCGACTTTTTCAAGCCATTCAAATACAGAGCCTTCATAGGGGGTATCAATATAAGCCTTGACCTGGCGGATGGAGCGGAAGAGAGGGGATATCACCTCAACGACATCTTTCGTCCAGATCAGAAACGATATGCCCGCATCGGCTAAGCCTTTGCCAAAGCTTCCGGCGTTCGCCTGTTTTTTTTCAGACGCACTCATCAACTGATATTTCTGGTCAATGGCCAGGGCTTCGGCTTTCTCGCTGGCGATGATCTGGCCCAGTTTGAGCTTGATCTGGCCCAGTTTGAGCTTGATCTGGTTGTAGAGCGCTTCAATCCTTTTCAGGTTTTCGGTCTGGTCACGGTGTGGATAGAGACTATTGAGTGAGTGCCATTATTGAGGGTAATGGCACAATGGTCGAAGTTTGTTGTGTATCAGAGTCGTCTTGTATATGAGCAAATTCACGATTAAAGACCTGACCCCTTCAATGTGGATGTCCCGGACTCACCGCGGACTCACCGCCAAGACTCCCACCCTCTTAAATCAAGCCTTTGTCATACTGATCGCCAAGTTTCTGAATCAGATTAAGCAAGCCCTCTTGGTATAAAAAATTTTCAGTAAATTCTATCGATACCGGCCTGTATAGTGTACCTAAGCTTGCATTTCTTGAACGGTTCAACACTTCATACCCTTCAACAGTTCTCTGAACACAGAGCATCTCACCTTCAATATCATAATCAATACTGCTCATTGCTCCTGCATGAAGACCACCTTCTGCAGGAGGCTTTCGAAAATCTTCTAAGGCCTTGGGAAACCAGCTTAAGAAGCCTAACGGGAAGTCGTCCTGATAACACCGATATTTTTTACCTAAAAGAGGATCATCTCCTCTCACACTGAGAATCGACAGCCAACGATCAGAACGCTTTACCAAAATATGCAGTATATTTGCCCTCGATATATTTCTCATACGTCCTAGCTCAACAGAATCAACAGGGAGTCGACTATGCTGAATAACCTTTTGTAAAGCAGGTTGAATTGGGTATTTTGGAGTTTTCATATTGGCTCTAACACCTCTTTCACAACCAGTAAGGCTTTTTCATCTTTGAGAGTACTAATTCTCACTTCTTTTCTCTCAAAATTCAGTGTTTCAACAGCCCCATATTGATTTGGGCTATCTGGATTAAGATCCTTGGTCAGACCATCCCCCAAGTAATCCTGATTATTTCCAATTTGTTTTTGCATCTGCATACGTGTAAGTAATAGTTCTTTCTCATCGTCTGCAAAATTCTCTGCATCCAGATAATCTGAAAAACCCTTAATATCACTATCCCAATCCATACCAGCATCTTCATCTTGCATGGCTGCTTTATGAACATCTGAAAAATAGGCTTGGTAATCAGGAGTCATTATCTTATCCGTTACTTCTTTACTGAAGTCTAAAGGCAGCTCCGTGTTTGCAAAATCGCTAACATTTTCAAATGTAGCTGGCACACTCTTAACACCTGTTATAGATGACGCTTTCTCTGTATCAATTACCAATAGAGTAAACTCTTTTCCCTCTTCGTATGGAAGGCCAAGTTTCTCAGAGATCAACTTAGGATCGGTATCAGCATCTTCTAATTGATCAAACGTTGTAGACCAATATTTAGCTCCTGAACCAGTTTTCCCTTGCATCACCATACCCAATTTTCCACTAAGGAGCTCATCTGGTGTATCCCTATCTTGCAGATATCCAGACTCCATGAATCTCACATGGAAACGTTCACTTGCTACATCACCTGATTGAGCCATAGCAACCAATTGATCATCAGTATACTTTGGTTTATACCCTTCTCTTTTAATTTTCTTCCTAGCTTCTTTCAGCCTCTCTGCTACTTCAACCAAACTCTGAGGAGGGTCTTTTTTCTTTTTCTCCTGCTCCTGTTTTTCCCGAGCTACCCCTTTAGGAGGAGCAGAAGCCACAGGAGCAGGCCGGTCATCCACCGGCAGATCCTCAACCATATTCCCCGTTGAACGACTGCGCATGGATGCTTTGGGAATATACCGGTCAACTTCTTTCAGCAGGCTGGCCAGTTCTTTGAATATTTCGCCCAGCAGTTTCATCTGGCGGATCAGGCGAGCCTTGCTGGCGGCCATGACCGCTATGGCGGCGCCTCCCGTGAGCAGGGTGAGGACGATGGTCAGTAATATGTCAAAGGCGAGTCTCTTCCAATATGAAATGAGCCTGAAGAAGGGGCTGGTTTCTAACATGAAATGAGCCGACTTCAGCACTGTCGTTCATGATGAGGATATGAAAATCATCATGAACACCCATTTCATCAAAACCCTGGAGGATGTAAGAAGCCTCCTTTCACAAGCAGACTGTCTGGAGCCCGGCTGGGACTCCAAGGACGAATGTTACCGTTGGATTGAGCTAACCCTCAGCCACTTCAAATACCGTTCCC
>NZ_LASA01000235.1 GCF_001562015.1 Endozoicomonas arenosclerae | reverse complement strand
CCATCAGATATTACCAGACAATATTTCCATACAAACAACGACTGAACTAATTTACTCCCGAGTGTCTAACGACACGATCATAAGTTTGTTTCTAATAGAGAAAAGGTTTTTGAATATACACAATGTGAAAATATTTTTATATTTTTTAACTAAAAACTGCTTTCTATCGTTAGCGAGTGGTTTTTTGCATTTAAAAGCGAATATGAAACATGTTTTTATAAATATTCTATCCAGCCTGTATCTCTGATTATTTATTTTAAATAAAAGACTGAATACCTGAACGGGTAGTCATTGTTCATCAACATCTAAAAACGAGTAACATGATTATGTCCTGGAAGAAAAAGCCTCTTTACGCAATAGTTCCTTTACTATGCACAACTGCTCTTGTCAGCTCTGTCAATGCAGAAGATCTGGCAGACGGGTTTGGTGAACTACCCACTTATTCTAGTGTTGATACCCCAAAACATGTTGCTAAATCCTTTAAGGATTACACAAAAGTTCACTATGCCAGCCAGATCCGCAATGGTGTAACTACAGGACAGCAGATTTGTATTTACTCACAAATGAAAACCATTGCCAGACTCAGTACACCTGGCGATAGCTCCGATAACGTTTCTCCGGAAATTTCCGTCCAGTTACTTCATGACGACACCACCAAACAGACCTATCCTCAAATACCCAGAGATGGCACTGATGATCTGTTTTATGGACAGTTTGTAGCGATGGATTTCACCACTTACCTGAATTCCAGGGGTGCACTGGAAGCCAAATCTGTAGCAGAAAATGATCCAAGTCTGTTGTTTAAGGATCCCAAAGAGTTCTACTCCAAGAAAGCCATGTTCATGGTGTGCGGTATTCTCATGTCCTGGACCGACCTGACCGACCAGAACGTCAAGAAATACACCAACCAGACTCTTCCAAAAGGTGTAGAACAGGGCCCTTCGTTACCCAACCTTTCTGTTGAGCACTTCCATGAGCTTAATTCCGCAGAGTTAGCCCAGGCTTATGTGAATTCACAAAATTCGCATGTTGATGACTCTGCTGATGGCTGGACAACACCCGATCGTTATAAGCGGGGTAATTTCTACAGCCTTGAAGATAGAGAAAGAGCCTACGGATACGGTCGCAACTTTAACGAAACTCGATTGCATGAGCTTGGTATTTTTAACAAGGTACCGGATGAGCCTGCTCCTGCTCAAAACCCTTAATCCAGTTTGCCATGGATGGCGGACTCCCGCTTTCTTTACGACTCTCTCATATACCGTAATAATAAGGCTTCATGCGACCTGAACAGTAGATGATGCTCAATAACAATCACCTGAATCTTTTTCTAAACCACCTCTGGCTGGAAAAAGGACTCAGCGAAAATACCCGATCAGCCTATAAAAGAGATATAGAGCACTTCTCAGGCTGGCTGACATCCAGTAATTCCAGTATTACAGACCCCGACCAGCCATCCACCCAAGACCTTTCCGATTACCTTGCCTGGAGACACGAGCAAAACTTTAAACCCAGCTCCACCGCCAGAGCGCTCTCCAGCCTCAGGGGTTATTTTCGTTATCAGCTGAGAGAAGGCAAGATAGAGCACGACATCACCCAGAATATTGAAATGCCCAGACAGGGCCGCCCTCTCCCCAAGTCCCTGACTGAAACCGATGTAGAAAACCTTCTTGCAGCCCCGGACCTGGACACCGAGCTGGGCATAAGGGATCGCTGCATGCTTGAGTTACTGTATGCCTGTGGGCTTAGGGTTTCTGAACTGGTCACTCTCAGTCTGGACCGCATCAACCTCAGGCAAGGCATTGTTCGCATCGAAGGCAAAGGCAACAAGGAAAGACTGGTCCCTATGGGGGAAGAGGCTCTGAACTGGCTTCAGCGTTACCTGCATGAAAGCAGACCCCTTTTGATCAATGATTCAGAAAATCGAGTTCTTTTCCCGGGTCGAAACGGCAACCCCATGACCCGACAGACCTTCTGGCACAGGATCAAACAGCATGCCGTCACCGCAAATATTCAAAGCAATGTTTCTCCCCACGTACTTCGCCACGCCTTCGCCACTCACCTGTTAAATCACGGTGCAGACCTTCGTGTCGTTCAGCTTCTCCTGGGGCACAGCGACCTGTCGACCACCCAGATATACACTCACATTGCCCAACAACGACTCAGCGACCTTCATGAGTCACACCACCCCAGAGGCTGAATTCAACTTCAGCCCTCCTTGATTCAAAAACTGCGCAAGTTATAAGCTTGCCTAATAAGCGTCATCAATTAATACACAGCCATTAGTTT
>NZ_LASA01000234.1 GCF_001562015.1 Endozoicomonas arenosclerae | reverse complement strand
GGCTTCCAAGCCACCTCGTTCATAACGATCAATCCAATCGTAAACGCATGACCTGTGAGTAGAATACTTTTCGGATAGCTGATTGACAGTGGCACCCTCCAGCCATAGGTGTATAGCCTCTAAACGAATAGATTCTCGAACATCATGGGAAATTTTACGGCCGTCGACTTTGCTCATGTACACCTCAAATATGAGGTGTCAGTTATACAGAAACTCTTGTCGGGAAGTTTTGGCCCAAATCAATAAGCTGTCGGTGGGATGACCTGACTATAAAAACTTTAAATGAATAGCCTTTACTGAACAATAAATACCTTCTTTACTTTCCACAGATAATTTTCACACCTGATAGATCAGACTTTACCAAGACTCTCTATGTACAAAGCAATCCTATTCGACTTTGGCAACACACTGGCAAAATCCGCATCATTGGCAAAAGCGCTTGATACCGTTCTGGATCACGAAAAAGCTTTCACTATTGGCCAGAACATTGAAAATGAAATTGTAACCTTATACAAACCAGATCAGCAGGAGCAACCTGAGTGGCTTGAAATCTGGGCCAGGTGTTTTCGTGATGCTGACCTTCCTTTTGATGAAAGTATTGGCCGGAAGCATTTAATGGAGTTTTGTCGCTCCAATACACTTTTTCCGGATGTAGAAGAAATGCTCTCACGCCTGAAAGACAGTGGTTATAAACTGGGTTTGTTGTCGAATGCTACAGGGCCAGCCGACATCTTCCAGAAGGATCTGGAGCAACGTGGTTTAGCCCGGTATTTCAATAGCATCGTATGGTCGTGTGAGATTGGTTATCGAAAGCCCTACCATAAAGCATTTGAAGCGGTACTCGACCGGTTGGGTGTATCACCCGCTGATACTTTGATGATTGGTGACTCTGAAATTGCTGACATCCAGGGTGCTACTCACCTTGGGATGGACTCGGCACTGGTTTCATCTACACAGAATCCTCAGACTCAAGCCAGGTTTTGTGTAGCTCCGGACCAGCTTCTGAAAGACGTACTGGCCCTCATCACCCTTAACACGAACCAGATAACCTGATGAATATTATTTTTGATCTTGATGATACTTTACATGACAAAACGGCTACTCTGAAAAACTATGCCGATTACCTCTGCAGTAGCAAAATAAATCACCTCCATCTTGATCACTCACTGTTCAAGGATGAGTTTGTGGCCCAAAACAAGATCAGAGCTCTGGGTTTCGAACCCTATTTTGACTTCATTGTGACCTCGGGTGAAACCGGCATCAAGAAGCCCTACCCTGAAATTTTCAGAATGGGTCTGAATCAACTGGGGAAGAATAACGCCCCAACCTGTTTCTGTGGTGATAGCCTTTCTCACGATATCAAACCAGCCAAACAACTGGGATTGACGACTATCTGGAAAACAAAGGATGCAACCCGATCGAATTTTGCAGATTATGTTTTTGATCACTTCAGTGACTACGACGACATCTGTGAAACTATTCGAAGGCGCTCATATCCAGCCGTTAAAGAGTGACTTATGACAATAAAAAAAGACCTGTCCCAGATGGGAGATGCCAGTGTTTTCATCACGGAGTGGCTAGGACAATCCTGTATACAGAAAACCCAGGTCTCGGATGTGGAAAGATTTTTTTATCGGGATGTTGCCCCTATTCTGAAACAGTCTGGTGTTCATATTCCGAAACTTATTGACGAGACAACAGACTCTGTAATTCTTGAGTATATTCCTGACACCATTAACCCTCCCCAACTGATAAGTTCTTCCGCAACTTATCATCAACTCAAGTCAATTCACGATTTGACCCTCTCTTTCGAGCCAACAGTAAAAGTCCACAAATGGTCCGTAGAACAGACAACAAAAGCCATGCGACGTTTAAGTCCACTTCCGTCGGTTCATGAACGTCTAGCATTTTTCCAAACTCAAAGTTCGGTACTTTTTGATGTACAGAGTTTTGTCTCGGGAGATGCCAACCCGGGAAACTGGGCAGGGCAATTGCATCAATCTGAACACTCGAAGATAAATTTCTTGTAAACTCTCTATCCAGTTTATTCGAGTCTCCTAGAGTAGTTCATCCGCATGGAAGCCAAGCAGTACCAGCCACTAGCTGATTTTTTAGCCAAAGTTCCTGATCCTCGCTGCCCCGGCATGTGTGATCACAACCTGCTCGATATACTTATCATTGCTGTATGCGCAGTCATATGTGGAGCGGACGAGTGGCAAGACATGGAGG
>NZ_LASA01000233.1 GCF_001562015.1 Endozoicomonas arenosclerae | reverse complement strand
TAGTGAAACCATCATGGCAGGATGCCAGCCTTTTGATCCTGTGCCTCGATAAGAATTGATCAGTGGAGACAGGTCGAGCTGGTCAACAACATCCACCACAAAGCGAGCCATATGACCTTCTGGAAGATAATCCTGGATGCTGGCAGGGAAAAGGTCGGGAGTGTTTCGGTCGACCGGTTTGAACTTCCACTTATTCATAGTGCTTTGAGTGTTACTGGTACTGGAATCAGGATTTTACCTGTTTTGCTGGTTAAGTCCGACAGGCTCCTAGCCTGACTCTGTCAGCATCCGCTATTCGGACACCGGCAGGTATCACGTAATCACTCATTCGAGGGAACTTATCAATGGAGCTGACCTGCAGATGATGATGTTCCTGACTGACCAGAGATCGAAGACGATTTACGGTTTCAGGCAATACAGGTCCAGCTGACGTCCAGGCAATGTTTGGCAGAACACCAAACAGTCCCTCAAGATTAATCTGATTGGGCTGAACTGAGCACTCCGATAGTAAGTGCAAGCGCAAGTATGCATCTTCTGTGGAAACCGGCCCCTCTTGTTCAGTGTCAATTTCAAGCTCAAAAGCCTCACCACGAACAACGCCGTATTTTTCTGCAAGGCAGGAACGCACTGGTTCAAGAATCGCTTCTGGAAACCAGGCATCCAGCGTTTTACCCGATTCGACATCAATATAACGATGACCTTGTCGCTTGATGATCATTCTTTGTTAACTCCAACGGGACAGAAAGGCTTCCAAATCTAACTCAAGCAGTGGGTCATCGTCATAGCTCTTTCCGATGATTTTGAACCCCAGGTTGGTGTAAAAAGCACGGGCCTTGTCAGCCTCTGGATGATGGGCAACACGCAGGATTTTATAATTTTTCTGATGCATTTCCCTGGCAATAGCCAGGACAGTCTGCCGACCAAAACCCTGACCTTGTCTACCCGGTTTGATCAAAAAATGATGAATCTCTGCAATAGAATCATCCATTTTCTCAAGCAGATAGGCATCATGGTAAGACTGTCCATAGCATACAAAACCTACGGCTTCTTCACCGTCTCTGATTAACACCGCAGACAAATCATCATGCACATAGCTGTGCCCAATCCAATGGGTGTTGTAATGAAGTTGATAGAGCTCGGGTGGCTCTGCCTTAATTCTTACTGCCTCAATCGCATTTTTCTGATTGAGGACTTCCAGTTTAAATGTCATAAAATTCTATTTCTCTTATTGTATTTATGGGGCTTTCAAATCTTCGCGCCACTCCTCAGGAGCAATCAGTTTATAGCCGTCAAACAGTAGCCCGCCATGATGGTTTAGAACCTGTTCAACCAATTTAATGACAGGTTCCGTTTCTCCTTTTTGGAACAGATGTTCGAAGGCCCGATTAAGTTGCTGTTGAAACGGTTCGTTACAAGCCTTCAAACGCCTGGGTATCGACTTGCCTTTGGCTGACCAGAGACCTTGAGTTCTCAAGTAGAAGTCCGCAAGTTTCTGATAAAGAGTGGAACTTGTTGCAACCAGTTCACTGTAATTTCTGGGAGCCCTGATATCATCGAGCATGTCCGTCAGAACATATCGAGCGGTATTGACCTCACTCTCAGATAACTGTGGTGGGCCAAGATCAAGAACCCGTCTGGCTTGTGATTTAACAGAAGCTGAGAAGGCTGTTGAAGCAGGCACTTCAATACCTTCTACCACCATATTCATTAATGAAGGTATGCCACTGGGTCGATCCACCTGGTTGAAGAAATACTCCAGAGTCTCAGGATCATGAACAAAGGCTTCAACAGGCATAGCGTCAAATATAAAAGACTCTCGATACGCTTCTTTTAGCGATTCATAGACAACCACCAGATCAAGATCGGAATATCGAGTTGCTTCTCCCCTGACATGGGAACCCGCCAGGAAAACCACTTCAGCATCAGGATAACGTTCTTCCTTGATTCTGTTCACCAACTCAAGATAAACATTTTCCATTGATCTTTTACTCCTTAGATAACACTAAGTCACAGCGCAAACTGACCTGACTCTTTCCTCTTAACCCATAACGACCACTTGCTTTCCAACGTACCCAGACCTCCAAAATATTCATCATCGACAAGGTAATAAGCAATGGTTCTGTCACCACGTTTATAGTTATGCATCAATCTGCTGATAAAATTGAGGCCAGTTGGAGATGAAAGCAACATACGTGTGAATTCACCTGCCTGAATTTGCAAGGCATAGTCGGTGTTTCTGTTCTGCTTTCGCCAGTCACGACTGGTCAGGGACATAAAATCCTTTATCGCTAACAGCTTGTCATCACTATCGTAACGACGAAGGTTGTACAAGTTAGTTCGATGAGAACCAATAAAGAGGGAGTCCTTCTGAATGCCAATGGTTTCCATATTTTCAGCTACACCCTCGTTGAGCCATGAAGGTACAAACGGGGTCAAAGTATCTGTAATCGCATGACTGACCTCATGCTTGATCGTAGAAAATGTTCTGTCTCTGTTTTTATGCTGATAGACCAGAATTTCATTGGTTTTCGGCAAATATCGACCCAACGTATGAACAGTAGTGCTTTTAGACTGTGCAGAGAGATCCTGGTGACGAAGGTTGTAATTCACATAGTCCTCTTTGCTACCAAAGATTCTTATAGAGACAGGAACGGTTTTATAAATATCAAAGAATAATTTCTTATCAAAAAACTGATAAACAGTATTAACGTCTCGCTGAATCCTTTGATGCTCCTGATCCGTAAGATCAAAACCGATGTCGATGATTTTAATGTCCATTTTCTGCCAGTTTGAGTCAGGCACATCAACATTCACTTCTTTTGCATCAGCCGATTTCGCATGGCTGCTGTAATGTCTGACTCCCTTCTCATCCACCCAGCTGTATATCTTTGCAATGGATGACAGAGAGATGAGCAATAAGTAAACAATACAAATCATCCTGATCATTTTGACTAGACTCTCAACTCAACTTATGCCCCAACAAAACAATGGGATGCCTTCTTATAATTACTTTTCAGCCATTCCATGGGCTTCTTGAACTCCTAGTGAAATTGAGCTCTAAACCCTATACCGTTCGCACTGAGCTTGTCGAAGTGCATTACCAGCATCCTTCGACAAGCTTGTATGTTTAACCTGTCTCTAATTATTTGTATAAAGTTAGAGGCGGGGGTGAGGGGCATCGACTGCTTACTGCCTTTCGGACAGACTGACTGAGAAATCCCCACCCACAAGCATGAGCGACGATTAGGAGCACTCCTACCTTACGGTAGACAATTTTTGCAAGCTAACGCCAGCTTGTGGTCACCCCCCCCGTATGAAGCTTAGATCTAGGTGACCGTTATGGAAACAATACTTAACTTCATTGGTATTGATGTGTCTTCGCAATGGTTAGACATTTGT
>NZ_LASA01000232.1 GCF_001562015.1 Endozoicomonas arenosclerae | reverse complement strand
CAATCATTGGGCGGTGGAGAATAATCTGCACTGGATTTTGGACGTTGCATTTTCAGAGGACGCATGTCAGATAAGCACAGGAAATGGGGCTGAAAATTTCTCCATTCTGAGACGGCTTGCGCTGAACGCTATCAAAGCCAATAAGGGAAGTCGCAGTATCAAGAGTCACCGGAAGCTAGCAGGGTGGGACCATAAGCACCTGAAAAAGCTGCTTTGCTCAGTCGTTCTGAATTGATGCAATTGCCCTGTGTTTCAGTGGTAGATAGTTGTGGGCAGCAGATACTTCCACAGAATGGTCATTGAATATCCCACCTATAAGAGACCTGAGTGTATTTAAGCCTGCAGATCTGGCGAAAGAGCTGAAAGTATCAGATGGAATCATAAATGTCTCCTGACTAAAAGTGTCCTGTCATCATAATGAAACTTGAAATGCATTCACTGACAGATCAGTCAGGTTGGCTAACAAAAAACTGTGGTTGTTCGTCAAGAAATTAAACATGATTTTTACCCTGACGCTGGCCATTTTTGATTAAATATTCAAGAGCAGAAATAATCTAACTACGATTGACTCAGAGTGATCATCTCTTCAATCTGGGCAGCAATCTATGCAATCCTGAGAGCCATTGAATCCAAGAGGTAAATCATGCACAACGACCACCACAAGCAAGCCCTTTATGAATTGATGTGCCGCTACTGTTCGGCAGTGGACCGTAAATCGTTTGATCATCTGGCAAGCCTCTATACAGAAGATGCCTGGCATGACCACGGTCCGATGTTTGCCGGTAATCCCTCGGACTTTATCGCCTTTTTAAAGTCTTCCAACGTCAATATGACCACACAGCATCTTATTGGAAACCATCTGTATCATATTGATGGCGACCGCGCTCAGGGTGAGATCTACAGCACCAACACCCATGTATTCCACTTCGAAGAAAGCGATTGGGAGTATGTAGCTGGAGGCCGGTATTTAGATGAGTACCGACTGGAAGATGGGGTCTGGCGGATCACCAACCGCAAGCGGGTCAATGACTGGGCCAGAGAGGGAGCTGTTGAAACCAGTTCGAAGCTCTTTAATCAAGGTGATGACAGCCACTCACTGGCGTTACTGAATAGTTTTTTGGCATCCGAATAAATTCAACAGGGGGCGACATCGACTTTTGATAACGCTGCCATTTTTTGGATGTTTTTATGTTTCGTCAATCCCTAAAACTCGAGCTTGGCAACATGCAAATTTGTTCTGATAGTGGCACTTAAGGATCCAGCGTTGTTTCCTGACTTGTATTTCAGTTTTCTTGCATCTGTTTGTACCGAGGAAGCGCCACCAGACTTCAGAGCTTGATGAAGAGCTGGTTTTGGGATCTTAGGGTTGTTATTAGCGCTGTATACATGCACGTTGATTTCTTGCTGAATGCCAAAGTGGGCACAGGCTGTTTTCAAGGCATCCATGGTGGATCGATAGAGATCCTTGTTCAATTGAACCAGAAATTCCAGCTCATGTGAGGATTCATTTTCGGCATTCAGGTTTTTAATGTAGACATTGCTAAGGATGTCTGAAGCCCTGACCTGGTAAAACTCAGTTGCGATTTTGACAGCATCAATAATATGTTGAGAGTTAGTGCCATCCACACCAAACACCCAGATTTCATTGTCTATCAGTGCAGCTTCTTTGATGTGCGTTCTTAAACGAGGGTAGAAAGGGGATACATTGATGGCGTATTTGGCTTTCCAAACTGAAAGACCGTCAAACGCTGTTCTGAGAATATACTGTCGTTCTTCAGTACCATTCAATACTAGGGAAGGTGTGAAGAAGTCCATCAATCCTTTGAGCATGTTCTAAAACACAATTCTTAGAACTAAAAGCGAGGATAGGGTCGCTCATTATCTACTTTTCAGCCGGTTTTCTCGGCTGATAGGCAGATTAACCCCTACGTAGCATTTGATCCAATCTAACCACATTAGCCAGAGCAAAAAGAGTGGCCAGTTTATTGTCATTTTTCCCGATGCCTCGATACGCTGTTTTTACAAATCCAAACTGGC
>NZ_LASA01000231.1 GCF_001562015.1 Endozoicomonas arenosclerae | reverse complement strand
TGGGAATACATGTATTGCCTGCCTATTCCCCAGAGCTCAATCCTGATGAATTTGTCTGGGGATTCCTGAAATCAGGATGTATAGGAAGAATGATCTTAAGAACGAAAGATCAATTCCTTAAAGCCATTTCATCAGGCCTTAAGAAGCTTCAGAGGAGTCAAGGTATCATTCTTGGTTTCTTTAGAGCAGAGCATACTGCCTATGCATGTTTGGAGACGTTTTCGGGTAGTTAATGCACATATCAATAACTGACACCTCAGATTTGAGGTATTCACGAGTAAAGTCAACGGTCGTAAAATTTCCCATGTTGTTCGAGACACTATTCGTTTATAGGCTGAAGAGTGCCTCTGTCAACAAACTATCCGAAAAGTAAGCTACTCACAGACCATCTGTTTACGATTGGATAGACCGTTATGAAAAAGGTGGATTAGTAATAATTATGTAGATATCCCTGTTATAATAGCTCGGAAAATCAGACCACTATGACTTCAGTTCACTAAATCATGATCAATGCAATACCCTCAATGGCAGTCTGCAATGAATCCACAATTATTTCATAAATGTTGAAGTTCAAATCAACCAGATGGGCAGGCTGAAGTGGATCTACAAAGATGGTAACCATGAAGTTCAAGCCCTCAACCATGATCAACTGTTGAGGCATTTCAATTACAGGCTCTCCATGTTGCAGTTCAACAGTAATAGTGGCCAAGGCATTATCAGTATTGATTGTGACCTGGATATTTTGCGGAATATCAATACCCTGGAGCTGCTGAGGAATACTGTTTTTCATAGCACCTTCTACCTGAGCTTGATTCTGAGAGATCAGATCCAGAAGAGATAGTTCTGATGCATTCAGAAAATTCGGGTTTAAAAGCAAAGAACAGGCAATTGCAGAAAGCAAAAAGGCAGCTTTACTAAATTCATTCATTTTCAAAAAAAAAGCATTCAAAAATACATGGCTGAGCCTACAAGGTAGTTTGAGATAATGAAAACAACAACAATAAATATTTCAAAAGCAAACCTTCGCAGCAAAACCTTTCCTCATCAAAGCAATAAAGATAAAGCCAAACCTCAAGGTGAAAAGATGGTACCTGACATTATTAAAAAGTGGCATAACATTGTAAAAAGCAAAAATGTCGATTTATTGGATGACATTCTTGCTGAAGACGCGAGAATGATTTCCCCAATAGTTCACACCGTACAAGAAGGCAAAGAAATAACGAAAATGTACTTAACTAGCGCAGCCTTTGTACTGGGTAATGAGCATTTCAGGTATATTCGTGAAGTTTATGATGAAGGCTTTGCACTCCTTGAGTTTGAAACAGAGCTGGATGGCATCAAGGTAAACGGTGTTGATCTTATTTCCTGGAATGACAGCAATCAAATCACAGAGTTTAAAGTGATGGTGCGACCTCTTAAAGGGGTCAATGCAGTGCATCAGGCAATGAAAAAGGCTCTTGAGAGCATCCATTAAATCTGCTCTCTGAACAGGTAGAAGAGACATCCAAGCTACTGTGACCTTCTCCTGCTACTAGCGTTATATTGCTCCTATAGGCCTGGGTGAAAGACATGCTCATTTCGATCTTTAGAATCAAAGGTTCAGAGCAAAGCCTTACTTATCTCACAGAAAAAATAGACATTTTTGACGATGAAATTATGCAAGATGACAAAGGGAGAATAAATGGCATTAATATTGATATCTCAGAATCATCAAGCCTTTATAGTCATTTTGAAGAGCTTTCTAAGTTTTTAAATAAATTCTCTTCAGTCATTCAGTCTTCATCGTCTCATGGCTGTCACTGGACTCTGGATATTGGCTGTTCTGTTGGTGAAAAAAACATCTATGCAAGGTTTTTATCGTTTTCTCCTGAGATATTAGAGAAGTTAGTGTCAAACAAAATACATCTTGAAATCAGTGCCTACCCAGCTGGTGACTAGCACTATGTAAACACAATATAACAAGCCATAACAGCACAAGAGCCTTCGGCCAGGACACAATTTCAATACAACTCTGTCTCTAATACTTAATATCCCTAAATAAACAATGTGATTTTTATGTCTGACAATTACGATATAAACAATATATTCGCCAGAATTCTTTCAGGGGAAGCTCCGTGTGTAAAGGTCTATGAAGATGAACTGACGCTGGCTTTTATGGATGTTATGCCCCAAACAGATGGCCATGTATTGGTTATTCCAAAAGAAGAGTCCGCCACAATCTATGACCTCTCCAGAGAGGCGGCTACCGCTTGTATCCATACAGTACAGAAAGTAGGTAAAGCCGTAGAACAAGCCATGGGGGTTGAGGGGTCAACTATCTTTCAGCACAATGGCAAAACAGAGGGCCAAACCGTTCCTCATTTCCATTTTCATGTTGGCTCTTAATGGATTCCGGGGAGTTATCCAAACAACACTCCCAGAAGACCGGTTAGAGCTGCTTTCCCGCGCTTCTTGATATTGTGCAGGCACTCGAAGAAACCCAAATACAGCGGTAACTTCTCTTGTGATATACCCCGATGAGGACGCAACCAGGAACGCAACAGCGACCAGAACCCCTCCATTGTATTCACATGAATCTCATGAAAACCGTCGCCGTCCTCATCTCGTGCATAT
>NZ_LASA01000230.1 GCF_001562015.1 Endozoicomonas arenosclerae | reverse complement strand
TTACAAGAATATCTCTGTCTGTCAGGCTGTGAATCGTCCTTGCCTTGGCGGGTTATGTCTGAGCTGGCACAGTGTGGGCATTTCACCCCGTCAGGCCAGCGAATCTGGCGTATCTGTTCAAAGCACTTGGCGTTGTCGAGGAGGTCATAAAGTTTCATGACACTTTTGTACAAGAAAACGTCTTCTATTCATAGTCAAATAACTCGTCCTCAACCAGCTCCCCAGAATCCATTAAGAGCCTAAAATTATTGCCATAGTTCTTACTCTTCTTTTTCTGGTTCCAGTTTTAAATTTTCTTATCATCCTTTTAGTTAATTCTAGAGCGAATAATTTATTAAAAGAACATGGTTTTAAATCTGGTCTTCTGGGCGTGAACATCAAAAAAATCGAGTCAGCGGTTTTATAAAATACAGTTAACCGTTTTATCTCAAAAAAACGGTCAACTCAATAAAATTACGAGCATTCAAGTGAACATAAGAAATCTAGCAATATGCCTGATAGAGCATAATGAGAAACTCTTTGTGGCAGAAGGCTACGACGACGTTAAAGAAGAAACCTTTTACCGTCCACTGGGTGGTGGTGTTGAGTTTGGTGAACTGGCTGAGCAAACTGCGGTTCGAGAATTCAAAGAAGAGATGGATACTGAGATAGAAGTTACCTCCTACCTGCATACCATTCAGAATATTTTCACTTTTAATGGCCAACCGGGGCATGAAATGGTCATGCTGCTCTCAGCCAGATTTAAAGACCTGTCCTTTTATGACAAAGAAGTAGTCAGCTGTATCGAGGAAGGCACCGACTTTGTCGCCAAATGGGTCAACAAACATGACTTTTTAGAAGGCAACAAGGTGCTTTATCCAGCAGGATTGACAGATTATCTTCGTAAAGCCCAACATCAATAGAACCTGCCCTGATGTGCTGATAAGTCCGAACAGATTCAGATAGAACAGTCGTCATCTAATGCTCAATGCTTCCAGCACTTTTAAGGTGTAAGCTGTGATCTATCAAAGTTATCAGGATATCGACAAGCAGTCGGTTATCAATAGTATGCACGGTATTGCCTGGGTAATGTTCAAGAATCACTCAATTGGCTTCAAAAATTTATTTTCTGTTGCTGAAGGTTTTTATCAGGAGATTGAGTCAAGGATAAAATCCGAAGGGAAAAGTTACGACATTACCATTAATACTACTCAGCTTATGGAAAAGTTATTTTCAAGATTTGGGTTTCAGACCATTGAGAGTCATCATAATGGCTTTGGTCCAGGCTTAGATCAGTACGTTATGAAGAAAAAGCTCTAACAATACTGAAATTGAATTCCATTCCACATCTCACTATCGGCGAAAGCCTATATAAATTGTACTGCATGAATATCCGAAGGTTCATACTTCGGGCCTTGTGCAATGCACCAAAGGAAGAAATCCAATTGCACCATATAATGTTTGATGTTGACGGCACTCTGGTAAAATCATATGACTTTGATGAGGAGTGCTTTATTCATGCGGTCCACCAAGTTCTTGGCCATAAAATAGACAACGACTGGTCAAAGTACCCCCACATCACCGATACAGGAATACTGGATCATCATCTTGCTAACCATGACCTTATAAAGCAAAGAGAAAGGATACACAGAGACGTTAAAAAGGTATTTACCGACAATATTCGTAACTATTTAGCCATTACACCTGCTCAGCAGGTTGAAGGGGCTTCAGACTTTATTGCTCACTTACAAGGCCTTAGGAATGTCAGTCTGTCTATCGCAACAGGCGGTTGGAGTGAGACGGCTATGTTGAAGCTCGCATCTGCCGGTATTGATGTCAGCGATATCCCTCTCGCGTCGTCCAATGACCATTTTTCCAGAACTCAGATCATGAAGATTGCCCTGAAGAGAGCAGAATTGCCTACCCATTATAATCTCACCTACTTCGGTGATGCCGAGTGGGACAAAAAAGCCTGTGAAACCTTAGAGTGCAACTTTGTGCTTGTTGGCAACCGACTGGATCATCACCAGAGCATCCCCGATTACCTCTCAATGGATAATGCCTTCCGATATCTTGGTCTTTAGTTCTTATGACACGATTATTTCATTGTTGCCTATGCAATCAGGTTGATCATTTCCACCTTTTTGAGCTCATTTCTTCATAAGCTGCCTGCTGCCGGTCTGGCAGAACCTGCCAGAGCTTCTCGGGTGTTGTAGAAATCTCATGCTCTACAGAAATCACCTCAGCCTTTGCTAAAGACCTTCCCCAGTACCATAGAAGCAACCCAAGTATCACTATTGTCAGTGCAATAATAAACATAAGACTCATAGTGACCTCCACACCCCTTTAAAACTTCATTTACGTAAAAATATTCAACCACCTTTTGCTCCCTGGTCAACTTAATCTAGCGAGGCACTCCGGCATTGAGTTAGCTGGACAGAGATTAACGGAATATGATTGTATATTAGACATTTTCAAACTACCTTTTTTGTTCTTACTAAGACCAAAAGCATGTCTTTTGGTTTAAGTATTTTCCAATTGAAAAATGAGCCTGAAGAAGAGTGCATGACTCCGGCCTCAGGCTGGTCGTTCATAGATGACTGTTAGTAAGTTCTCTCTGGCGTTTTGAAGCCTTCGTGCCGCTTCATTATCGGTCATGACATGCGCTTTCGCCTCCAAACTTTTCAGGGTGACTCCGCTCTTCAAGTATTGCTGGGCATCTTGCAGAGAAACAAACTTTTCATAGGGCGTCATCATATCTTCGTAACGGT
>NZ_LASA01000229.1 GCF_001562015.1 Endozoicomonas arenosclerae | reverse complement strand
ATCATTGGGCGGTGGAGAATAATCTGCACTGGATTTTGGACGTTGCATTTTCAGAGGACGCATGTCAGATAAGCACAGGAAATGGGGCTGAAAATTTCTCCATTCTGAGACGGCTTGCGCTGAACGCTATCAAAGCCAATAAGGGAAGTCGCAGTATCAAGAGTCACCGGAAGCTAGCAGGGTGGGACCATAAGCACCTGAAAAAGCTGCTTTGCTCAGTCGTTCTGAATTGATGCAATTGCCCTGGGTACCCATTGGAGTAATAGCGGCTACCAGAATACCGGCACCTCCACCAATAACCAGGAACCCCAGTATGGTTTTAATGGTGCCTTTTACCACCTCAGGTGCAGGTTTCTTTTGAATAGCCAGGCCAATTAAAGCAACCAGACCAATTAGAATGGCGGGTGTACTGAGTACATCCATTAAGAGCTCAAGCATACTTCACACCCTGTTATTGATTCATATACTCTTGCAATTTTTCTTTCATGGCTGCTTTATCCGTAATATTAGGAATAGCAATTACATCGCCAGAAAGAATGGAATCCGCTAAATCTTTTGTGCAAATAAAAACATCTGCCATATCCGGTGTTACTGAACCTAAGTCGGTGTGATTCACTTCACCTTCAACACCGATTTCATTCAGAATCTCTTTTACCTTCATTTCAATCATGAAAGAAGAGCCCAAACCCGTACTGCAGACAGCCATAATTCTCATGACAAACCTCTTAATAGTTTTTGATAACTTCGATAATTTCTTGATTCGAGCTGGACTGAATAACCTTCTCTACATCCTCTTCGTGGCAGAAGAACTCTGAGATAGACGTAATCAGCTCAATGTGTTGGTTGCTGTCAGCTGCAGAGAGGAGCAGGATCAGACGAATAGGGTCATTTTCCGAGCTGTGGAAGCTCACCCCTTCTTTGACAATCAAGAGCGACAAGGCATTTTTAATCGCACCTTCATCAGGCCTGGCGTGGGGCATGGCAATTTGAGGAGCCACCACATAATAGGGCCCTAACTCATCGGTTGATTTGAAAATGGCCTCTTTATAAGAGATGGAAATTGATCCGTCATTAATTAACGGTTCACATACACGATCAATAGCTTCTTGCCAGTCAGTGACTGAATCAAAAACAGCTATGCGATCATCAACAAGCAATTGACTGAGCATAAAGCATCCAAATTTAAAAACCTGTTACGAGCTTAACTGTGTCGATCTGTTATCTTTTTTTCAGTCTATGGCTCTTGTTTTTTTATTTAGATGACCCACGTCAAATTTTCATTCAGATATTAACCATGAAAAACAAAGCCCATCAAAAACCATCGCACTGACTTGACTCATATCAACAGCAGAACATCTTTTAAACAAATGGGCGGTTATTTATTCAATAACGATATTTATTATTTAAATAGCCCTCTTATTCATCAACCATTCATATTTAATTTTTATCTCAACGATAAGACGCATGAACTTCTCATATCAGCCTCTTTTTTATTGCGCCACAATTTCTTACACTCCCTGCCATTCGTAGGAGGATTAAGTTATGAGTACACAGATTGATCAGGAAACTCAGGACAAACTGGATGCAGCTACCTTTCGCAGACTGCTGAAGCACCTTGACGACAACAAGGACGTTCAGAACATTGACCTGATGATTCTGGCTAACTTCTGCCGCAACTGTCTGGGCAAATGGTACAAATCTGCTGCAGATGATCTGGGTGTTGAGGTATCCGATAACGAAGCCAGAGAACGCATCTATGGCATGCCTTATTCCGAATGGAAAGAGAAACACCAGCGACCGGCTACACCGGAACAGATGGCTGCTTTTGAGGCCAGGCAAAAGAAGTAATGCCCTTTTTGCCTGTCTGACAGCTATATTGATGCCAATCCTGAACAAGAGAACTGAGTATGAGTCGTTTTCCGTTACAGATTCACATTCCCAAGGCCAGCCGGCTGGTTTATGGATGCATGGGCCTGGGAGGTGATTGGAACAGTAACCCCATTACCGATCAGGACTATACGCTGGCTCACAAAGCCGTGAATACCGCCTTGGAAAGTGGCATCAATTTCTTTGACCACGCCGACATCTACACAATGGGCAAAGCAGAGCAGGCATTCAGTAGTGTGCTTAAGGCAGAACCCAGACTCAGGCAGGATCTGATCATCCAGTCCAAATGCGGTATTCGTTTTGCGGATGAGAACAACCCTGGCCGATATGACCTTTCTCCCCAGTGGATTGAATTCAGTGTCAACGAAATCCTGGAAAGGTTGGGCACAGAGTATCTCGATATTCTCCTGCTTCACCGCCCTGACCCGCTGATGGAGCCGGAGTTAATTGCTGAAGCCTTTACCCGCCTATACGACAGCGGAAAGGTTCGTCATTTTGGTGTTTCCAATATGAACCAACACCAGATTGCTTACCTTCACTCTTGCATTGAGCAGCCCCTGATTACTAATCAGTTACCCCTGAGTCTTGGGCGTTGTGACTTTGTGGATGATGGCGTACTGGTGGCCATGAATGAAAGTGCTGGCACAGGTTTTACACCAGGACTGGTAGATTATTGTCGAAGACACAGTGTTCAGCTGCAAGCCTGGGGCTGTCTGGATCAAGGTTTATTTACCGGGAAAGATGTCAGCAACGAGTCTGAATCCGTAAAGGCAACCGCCAGCCTGGTGGCTCAAATGGCTGAAGAATATCAGACCTCTAAAGAAGGGATCGTTCTGGCCTGGCTCATGAGGCATCCGGCCAGCATTCAACCGGTTATTGGCACGACCCATGAAGATCGTATCCGAGCCTGTTCTCAAGCGGTGGATATCAATATGAGCCGGGAAGACTGGTACAAGCTGTATATTGCTTCCAGAGGACAACCTTTACCCTGATTCTTATTTGATGCGTTGAATTCTGCACCTTGATTGAGTGCAGAATTCAATCTTAGTGACAGTTAATCATGCAGCTGTGGGTAGAACTGTTTGCAACGAAGCACCCTGTTGCCTTCTATAGCCTGATAATAGAATTTCCAAATGAACTACCCCGCAGCAAGCTGCGGGGTATCCTCAGTGCAACTTGAGTGGTCAGTCCATAAACAGACTGATTTGGTTCGGACTTATTTCCTTCCGGTGTAGCTGCTTGTACTCCGCATTGCCTTGGTTTTTGACATAATTTGCAATTACATCTTCATTACCATGCTGGCCGACAGTATTCATAAAATATCCTGAACTCCAGAATGCTCCACCCCATAACTTTTGCTTAACTTCAGGG
>NZ_LASA01000070.1 GCF_001562015.1 Endozoicomonas arenosclerae | reverse complement strand
GAGGATAAGGAGGTCTTCCGTTGCCACGCTTAGGGTAATAGGGCTCGATTACGGCCTCTAAGCGTTTCCATGGAATCAGAACCTCCATTCTTTCAAGAAAAATTTCCCTACGAGTTCTGCGTCGCTTCTGGCTGAATTCACTGTCGGAAAAAGAGAGTTGTTGGTCCATGACTACCTCTGATCAAGCTGCTGAGATTATTATCTCATGATCAGGGACTTATTCGCAGGTTCCTTAATGGTTCTATAATATGTAATTGTTGATCTTTCCTAAGAGGGACATTACCAATTTTAACTCCAGCAGAAACTTTACCTTTAGAACTAACTTTGGGCTTAAAAGCTTCAATAAATGTCCTATCATATATTCCGTCATGATTATAGACAAAAAGTAAACCTCTGATCTCGTAGTTCTTAGAGTTCATTGCATACTTAGTTCTCCACTCATTGCTTCCATCTGCACATTCTATTGTTCGGGCGAGTGAGTAAAGAGCGTCTCTTACATTATTGTTTCCTATAGAACCCTTTTTATAACTTTTTAAATCTGTGTTAAATAGTATGTCTTTTCCTGAATATGGGTCAGTATATTTAAAGATAACATCTACAGGGTGAGTATTTTTTTCCTTGCTACTGCTCGAATGTTTAACGCCTTTATGACATGAAAAATTCATATCTCTAGGTATTAATACATCCCATTTGAACCATCTAAATAAGTCATTAGACACTGTCTCTGCCATTTTGGCGATGTATGCTGTTTCTGCCATCTCTTAGTCCATGAAAATGAGAATGATTAAATCAGTCTGAATTTGAGTTCTTAGGAGTTTTCTTACTTTGATGTTATTTGGGTGTTTTTTAGTGGGGTCAATAGAGTCAGATGTCACATTCTAAGGGCTAGAAAAAGACAATTGTACAAAAGTTGCGCTAAAAAACGTTTTTTGGTTGATTTTTGAGCAGGCTACCGCCCTTCGGTTAGGCCTATCCGATACAGCGTGTATGTGATCAGGGCATACTTAAATAATTGCAGGATGAGTGTACCAGAACAAAGGTGCATCTTTCCTCTTATCCTCCTCCTGTGAGTTCCTCACTAGATTGTACAGCCATATAATAATCTAGATGTGTAACTCTCAAAGAGGCGCTCAATCAATGTGCCTTCAGCAACTCCTTTAGACTCGTAATTTTGAGCAATATCTTCCCAGATAATCATCTTTTGAAGCTCTGATAGTGTCGTCATGAAAGTTAATCTTTTTCTTGCGCAAGCAGACAAAAAATTACCCAGAATCAACTGATAATTCTTTCCAGAACAAGATGAGGCCTTTTTGTAGTAACGCTTGTAGTAAAGGTTGTCCTGGTAGAAAATCTCGGGAGAGCTGAACTCTATATCGCTCTGTAGAATCGTCCAGATTGGAGCGATGTAGTTGCTGTTATGGCAGTATTTGAAAGACTCCAGACCGTATTGCCAGAGACCATTCAGGTGTTTACAGACGGCTTTGTATGAGGTCAGGCAGACACCGACTTCTCCCGTCTTGATGTCATACGTACCCTCTGAAAACTGTCGTATAACTGAGTGATGGAATCTCAGCTCGATACGGGTAACGTCCTTTTCTGAGTCATAGCCCTGACAGGAGAGGTGCTTTTCTGTTGACCTGGCTGAAGTCCATTTGTGTTCCATATAGTCCAGTTTATCCACAACCCGTGATTGCACCGTTTTGTTGTACACAGCCAGTTGGACAGAGGAGGCTGCACCGAACTTAAAAGACTGGCAGCGGTCATAGGTGCAAGAAATATCAGAGTGTTTGAACTCCAGGGAATCGAACGTGTTGTACTGGGAAATCCGTCTTGATCGGCATTTAACCGAATTCACGAAGTCTTCCGGTGGGAACCAACCTTGCACATCCACTGCCAGATGAATGGCGGGATAGTTGGGTTTGGGACTGACCAGCAGCTTGTTGGCGATCTTGTTCAGGTACTTCTCCACTTCTTCTGGAGAGCGTCTGTCCAGGAACCAGGGAGAGCATTCTATTTTCAGGTGCGATGAGGGCGTTTCCGGTTTGGCATGAAACATCTTGAACAGGATTACCAGGCCAATATCATTGTTCTGGAGTTTGTACTGGTAGCCCGAAGCTTTGCCTGACTTGGAGAGGAGCCAATCCTGTCCCAGGAATTCATAGAAGCGCTCGTTGAAGTCTATGGAGTACTGAAGGTCATCCATGGCACTCAGATTTACCGAACCGTGATAGAGCTGCCTCAGGGTATCAATATAAGTGCCCAATACCGTGAATTGCTCCTGGTAGAGATCAACGACCTTGCCGTATTTGGGGTGCACAAAGATCAGTCCCCTGTCGTTCAGCTTACTGTCCATGCCATCGGTGGAGATGTCGTATCTGTCTAAATGTTTCATAAGAAATTCCTTTTTATAACTTTTTTGTTTCCTACTACTGCTATTTAAAGACGTGCTACAGGGACGTCCGCTGGCCTCCCGCGTGCGCGTTGGAGGCCAGCCGGTTAGCTGTCGATGTCCCGTTTGTAATGTTTCAGTTCTCTTCGGGTGGGTTTGTTCCTCAAGTAGTGTTTGTCCGACAGGGTTTCATCGAAGTACCCATTTCTGACAGTGGAGCGACAGAGGTAGTCGGGGACTTTCATTCGGGTGATCCTCTGGGAGTAGCAGATACATTCTTCTTCAGGAGTATCTACATTCCATAGAATGCAGTTCTGGGGTTTAGGGAAGGCTTTGGGTTTGGTTAAAGGGTCGTAGATAGGAGCGGTGTGTTTCAGTCCGGAAAGTCTCGGGGTACGCTCCTGGATGTACTGTTCCAGGCTGACAGGTTCTCTGGCGTTGGCCTTTGATAAAGGGAGAAGACTGCTCTCCTGCTCTTTAGTAGCTTCTTCTGGTGTTTTCTCTGAACGGGTCAGTGTTGAGAGGCCTTTGTATAACGCCAGCACAATGACCAGCAGGAGAATGGGAATCAGAAAGAGTGCTTTGGGCAGTTTCAGTTTGTGGGTGTGTTCAAAGGCTGAGAAGTAAACGCCGAAGTACTTCTTAGGTTTGCCTACCACCGATTTAGACGCTTCCTTCCTTTCGAAATGGTCATCAGGATCGACACACTTATCCCAAATATAACGAGTAACTTTGGCACTTCCCCAAAAATTGAAGTAATGAGTGTGATGACCAGCCAGACGCCGGATATGTATATCGAGAAAGTTAGGGTGCTGAGTAACCAGGATAACGTCAAATGAGTCATGCCGATGTCGCTCAAATTTTGCTGCGTAGACTGGTACTCGATCCTTGCCCGAGCGCACAGGGAAGAACTCCTGCGCCTCATCCACGACCAGAACCGAGTAACCTTCCAAGTCATACCATTGGTGTGGGTCATCAAAATGCCTCCAGTGCAGGTTAAGGGATTCAAAGTCCTTGAAGGTCAGTTCTGTGCCTTCCGGACAGTTTTTCTGGATCTCGGTGACACTGCGAACGTCATGGATCGGGTAGCAGCGTTTCACCCACTTCAGCCATTGCGCCAGCGGATCGTGTTTCTCAAAGGGCGTTTCAAGCCAGGGAACATCAGCCAGTTCCACAAATCGTTTCTGGGCGTGGATCGGTTGAACGGTGGCGTTGAGAATGGATTTCTCCGCCTTCTTTAACGATGGGTAGTAGATGTCATAGAAGTAGGCCTGGAAGGTTTTGCAGACCTGAAAGTCCAGCAGATTCAGTTTGATGTTGTTGTAATAACGAGGCCTGCCCTGGTACTTGGTATCGGTGCAGACGGTTTTGAAGCAATTCAGGGACTTTGAAGCCCCTGGCCTGCCGGTAATGATGTGCAGCATGTTGGCGTCCTTTCCGGTGCCAGCTCAGCCCCTCTTTTTATACTGAAAAAAAGAGCCGCTTCACCGGCTGCAGGTTTTACTGACAAGAGGTTTCAGGCACCACCACCCAGGCCGCCGGTGGGTGCATTCCAGACCGGTTTCTTCCTGGCCGCTCCTCCAGCGGTCATCAGTCCCTTGATGACGATGATGGTGGTCAGCACCGAGAGCAGGATGTTCACTGCGGTTGGAATGCCCAGTAAAGAAATCATCTGGTACATGGCGATGGGCATGCCATCAAAGTTCTCCTGGATCTTGTCACCCAGGTATTCGGTCAACAGCGACAGTCCACCGTAAGTGATCAGACCAAAACCCAGCCCCCTCAGCACAATCCAGACGATGGGCAGGGCAAAGGTCATCATGACGCTCAGCATGGCTCCCCACATGGTCAATCCTCCCTGTTAGAATGATTTGGCAATCAGTACCGCCACTGAGAACCAGGTGGCGAATAGAATGAAGTAGCGGATGTAACCCGCCAGGTCGCACATAGGATCGAAGCTGATAGCAAATTCTTTCCCATAAACTGCAAATGACAGAGGGTCGGGACAGCTGGTAGATTCTACAAAGCGCCCGTCTTCTGAGATCATGCCTTCCAGGTCGATGATCGTAGTATCCGATTCATAGCTGCCCAGTGGCTTTGTTGCCGGATTGGAGTCAACCTGTTGCTGAAGCTCAGAGGTTTGCAGTTCAAACAGACAGGCCTGCTGTTTCTCGTATCGTGCGATGACGCATTGCACGGCATCTCCCGTACAATTCATCGCTTTATCGCATTCGATACCAGAAACAGCAGAAGATGGATTGTCATTCTCGGCCTGCTTCTGGGCGGCCTGCTTGATGATGGTTTCTCGAATGATGGTTTGGGTGTTTTGTGCCTGGGGCGTATTTTGGTCCAGGTCTTCCTGATCCAGAATGTCATCCTGGGTATTGCGATTGGCGTTACCACCGTTATCTGGATGATCCACTGAGTTCTCATCCACCTTATCCCCTTCAGGATAGAGGCAAAGGTGTTCGCCATTCACAAAACGGCAGTTGCTCTGTTCGTTTTTCTCAATACAGACCACTTCACCGTTAAAGGTGCCGCAGTTATACAACTCATCCCGTGTTTCATGATCGATGCAGATTTTCTGACCATTAATCCGTTTGCAGGTTTTGTCATCATCCACACAGAACTGGATCTCATTGCTGGTTCGGCAATCCAGTCCTTCTTCATTGGTCTCTGAGTAGTTCTCGGCATCAGTGATATCCTGATCACCAGGCAGACACTCTTCACCCGTAGCAACATAGTCGTAAGTCACTTCAGATAACAGATTGTCGTAGTCCCTGAAGCCTCCGAGATTTTCATAGAGACAGCCGTTAAAACAACCCATAGATAGATTCAAAGTACTGGCGACGGGTTTGGCATCTGGACAGGAAAGGGTGGCTTCATCGCAGCCACCGGTTTCTGGGTTGTAAGCTGAACCCTGTGGGCAGGAGTCACCAAAGCGGAAAATCTTGTCACTGCTGACGTAGTACCAGGTGACTCCATTGCCTTCCAGCTGTTTCTTTTTGCAGTGGTAGCGGGATTCATTGATAAATTCAGAGCCATTATCAATGAAACCTTGAGACGGCTTATAAAGCAGGTCACAGACTTCTATCGCTGTGGGGCGGATGAAACTAGCGTTGTTATTGTACTTCCAGTAATAGGTTTCTGCTTGGGCAGAGAAGGGAATCAGTAAGAAGAGCCCAACAATAAACACTCTCATGGCCGCATCAACCAGAAGGCCAGTAGCATTACAAACAGATAGAAAGTGTTGGGGTCGTTGGTGATCATGGTATCGGTCATCAGGCAATGATCATGAAAAGGGCAGGGAAGAAACCTCCCTGCCCATCGGTGCGGTTCTCGGGATCAGCCGAAAATGGCMCCTTTTACCCACTTGAACACTACCGCCACTGCTGCGAGACCGACCAATGCGGTACCCACAGCAGTAATGGCGGTTGTGCCATCGGTGGTCAGGGCAGTAGTCGCGGCTGAGATGTCGATTTCGGCAAAAGCCCCCACCGACATCACGGAGCACAGTACACCGACCACGAGTGCCTTGAGTTTGTTAAACATGATCATTCCCCCCGAATGATGCTGTTTATCGTAATTGACGAAGAAGCAGGGAAAACACGAAGGCAATGGACAGCACCAGTAAAGCCGCTGTCAGTAGTTCATTCGCCTGATCAATCGTCAGCCCTTCAGTCACAGGCTGAGCCTGTAACTCCTGCAGCGTGATGAACGATGAAACACCGGTGCAGTAGGCTGCCCCATCGGTTTCAATCGAAAACTCATCACAGAGCAAGATCTGCATCACGAAGCCTGTTTAGCGGGCTTGGACTGCTGGATGCCAATAATCTTGATGGAGATCCGGTTCTGGGCACCGGATTGGATTCGGGTTTTGAACTCGTACTGCTTCTGAGGTTGAAGCCGTTCGTACTCGTAGAGATTCTCAATGTCAGCTGAGCAGATCATGACATCGAGACCGGAAACGTTCTTGTCATTGGGATCGGGTGGTACCGCCAGAAAGACCTTGAGATAACGATTGGCTTCAAACTCGGTGACTTTGATACCCAGGTACATGGCGTTAACTGATGAGTCCACTGTTTTGCTCTCCGTGCTGTTGATCGTTTTTGTAATCTATACGCCTGAAAAACAGGGCTCACAAGGGCTTGGCAACAAGTCGGAAGCAACCGCATAAAGTGGCATTGAATGGCATAGTTGAAGGTGGAAATGCCGGTTTTTTTTGACAGCGAAACTTGGCAGGGCGATAAATCGCCGTGTGTGGTCAAATGGGTTGACCACGCGATTAATCGTAATGCCCTGCCTTCACTGTCAAAGAAAACCGGCTATTTGGATTTCCGGTTGGAGGTTGGCCAGGAATCATTGGGTGGTTCCTCGCCAATCAGAACGCCTTTGGTTCTGTGGTAGTGGTAGACACACACCCAAATGTGACCGTTGAGGATCTCCATGCAGGCGAGTTCGTGTCGTTCTTCCAGGGTACAGCCTTCCTTGATTCGGTAGGACTGTCGTCGTTTCATGGTTATTCTTCTGGATTAGGACACTGTTCGTTGAGAGCATCTGACCAGATCGCCAGGAAGTGACTGACTTTTTCCAGGGTTACCAGGTCATCAACCCATTCCTTACGTAAGTCTTCGGCATCATCCGAGCATCGGGCAATCATGCCCCGTTTAGCGGAAATCTGAAGTTCCAGGGAACGGATAGCGTATTGCAAGAGGATCAATTGAAAGTATTGATCATTCAGAATATCAAACTCTTCAATTGAGGAGCCTTTGAGTTTTAATTCAGGAATCATTTTCTGACTCCTTTCTTGTTATTCAGAATTTTCTTTTTGGTCGCTGAGTTAAGTAGCTGTTGTTTTAATTTTGGGAGATTAATTAATACTCTTCTGCCGATTCTATAGGTAGGAAGAACTCCATCCGCTACCCAGTGACGGACTACATGCTCTGAGAGCCCTGTAGCCCTGGCAAATCGAGCTGGGGTTTGTAATAGCTCTAAGGGTATGTCTTCCAAAACAATATCGTCTATATCCATGATTCTCATCCTTGAGTGAGCTGATTTAAATTAAGGTCACCATAAAATAAACAGAAGATTGTAAAAAATACAACTATAATTACTTACGCCTGAAAAAGAAAAATGTTCATTTTTTCTGCCTGTCGAAGAAATCGGATGACTTCGGTTTAGCATTGCTAAACAATAGTGAATACATACAACAGTAAAAAATACAGAGTTTGTATTTTTTGAATTACTTGTAGTTCAGTACGACTAAACAGGCAGGTAAGAGAGATGGATAAGAAGAATAGGCAGGGATTGACGATCAACGGTCGCATGGAGTTCATACGCAGACTGCATGACTTGACTCGGAAGCAATGGGCTGAAGAGCTAGGGGTCAATCCTCATGTGATAGAGAATATTGAATACGGTAAGCAAAGAGTGACCAGTGAGATTCTGGAAGCTATTTCAGAGCAGTATCCCTATGTTCTCAACTACATCGTAACAGGTGAGGCTCAAATTACTTTTACCAGGGAAGAGAAAAACTTCCTGAAAGAGTTAGAGAGCTATAGCACCGATGAAGTAAAAGAAGTACTCAATTCAAAGCCAAAGAAGCGCTATTAAACAAGGGCGAAATTAACCAAACAATAAAAAGCTGGTTATGAAAATCACCAAAAATCAAAAAACAGGAAAATGGAAGCTCGATGTTGAATTAGGAAGAAATAAAAGGTTTAGAAAAACCTGTAAAACAAAAACTGAATGCCTGGAGTATTACCAGCAGTTAGTTAATGAGTTTAAAGAAGTGGAGATCAGCTCTGCGCCAGAACCAGAGGAAAAAGATAATCGAAGATTAAGTGATCTGGTCGAATTGTGGTATCAAGGCGCAGGCTGTGAGTTAACTGATCATGTTCGTTTGAAAAGAATGCTGGATGTTCTCGCTATGAAAATGGGGAATATTGTTGCCAGGAAGATGACAGTTTCTCACTTCAATCAGTATAAAAAACTCAAAAGAACAGAGATGTATCAGGGGCGAGTAATTTCAGATAATACTCTGAATAAACATCTGGGCTATCTGAATACTGTTTATAATTATCTGTATGACATTGGAGAGATTGATTATCCCAATCCACTAAGGAAAGCGAAAAAAATCAAGCTGGACGAGCGGGAGCTGACTTTTCTTTCGCTGGATCAGATTGAAATTCTTCTGAACCAGATGAAGAAATGTTCAGATAATCCCCATGTTCTCCTGATTTCCAAACTCTGCCTGGCTACTGGAGCGCGGTGGAGTGAAATAGAGAGCAGAAAGAGTCATCATTTTCATAATAATCGTGTCGAAATGACCAAGACTAAGGGTAAAAAAACGCGGAGTGTTCCTATTCCTGAAAACCTTTATCAGGAAGTCAAAACTCACCTGGTAAAGCATGGCCAGTTCAGCTCTTCAATATCTGCATTTAGACGAGCATTAAAATCCTCCGGTATTCAGTTACCGAGAGGTCAGAGCAGTCACGTTTTGCGGCATACTTTTGCCAGCCATTTCATGATGAATAAAGGGAATATTCTGGTACTGCAGAGAATCCTTGGTCATACCGATCTGAAGATGACAATGAAGTATGCGAAGTTCGATCCTGATCACTTCAAGGAAGCTGCAGACCTGAATCCTCTTGCCAGTCTTGAGCGTCGTTCCATGAGTCGATAGCAGTGTAAGGTGTCGGCTATCTTCCGACACCTCAGGCTGATTTTTTGGATGGTATAAAAAAAGCCCTGTAAGTCAATGGATTACAGGGCTTTATGTTGGTGGAGGCGGCGGGATTCGAACCCGCGTCCGCCGATTCTCAGCCTTCGGCTCTACATGCTTAGATCCGCCTTTGGATTTAACTCAATAACGACCCAGCGGTCGGGGTTCTATCAAGCGATCCTGTTAAGTTTTAGCTGGCCAGCCACAGGCATACTGGGCCTCGCGAGTCTACTTACGATGACAGTCCGAAAACCGGCCAGTAGACGAGCCGGACAGACTGGGAAACTCGTAGGGTTTAGCTACGATTAAGCTGCAAATGCAAACTCTTCTTCGAAGAGTTCGTTTTGAGCGTCTCCAAGAGCTACCAAGTTGGCAACTATAAGGTTTGTAGTGTTTTGATTAACGAGAACCACTACGTCCTCGGCATGCACCTTAGGTTTCGATACCGTCGTCGAGTCCAGATCGCCCCCGGCTCAAAACTTCTGGGATCATTTAGTTATAGGCCATCTACGTAATTAAGACAATTTTTTATATAGGTGGTGCAGTGCTGGGAGACTAGCAGCCTGTCGGACTTGAACCCATAAACGCAGTTCAAGTAATTTCAGACTCTGACTATTCCGGAGAGAACTTATAAAACCCTCTCCGGCGCATTACATTTTCAACTTGTCCTTATGATTTTTCTCACTCTTGGCCTCAGATCAGCCCAATAGTGCCACAGATAAGTCGCCAACAAGACCAGTTCCAACCACTGCTCTTCATTCACTTGTTTCAGGCTGAACATCCGCCTCAAGTTATACGC
>NZ_LASA01000228.1 GCF_001562015.1 Endozoicomonas arenosclerae | reverse complement strand
AGTGAAACCATCATGGCAGGATGCCAGCCTTTTGATCCTGTGCCTCGATAAGAATTGATCAGTGGAGACAGGTCGAGCTGGTCAACAACATCCACCACAAAGCGAGCCATATGACCTTCTGGAAGATAATCCTGGATGCTGGCAGGGAAAAGGTCGGGAGTGTTTCGGTCGACCGGTTTGAACTTCCACTTATTCATAGTGCTTTGAGTGTTACTGGTACTGGAATCAGGATTTTACCTGTTTTGCTGGTTAAGTCCGACAGGCTCCTAGGCACTGACTTGTTGATTAAGCCGGCCTCTCACCGGCTTAATCGAACTCATTTCAAGCAGGCTGAGCTTCCATTTCTAACTTTGTCCGCTCTTCCTGATACCAGTCCGTTAACGAATCATCCTGCCATTGAGAAGCCAGCTGATCGGCCTGACTCAATGCCTGTTCAGCTTCTCCAGAACGGCCAGACTTCAGAAACGCTCGAGCCAGTACCAATCGAAGAAATGCCTCATCCACGGGCTCATTGCCATTGGCTTCAATCACATGAATACCTTCCTGTGCAAACTCAACCGCCTGCCCGGCTTCGCCCAGTTCCAGATGAACCAGAGACAGCTGATAAAACGCCCTTTCCCTGTTAACCCAGTTACCACACTGTGACCAGTACATCAGAGAATGAAACGCTGAAGCTTTCATCAACTCTCTGACACTGTCAGTACGATCAGCAACAGACATCAACTCGTTGGCCAGCGTGTTACAGATAATGGCAATTTGTCGTAGGAAATCAGGCTGGGCCGAATCGGCAGGTATCACTGAAAACACTGATTGATAAAGCTCATTCGCCGATGGATACTGACCGGAAAAAACCAGGGCTCTGACCATCAGCAGCTTGACTTCAAAATAAGCCAGAAGGGAGTCACCGGACTTCATATAACTCAGTTCTTCAGACTGAGCCTGAAGCCCACGATCGGTCATAAAGTAGCTTACTGCGAGCACTGCATGACGATAAGCCTGATCATGATGGTTCATAGATTCCACAACTTCGTTCAGCTCATGCCATCGCCCCTGATGCTCACCCAAAGTGTGAATAGCCAGTTTCAAGAACGGGAGGGTATCGTCACAGGTTAACTCACCCGCCCACTCCTTGAGCTCTGCGGTCAGTCTCTCGGTTTCAGTGTCATGGTAGTTCCAGCCATCCAGGATCTTTTGATTCATATTTATTATTATTCCTTTATGAATTTTCCGGGCTAAGCACTGGTGCATTGCTTGAAGGCATTATAATAGTGTCGTAAGCCATTATCTTCCACTATCTGTCTCCCGGTTCTGACATTGTCATGGAGAGAAATTACGTTAAGATGACCCCATAATAAAAGCAAAGGCTGTTAATCATGAAAGAACCTGACTTCATACCTCTCGAAGGCTTTATTGATTACTCTGAATCGGAAATGCTGCAACGATCCGGTACTTTTCTTACAGATATTAGACGCCGTCGAACGGTTCGTGACTTCAGCCCACAAGCCATCCCTGATGAGGTGATTGAAAACTGTATTCTTTCTGCAGGCAGTGCGCCCAGCGGGGCCAATATGCAACCCTGGCATTTTGTTGCGGTTAAAAGTCCCGCTGTCAAAAAGCAGATTCGGGAAGGGGCAGAGATTGAAGAACGTGAATTTTACACCCGAAGGGCTTCCGAAGAGTGGCTGGATGCCTTATCTCACCTGGGTACCGATGAGCACAAACCCTTTCTGGAAACAGCTCCCTGGCTGATTGTCGTCTTTGCCCAGAAACACACGGTGGATCCCGATGGCGGCAAGCGTAAACATTATTACATGTCCGAATCCGTGGGCATCGCCTGCGGTATGCTGATCACGGCTTTGCACAATGCCGGGCTGGCAACCTTGACCCATACACCCAGCCCCATGAAATTTCTGAACGAAATACTGGATCGCCCAGTTCATGAAAAGCCTTACATGATTATTGTTGCTGGCAAACCGACTGAGGGGGTCAGCGTTCCCAATATCAGTAAAAAGAGTCTGGAAGAAATATCGACCATTCTTTGATGAGTAACCGGGAGCAATCCTGAATAGAAGCCAGCAGGCTTCTATCCATTGAATGTAAAGATAGAGCTATCAGTCATTGGAATGCAGTGACTGATTCAAACCACCCCAGATGGATGAATCCGTACTTAACACTTCTACAACACCGGTCTGGCTGTTCCTGCGGAATAGCAGGTTGGGTTTACCAGACAACTCTCTGGCAGATACAACGCTTCCGTTCGGTAATTTCACCTTGGTTCCTGCGGTTACATAAAGCCCTGCTTCGACAATACTGTCGTCCCCCAGAGAAATGCCAATACCTGCATTGGCTCCCAGCAAAGCATTTCGGCCAATCCGATTAATTTGCTTACCACCACCCGACAGGGTTCCCATAATGGATGAACCAGCTCCTACATCGGAATGCTCATCAACCGTCACTCCAGGCGTGATTCGACCTTCTACCATGGAGGGCCCAAGAGTACCGGCATTAAAGTTTACAAAGCCTTCATGCATGACAGTTGTCCCTGACGCAAGGTGGGCTCCTAGCAGCCTGTCGGACTTGAACCCATAAACGCAGTTCAAGTAATTTCAGACTCTGACTATTCCGGAGAGAACTTATAAAACCCTCTCCGGCGCATTACATTTTCAACTTGTCCTTATGATTTTTCTCACTCTTGGCCTCAGATCAGCCCAATAGTGCCACAGATAAGTCGCCAACAAGACCAGTTCCAACCACTGCTCTTCATTCACTTGTTTCAGGCTGAACATCCGCCTCAAGTTATACGCAAGACAAACCAGCGACCACTCTTTTGTCACATTGTCCAACCC
>NZ_LASA01000227.1 GCF_001562015.1 Endozoicomonas arenosclerae | reverse complement strand
TCAATTTGGATTTATAAAAGCCAGGTATCGAGGTTTGAAGAAGAATGACAATAAACTGTCTACTTTATTTGCCCTGGCGAATATTGTTCGACTGGATCAAATGATCCGGGCACAGGGTTAGTCCGCCCTGAAGTCACGAAAGTGGCTAAATATCATACAAATAAGGGGTTGAGACCTCTGATTTCAGTCCTACTTCGAACTCGATTCAAGAAGGGAAGTAAATTAGAGGTTATTCGCAGGTTCCCTAGCCGTATTTGATTCTGTTGAGAGTTTCTTTAAGCTCTCCGGTTTTTTCCAGATCGATATCGTAAAGATTGGCCAGCGCACAGACGTAATACAAAACATCGTATAACTCTTCGGCTATTGAGCCTTTCAGGTCACCCAGATCGGGCTGCCCGGATTTTCCCTTGCGAATGGCTTCCGACAACTCGCCGGTTTCTTCAATCAGTTTCAGGAAATAGCCGTGGGCCTGTTCCGGGTTAAAGTCCGATGCTTTTATCTTTTCTTGTAATTCTTTCAGTCGCATTCTGTATGGCCTTGTCGTCTGATTATTCTGACTTGCACAGATCAAGTAATTCTTCAGGCTGATAAAATATATGATTGGGATTATGTTGCCTGAGTTCATCGATGGGCCCGTAACCCCAGAGCACGCCCGCACAATCCAGCCGGTTGTCGTTGGCTGCAATCAGATCCGCTTCTCGATCACCAATCATGATGGAGTCTTGGCGAATCAGGCCTTTATCAAGCAGTCTGTGCAACTGGAAAGATTTCTTCATCCCGACTTCTCCGCCATCAACAAACTGAAAACATTCACTCAGGTTAAAGAGGTCAAGGATCCGTTGTGCAAAATCGACCCGTTTTGAGGTACAGACACCTAACGTTAGAGTGGGGTGCTGATTCAAAGTATTCAAAACATCCACTATACCCGGATAAAGCTTATTCTCGGCAAAGCCTATGTCAGAGTATCGCTCACGATAGCTGGCAATCAGGCTTGTGATTAAGTTTTGATCATCTGACTCCGTTAGAGTTGAGAATAAAAAATCGATGGGTGGACCTATGAGAGTGCAGATTTTCTGCTCATCTATTGGGTCAAAGTTGTGGGTGTTTAAAGCATGGTTTACCGATCGGACAATTCCATCTTTTGGATCACTGATTGTGCCGTCCAGATCAAAGATCAGGCAGTCATATTTTGATGAGTGCATGGTGTTCTTATAATTTCTCTACACAGTTCAGCCAAAAAATACTTGAGGAATCACAGTCTGAAACCTCTGGAGTAGGGTTTCAACCCTTCGATTCAGTCATTTGAGATTCGTTTACAAGGAATTTAAATGCTGTGCATGTATCAGGAGAGTTGATCAGGGCACAGTCATAGTGAAAAGTAGAGGGGCTAGGCAATAGTTTTGCCCCTCCTGGTCATTATATTTATCGTTTATTGAACGACATGCGATAGAGAATACTGTGACCTTCTCTTGCGTGTTTAACGACAGCAGCAATATGCAAAACCGTCAGGCCCAGTGTTGTGTAGGCCAGCCATTTGTGGAGCGTTTCAGCCGTATCAGCAGGGTTGATACCATGGAAATGTTCAAGTGTCGGAAACACTTTTGGCATTGCTATACCCAACCACTTAACACCATGGCCTCCCAGGTCTACTTCAGCCCAGCCGGCCAGTAATACCAGTGCAGGCAATAGATAAAGGCCCCAATGAGCGAGTTTGGCCCCCACGGCTTCAATAGCTGAAGTGATAAGTACGGATGGAGGCGGTGGTGTCATGACGCGAATAATAATTCTGATGATCAGGAGTACTACAAGTGTCACCCCTGTGGAAATATGGAGGCTAAAAAGCCATTCCTCCATGGGTGAGTCATCCTCGACAAAACGGGTCATGTAATACCCGCTTCCCCACATAAAGAAAAAGCCTGCTGCCATTAGCCAGTGCAGAAGTCTGGCGTACAACGAATACTGTTTTTGTTCATGTCCCATGGTTTCCCCCTCGTCGATCAAACCAACAGAATCTCCCGAAATAAATGGGTCGATATCACATGGGTTTATCTCATTTCGGAGGTGAAAAAATTGCACTTGGACAAGGAAGGGTAGAAAAAAAGAGGGAGTGGCTAACCTGTGCAGTATGCCCGACTTTGCTCCAGCCCAAGGTGGGCAATGACATCAATAATGGATAGATGTGATAGGAAGTATGAGCGTTTTTTCTGTGGGTATTCGCAAGCTTCAAATTGTTGAAACCTTAACTTGAGCCCGGAGCTTTCTTCAAACCGGTCTTCCAGAAGATACTCTTTTGAACCTTGTGGCGATAAATATTCTGATGCTGACAAGGCATTGCAAATTTGAATCAGGTGTTCCGTACGCTTACCTGAACAATTTAATTCACTGGCCAGAATAAATTGAGTGTTTAGACCGAGTTGTCTACTGATCATCTCGATAATACTGATATTCAACTGACTGAGAGTTGGACACTCTGAACGGTAAATGTCATCGATAATGGGCAAGACCTGCTGTGAAAAAGGCGATTTTGCGTAAGCCCTTTTCAGGGTCATCAAGTGTTTGTCTTGCCATTGGGGGAGGGTAGAAAGCCTGACTTCGTTGAGCCGAGTGCGTGAAGAGCATTTTTCAACGGGAACCGTCAGTAAATGTTCCTCACCATTGAGCAGTATCCGGTTTCGTACTTGCCAGGAACGCTTTTGATACTGAACATCATCCAGAAAAACAAAGTAGTCTGCCTGGTGGATCAGGTTGAAATAACCAGCCCAGGGAATAAAGCAGGGTTGCATGATGACACAGGTCGTCATGACATGGCCTGTTGCAAGTGGTGATCAAGGAACTCAATTTTCTTATCCCGTCCGTGGATATGCCAGGCACCTGGAAGCATATTGAAGCTATTGCTGTTCTGGTTGAATTGTTCGATCAACGCTTTGTCCCTGACTGTGAAATTAACATAGCGTCGTTGTTTATGAAGTGTCAGAGGGGATGCCAGGGGAGGGAGGTTAAGAAAGTCCAGATAGTCGCTGAGTTGGGTTTCCAGCTGATCCAGTGAAGCATGTTCAAGAAAACCTTCTACAGAAATTTTATTCTGGCCATTCAGTGGGTAGGCATAAAGCCTGAAAATGCTGGATCGGGAAGAGAATATCTGGTGGTACACGGGCTCAATAGGGGGCTCATTATCCAGCAATGCAGTGGCGCAATACATGGCTGTGGATGGGGTGTCGAGCTTGCCGGTCTGTGTATTGATGAGCAAACCGGTGGGGTTGGCACACCATAAGGTCAGATCGGCAGGGTAATGCTGACCTTTGGAATGACACTCTATATGACCATTGTCTGAAAGCATGGGTTTTACCGGTGCAGAGGTAAGAAGGGTTATATCTCTCTCCTTCAGCAGTCTGCCCAAACCTTCAAAGAAAGGGGTAAAGCCAAGTTCAGGTAACAGACCTATGGCCTTTTCCTGATCGGGAAACAGTATTGAACGGGGGACGCCTGTCATCTGGTCTACGACCGGATTTCTGGACTTCTCTTCACAAAGCCCTGAAACATCTTCCTTAAAAAATACCCTGGGCAGCTGCATGCTGGTGACACAATCGCTATGAAGACTGTCCAGCATCCCGAACTGTTCTGCCCAGTCAATAATCGGAGATGCGTGGCGACCGTACAGGGAAAGTCGGTCAATCAGCTTTTGTGAGTGTAATGTTGAGGCTTTATCCTGAATATCATGGGTGTCGTGTACAACCGGTTGGGCAAAATCCGGATGAAACTGCTGATCTCCAAAGAGCTCTGTTATCGAACCGTATTCATGGACAAAACTTTGCAGTTGGCCGGATAGCGATTGATCAAGCTGGTCCAGCCATTGCGAATCGTTAAAGTACTGACAGCCGTTAAAGTAGGATTCATTCTCAACTTCCAGATCTTTGAGGACCCCACCCAGGACAGGGCTGGCTTCCAGAAGCTGCACCCGGGCACCGGCTTCAGCTGCTTTCAGAGCCATAACGCAACCGGTAATGCCACCACCCACGATATTCAGTTTCATCCAGCGATCCTTTTCCGGAGAGTTTTGGTCAGTCCATAGACTCAGGGTTGTTTATAAGCATAAATGGCGTATTCAAAAGGAATCACATTATCCTTGATTTGGTAGTCGTGTCTGAGAGTGACCGTGGGTGTCAGTTGCTTTACATAACTGAAGGCATCTTCCGGCGTTTCATAGAATAATTCTTCATCCTGATAATCCACATAAGTGCTCATCAGATTGAAAGCCAGGCCTCGCTGAACACGACTAAACAGTTGTGAGACAGTATTCTGGTAGAAGGCCCTGTTGTTTGTCGTACGATTATTGAAAACACCGCTGACAAAGGCATAATCGAAAGTCTCATCCCCCAGGTTTTCCCATAGCTCAAAACGGTGTTCTGGGTGTTTCTCGCGCCCACAGGCCAGTAGTTCGGGAACTATGTCGACACCCGTGTATTCGACATCAATGTTTCTGTTCTTCAGATAAGTGGCCAGATGACCGGTGCCTGAGCCAAAATCCAGTATACGACTGCCGTTGAGTGGGGCAATATCCGTCAGAATGGCGAAGCGCTTTTCCTGGGTTTCACGGTCTGAGTATTGTGCGGCTTCGGCCGTGTCTCCAAACAGCTCCAGTCGTTGTCGATAGTGTTCGCGGATGTCCATGATCCTGCTCGCTGTTTATGGGTTAAAGTCACGGTTAGAAATTTCAAGCATTGCTTTTACGACTTTGTCGGTTCCATCGCACTGGAATGCCAGCTGATGATCCGTATCTAAATTCTTTAACTGCTCTATGCTCTTGACCAGCTGTTGGGTGTTCAATGATTCAGGCATGATTTTTATGCCGGTACCCAGCTCAACCAGGCGATCCGCTACTTGATTCTGTATGTCGGACAGTGGAATTAGCAGGGCCGGTATATTCAGGGCGGCTGTTTCATAACTGACAAAACCACAGGCAATAATGGCGGCGTTATGAAGGGCTATCAGTTCTGCCATGTTATGACTTTCTGTTAGGCATTCGTGGCCGAAGCGGGCGCACATCTCTTTAATGATGGGGTAGTCGGGATGGATAGACTGGATCAGTACGGAAAGCTCAAGCGCTTCAACCGCTTTGAGCTCTGAAAGGATTTTCAGACTGTTACTGCTGGCATCGGCACCTCCCATAAACAATAGGACTTTGAACTTATCAGACGGAGGTTTTGGGTAGCTACATTGAAATTCCGGTCTTAAAAGGCAATATTCTGTCCCGAGAAGGCATTCTGTGGATTCCGGAGTCAGATTTTTATAGTCCCCTTTTCCTGGCAGCTGGACATTCTGATCCAGTATAAGCTCACAGTCGTGTTGCCGATCGGCAAGGTCATCAATGGCCAGAATGTGTTTGGCCTTGGATCGGAGCTTTTTTTCCCACTGATTATCCAGAGCGTAATGATCCACCACTAACCAGTCACAGGGAGTGTCCATTAAGGAAAGGGTTTCTTCCGCATCGTTCTGCCACGAAGTGCCCAGCCAGTTTTTATAAGATGGGTAATCCTGTTGATTCAGAGGTGCAAGAGGAGTGGAGGTTGAAGAAAGGGAAAGTGTGTTGAATCCGGCTGAACGAATCTTGTCCAGCATGTGCCCCTGAAAAAGCCGACTGATAAACTGTACTTCAAAGCCTTTCTCTCTCATGGCTTCGGCCAGAGTCAGACAGCGCATGACATGCCCCGTGCCAATATGAGAGGCAGCGTCCACACGAAAAACAGCTTTCATGAACGGACACCCAAGGGCAGATAGGGAGGCATAAGATTTAAGAGCACAGTTAAATTCCTTTTTAACCGGTGGAGCTCAATTAAAGGCTGACTACTGGAACACAGTAAAGAGCTTATTGATTAAATGTAACATTAACGATTTTTATCAGGCAACCAGAGCCAAAAGAGATGAGCAAGTTATTGAATATTATCCAAACCCAACTCTTGCCTTTTGCGTTTGCTGAGTCCTGAACAGACGATTCGGTAGGATTCGGACAGGTAATATCTGAGTTCCTCATCAAATGCCCCGGCAGTATCCGTTTGCTGAATCCATTTCATACCACGGTTAGCGAAGTAGGGGGCTGGTTGATAGGCATCGTGATGACTGAGGAAGTCGAAATTAACGTCGGATGTTTTAAAAGTAAAAGCAGGTTGCTTGTCCTTACCCCAGCCACCCACAGCAAAAACCTTACCACCTACCTTCCAGACATGGGATCCACCCCATTGCACAACGTGAGTGGTTTCAGGCAAGGATTCACAAAAGTGGTTGAAGTCTTCGTAGTTCATTGCTGTTTATCTCTTGTGCCGGGGCTCTGCAGGTTGGGCACAAGCTCAGGTTAGAGCTTATACCCTTATTGATGCATAGTATGAGTCAACACTGCTTTTTTGAGGTCGTTAATAAGGTGGCTATTCTTGAGGAGCGCAATAAAAATTCAATTTGTTGCCATCCAAATCTCTACAGTAGGCACAGTAGAAGCCTGCTGGCCTTACTCCCGGTTCGCCTTCATTAATAGCACCCAACTTCAAGGCCGTTGCATGGGCTAAACCTACAGATTCTGGGTTTGGAGCCTTAATTGCGATCATGACACCATTACCTGCCGTTGCAGGTTCTTTGTTAAATGGAGACGTTACTGCAAAAAATGGAGAGTTTTTATCTGCGCCCCAGGCGATAAATGAAGGAGTATCCCAAATGCGTGATGCACCAAGTTCATTAAAGATCTGATCATAAAATTCAGTAGAGGCTTGAATGTTATTTGAGCCGAGTGTGATATAGCCTATCATTTTTTATCCTTGGTGGTTTAGTGCATCGTGAAAACCCACGTCCTATGGACGTGGTCATGAATGGTTGGCTTCGCCTGCCATGAACTACCCATGCTACTCCTTATCTCTGAGTTGTCCCCACAACTACTAGAGATAGGAAGTAACATGAGTAGATTTGAAAAGTTAACGCATGTCATTTGGCATTGCCAATATCATATAGTTTGGGTGCCAAAATACAGGTTTCGAGTCCTGACCGGGGCAGTGAAAGCCGAGGTTTATAAC
>NZ_LASA01000226.1 GCF_001562015.1 Endozoicomonas arenosclerae | reverse complement strand
GAGTTGAACCCAGTAGAACTCATTTGGAGTGTATTAAAGTCAGGCCGCATTGGTCGTATGGCGTTGAAAACAAAAGATCAATTTCTCAGAGCGGTCAGTTCTGGATTGAAATCCATACAGAGGAAGAAAAAAATGATTTTAGGGTTCTTCCGAGCTGAGAACACCGCTTATGCTTGCTTAGAAAAAGTTCATGCATAGGGTGTGCTCAGATCAATATCAGCTGTGGTCAGTTGCTCACCGATCAGAAAAGGGGTTTGTTGCAGTTGTTGCTCCATCACCTTAAGGGCCTTGAGCCCACCTTCCTGTTTACTTTCATAGTCAGCACGTCGATTTTCAGGTAAGCCCAGATACTTATTGATGAACCTGGCCACGGCTATAAAGGGCTCGTGGCTGTATTGTTCAAAAAACTGCCATTGTTGTACCTTGGCCAGTGCAAAAGGGTCTGAAGGCAGCAGGGCTGAGTCTTTGGCCAGATAATTCAGAATGGCGTTGGATTCCCAAAGGCAACGACCGTCATCCAGTTCCAGTAATGGGATTTTGCCATTGGGGTTTTTGGCGAGAAATGCCTGAGTCTGAGTTTCGTGGTTAAGAATATCCACATGAACCCATTCATGGTTCAGGTCGAGCAGGGCAGTGAGCAGCTTGATCTTGTAACAGTTGCCTGACTGAATATCGCCGTATAGTTTCATGGTTTATTGTCTTCCTGAACAGATCCTGGAATGCGTTGGTATTGTTATCAGCTCTTTGCCTGTTCAATCAGGACTTCGTGTTCTTTCTTGATGGGCATGACCTTGAATGGGCTGACATTGCTCCCCCCGGTGTTCCCTTTGGGCACCAAGCCAAAGGCGGTTTTTGTAGCGGCACCCACTATTCTCAAAATCTGGCCAACGACTTCACCAGGCTTGTTTTGCTGAAGTCCCCAAAGCAACATGAGCCAGTGGACTTTGACATGGAGCCAGGTGGATTCCTGACCCAGAACATGAGCATTCTCAAGGTGTTTAAAGGCTTCCTGCGACCGACCCTGAATCATCAGGTCATCGTGCAGCCGAAGTTCTTCTTCGACATAAGGTCTTATGTTTTTTGAAAAAGCAGACATATTTTGGGTTTCTAATTCTTTAGTCCGCCCACAACCTAGCATTTTTACGTCAGGGCTTGCTACTGCCAAAGAGACAGATCACACACGAGCCGCAACATATCTTTGTGCTGAATACCCATCTCAAAAATGGGTTCATCGTAATGATCGAGAAAGAAATTTTTCCGTACTGAATCAACCCGGAACCCTTGTCGTTGATAAAAAGCCAGCTGGTGGCCAAAACTACCGGTCCCAAGCTCAACCTTTTCTATACCCTTGTTGCTCAGTGCATGAAGGGTGAATTTAAGCAGTTGAGTACCAATCCCTTTGGCCTGAATATCTGGGGCAACAGCGATATTAAAGAGCTCGGCAGTGGTGTCGTTCTCAGGCTTAACGAAACAGATTCCAACAATCTCTTCACCCTCAAACGCAGCAAAACACCATGAATCTTTCAGATAGGATTGAATGCACTGCTCAGAAGGGTCTGCTTCCAGCAGTAAGGGCATAGGTGCTCTTTGGAAGGGGATTTCCTGAAAAGTCATATCTGGCTTTTGAACTTGCTAGGCAGAAGAATTCACTCATTTTACATCTATATTGACTTGTTGTTAAAACCTCTGAAACAAATACTTTTCAGCCTTATTGCGGATCTTTGCCAAAAATTTCAGTCAGAGGAGATGCATCCGGTGAAATCATCACTTCTGCTATGCCATTTGAGTCTGTGGGTTGTTTAATGGACACCAGAATAGTGGCTTGCTGACTGATACGATTCAGGTGTCGCATAAACTGGGTTGATTGGTATTGCTCAGCAAATTCGTAAGTGATGTTGTAATTGCTCTGACTCTTAAGGATTTTCTTGATCTTAATACCTTCAGGTGTGTATTTCTTAAGTTGATTAGTCCAGTGATTTTGGGTGGATGGCTCATAAGAAATGGTTTTCTCCTCCTCTTTCGCGGAGCAGGGTTGATCCTGAAACCTGGTCTTGCCTTTCTCTGTGGTGCATTTATAGATGGTCGCCATACTATGGGTTGATCCCACAAGAGCAACGACTAGTAGCATATTAGAAAGAGAACGATTGAAAGATTGTCGTATGTTCATAACAGGTACTTTTCCATTTCGTCCAGCCAATTCGGAAGATGATTGTTATACCAGTTTAAGTGGACTTGCGGATCTGATTTTGGACGATCAATAAACAGATTGATGACTTCAATGACAATCCAGGCTTTAGCCAGAATGATCTGCTTAAGTAGTTGTTCATCGGTGAGAGAATGGCTCACCTCCCTGTAGTTTTTGATCACATGTTTATAGTCTGCCAGTGTGCCGAGATTCGGGATCAGGGGAGCCAGATCAATAGCAGGGCTGCCTCGACCGAACCTTTCCCAGTCGAACAGCACCAGATCTCCATTTCTTCGTTGACCCCAGTTTCCCAGGGCAATTGCATCAATTCAGAACGACTGAGCAAAGCAGCTTTTTCAGGTGCTTATGGTCCCACCCTGCTAGCTTCCGGTGACTCTTGATACTGCGACTTCCCTTATTGGCTTTGATAGCGTTCAGCGCAAGCCGTCTCAGAATGGAGAAATTTTCAGCCCCATTTCCTGTGCTTATCTGACATGCGTCCTCTGAAAATGCAACGTCCAAAATCCAGTGCAGATTATTCTCCACCGCCCAATGA
>NZ_LASA01000225.1 GCF_001562015.1 Endozoicomonas arenosclerae | reverse complement strand
CATGATGACCCCTTACGAAAAGTTCCTGTCACTGAAGGAACCAGAACAGTACCTGAAAGAAGGGATTACACTGGACCAACTAAAGGACAAAGCGGAAGCCATGACCGATAATGAAGCGGCCAGAAAGCTGCAACAAGCCAGAGAAATCCTGTTTCAATTAGTTCATGAGCGACAAGCCGAGGGTTAGGTAGTAGTACCTGCCTTCAGGCTCATTTCAGGATTGGAAAATACTGTTGTACTCCGATTTGGTGATCAATCATAATCTGTGCCATTTGAGGACCATCGATCAAGATAATAGGTACTGCACCAGTCTGAAATGAAGCCCCTTTCGCTCCATCTGTAAACTGGCTGGTGGTTAAGAAAATTCCTTGTTCATAACGTCCCTGAATAGCACCTCTGAACTGGTCGATTTCAGGACGGGTAACTTTATTTCGACCTGTGTAGCGTTTGCATTGAGCAGCGACATTCATATAGGAAAGGCCAACTTTTAGCTTCCCATAAGCATCAATGCCACCATCATTACTGACGTTAGTGACATTCACATCTTTGAAACCGTAGTTAGACAAAAGCCGTGCCGAAAAACGCTCAAAATTAAATGGGCTCAAGCGTTTCAAATCTTCAAGGATATGGCCTTTTACTTGTTGAAGATGAAGCTGTTGCAGCTGCCTGATCTCATCTATGTATGATGTAGCATCTGGTAGGGCAATATCAGAAGTGGTAGCGGTAGCTTCCTCTTCCTTCTCGAACAGCAAAGTGTAGCGACTATCGTCCACTTTTTTGAAAAAGCGCTTCTTGGCCATGTTTGACCAAGTGGCACCTTCGCAGTGACGAACGATCTGTACCCTTAAAACTTGCTCGGGGGTTGGCGTGTTGAATGTGTAGAGATTATTGCTAACGATCTCTCCATGAATCTCACTGATCGTGAGAGGTTGCGATGCGTTTTCCAAAACAGCAATTGCAGCCTGTACAATAGTCCTTTTTTCCATTTACAACAGTTCTTTCAATGCTCTCACAATCGCTGACCAGTCAACGGTTTCTGTCATATGGCACCAGGATACCCTGATCGCACCCATGATTTCTTCCTGAGGCATATCCATCGCAGTCAGAACATGGCTGAGGGTATAGCTTTGGGAGGTACAGGCAGAACCATTAGAGACCGCAGCAATACCCTTCAGAGCAACAATGGCCGCTTCAGAATTAATACCTGGAACAGAGAAATTAATGGTATGAGCCAAAGCATTATCAGCTCCGTGGTATCGAGGATTCAGTTCTGATAATGCAGACAATGCTTCATCTTTTAACTTTAAACATGCCTCTTTACGTTGCGTCTGGTTTTGAAGTGCTTGTTCAGCAGCTTCACCCAGCCCTGCTATCAGATGTACAGGCAGAGTACCAGGTCTTAAACCTTTTTCCTGACCACCACCAAACATAATTGCTGATAGAGGAGTGCGCTTGTAGCCTCTTTTACGGGCAATTAACGCACCTACACCTTTAGGTCCGTAAAGTTTGTGAGCACTGACGCTGATAAAATCAATGCGTTTGTTTTCCAGTGTTTTGGGAATTTTACCAAAGCTTTGGGCGGCATCAGTGTGAAAATAGGCGTCATGCCCTTTAAGCTGTTCTAAACATTCAGCTAACGGTTGAATGGCACCAGTTTCGTTATTGGCATGCATAATCGACACTAACAGCGTGTCATCACGTAAAGCATCAGCCAAGTCTTTAGGCTTAATACGGCCATCAAAATCTGGTTTCAGATACGTGACTTCAAAGCCTCTTTTTTCAAGAGCTTCATTAGGTTCCAGTACAGCTTTATGTTCAATTGCTGTAGTGATGATGTGCTTCTTGCCCGTTTTTTCACCTTCAGGAGCAAGTCCTAAAATGACCAGGTTATTACTTTCAGTAGCACCGCTGGTAAAAATAACTTCATCTTTACCTGCAGACGCAACCAGAGCTAGTTGTTGACGGGCTTTTTCAACAGCTTGTTTTGCTCGGGTGCCAAAGTCATGAGTTCGGCTTCCAGCATTACCAAACTCTTCAATAAGATATTTTGTGACTACAGCCGCTACGGCTGGATCAATGGGAGCCGTAGCGTTGCAATCCAGATAAACCGACATAAAATTATTCCTGTATAAGCAGCTTCGTTCTCAGATGAAAATCTTCTGGATAACAAACAAACAGAGTGTCATAATCTCACAAACATCTCATTTTTTGTATCCATACATTCCTGTGACATCCCCATGACTGCTTCATTCGAGTATGTATTCCCATCCATACGGGGTACTCAGGCAGGGCGTCAGTATTATGTCTCCATGTGTCCGCTTAAGCTGATTCCCAAAATATTTCTGTTTGATGAGGAAGAGCTAAAACCAGAGCTTCGAGCGCAGAGGCTTTTAAACCGATCGCGCATACCGGAAATTGCCCGCTACCTGGTCAGGAACAAAGATGACTACGTATTTTCGTCGATCACAGCTTCGATTGATGGCGATGTTAATTTTATTCCGTTAGGAGATGATGGTGATGAAAGTTTGGTCGGCTCGCTGAGGGTGGACATGCAGTCACACTTTATCATCAACGATGGTCAGCATCGTCGAGCCGCTATCGAAGAAGCTCTCAAGCAACATCCAGCACTGGGCGAGGAAACCTTGTCTGTAGTGTTTTTTGTCGACCGTGGTCTGAACCGTTGTCAGCAGATGTTTGCGGACTTAAATCGATACGCTGTGAAAACAAGTTTATCGCTAGGTTTGTGTTATGATCACCGGGATGCACAAGCCCAAATTTCCAGGCTGGTGGCCATGAAGTCCAAGGTCTTCAGTGGCTTAGTGGATATGGAAAAATCAGCATTGTCCGTACGTTCAAGAAAGCTGTTCACCTTAAGCTCTATCAATTCAGCAAATATTGCGATGTTGAGTGGTGTTGAGTTAAAAACAGAAGATAAGACAGATGGAATGAGTGTTGAAGATGCAGCCGGACTTTGTATCGATTTTTGGGACGAAGTTGCTACAAACATCCCTGAATGGGAGCTTGTCAGCGAATCAAAAATCACTGCAGGTGATGTACGAGAAGAGTTTATACATAGTCATGCCGTGGTACTGCAAGCGCTGGGTGCCGTTTGTAACCGGCTGATTAATTTATCTATGAGAAATAGACAACTGAAATTATCAGGTTTGAACAATATTGACTGGCGACGCACCAACTCCAAGGCCTGGGAAGGCCGCTGTATGTCTGGCGGACGTGTCACAAAAGCCGGGCACAATGTTACCCTTACATCCAACTACATCAAAATGCAGCTTGGCATCAGTTTGACGCCGGATGAGCAGCGAACTGAAGAAGCCTTTAAGCGAGGTGAACATGTCAAGTAATGCACGAAAGTCTGCTTTTAAAGCGCAAGGCTTCAAACAAACCATTGATGAAGTCCTGAAAAAAACGCAGGAACTTTACTTAAGCGATGAAATTCCCTGGGTTGTGGGCTATAGCGGTGGTAAAGACTCTACCGCCGTGTTGCAGCTGGTATGGTTTGCTCTAGCTGACTTGCCTAAAGAGAAGCATATCAAACCAGTGCATGTTATCAGTACAGATACACTGGTAGAAAACCCCGTGGTTGCTTTGTGGGTAGAAGCTTCTTTGGAAAAAATCAATCAGTCGGCAGAAGCGCAAGACTTACCTATTCAGGCCCACCGCCTGATACCAGCGGTAGAAAACCGTTTCTGGGTGAATGTGATTGGTAAGGGCTATCCAGCACCTCGACCAAAGTTTCGCTGGTGTACTGATCGTTTGAAGATCAAGCCTTCCGAAACATTTATTAAAGATACGGTTAAGCAAAATGGCGAAGCCATTTTGGTGCTTGGAACCCGTAAGCTTGAGAGTACAACACGTTCAGCCAACATGCGCGAAGCAGAAGAGCATGAGCGAAATACTCGCGAAGGTTTGGTGGCAGACCAAACCTTGGATCGCGTCTGGAAGTTCACCCCTATTGGTGAATGGAGTAATGACGATGTCTGGGTTTACCTCAATCAGATCAGAAACCCTTGGGGTGTAGAGAACTTTCAGCTTCAGACTATGTACCAGGGCGCAACAGAAGATAATGAATGCCCACTGGTCGTAGATACAACCACGCCAAGTTGTGGTGACAGTCGTTTTGGTTGCTACGTCTGTACTCTTGTTGGTCAGGATAAATCCCTGCACGCCATGATTCATAATGATGATGAGAAAATCTGGATGGCTCCTCTACTGGAGTTGCGTGATGATTACCTCGATCATACCAATTATGAAGTAGATCGTTCTCGCAGAGACTGGCGTCGCATGGATGGCCGCACAACGCTTCATATCAATACTCGCTATGGCGAAGCCAAGCTGGTTTATGGCCCTTACACCGAAGAGCATCGGCACGAATTATTCAAGGCCGTGCTAAGAGCACAGCTGGCTATTCAGGAAAACGGTCCTGATGAAGTTCGTACCATGAAGCTTCTCAATGACGACGATATGGAAGCCATCCGACGTATCTGGGTCATGGAAAAACATGAGATAGAAGATGCTCTACCTGGTTTGTATCAAGAAGTGATGGGTGAGCCATATCCCGGCATTCAATTAACCGAAGGTTTGTCTTTTGGTGCCGAGGAAATGCTTCTGTTGAAGCGTGCCTGTGAACTGTACGTGAAGAAAAATCCAGACAGCGAAATAGACCCAATCCTTCTCTACAAGCAGACTCGTGAGTTGTTGCACATCGAACTCCAGAATAAAACCATGATTCGACGTGCCAAGCTTTACGACACCCTGGAGCGAGCCATTGAGAAATATTCTTTTGTGAATGAGACAGAAGCTCTGACTTACCGTCTTCGCAAAGAGATCAAAAGTACGGAAATTAAACTCGGTACTCTGCTGGAAGAAATCAAACATCTTTCCGGTAAAGTTGAGCTCCGGAAGAAAAAAGATAAAGAGATTAATGAAACTAAGCAGCGCCTACAGATAGCGAGAGACCAGTTGAAGGATGTACTGTCACTTGAAGAAGATGTAGATCTGGTACATTTCATCACACCACAGACCACTGCTCAGGATGGAAATACTGTAGATCATGTTGCTTGATGAACTGAATATTGAGAACTTTGGCATATACAAAGGCAGTGATCACTCCATATTCTTCACCCCAAGAGGGGAGAAGAATATCATCCTGATTGGTGGTCTGAACGGAGGTGGTAAAACCACGCTACTTGATGCCTTGCAGCTGGTTCTCTATGGCAAACATGCCAAAACGTCTAATCGTGGACGCATGGCGTATGAAGATTACCTGAAAGAAACGATCAACCGACATTCCCGTCACAAAAGTGCCATGTTGGAACTCTTTTTCTATCACCATAATGAAGGAAAGAGGGACCGTTATCAGGTGAAACGCTCTTGGTCTGTCCGTGGCAAGAGTGTCAAAGAAAATTTATTGGTATGTAAAAATGGAGTTGAAGAGCCATTGCTTTCTGAGCAATGGGATGAATATGTCAATGAGTTCATACCATCTAATATTTCCGGGCTGTTTTTCTTTGACGGTGAAAAAATTGAAAGCCTTGCTGATGCCCGTAAATCCGCAGGTTTGATTAAAACCGGTATCCATGCCCTGCTGGGCTTAGATGTGGTTGATAACCTGTCTCGTGATCTGAATGCTCTTAAAAACCGAAGGAAGATTAAGCAGCAGACCGCTGAGGTTCAAGCTCAGATCAAACAGTTGGAGACTCGGAAAAAGGAACTCAAAAAAGAGCTCCTGCCTCTCAATGAGCAAAGAACTCTATTGAAGGAGAAGCTGAAGCAGGCCGAAAGCGACTTAAATGACGCATGGCTTGATTTTCGTCGTGAAGGTGGTGAGCTATATAAGCTCAAGAAAGCTCTTGAAGAAGAGAAGAATGCCGCTGAAAAAGAGTTTGAGAAGCACAAAAAAGAGATGCGTAAACATGCCGAAGGAGCTGCACCTCTTTTATTGGTAAAAGATCTCATCTACAAAGCCAAAGAACAGGCCATTAAGGAAGAAGAGGGGGCAGTTGCCAAGGCAGTGGTTGAATCTTTGTCCGTTAGAGATTCCAAACTCCTTCAGCTGCTTGAAGCTGCCGGTGCTGGCCAGGAAGCTATTGCCTCTGCACGCCAGTTTGTGGAAAAAGATAAGTCTGAGCGCTTGAAGCAGATACCTGAAAAAACCTATCTAAATGTTTCTCCTGAAGCGTTTGCAGGTTTAAACGATGAGTTTTTCAGCGGTGTCCAGTCGCAAGGTAGAGAGCTCAAACAAGGGTATGACGAATTCCAGGAAAAAATAGCGCAGATAAGCAAAAAGTTGGGCGCTGTTCCGGCACAACATATTATTGCCGGAATTCAGAACCGAATAGAAGAATTTAAAGCAGAAGTTGAAAAACTTAAGATTGAGCTGAACCTTGTGACACAGCAGGTTCAGGAGAGAGAGGAAGCGATCAATCATCAAGATGCTCAGATCAGCAAAAAGCTGACAGACTCTGCTGATAAAGGCTTTGATATTGAGCGTCAGTTAAAGGTGCTTGAGCAGGCCGACAATGTCAGGGATGTACTGACTGAATTCAGATCATTGTTGATTAACGAAGATATCAGCCGTCTGGAGCAGAAAATTCTGGAAAGCTTCCAGTCTCTTATTCGTAAAGATGATCTGATTGATAAAATCGATATTGATACTGGCACTTTTAAATTGACCTTGCTGGGTAAGGATCAACAGTCAATCAAACCTTCCCGTTTATCAGCAGGTGAGCGCCAGCTGCTGGCTATCTCTATTCTATGGGGGTTGGCAAAGGCTTCGGGTCGCCCTCTGCCTGCTATTATCGACACGCCTCTTGGTCGTCTGGATAGCAAACACCGTAATCATCTGATTGAGAATTACTTCCCTAATGCCAGTCATCAGGTAATTTTGCTCTCAACCGATCAGGAAATTGATCAGCAATATTGCAAAGGGCTGGAGCCTTATATATCTGCCAAGTATAAGATTGAGTATCAAGAAGATATTAAGTCGTCTGTTATCAAAGAAGGGTATTTTTAAGGAGTTAAATTATGACAATTGAAAATATCCGGCTTTCTGAGAAGGGCAAACAGCAGCTACTCCAGTTGAAAAAGCGGACTGGTATCGAAAACTGGAACACCCTTTGTCGCTGGGCTTTTTGTACGTCTTTGGCTGAGCCGTCAGTTCCACCTTATGAGGATATTCCTTCTGATAGTTCAGTTGAGATGACTTGGAAGGTGTTTGGTGGTAAATTCAGTGATTTATATTATGCTTTGTTAATCGAGCGTTCTGAAGCAGATGGCATTGATGATCCCATGTTGTGTCTGAAACTTCATTTAAATCGAGGAATTTCCTTTATACTGAACGATAGCAATATTACTCCGTTGATTAGTGACTACAGTTAGATTAGCTCGTATGATTAAGTAATCCTCTTCAGATATCTAACGTGATATTATTAACAAGTTGTTTATAAAACGATGTTTTTCCTTGCTGAATAAATCAGCAAGGAAAAACCATTTAGGGAAAAATTTTCCAAATTTTTAAAAGAGACTGTAAATCTAACTGTGTCTCTGCCTGATTTCAGACAAAGTCTATCAACCGGTCTTCAAACTCAATCATGAACCGATTCAAGGCCGGCTTCCAGTTCCTGATGGGCATTGTCCACTTCTTGGACGCTTCCATGATGGCAAGGTAGACCACTTTTCTGGCGGAGTCATCCGTTGGAAACACCTTTCGCTTGTTAGTCGCCTTGCGTACCACACTGTTCAGAGACTCTATTGCATTCGTCGTATAAATCGCTTTACGGATATCCATTGGATAGTTGAACAGAGTTCGCAAATGATCCCAGTGATTATTCCAGGAACGGCTGATTTGCGGATACTTGCTGTCCCACTGCTCACCGAACTTCGATAAAGCCTGCAAGGCTTCTTCCTCGGTCACGGACTGGTAAATGCCTTTAAGCCCGGCAGCTACCGCTTTATAGTCCTTGAACGGGACGTACTTCATGGAATTACGCACCATATGCACAATGCAGAGCTGTATCTGAGTTTGAGGAAATACGCTATTGATTGAGTCAGGAAAGCCTTTCAGGCCATCAACGCAGGCGATCAGGATATCCTGAACTCCTCGGTTCTGTAGCTCAGTCATGACGCTCAGCCAGAACTTAGCCCCTTCGTTTTCTGAGAGCCACATGCCCAGAAGCTCTTTCTGACCTTCAATATTGACGCCCAGGGCCAGGTAAATAGCCTTATTGATAACCTGTTTATCCTGCCTGATTTTTACAACGATACAGTCCAGATAAACGATGGGGTAGATGGCATCGAGAGGCCGTGACTGCCACTCTACTACCCGCTCAATAACAGCATCGGTTACCTTGGATATCAGGGTTTCAGAGACATCGGCGGCATAGAGTTCCCTGAAAGCAGCCACGATATCCCGTGTGCTCATACCCTTGGCATAGAGATAAAGAATTTTATCGTCCATGGACGTGAAGCGAGTTTGCCGCTTCTTAACGAGTTGAGGCTCAAAAGTACCGTCACGGTCTCTGGGAGAATCAATGTTGAAAGAGCCATCTTCGGTTTTCAGGTGCTTGGAAGAGGAACCGTTTCTCTTGTTGTCAGAAGGGCTCTGGCCATTCTTTTCATAGCCAAGGTGCTCATCCAGCTCAGTATTGAGAGCGGTCTCGATGGTGACTTTAGAGAGCATTTGCCGAAAGTCGTTCAAGTCACTTTCGGTTTTGATGGATTTAGCTGCTTCACGGGCGAAGGCTTCAAGCTGTTGCTTGTTCATGAGGCCTATCCTCAACCATTACTGGTTATAAGATAGGCAGGGACACAGTTTTATTCACAGTCTCTTTTAAAAATTAATAGACCAAATCTTTAATGCTTGTTGGGCTAGGGAACCTGCGAATAAGTTCCTGATCATGAGATAATAATCTCAGCAGCTTGATCAGAGGTAGTCATGGACCAACAACTCTCTTTTTCCGACAGTGAATTCAGCCAGAAGCGACGCAGAACTCGTAGGGAAATTTTTCTTGAAAGAATGGAGGTTCTGATTCCATGGAAACGCTTAGAGGCTGTCATCGAGCCCTATTACCCTAAGCGTGGCAACGGAAGACCTCCTTATCCTC
>NZ_LASA01000224.1 GCF_001562015.1 Endozoicomonas arenosclerae | reverse complement strand
GAGGATAAGGAGGTCTTCCGTTGCCACGCTTAGGGTAATAGGGCTCGATTACGGCCTCTAAGCGTTTCCATGGAATCAGAACCTCCATTCTTTCAAGAAAAATTTCCCTACGAGTTCTGCGTCGCTTCTGGCTGAATTCACTGTCGGAAAAAGAGAGTTGTTGGTCCATGACTACCTCTGATCAAGCTGCTGAGATTATTATCTCATGATCAGGGACTTATTCGCAGGTTCCCTAGAATAAAGCATACCATAATGTATACCTTTGGATGGCACTGATCTCAATGCTTCTTTGACGGATTTGATCTGCTCTTCAGGATGGTTGGTATGAGTAGATATTTTTAGAGGATAACAAGAGGTGAACCAGCCAACCGTTTCTGAAATGTCTATATCATGAAACAATTCCTCTCTACCGTGTCCCTCAAGGTGTATGGTGACTTCTGACATTGATTGCCATTCATGCAAGGCCATGGATAAAGCAGTAAGTAAAAGATCATTAATCTTCGTCTTATAGGCTTTATGACAATCAAGTATGAGCTTTGCCGTGGTTTCTTTCGTTAACCTATTGCTTATTATTCGAGTATTTTTGTGTCTCTGGTCATCGGCTACACCACACTCAATGTTTAATTTCGTTACAGCTGATAGTTGATCTTCCCAGAAGTTTATCTCAGATCTAAAATCACTTGTGCGAGCATAACTGTCTATGGCTTTTGTCCACTGCTGAAAGCTATTGGTTTTTTTACTTAAAGACAGAGGCTGTTTATTAATCAGTTTTTTTAGTACATTCTGAAGCTCGGAAATCAATATTCTCCAGGATACACCATCAACAATTAAATGATGCATGACCCAAAGAAGTTCAGTTTTTTCCTGTGTACGAATACATGACCAATGGAATAGCTTTCCATCTTTCAGTGACAGATTGGCTTGAGTTTCACTAATGATCTGATTGATTCTGGTATCTTTCTCAGATACATCAAGATCTTGCAAGTCATGTATTGATAAAAAATTGTGCAGTTCTTCGTCCACAGATTCTTTATTGTCAGGTGTATGATAAAAAAGCTGCCACTTGCCATTTTCTATTTTTCCTGCAAGACGAAATATATCATGTCTTTTATACAGAGTTGCTAGACCGTCCAGTAAGAGTGCATCTGTGATATTTAAAGGAACTGAAAGGCGTAAAGATTGATTAAAATGATGTATGTCAGTTCCAAAATGACGAAGGTAGTGCTTCATTATTGGAGTGAGCAGTTGGTATCCTTCTGCCGCGATAATGGGTTGAAGAACCCTGGGTTGCATCTTGTCCGCACGTTTTGCCAGTGCCTCTATAGTCTGACATTCAAAGACATCTTTTGCTGTTATTTGGACGCCGTAGCGCTTGGCCAAAGATATCATTTGGATGGATAAGATAGAATCCCCACCCAGCTGATAAAAATTGTCAGTGATACTAATGCCTTCAGATATGCCCAGAACTTGCTGCCAAACCTGGACTAATTTGTTTTCTATCTCGGTTTCCGGCTCAACATAGCGCAGATTATGCTGCGCAACAGGGTCTGGGAGGGCTCGCCTGTCAAGTTTTCCTGTGGGAGTCAATGGAAGAGCATCAATGAACATATAAAATGATGGGTGCATCTGTACAGGCAAGTGTTCTTCTGCCATCTCCCTTAACGATTGCAAGTCTAAAGTATTCGTTTTTATTTGAGCAGCTGGTGTATTTGACAGTCTGGTGTGTGGCTGTGCTATGGGGAATTTGACTTTATAAGAAGATTCTGAATTCTTGATAAATGCCAAGTTTAACTGAGCAGCACCAGCTGCCAGTGAAAATGAAAGCTGTGGCTTAAGTGTATAGCCGTAACTTTCTGCAACTACTTCTATCGCAGTAAGGGATTGCAGTTTTTTTATCTCTGAATCTAAAGATTGGCTGTACTGATGAATGTCAGATCCAGTCAAGTTTTGACTACCCGCCTGTAGATATTGACTCACTTTGAAATCTTTCCAAACACGGATATTTGGATAGCCTTCAACACCAAATGAACCATGAGCATTACTCATAAGTTCTTCTAAGGAGTCATCTTCACACCACTCATGCCAATGAATGTCGTTAATCTCTTCATCGTTGTGTGGAGGTAACGTGCTTTCAGGCCGTATATGAAGAATGATATCATATCGAAATTGGTTCATCTCATGATGAGCATCCCCGCGCTTTGGTAGATATTCAGCATATTCAATCCTGGGGTGTTTTTTTGCAAGCTGATAGAAATACTCAGGAGAAATCAGTAACTCTCTCTCATTTTTATTCATCTGTTCTATTCGATGGGTCATTTCACCGAGATCTTCTTTAATACCTTCTTGAAAGTGAAGAATTCAGTATTTTCCAATCCTGAAATGAGCCTGAAGGCAGGTACTACTACCTAACCCTCGGCTTGTCGCTCATGAACTAATTGAAACAGGATTTCTCTGGCTTGTTGCAGCTTTCTGGCCGCTTCATTATCGGTCATGGCTTCCGCTTTGTCCTTTAGTTGGTCCAGTGTAATCCCTTCTTTCAGGTACTGTTCTGGTTCCTTCAGTGACAGGAACTTTTCGTAAGGGGTCATCATGTTTTCAT
>NZ_LASA01000223.1 GCF_001562015.1 Endozoicomonas arenosclerae | reverse complement strand
TGTCAATTTGGATTTATAAAAGCCAGGTATCGAGGTTTGAAGAAGAATGACAATAAACTGTCTACTTTATTTGCCCTGGCGAATATTGTTCGACTGGATCAAATGATCCGGGCACAGGGTTAGTCCGCCCTGAAGTCACGAAAGTGGCTAAATATCATACAAATAAGGGGTTGAGACCTCTGATTTCAGTCCTACTTCGAACTCGATTCAAGAAGGGAAGTAAATTAGAGGTTATTCGCAGGTTCCCTATACCTACAATGCAGGTCAGCAAACCCAGTATCAGATGTACCTTTATGAGATGCTGGATCGTTGTATCCCCATTATTAATAATTACCGTGCTTTTGCCTTAACAGAAGACAAATTTAAAACCACTCATCTCTTGCGTCGCCACGGTATCAATACACCGGATTACTGTCTGTGCCGTCATAACAATCTGGATGCGTTGCGCGCCAGTATGGTCGACTGGGGTGGCCGGGCGGTTTACAAACCCACTGATGGTTGGGGTGGAACCGGCATTGTTCGTCTGGATAATGAAAGTGCTCTGGACATGCTTCAGCCTTTTATTAACAAAATTGATATCCAGCACTTCTTTGTTGAGCGTTTTGTTCAGAATGATCACACCGATTTCCGTATTGATGTGGTCGATGGGGAATACGTTGGCTGTTATGGCCGAAAAGCGCCTGAAGACGATTGGAAAACCAATATCACCAGTGGTGGCAGCGTGATTCTGCGCGAGCCAAATGAAGAGGTCATTCAACTGGCCATCAAGGCAGCAAAAGTCACAGGGCTGGAAATTGCGGGTGTTGACCTGATTTATGATCAGGAGCGTGAAGAGTATGTTGTGCTGGAAGTGAACGGCATTCCTGCTTTTGCGACACCTGAGCAGGAAGAGCTGGGTCTGAATTTCAATGACCGCAAGATAGAAAAGATCGTTGATCTGATTGAAAGAAAAGTCACCATGAAAAAACTGGTTAATCTGGATGTTAGCCCTGCTGTAGAAGAGGTGATCCATGCCGCATAAGTCAGCCTTGAGCACAGCTAAAAAAAGTAAACTGCCCAAACTGGGTCTTTTGTATCTGGATCATGTGTTGCGCTTTTTTGACAAGTCCAACTTCAAGGGTTGGCCCGATAAGATAGAAACCGTCGTCTATCACTGGGGCAATGATAAAGAGCGCTTCATTAAAGAAGTCAAGCGCAAGAAGATTGAAGTGCTGATTGGTAATATTCCTGCCACGGCCTATGAAACCTTCCGGGAAATTGCCAGAGAGCTTCCTGAGGTGCAGTTTGTGCCTTCCATGGATGCCCAGTTTGCTAACAAGTCCAAGGAAAACGTGACTCACTTTTGTGAGAAGTACAATCTTCCGATTCCTAAAACCAGAATCTTCTACGATCAGGATGAGGGCAGGGCGTTTCTGAGGAACACTGAGTACCCGAAAATCATCAAGCGTTCCTATGGACCTTCTAACTACGGTGGTTACTACGTTCATAAAGTCGACAGTGAAATTGAAGCCCTTGAATTGATGGCAGAGAAGAAATATTACCCGCTGTATATCCAGGACTTCGTACCCATGAAGGCGGATATCCGGGTGATGTTGATCGGTCACAAGCCAGTTTGTGCATTCTGGCGTCGTCCGCCGGAAGGTGAGTGGCTGACCAATACTTCCCAGGGTGGCAGCATGGACTACATGAATGTTCCCAAAGAAGCACTGGAAATAGCGGTTCGTGCTTCCAAGGCGGCCAATGCTGAATACTGGGCCTGTGATGTGGCCGTAAGTTATGACGATCAGTACAGCATTCTGGAATGTGCCACCGCCTTTGCTGCATTCCCGTATATTCGTGACTGGATTGGTCAGTACCTGATGTGGAAACTGTCTGCAGGAAGAATGCGCTGCCCTCATATCCCTCTTTATAACTGGGAAGAGCTGGGCAAAATCTCTTCTTCTGTTCTGAGAACCATGAGGCACATTCATTTTGGTCGTGCCGCTGAAGCCCAGGCCATGACCGATACGGCTGAAACCTTTACCCGAATGGATAAAGAAGGTTATCCCATCGTAGATACTCATGATCGTTATGAGGAAGAATGGCCCAGTGAAGTCTGGAATCGTCAGGATAATTACCGTACCCAACCGATCAGTTCTGAACAATCGGTAGAGACTGTGGATCAGTTGCAGGCATTGGATACAGGTATTGAAGATACAACAACATCCGTTCACTAATTACTGTTGAACAGTTGTTGAATTGATCAAAGGGTGAAGGCCATGCTTTCACCCTTTTTTGTATAAGAATTATTCACCCTTGAAGATGTGATAAGGCACTCCTTCGCTGAAGGCTGAATGATTTGTGGGAATTTCATCATTCTGTTGTTGGGAAAGTCACCCGGAAAAGGTACAGTTAGACAACAACAAACAAAAACGATCTGGCTGTATTTTTTGTAATCAAAACAATCGTTTGTAGACATTTTTCAGTCCAAGCCATTGAGTTCGTACAGTCCAGAATGTTTCATCATAACTACAAGCCTATGGCCTATGAAACAACAGTACATTTCCTATCAGGAAACCATCGATTTCCTTAAGCAAGCCATGGGGGAGCACCCCGACCTGATACGTCTCCATAGTATTGGAGATACCTGGGAAGGTCGGCCCATCATGATGGTGACCATCTCTCAGGACGTGGCTTATGCCGATGAAAAACCCGCTCTTTTATACACCGGTACTATTCATGCCCGAGAGTGGATTGGCATAGAGCTGGCGAATAAGTTTGTCCGCTATATCATTGAAAACTATAAAACCAACCCACGACTACTCCAGGCACTGACCCGAAACACCCTGTACATGGTCCCCTGTCTGAATCCCGATGGGTTTGAATCTCTACGGGTCATATTCCCCGCAGCTTGCTGCGTTTCTGCGGCATTAGCCGCAGCATGAACTTGTGACTACATTTTGTGGATGGCTAAAAGTAGGTTCATCCACAAATCCCACAATGTCACTGTTCTTATGTATCACTTGGTCTGTCCAGCAAAGTATCGAAGAGTGGTCTTTAGCGATGAAGTAGACAAGACGTTGAAGGAGGTATGCTTGGCTATCTCAGAGCGTTATGAAATTTACTTC
>NZ_LASA01000222.1 GCF_001562015.1 Endozoicomonas arenosclerae | reverse complement strand
GTAGCGCTGCTTGTCAGGCTGAGCATTGTGCTTTCCCCGTCTTATGATGCTCTGACTGCCGCAGCGTGGGCAGCAAACGCCTGAAGGCCAGCGTAACTGCCTTAACTGTTCGTAACATTTTGCATTATCGAGGAGGTCATGGAACTTCATCATCATGCCAGTATTTTTGCCTGGCACGATGTGAGTTAACAGTCGGGAAAACCGAGTTTACTTCACCTCCCTGAAACCCATAATGAGCCAAAAATTATTCCTTATTTTAATTGCCTCTTCGGAGTTAGGTTCAACATATGTAAAGATAGTTTTCAAAAGGCTTTTTATATTATTATCACCAATATTATATCCAATAAAAATTATCGGATTATGGATAAAAATAGAAAGCAGCTGCGCTCTTACAAGCTCATACTTTTCATTAAAGTTAGAGTAGTCTTCATCTGTTATAACAATTTTACTTGGGTCACTGACACAGCCGTGTATTTTATAAACAGAACCATAAGGGTTACTCAGTAAAATATCATTACCTATCAAAGGCTGAAAGTCGAATAGATGCTCAACAAACGAATCATAGTTTGTAGTTATTATTGAAGCTATATTCTTTCTTATCTTTTTTAGCTCAGAAATTTCATCTTTCTTTGACTCTCTAAAAATCAATTCATTTAAAACCTGAGAAATATAAATCTTAAAACGGCTTATACTGACCTCTTCTCCCATTTTTTTATAAAATACATCATTTACTTCTTTAAATTTACCATTTCTATCGTTTTCCAAGGCCTCATTAAAATCCCTCTCAATGACTTCTGCAATTTTCGCATAGTCAAACTGTTCAGAAACCATACATTTCGACTTAACATCTAAATAATATTCATCATTCCCTTTAAACTCATGGCAAATATGCTTTAGTAAGCCATCCCAAGTGTATGAATTTTCCAAGTACCTTAAACTTAAGCCTGTACCAATAAATAGTACTGGGTGGTTTTTATAGTCTTCTGTGAATCCATGAATATCCATACCAATACAGTTTTTGCCATAATAAATAAAGCGGATTCTGCATGAATATTTCACTGAAAACAATCTATTGAATTTCCAGAAGACTGGTTGATCAAATAACACTCTTCCCCGACAATATTCTCTCAACGCAACTCCTTGAGAAATTTGCTAAACACAGCTCTTCGCTGAGCCTAGAGTTGCTTCATCTCTTCCTCAAACCCAATAGTGAGATTGGCCTGATAACCACTAGACTGCCCAACAATCTCATGAGAACATACAGCGCAGCTGCATAGCTCAACCATCAACCACTTAGCTACGCAGCATAAAGGATTAAAAACAAGTAGTACCACGGAGGTATCTCGTGAATCAGTTCAAAACGCTGGTTGACTTGCGTGAGTTCATTAAGGGCGTAGGTAAGTATTACGCCAGACCTACTGTTCGAGGCGATCACCCCACCCTACATCTCACTTCATGTAGCTCTAACAGACAACTCATTAACGGAATTCAAAAAGATGATTATCTGTTTTCTGAGTGTCTACAATGGGTTCTACCATCAGAAAACCATGGTCTTTCATTCTCCAGCCATTGGCAACATCTAAAGGGTATACACCGAATGAAAGCCAAGCGAAACCCAGGCAAGCCCGTTGATATCTTCTGGGTGCTTGAAGCTGCTGATATTCCTGCCGGTATGGCATTTATGGTTGACCCTCGAGACCGAAAGGGTCAGCACTACTTCTTAGGGGTTACCGAGAAAATGCATGTTGGCCATCTCAGGAAGAAGCTTGAATGGGTAGCTGATAGAATGTCTGTTATAAATGATGCACAGGATGCCTTATGATTCAGTATCGTTTCGAGGAAGAGAGAGAGTTTGCTCTGAAACACGCTAAAGCTCTAAGTCATGCTAGAGCTATTGCCATAATTCAGTCCGGAGTTTTATCCAGCTCAGAAGATACGAAAGCTCTTGCTGACTTCTACTGGGCAATGGTGGACGCAACTGTAGGTGATAATGCTTCAGATACTGAGCAGTGGCTGGAGCGACTCTATTCCAGTTTTCATATAGCTGCGAGCAATGCGGGCTTCTCTGATGCTTGGGATGACTCTATACCAGAGTGAAAGGTTTAAGATTGTATAAACAAGGATGTTTATTGTGAGTGATGAAAATAATAAAAAAAGTAAATTCAATATAGCCTCAGTACTGACTATGATGACAGTACTTACACCTGCCGTATACTTATTAGGATACTTCTACGAAATGGGTGTATTAAGTGCTTACGGGATATCCAACGAGTACTTCCCCAGAAGCGTTCAGAACTACTTTAATGAACTACCCCGCAGCAAGCTGCGGGGTATCCTCAGTGCAACTTGAGTGGTCAGTCCATAAACAGACTGATTTGGTTCGGACTTATTTCCTTCCGGTGTAGCTGCTTGTACTCCGCATTGCCTTGGTTTTTGACATAATTTGCAATTACATCTTCATTACCATGCTGGCCGACAGTATTCATAAAATATCCTGAACTCCAGAATGCTCCACCCCATAACTTTTGCTTAACTTCAGGGTTTTT
>NZ_LASA01000069.1 GCF_001562015.1 Endozoicomonas arenosclerae | reverse complement strand
GTGACAAAAGAGTGGTCGCTGGTTTGTCTTGCGTATAACTTGAGGCGGATGTTCAGCCTGAAACAAGTGAATGAAGAGCAGTGGTTGGAACTGGTCTTGTTGGCGACTTATCTGTGGCACTATTGGGCTGATCTGAGGCCAAGAGTGAGAAAAATCATAAGGACAAGTTGAAAATGTAATGCGCCGGAGAGGGTTTTATAAGTTCTCTCCGGAATAGTCAGAGTCTGAAATTACTTGAACTGCGTTTATGGGTTCAAGTCCGACAGGCTGCTAGACGTTACGTATCAATACCTATTTGTTGCGAGGGTAACAAAATCTATTTGCATTTTTCCCGCCCCAGCAGAGAAAAAAATCATTTCATCAATAAAATCAACAGGTTAAAAAAGTTGGCACAACCTATGCCATAGAACAGACCAAACAATAAGAATTAAGCATAATAATAAAAATAAAAAGCTTCGCCCGCATAACAATAAAAACAAGGGCAAAGGTAAGTTGATTGTTTTGCGGTATGCCTTCTGGTTGATCCGGAACAGGTAGCCAGCAAAATCATCCACTTACGAACTTTGACGACAATAATAAAAATAAAAATCGTCCGTCAGCCAAGGGGGGAACTCAGTTCCCCCTTTTTTCTTTTCTTTCCAAGCCTTCCCAATAGTCACTTTAAGCCCTTTGAACCATAAACCGGTGTCAACATCCCCCACGGGAATGCTATGATGTACGCCAGACTGGAGCAGTACATCTGATCCACCACGACGGTATTACTGACTAACCAACAAAGATTTCATGCAAAACTCATCATGACAGGCATCATTATTACAGTTTTAGTGGTGCTGGCCATATTGCTTGCTGCTTACTTCTGGCTTAAGCCATCTCCAGAGAAAGAACCTGCATCCTCTGAGCCGCAGCTTCCAGAACCCGACCCCATTCGAGAGACTGACGACATCAGCTCTGAAGACCAGATTCGCATTCCCCGCGAAAATCACCCTATCTCTCGCCGGGAAATCAGCGAAAATGCCCTTAAAGTCCTGCACAGGCTGAACAGCAACGGCTTTGAAGCCTACCTGGTGGGCGGCTGCATCAGGGATCTATACCTTGATCACCATCCCAAAGATTTCGATGTGGCCACCAATGCCACACCGGAACAGGTTCGCAGGCTGTTCCGCAACTCCCGCATCATTGGACGAAGGTTCAAACTTGCCCATATCCTGTTTGGCCGGGAAGTCATTGAAGTAGCCACCTTCAGAGCCGGTCATGATGCTGAAAGTCAGGATGACAGCCACAGCAAAGATAAATCCCACCACTCAGACTCCGGACGAATCCTCAGGGATAATGTCTACGGCTCCATGAAAGACGACGCTATTCGTCGGGATTTCACCGTTAATGCGCTCTACTACGATGTGCGTGACTACTCCGTTATCGACTATTGTGGCGGTGTCCGGGATCTTGAAAACCGTACCCTGAAGCTGATTGGTGACCCGGTCAAAAGGTATCATGAAGACCCGGTCAGAATGATGCGAGCTCTGCGCTTTGTCGCCAAGCTGGATTTTGAAATGGACCCCGCCACAGCGGACCCCATCTTTGATCTGGCTCACCTGTTAAACGATATCCCTTCAGCCAGGCTGTTTGATGAAGTCCTGAAGCTACTGCAATCCGGTAACGGGGTGAAAACATTCCACCTCATGCGTGAGTACAGCCTGCTTCAATACCTGTTTCCGGCGACTCATCATAGCCTGGAAGCTCAGGATGAATGCGCAGAAGAGCTGATCATCAAGGCTCTGGAGAGTACTGATTCACGCATTGCCCGTGGCAGACCTGTAACGCCAGCATTCCTGTTTGCTGCGTTCCTCTGGGCACCTCTGCAAAGATTGACCAGAGACTTGCGAGAACAAGGTGTTCCACCGGCTCCGGCTCTGCAACAAGCGGCAATGACGGTACTGGACAACCAGTGCGCCCATACTGCAGTGCCAAAACGTTTCACCATGGTGGTCCGGGATATCTGGGAAATGCAGTATCGCCTGGAGCGCCGTCAGCCTAAATCCATTGAATCGTTGATGGAGCACCCCAAGTTCCGTGCGGCTTATGACTTTCTGGTTCTCAGGGAAGCTGCCGGTGAAGACCTGAACGGTGCGGGTCAATGGTGGACTGATATTCAGGACTCTGCCGAGCACGACAGAAACGGCATGATTCGCGACCTTCGTTCCCGCCCAGGTGGCAACAAAGGGGGTCAAAAGCGCCGTAAACGCCGACCACGCAAACGCCCTCCGGTGATGAACAAGCCCCAATAACTCTGCAAACGATATGGCAGTGATTTCAATGTAAACAACTGCCATATCTTTCGACCCGACTGCCCCTCTGTTTCCAAAAAGTTTTTGCTATGTTTACTGCCTGACAATTGTCTGGGTGTATAAACAGAAATGAAGGATCAGAAAGGACAGAAACGATCAGCAATTATTAAAAGCACGATTCTTTATGCGATAACCATGCTGATAGTCACCATCAGCTCCTGGCTTCAGGCTACCACTGCCCCCACAAAAGAGGACTGCCTGCGTGAGATGGATCTCTGGAGTGACTTCATCGCCCTGATCGTTGCTGGTCACCAGGCTTCAGGTACCGCTTTTCTCCACAATCAGTTCTGGCCTGCAATCTGGCCAGATGACTGCCTGAATGTCGAACCGCTCCAGGCATTAAAACTCTATTTTCGCCCCCAAACCATCGGAGACCCGTTTTCAGCAGGGCTTTCCGGCAGGCTGCCAACCAGTAGCAATCTTGTTATCAGAGACTATTTTTATCCTTCGCTTCAGTTTTTTATTGATGGTCTGCCCACCCGGACAATGAGGCTCTACTGTTATGCATTCGAGAATTACGACAGGATAGATTACCTGACGGATCGTCTGGAACACACGCTTCAATCCATTAATGACCGAATTCTTCTCCCTCAACCACCAAGCCCTGTTTTATGGCTCCACCAATGACCTGAAAGCTCATTTCGCTGCTTCCAACCATAGAGCTCGATGTGAGAAACTACGGCGCTGTTGGCTCGGCCTGAAATAGCCTTGAGCCAATTCATAAACCACTGGATCTGAAGTATGACCACCGCCTACATAGCCCTGGGCAGCAACCTGGAAAACCCTGGCCTGCAATTGCAGAGAGCCGTGGATGACATTGACTCTTTACCGGAAGTAGAGCTTTCAGGCTGTTCAAAACTCTACATCAGTGAACCAGTGGGGCCCGAAGGACAACCCGATTATTGCAATGCAGCCGTTCGTATTGAAACCACTCTGGAGCCACTGGCATTACTCGATGCCATGCAATCCATTGAGAATGCTCATGGCAGGGTCAGAACCGTCCGCTGGGGGCCGAGAACACTGGATCTGGATATCATCCTGTACGGTAACGAAGTGATTGAGTCAGAGCGACTGACAATCCCTCACTATCAGATGCACGTAAGAAATTTTGTGCTCTGCCCTCTTCTGGATATAGATCCCGATCTGACCCTTCCCAACGGGAAACAAGCAAAAGAGTTACTTCAGGAAGTCGGCACCTCAGGCCTCGACGTCATGGCAGAAAAGTATCCCTGGCTCTGATCCAGGAACTGACAGCTATCAAAGCATTGCGTATAATCCGCCACTGGCAAATGCCCACAGCAATAGATAGGCAGGGAACAACCAGACAGTAACGGTTCTTCCCTTTCCTGATGATGGCTTTTATGCTCGCCGCAAGAAGCCTACTCCCAAAGCGACTGGCTTAAGGTCCTGATAGATGGCTAAAGTAACCCTGAAAACCCTGGCCGACATGAAACAGTCCGGCGAGAAATTCACCAGTCTGACGGCTTACGACGCGACACTCGCTCACCTGGTCAGCACTCAAGGGGTTGAAGTCATCCTGGTAGGGGATTCCCTGGGTAATGTCATACAGGGTAAAAGCAGTACCGTTCCCGTCACCGTTGATGACATGTGTTATCACACCCGTTGTGTAGCCACAGCCGCCCACGATTCCATGATCATGGTTGATCTTCCCTTTGCTTCCTACGCCACTGAAGAGCAGGCATTGGTCAGTGCTGCCAGAATCATGCAGGCAGGCGCGGAAGTGGTAAAACTGGAAGGGGAAGGCTGGCTGCCTCCCATTGTGACCCGTCTTAAGCAACAGGGTATTCCTGTTTGCATCCATATGGGACTCACGCCACAGTTTGTTAATGTCTTTGGTGGCTACAAGGTTCAGGGTCGAGAAGAAGAAAGAGCCAACAGCATGATCCAGGCCGCCATAGACCTGCAAGCTGCCGGTGCCGCTATGTTACTGCTGGAGTGTGTACCCAGTGACCTGGCACGGGAAATCACCAAAGCGGTTGAGATTCCTGTTATTGGTATTGGTGCCGGAGACGCTACCGACGGTCAGGTGCTGGTCATCCATGACATGCTGCACCTGACGCCGGGCCACAAACCCAAGTTCGTCAAAAACTACATGAAAGGCAGTGCTTCTCCCCAGGAAGCCGTAGCTCAATACGTTGCTGAAGTGAAAGACGGTACATTCCCGGGTCAGGAACACAGCTTCGATTGAGTTCCTCCTCAGCCAGACTGTTGAAAAATCTGGCTGAGAACTATGCTCAATCCACTTTTGAATCCCAAAGCCGGAAAGAGATCCGGCTCATGCTCTGAAAATGTTTACATAGCCCCAAGGCTTCATTTTCGTAGTACACAGCCATGAGCCATGCAAAAATACCGGCTTATTAAAATCACTGACAATCTAGTCACTCACTATGAAAACACTTCATACCATCACTGAAATCCGGGACGCAGTAGCGGCCTGCAAAGCTGAAGGCAAAACCGTTGGCTTTGTGCCGACCATGGGTAACCTGCACGGTGGTCACCTGACTCTGGTTGAAAAAGCCCAGGAGCTCTGTGATGTCGTAGTCGTCAGTATTTACGTCAACCCGCTACAGTTTGGGCCAAACGAAGATTACGACTCTTACCCGCGCACCATGGAACAGGATCAACAGCTGCTGATCGAACAGGGTGTTGATCTTCTCTACACCGCACAGACCACAGAAATTTATCCGGAAGGCAGCGAAAACCACACCCACGTCAGTGTCGAAGTTCTGGATGGTATGCATTGTGGTAAGAGCCGCCCGGGGTTCTTCACAGGCATTGCCACCGTTGTCACCAAACTGTTCAACATTGTTCGTGCGGATGTCGCTGTCTTTGGCGAAAAAGACTTTCAGCAGCTGGCCATTATTCGCAAGATGGCCAGAGATATGTGCATGCCTGTTGAAATTGTGGGCGCACCCATTGCCCGCGAAGAAACCGGCCTGGCCATGAGTTCCCGTAACGGTTACCTGACCCGCGAGGAGCGAGAGGAAATTGCACCTACGCTTTATCGTTGTCTGCAATCTGCCCGTGAAGCAATTCTTGCCGGCGAACGTGACTACGACCTGCTGCGTCGAGATGCTTTTGCCAAAATGGCCCAGGCCGGATTCAAACCGGACTACTTTAATATCAGCAGTACCCACACCCTGCTGCCAGCCGGCCCTGAAGATCAGCAGCTGGTGATTCTGGCAGCCGGTTACCTGGGCAAAGCCCGACTGATTGATAACATCACAGTCGATCTGTGATGGCCCGAATACTGCAGGCTTTTTTATCCGGAGTCTGCAGTATTCACTCCTGCCCTGACGCACATAAAAGTCAGAAGACGTATTGGTCTCTCTGTCTGTTTCCTCTCACCCTCCAGAGGTTGAATTGCATCATGACCCCTCTTAAACATCTTTCCACTTCTTCATCACTGGAAACTTTGCAACAGCAGATGGCAGGCACTCACCTGCGAGATCTGTTTACTGCCGATACAAAACGATTTGAGCGTTACAGCCTGGAAGCCGCAGGTCTGTTTCTGGATTACTCCAAAAACCTGATCAACGACGACGTTATGTCATCCCTGATCAAGATGGCTGAAGAAGCCCAACTGCCTGCAGCCATCAAGGCCATGTTCCAGGGTGAGAAAATCAACTACACCGAAAAACGCGCCGTGCTTCACACCGCTCTGCGCAATTTTGGTACAGAACCCGTTATGGTGGACGGTGAAGATGTGATGCCCAAGATTCGTGATACTCACGAACGCATGAAGGGCATTACCGATTCTGTGCACTCAGGCGAGTGGAAAGGTTTCACTGGCAAATCCATCAAGCATATCGTCAACATTGGCATTGGTGGTTCCTACCTGGGTCTGAAGACGGCGATCAATGCTCTGACTCCCTATCATGTTGAAGGACTGGAGCATCACTACGTAGCCAATATTGACCCTAACGAAATTACTGAAGTGTTCCGTAAGATTGATCCGGAAACTACCCTGTTTATCGTCGCCTCCAAATCCTTTGGCACTTTGGAAACACTGCAAAATGCCCAGGCTGCCCGTGCCTGGATGCTGCAAAAAGGCTGCGCCGAGTCCGACATTCGCAAACACTTTGTAGCGATTTCCACCAACCTGAAAGCCATTGATGAGTTTGGTATTGCCCAGGAAAACACTCTGCCTCTGTGGGACTGGGTGGGTGGCCGTTACTCTCTGTGGTCCACTATTGGCCTGATGGTCAGCCTGGTCGTAGGTTTTGAAAACTTCCAGAAGCTGCTGAAAGGCGCCTGGGAGATGGACAAACACTTTGCCGAAGCACCTCTGGAAAAGAACATGCCCGTCATTCTGGGCATGCTGGGTGTCTGGTATCAGAACTATTTCGGTTCAGAATCCCATGCCGTGATTTCCTACGACTACTTCCTGCGTGATTTCCCTGGTCACCTGCAACAGATGGATATGGAAAGTAATGGTAAGCAGACCCGTCAGGATGGCAGTCGTGTCGATTACCAGACAGGTGCCGTTATTTGGGGTGGCACAGGCACCAACGATCAGCACGCTTATCATCAGCTTCTTCATCAAGGTACACGACTGATTCCTGTAGACTTCATTGCCCCGGCCACCAGCCATAATCCACTGGGAGAACAGCATCCCTGGCTGTTTGCCAATGCGCTGGCCCAGAGTCAGGCCATGATGCAGGGTAAAAACCTGGATGAAGTCCGTGACGAGCTCACGGCTGCAGGCATGAACAGTGCCGACGTCGACACTCTGGCTCCACACAAGGTGATTCCTGGCAACCGTCCAAACAACATGATTGTGCCAGAGAAGATCACACCTGAAGTGGTTGGCGCTCTGGTTGCACTTTATGAACAGAAGGTGTTTGTTCAGGGAACAATGTGGCAGATCAACTCTTTTGATCAGTGGGGCGTGGAACTGGGTAAAGTTCTGGGCAACCGCGTATACGATCGCTTAAAAGAAAGTGGAGCCACTTCTGATCAGGACAGCTCCACCAATGGGCTGGTTAATCGTTTCAAACGGTTTAATGCCTGATTCAGGCTAGAAAAAACGGCATCTGTTTGACAGATGCCGTTTGCTCCCTATGACCGCCTATTACTGTTGCTTTGGCAACAAGTATGCAGCCATGGCCTGGATCTTTTCATCCAGTAACTTATCGTCTTCATCACCTTCGGGCAAGTGAGCTCGGAACAGCTGAATTATTCCAGTAAGCCCTTCACGAAAGACTTCGTTGGTTTCTTCAAGCTTTTTATTCCTCTGTTCCAACTCAGCGTTCTGGCGCTCCAGATCACGGCTCTCCTGCATAACCGTAGGCATATCTCTCTCCAGACGGAACTCAAGATCGTCCACCTTGGATTTCAGGTGCTTAAATTCCATCTCCAACTCACCATTTCGGATACCCGTTTTTTCTGCAAAGTCATTAGCTTCATCCACCTCAGATTGCATATCAATCTTAAGCTGTGCTTTATCACTGGTCAGTTTTCTGACCTCTTCACGCAGTTTTTTCGCCTCTTCAGTCCGGTCACTTTCAGTCCTCGCAAGCTGTTGGTTTTCGGCTTTAACTTCCATCAACTGCATTTTGGTCTCCCCAACTTCCCGAGAGGCCTGTTTAGCACGTAATGTCTGATCTCTCTCAGTCTGTCGAGAAATTCTGAGTTCTTCACTGAGATCTGATATCTGCTGCTCCAGCTCGTCCTTCTTCCTCATCAGATTTTCGTACTCAAAGTGAGTGACTCCTCGAGGACCACGAGCCTGATAACTGGTCAAACTGGTCTCTTCAATAGTGGACATAGGTTGAGCTAAAGAGACCGGTTGATTCACAGATTGACTGAGACTCACGTAGGCTCCACCGTCTTCAAATTCAACGCCAGATTCCTGGAAGTCAAAACCTGGGCCAAGCTTCGGAGGTAGCCCACTGTTTTCGGTCAAGTCCTTCAACCTGTCAATTTCCGCCATCGCAGTGGCGTACTCTGAGCGAAGTTGTTCCAGCTGACTGTTTGCTGTGTTGTAATCCAGCTGCATGCCTAACTTGGCCCCTTCTTCCTCATGAAGCCTCCTGCTTGACTCATCCAGCTTCTGCCTCAGATCTTCGAGCTGAGCCTTCAGCTCCCTATCCATTTGAGAAAGCTGTGTTTTCTGATCAGAGACTTCCTTGCGCCTCTGCAGAAGTTCCTGCTCAAAAGCATCGGTTTTGCCTGCTTTCGCCCTGAGCATTTCCATCTCACTTTTCATATCAACAAGCGTTTTCTCAAGCTCCATCTTGGTCTTCTTCTGCTGCTTCTGCTCTTCTGTGAGTCTACGGACTTCTTTAGTAAGTAATTCTGCCTGTTGACCCAGACGAACAGATTCACTTTCAAACTTTTTACAGCCCGCCTTTGCCTGAGCCACTTCACTCTTCGCTCTTTGTTCTGCCTCAGAAACACTGCTGAGCTGGTCTTTCAAAGTGATTAACTGTTCAGTCAGTTCACTCACTCTATGCTCAGACTTGCTATAGTCCTCCTTGAACTTGGCCTCTGATGCCAGTAGCTCTTCTTCGGCTTTCTTCTTAAGGCGATCCAGTTCCGCGACCTGAAGAGTCAGTGTCTCAACCTCTTTCTGTTGAGTGCTCTGATCCGTTTTAGCCTGACTTGAAGCCAGCCTCAGTCGTGTTTCGGCCTCCTGCAGAGCTTTTCTCAGGCTCTCAACGGTCTTGGACTGTTGGGATACTTCAGTTTCAGCTTTCTGCTTTTCGGATAGGAGTTTGTTCAGTTTACCTCCCAGAGCTTCAACCTGGCCTTCAAGAGTGACCTTTGCAGTATTCCACTGCTTGGATTCAGTCACCCAGGATCTCACTTCATCCTTTTTCTTCCTCAGTTCTTCCTGAGCACTCTTTTCTGCCATAGTCGCTTTCTGCCAGAGATCCTTAGTCTCTCTCAGTTCAGCCCGAACCTGTGAGAGATGTTGTTTACTGACTTTCAGCTCTGCATCTTTGCCTTTGAGTTTTTCAAGTTCAGTACTTTGCAGACGAAGCTGACCTTCCAGGGTTGTAGTACGCCCGGTGGAGGTTTTCAGCTCAGCCTGGGTACGACTCAACTGTTTTTCCAATTGCGTTTTTAGAGATTCCAGCTGGGTTAAACGTTCTTCACGTAACCGGGCTTCCTGTTCCAGTTTTTGGCTTGTGTTGAAATATCTGGAGGCTTTCTCTCTCTCTTTCTTCATTTGAGCTGTGAGAGCTTCAAGCTGACCCGTCAGCTTATGGTAATGGACTCTTTCTTTCTCAAACTCCGCTTTTTTCTCTTCCAGTTCCTTATGGAGCTGGATATTTGCCTGACTGGCCTGAATCCTTGCATCACTGACCTGACTGGCAAATTGACTTCTGAGTCGACGCACCTCACTGTCAGAAGACAGTTTGTCGGTCTGCAATTTACCGGCACGCTCTCTCTCTGAGTTCAGCTTGGCTTCCAACTGTTGAATCTGGCTTTTCAGGTGGCTCAAGCCTGCTTCAGCTTCCTTTTTCGCCATAGAGACTTTCTTCATTTCTGCAGAGTGGCTTCTTAGATGCCCCTCAATGGCCGCCACTTTTGAGTTAGCCTGCTCTCTCTCACCCCTGATTCTCTGCAAATCCCGCATCTGGCTTTTTGTCTGGGTTTCTAACTGCTCGTTTCTCTGTTCTAACTCTGCAAACTTCTCCAAGTGTTCTGTTGCAGCCTGGAAGTTAGCCTGTGCGCTCAGCAACTCTCTATTCAGACGTCTGTTTTGAAGTTCCAGTTCCGAAAGTTTACCTCCCGATTTTCTTTCCTCCCGCAACTGGACTGTCAACTGATTCAATCTGAAATCAAGATCATCAGCGCGTCTGGACTGTTGTGATTTTTCTTCACGCGATTTTTTCAGCGCACTCTCAAACAGTGATAAGCGACTGCGTGCCTCATTTAAGTCAGTTGCCAGTTTTCCTGCCCATTGATCAACACGACCCATTCTGTCCTGTTCAGTCAGAGCCAAGATCATTTGTTCTTCACTGTGCTTCAGTTGCTGTGATAACTCTGCGATTTTCTCATCTCGCTGACGCAGTTCGGAGCTACTACCTGACTGCTCATCAAGTCTTTGCTTCAAGCGATCAATTTCTCGATCTTTTTCAACCAAACCTTTCTTTGTATTAGCCAAGTGTTCCTTGACTGCCAGGAAGAGGTTTTCATCGGATGCATCCCTCTGATAATGATCAAACAGACCCTTGTCTTGTTCCTGAATATCTTTCAGCAAGGTTTTTTTCAATCTGTCATATTCATCCAGCACTTCATTGGCCAGCTTTTGAGTGTCTTCATGGTGTTTGCATTGCTTTTGATAGGCTTCTTCAAGACCTGGAAGATCATTCGTAATGGCTTGATGAGCTGTTTCAACAGCCTGAAAAAGACTTTGCGCACGTTCATGCAATCTTGCTGCGTACTTATAGTATCCTTCTCTTTCCTTGATCAGGGTTTCCAGGTCTTCATCTGAAACAGCGGGATCAGTTGAAGTTGACGTAGCTCCCCAGCTCGTCCAACTGGCAAGATAGCTCGTAGACTCTACTGAACGCTCTTTTACGCTGACAGATGTTGGAGGAGTAAGTTGACCAAATCCGAGACCAAGAGCGACTTCACTCCCAACCATAGGCTTAAGTGCTCTTAGTCGATGAATGACAAACTTGGTTGCCGCAACCGGTGAATTGTCTTTTAAATCGTCCCGACTCATCTGACCTTTGTCTTTAATCAGAAGCTCAGGAACAAGCGAAGGTTTTGTCGAATCTAGAGGACTGGCCATAGTAATACTCCCTTTACTAATTGAAAAATTCATAAAAATTTTGACTATAGCGGTTATGGCTTGTTCCCCTGTCAGGCCCTGAATGACTGCCCTGTCAGCAATACTGACTGAATTTGTCCTCCAAATGCGGAACTCTGCTACTCTCGCCTTAGACTTATGGCTAATTCCCTGTAATATGCATTTCCCAAAAACAGCTTGATCTGAACAGCTGAATATAATTGACCTGAGCCTGGGAGCTACAGGCACCTAACAATTGATGAGAGCAGCAGTAACATGATTGACAAGTCCATTCCCCTCACCGACATTCATCGTCACCTGGACGGCAACATTCGCCCGCAAACCATTCTGGAGCTGGGCCAACAACATAACCTGGAATTACCCGCCAACAACCTGGAAGAGTTGATTCCCCATGTCCGCGTTATGAGCAACGAGCCGGACCTGGTGAGCTTTCTGTCCAAGCTGGACTGGGGTGTAAAAGTTCTGGCGGATTACGATGCCTGCCGTCGTATTGCTTATGAGAATGTTGAAGACGCTCTGAACGCTCAAATCGATTACACCGAGCTGCGCTTCAGCCCCTACTACATGGCCATGACTCACAACCTTGATCCTCAGGGTGTAGTAGAAGCTGTAGTAGAAGGTGTGCAAGCAGGCAGCCGTGACTTTGGTGTCAAAGCGAACCTGATAGGTATTATGAGCCGTACTTTTGGCCAGGAAGCCTGTCAGCAAGAACTGAATGCTTGCCTGGCCTTCAAGGACAAGCTGGTAGCTATTGATCTGGCAGGTGATGAGTTTGGTAAGCCTGGTGAACTGTTTGTTGAACACTTCAAACAGGTTCGTGATGCGGGTTTGAATGTTACTGTTCATGCCGGTGAAGCAGTTGGCGCTGAGAGCGTATGGCAGGCTATTCGTGATCTGGGAGCCACCCGAATTGGTCACGGTGTCAGAGCAATTGAAGATCCGGCTCTGATGGATTACCTGGCTGAGCATCGCATTGGTATTGAGTCCTGCCTGACCTCCAACATCCAGACCAGCACTTTCCCAAGCATCGAGAAGCACCCTCTCAAGAAATTCCTGGAGCACGGTGTTCTGGCCACCCTTAACACGGATGATCCTGCGGTAGAAGGTATTGAGCTGCCTTACGAGTATGAAGTGGCTGCACCTGCAGCAGGTCTGTCCCAGGAACAGATTCGTCAGGCACAGGAAAACGGTCTGACTATTTCCTTCCTCAGTGACGCCGAGAAAGAAGCCTTAAAAGCCGCTAAACAATAAGGCTTTGTCACTGATGATCAGGCCTCAGTCCTGATCATCAGTGAAGGTCCGGTGCTTCACCAGAGATTTCATTGCCCGACGTTTTACCTTCAGAAAAAGCTTTGGCGTTAATCAATGTAGTTTCAGCAATAGCGGTCAGCGCCTCTTCCGTCAGAAAGGCCTGATGCCCGGTGAAGATCACATTGTGGCAGGCAGATAATCGCCGAAACACATCATCCTGAATCACTTCATCGGATAGATCTTCAAAGAACAGATCCTGTTCATTCTCATAAACGTCCAGCGCCAATCCGGCCAATATGCCCTTTTTCAGTGCCTCCATGGCCGCCACCGAGTCCAGAAGTTTTCCTCTACTGGTATTCACGAGCACCACACCAGGCTGCATCTGATTGAAAGCATCCTCATTGATCATGTACTCGTTGTCGTCCGTTAAAGGACAGTGCAGGGTAATCAGTTTGCTTTGTTGCAGCAGATGATGGAGTGAAACATATTCTCCACCCAGCTCTTCAAATGCCTTGTTAGGATAGGGATCGTACCCCAACAGTTTGCAACCAAAACCTTTCAGAATACGGGCTGCCGCCATACCAATTTTGCCGGTGCCGACCACACCGGCGACCCGCCCATGCAGGTTAAAGCCAATCAGACCTTCCAGTGAGAAGTTCGCATCCCGGGTTCTCTGGTAGGCTTTATGAATTCTCCGGTTGAGGGTCATGATCAGGGCTATCGCATGCTCTGCCGTAGCTTCGGGAGAATAAGCAGGAACTCTTGCTACAGTAATACCCAGTTCGTCCGCCGCTTGCAGATCAACATTGTTAAATCCGGCACAGCGCATGAGCAGAAGTCTGATATTATGCTCTGCCAGTACTTCCAGAACCGGCCGGCTGAGGTCATCGTTTACAAAAGCACAGACGGCGTCACCCGCCCTGGCCAGGTGAGCTGTTTTTTCATCCAGATGAATATCAAAGTATTCCAGTTCAAAACCGTATCCGGCATTACACTGGTCAAAGAATTCACGGTCGTACTTTTTGGCATTAAAGATGCAGATTTTCATGGTCGGTCCAGTTTCCTTTCTTGTTCCATGAGCGTAAACAGCCATGAGCTTGATAAACCATCATAGCGGAGTTTTTTAGTGAAAATAGCCTTTGTATGCCGACGTATGGCTGCCTGGCTAAGCAGTGTCGTTATTTTGATGGCCTGTCTGTGGACAGGTGATCTGGTCAGTGTCTGGATTGGCCACGTGCTTCCGGGCAGCATTATCGGCATGCTGCTTCTGGCTGCCCTGCTGGGCAGTGGTCTCATTCGATTATCCTGGGTCGAGGCGGGGGCAGGGTTTCTTGTTCGCTGGATGTCCCTGTTATTTGTCCCCATCGGGGTCGGCGTGATCGATCAGCTGGATCTGCTTGCCAGCAGTCTGGGTGCTCTGCTGATCACCAGTATTGTGGGAACGGTAATCATCATGGCCGTTGCCGGCTGGTTATTCCAATGGCTGGAGCGCTCCCAACAATGATGTTGTCGATCTCACCGATGAAAGGCCTTTTGTATTGCTCGCTCACTGTGTTGGTATACCTGATTGCCTGGAAACTGCAGAATCGTTTTAAACACTCCCTGCTAAACCCGGTACTGATCAGTATTCTGGTACTGGTGGGAATATTGCTCGCTGGCAAGATTCCCTACTCGGATTATCAACAGGGTGGAGACTGGCTCAGTCATTTGCTGGGTTTGGCCGTCGTGGCCTTGGGTGTCCCTCTTTATCAACAGATGCGAGAAATCCACCGGGAACTTCCCGGGGTCATTCTGGTGGTCTTTACTTCCAGCCTCTTTGCCCTGGTCAGTACAGTGGTACTGGCCATTCTGGCCGGAGCGGATGGGCAGGTGGCTATATCTCTCGCACCCAAGTCTGTTACCACGCCAATTGCTGTCATGATTGTGGATAACTTGAATGGCGTCCCGTCTCTGGCCGCCATTGCCGTTATCCTGACAGGATTAATGGGTGCCATTTTTGGATTACCGCTGCTTTCACTGATGAAAATCACAGACCCGAAAGCCCGAGGGATTGCTATGGGCACAGCCTGCCATGCTTTGGGCACCGCCAGAATTGTTCAGAGCTCTTTAAAGGAAGGCGCTTATAGCGCACTGGCACTGGTTCTTTCTGCCAGTATCAGTGCCCTGCTGGCACCCTGGGTTGTGCCAACGGTTCTGGGTTGGATGAGCTGATTAACCAGACAACTGCCGGGTAGCTCTACCCGGCAGCCTTTTTTCTTAGTACTCCACTCTATAGCTCAGAGTGTAAGCACGCCCTTCTGCTTTATGAGCACTGATGCCACTGTAAGTGGTTCTGGCCCACTGGCTATAAACAGTCTCGTAATCTTTGTTAAACAAGTTGGTAATACCTGCTTTCAAAGTACCTACCGGCAGATCGAAAGACGCCAGTAAGTCCACCGTTGTATAGCCTTCAATATCCAGACTGACGACTTTACCGCCCGATACTTTCTTGCCTTTGTCATAATCTGCAAAGGTAGTGGACTGAAGTCGAACATTCATGCCTTCCTGATCATAGGAAACAAAAGCAATGTATTTTTCCGGGGATACATCAGCAGCCTGCAAGTCCAGCCAGCGATCAACCTCCTTGTAATAGCTGCGACCTTCAGTAAAGGCGTAGCTACCACCCAGACTCCAGTTGTCATTCAGGAAATACTCAAGGGAACCTTCAATACCATAGACTTTTCTTTTCTGATCGAGCAGATCGACATTGTAATCAGAGTTAAACGTAATGGTTTTGTCGGATTCGTTATAAAAGACAGAAGCGTTGGCCAGAAGGCTGTCAAAACGTCCACGCCAGCCCAGCTCATAGCTGTCTGTCTTAATGGCATCCAGATTGGCTTCAGAAACATTGGTACCGTTGATAGCAGGATTTGCAGCCAATGGACTGGTAGGAGCCACCGCGTTCCTCAAGATTCTTGAAGCATCCGGCACTTCAAAACCCTGAGAGTAGTTGGCAAATACTTCGTTGCTGTCATTCAAACGGTAAACCATACCGATATTGAACAAGTTGTCGTCGTACTTTCTGACGTCACCTTTCAAAACCGTTCTGAAGGCTTCAGGTAACAACCAGGTTTCTGCCAGAGGGTTGTAGTCACTGATATCCACTTCAGCACGTTCATGACGTACTCCGGCATTCATTGCTAACTGATCGGTCAGATCCCAGGATGTCTGCAAGTACAGTCCCAGAGTCTTCGCTTCTACATCCGGACCGTATTCATAAGAAGACCCTGTAGGTACGATGACCTTGCCTCCGCTGGCGATGTACTTCTGCAGGTCATGTAACTGTCCACGCTGTTTGCCTTTATCGATATCGTAATCAAGACCGTAGGAGATTCTTAATGTATCAGTCAGCTCCCTATCCAGCAGCAGCTTAACTCCAAAGACTTCTGCAGTAGACGTCGACTGATTGACAAAAATACTGCTGCCAATGACGTTGGGGTATGGGTAGAAACGTGCTTCACGTTCACGATAATAGGTTTGCAGCTGGAAGTTGTTTCCTAAAAGATCGGCATCGCTGTAGACCAGATCAATAGAGTTTCTCTTGCTGTAGGGTTGATCCTTCAACTCCAGTCCTTTGACCGGTGCAGGTGTATCTGCAATCCTTCCTGTCGTAATAGATGAAGTGTCTGCGGCATAATCCGAATCCATCTGATCATCAAAGTACTGAAGCGTGGCTTCCAGACGCTGCTCAACATTAAAGTCATAGCCCAGTTTGACCAAGGCGTCTTTGGTATCGGTATCGCTTCGGCTCAACTGAGATGGATCAGGATTCACCCGGTCACCATCCGCGTCAAAAATACCATCTCTGCTTTCATAAGTACCACTTACCAGATAATCAAAGTTACCCTGCCTGCCACTGATGCTTTGATTCAATGTGTAGGTACTCAGTTCATCTCCAGATACCTTGATACCGGCTTCGGAGGCAAACTGGATATCGCCATCTTCCGGCTTACGGGTAATGACATTGATGATGCCACCGGTAGCACCGCCACCGTAAATGGCACTGGCACCTGAAACGATTTCTATACGCTCAATATTTTCAGGACGAATGGTACTGAGATGGCGGCTGATCTGACGATTGTCTGCCTGGGAAATACCGTCAATCAGAATCAGAGCTTTACGACCACGGATACTCTGGGTTCTGTCGGTAACGGTCTGGGTACTTGGGCCAAAACCCGGCACCAGCTGTTCAAGCAGGTCTGCCAACTTCTGACCGGGCTGACTTTGCTGGGCCACTTCTTCCTGACTGATCACCTGAACAGTGCCAGATACATTAGAAATACTGGACTCAGAACGAGAAGCCGTCACGACTATCTTTTCCAGCTGCGTCACTGAATCATTGGTTTCTGCAAAAGAACTCTGACTGCCCAGAGCCATGGTAATTGCGATGGCAAGAGGCGCTTTATTTGCCTTCATGTGTGAGGGACTCCCTGTATAGTGATTATCATTCTCATCAAATCCCTGTAATTGTTCCGGACCTGCTTCCTGCAGGCCTCTGATTCAGATTTAAGAATTAACGACTTTGAACGTATTTGCCGCTGATCAGCAGCAGAATGAAATAAATGCCACCGGCTCCGGACACCAGCAGGCCAGAAGGAATTTCAAAAGGTGCCATCAATGATCGAGAAAGCCAGTCGCTGATAACCAGCAGTAATGCTCCGGTTAAGGCTGTAGCTGGAATCAAATGGCGATGGCTGGACATTCCAGTTACACGACAGATATGTGGAGCCATCAGACCAATGAAAGAAATCCCCCCCACTGTCGCAACACTGAGTGAGCTCAGCAAAGCCACCAGCATCATCAGCAGAATAATGGAAACTTTTACCCTGATGCCCAATAAGGCAGGCCAGAATTCTCCCAGCTGAAGAATGTCGAGCTTTCGCCACATCAACATCAGCGCAGGAATCAGGATTAACGTCGTCAGAGACAACAGATAAACAAGTTCACTGCTAACCGCATAAGTACTGCCGGATAGCCACAAAAGCACTTCACTGGACTGATTACTGCCTAACACCAGCACCACACTGATCAGGGTGGCTGAAACTGCGGACAGACAAAGCCCTGCCAGAGCGAATAACTGTGGATTAAAGCCTGTCACCCTGCTTAGAAAGAGCAAAAGAAACAGAGCAAAGCCACTGCCAATCATCGACAGTACTGCCATATCAAGCCGCTCAAGACCTGGAATCAGGACAATACCCAGCACCACAAACAGAACACCTGTTGTCGTTAGACCTGAAACATCCGGACTGGCCAAGGGGTTTCTCATCAGGCTTTGCAATACAAGACCAGAAACGCCTAATGCAGCACCGGCAAAGGCTGCCGCTATAACCCGGGGCCAGCGAAGGCTAAGCCAGGTCAGATCCAGCTGGCTGAACAGACTGAAGTAAAGAACGACCATCAGCACCGCCCCCAGACCCAGAAGGACTTTTGAAGGCGAGAAATGGAAAAGAGCACGTATTCCGGTTTCTCTGGGAGCCGTTGCCAGGCTGCTGATTCTTTTACGCTGAGTCAGAAGAAAGATCATAAATGGAGCACCCACCACCGTTGTCATGGCTCCGGCAGGAATACTGTAGTGAGCTTCAGAGATCAGAAAGGGAATCACCCGGGCAAGCACATCAGCACTGAGTAACAACAATGCGCCTAAAAGGCTGGCAACGAGCAGTCGGGTCCAGGCTGAGTGATACCCCAGACCGCGGGCAATGTGAGGAGCAATTAGGCCGACAAAACTGATCATCCCAACCTGACTGACAACCGTTGCCGATAATAACAGCGCAATAATCAGTGACAGACCTACTGTTTGCCTGACATTAACGCCCAGACTTTCTGCCTGATCATTGCCCAGCTCGATCAGATCCAGTCTTCGGGTTAAGAACAGGGCTGAAACCGCCATCACTGAAATCACCGGCCAGCTGCTGTTGATTGCGGTGTAATCAAACTGCGCCAGGTTTCCTGCTCCCCAGGTATATAAGCCGTCGAGCCGGTTCTCAAAAAACATCAGCATCCCGGCACTTAAAGCACCGAGAGACAGGGTGATAGCCATACCCACAAGGACAAGATTGACAGGAGAATCACTGATAGCAGTAGCCAGCCTGAAAACCAGTAAGGTGGTCAGGGCAGCTCCGGCAAAGGCCACAACAACAGGATATTGATCGGTAATCTCAGGCAGGAAAACAGAGCCCAGAACAATCGCCAGCATAGCCCCCGAATTGACGCCCAGTGTCGCCGGGCTGGCGAAAGGGTTTCTTGTAGCACCTTGAATCAAAACTCCTGCAGCTCCAAGAGCGGCTCCACATAACAGAGCCATCAGCGTCCTTGGCAACAGCAGCCAGGTTACAATGTCAGCAGCCATCGACCCGGAGGTTGCCTCCGGCAAAAACGGTAAGCCATAGAGCAAATTGAGATCGATATCGGATGGCCCGACCGCTAATGAAACGGTCACCAGTAAAACAAGGAAAAATAAGACAGCCGTCGACTTTAAAGACTCCAGAATAAACATCAAACCTCCGGAGCCAAATGGCGGGCAAAAGCAGAAGCCATTCGCGCAGCCGATGCTGGACCACCAAACGACCATAGAGCAGGCAAGTAATAAACTCTGCCTTCTTTGACTGCTGGCAAGGCTTTCCAGATCGGAGAGTTCGCCATGTCGGGAAGATTTTCAGGCTGGCTGCCAATGATTATCAGACTGGCATCACCAATCGTGGTCAGCTTCAATAAATCAACATGGGTAAAGTCTCGTCCAGGCAGGGATGTATGCCAGTCATTAACCAGTCCTATCTCGTTGGCAATCGCCCCGGCCAGAGACAAATCTCCATAAACCCGAAGACCCAGCCCCATTCCAACAAACTTGCCGACAACTACTTTCTGACCCGCCAGGCCTGCCGTTTCAATAATCTGTCGGGCCTCTACCAAAGCGGCTGTCATTTCCTGCAGTTTTGCTTCTGCCAGAGCATCCTTTCTCAATAATTGAGCCACAGAGCGAAAAATGCCCTGCATTCTGATGAAGTAATTCACCGGGTCTTCGTTACTGGGGTACTGCTTATAAAGAACCGTAGGGGCAATAGCACCCAGCTCGGAAGATATACGACTATGACGCCATTTATAGCCCAGTATCAGATCAGGCTGCAGTGCAGCAATCGCTTCAAGGCCAGGCTCAGCTCTCTGTCCAAGTTCGGTAACACCTTCTGGCAGCACCGGATCATTGGACTGCCACTTCCGATAACCTTTGATCGACGTCACACCGGCTGGCTTAATGCCCAGAGTCAGTAACATCTCAGCCTGAGTCCAATTCAAAGCGACAATTTTTTCCGGGGCTTCAGGCAACTCGGGAGCAACTACTGATGCCCTGACTATTGAAGAGACCGCCACTGAAGAGACCATCCAAAAGACAAGGACATGGAGGTATTTGAAAACAGCAAACATTCAAGCTACTTCCCTGTCCGATACCACGCGAATATCACTTCTACGCTGATATTCGCCTACCGGTAAAAACAACGAATCCTTTTTGCCTTTCAACTGAACTTCATGGGTCTCTACCCCAAAGACTTCTGAAATAATGTCTTTATCCATGACCTGTTCAGCGATCCCTTTTCTGACAACGCTTCCCTTATTCATCAAAACCACTTCATCGCTGTACTGAAGCGCCTGATTCAGGTCATGAAGCACCCAGACAATAGTGATCTGCTTTTCATCGTTCAGCTGTCTGACAATCTCAAGCAATCGCAGTTGATGAGCAATATCCAGCCACGAGGTAGGTTCATCCAAAAGCAAAATGCCGGTTTCCTGCGCCAGTACCATGGCCAGCCAGACCCTCTGCATTTCACCACCGGAAAGATGATCAACCAGCTCATTGGCATACTGATCCATCTCAACTCTGGTTAGAGCCGAATTGATTGCGTTGTGATCCTCTTTTTTGAGCCGCCCGAAAGGGCCTGCATGGGGGTAACGGCCACACGCCACCAGATCAGCAACACTCATACCCAATGGGACAGGAGAATGCTGAGGCAAAAGCGCCAACTTCTTTGCGAGAGTCTTGCGGTTACCGGTTTTCAAAGGCTGGCCATCAATCAGAACAGTACCTGCACTCGGCTCTGTCAGACCCGACAACAGTTTCAGAAGAGTACTCTTGCCTGAACCATTGGGGCCCAGAATAGCGGTGATGCTTCCTGGTGTGATATCAAGACAGGTTGGCTGCAAAATGGTTTTTTTACCCACCTGCAAACTGACCTGATCGAGTGTCAGAGTCTGTTCCATAGCCTCAGTTTCTTTTTGTTTTTGAAATCGTCGTATTGGCATACCGGCAATCCGGGCCACTTATACACGACATCTAATGTTTATATTTATTATGTCAATGCCAGACTGCCTGAACTTGTTTTGAACGCAATGTGTTCAATAGATAGACAGAGGGCGCGAATAATAATGATTATCATTTAAAATATCAAGTTTAAACTGTTGTTTGATTAAACTGTTCAATAGCCCACTCCCGGGCTTTGTTAAAGTCGAGACAGGAGATCATGGGGAAAGGCATGGCCTTTTTCATATTGTCACTGACGACTCTTTCTCCTTCCTCCTCAGAGAGCACCACTCTGGCTACTCCACAACAATGCTCTCCCAACAGATCCCGGTTCTCCTTGAACCAGAGACCCAGCTGCCTTCTGGCTTCAGGCGAAAATTCACTGTTGGGTTTTGCCTGAATGATCAAACTGAAAGACTGTTCTCGACCCAGCAGTTCAGAAAGATTATTCAACCATTGCCCGGCATCTTCATCACTGGCAGGGCGATTAAAACTGACGGTCACGATGGGCCACCCCACCATTTGAATTGAGGTCATAAGCATGTTCTCTATGAAAAACGTTTCTTGGGCGAATCAATCAGAAGGAATGAAATCATCAGGAGCAAAGCAGCCAGAGAAATACAAAAGACTTCTGCCAACTGATTTTCAAGTACTCCCCCTAATCCGGCCAGCAAAGCACCCAGGGTATAACCTACTGTGTGGATCATGCTGAGCACTCCGGTCAACATTCCCTGTTTCTGTTCCACCTGAGCCGAAGCCAGAGCCGTGTAAACGGGCGTCAATAAGGCCACGGAAGCAGCGCTGATCATCAGCCCTGCAACCAGCCAGAACATATTGGCTGCCGTGATCAGCAGGAAGCTGCCGACCAGTAATAAAACACTTCCGATTTTTATTGATGAGAGCAGCCTGTCACGAACCCACCGGGATACCAGCATGTGAGCCACAACAGTTGAAAAAGCGGCCACCATCATCAGCAATGACAGAACCTCAGAGGCTGCCAGGCCGTCATAACCAAAGCGCTGCTGAAGAATAGGCCCCATAAGATACTGGAGCAGCCCAAACAGTGTGGTGACAGAACAAGCCACCAGTAACACTGGCCAGATTGATTTCAACAAAGCGCTGAACTGCCCCTGATCCTGTTTTTTCTCTTTAAGATCCTTTTCTAAAGGCTTGTCCGTATCCAACAGTATGACCTGCAGTAACAGTGGAATACCCAGAGCTACCAGTGCAAGAATAGGGAATAAACTTCCCTCGGCAATCAACATGGCCGGTATCAATGGGCCGATCAGTCGTCCAGCATTGATGCTTGCGGTAATGCGACTGAGACTTCGCACCCTGTCAGATAAACTGCTGTCGTCTATAGACCAGGCCTGAACAGCAGGATACAAACCGGATACCAGCAAACCGTAGAGTGTTCTGGCAAAAAACATCAAACCAACAGCCAGCGTCTGACCCATAAGGCCTGACATCAGACCATAGATAGCCAGAGCCAGTATCAAGAAACTCGCTGAGAAACCAAAAAGGCCTGACACCACCACAGGTTTTCGGCCATAACGATCACTGATCCGCCCCCAGAGAGGGGCCGAAAAAATAAATAAGCAGGTTCCCAGGGCCACCATAAGCGTCAACAGGCCATAACCCAGCCCCGTTTCTTCAACAATCGCCGGCAGGCTGATTAATAACGTAGTTTGCCCGGCACCAAGCATAAACACGGAGGCAAACCTGCAGAGGTTTTTTATTCTTCTGCCCCCGGCCTCGTAAGCCGGTTCTATCGCGACAGGGCCAAGCTCATTTTGTTGCATGGTTCATGTCTGTTGTTTTGAATTGTTGCAAATGATAACGATTCTCACTTAGAATGCAAACCCAACTTGCCCACCACTGAATTAAAACCTTAATCAGAATTGAGGGTGGCGTAATTAAGACATGCGCTGAGAATTACTGATTTTAATTATTTTTTGATGCTTTCTGAAATTAAGCAGAGAACAACAAGATCATTGTCATTCAATGATCCTGAAAAGACAGCCATGGACGAATAAAAATTCTCGCTATTTAATTATGAGCGATAAGAAAAATCAAGTTAACTAGACCATCTGGAGAATGATGTCAGTGTCCACTCCATCCCTTGAACAAGTAGTTTCCAAAACTACTCAAAGCCAGTCTAATAAAAATCAGAGCCGCTTTCTTAACGGTTCTTTAAATAGCTATAAACAGGCGGAATCCCTAAGCTCGGGTTGTTTTTTCAATGCCTTGCTGAGAGAGTGGAATGGCTGGACACAGGAGTCTGTAGACTGTCATAGCACCTATCTGAAAGATGCACCTGTAAAATCAAACTGGATTGTTCCTGATCAGGCTGAAGCTGCCGTTTCAATCCCACTGAATAACAGCGATAAGACTCTTTTAATTTACATTAAACATTTATCTTCCAGTGGCAGACATCAGTTTATTAACCCGATCGCCTTAATTAATAATAAAGATCATTCAATCCATAAAATAGCTTTCACCGAAGCCGTTGAATTAATCATTGAAGAAAATGCACTTTGGAATACTGAAACCGATCACAGAAAGGTGTTTCTAAACCGGGTAAAAAGCAGCATTGAAAACATTCAGTCAGTGATGGAAATAAGACAGGATGATCTGGAAAGCGTGTTTTCAGGCTCTATCGACTTCCAATCTTCCGAGCAGGCGTTGTTTGTTGGTCATTCTGTTCATCCAACCCCAAAAAGCCGTGATCAGTTTACTGCTGAAGACTCGGAACGTTTCATTCCTGAATACGGAAACAGTTTCCAACTGCACTGGTTTTCTATTGATGCCAGCCTTCTGGAAGCAGACAGTGTTCATGAACTTTCCTTTCATGAATTAACCCATCGACTGGCAGACGAAGACCCTGAGATTTCCAACAGTTTTCTCAGTGATATTCCTGAGTATCAAACCCTGTTACCTGCCCATCCCTGGCAGGCTCAACAATGGTTGAAAAACACTTACATCCAGCAGCTTCTCAGCGAGGGCAAACTCATAGACTACGGCTTGCATGGCAGTGACTGGCGCGCCACATCTTCAGTGCGCTCTATCCATGCGACTCATGCCTCCTTTATGTTGAAGTATTCGCTCAGCGTAAAACTGACCAACTCCATTCGCCACCTGCTTCCCAAGGAAGTCATCCGGGGCAAGGAAATCCATCAGGTTAAATACCAGACACCCGTGGGCGCAGAGCTGAAAGCCCTCTACCCGGACTTCGAAATCATTACCGAGCCGGCTCATGCTGCCATCAAAGGTGGAGATGGCCAGGTCTTGCCTGAAACCATGATCGTTCTCCGTGAAAACCCCTTCAACCGGGCTGCTATCAACAATTGCACAGAGCTTCTGGCCAGCCTCACCCAGGATAACCCTGCCGGAGAATCCAGACTGATCAACCTGATCAGGGAGTTGGCAGTAAGGGAAAAGACAAAGCCTGACGTTATCGCCCAGAAATGGTTTGGCCAATATCTATCCAATGTCGTGGAACCATTAGTAATAGGACAGTCTGACTTTGGTTTGCTGTTCGGTGCCCACCAGCAAAACCTGCTGATCCGCATGCCGCAGGGCTACCCTGAGCAAGCGTACTTCCGTGATTGCCAGGGCACAGGATATAGCCATCTCGCCAGAAAACTTTTGAAGGATCATCTGCCACAGGCAGACGAAGAGAAAGAGCACCATGTCAGCGAACAGTTGGGTAATCGCCTGTTCACATACTATCTGCTGATCAATTCTACTTTTGGTGTAATCAGTGCCCTGGGAGCCAGCAAGATACTCCCGGAAAAGGCACTCTTATCGTCTCTCTATCAGTTTCTGAACACTCTGAGAAAGCAGGGTCGCGGTGATACCAGCTGTCTGGATTACATACTCGACAGCCGAGAACTCTGGTCCAAGGGCAACTTCTACTGCGCCTACTGCAATATCAACGAGAACACCCTGAAGGATCCTATGGACGTTTACCACTCCATGAGAAATCCACTGTACGAATTCAGTCAGGTTGACCGGAAAAACGACTGATCCTGATCAAAGTTTCATTATTTCAGACTCTCTTTCTCTCGCTATGGGCATTTTAGGGATAGCCATGACAACAAAATCAAAAATCACTCTTCCGGGAGCACTCAATCAGACCATCTCGCTGCAATGGCTCTCATCCAGCGGTCTTGCTATCAATGACGATGAACAGTCGCTGTTACTGAATCTGAAGGATCAGGATGGGCTTTTCCTTGCTGCCGCCAACGAATCGGATTTACCCGAAGTTATTCCTGATCACCTGATAGCTGCTGCGCTGGATTGTCTTTTCTCAAACAATAACCAGCAGAGCGAGATTCATCTGGCTCCTTCTTTAACAGAAAGGCTGTCAGGATCAGGGCTGATTCACCAACGACTTGAGAATACAGGTCATGGCATCAGTTACCGCTCAGGCTTCTACCAAAACCGCACTCTTTGGCATTGGCAGAAAGATGCCCAACTGATCCCGGAAATCTGGACCGAAAATGAAAAGGGAGTCGTTCATCCTCTGCGTGAGGTACAGCCATCAGGTGTCGTTTATAAACGATATGATTATCACAATGATGTCACTGTTTCGTTCAGGACCATTGATCTGGAGCAGGATCTGGATCTGTTCCACAGCTGGATGAACCAGCCCCGTGTGGCAGAATTCTGGGAGATGGCCCAAAGCAGGGAAGAACTCAAAGAGTACCTACTGTCACTGTTAAAAGACCGTCGAACCTGGCCACTGATTGGCAGTTTTAACGGTGAACCTTTTGGGTATTTTGAAGCTTACTGGGCTTTGGAAGATCGGATTGCACCCTATTACGACTGCCAACCCTGGGACAGGGGGTTTCACCTTCTGGTGGGCAACATGGACTTTCTGGGCAAGCGTTACTCCAACAGCTGGACCAAGGCTTTTACTCACTTCCTGTTTCTCGATGACCCCAGAACCACTAGGCTGGTAGGAGAGCCCAGGGCTGACAACAAGAGACTGATGAAACTGATCGCCCCTGCAGGCTGGTCTTTTGTCAAAGAGTTTGATTTCCCACACAAGCGGGCAGCACTGCTCAACTGTTACAGAGAGAACTTCTTTCAGGAGGTTCAGCTGTGAATCAGGCAGTCACCCTTTCACAAAATCACTCAGCTATAGACGCACAAAAAGCGCAGTGGCATACCGCCAATCTGCGACTGTTGTCGAAAACCCTCAGCGAACTCAGTTGGGAAGAAGCAATTCAGCCGATTGAGGTTGAGGATGGCTTATACATTCTGGAGCTGAAGAGTGGCATCCATTACCGCTTTCATGCCTGGAAGAGCATCTGGGATCAACTCCTGATCGATCCGTCTTCAATCAGTCGAACTTATTTGAGCCGTCCCAGTGAATCAGCGCTGGAAGCCAGCCAGTTCTTCATTGATGCACGGGAAGAGCTCGGGTTGGACTCGGCAACATTGGCAAACTTCCTGGAAGAGCTGGCTAACACCCTGATGGCAGAAGTCCGGGTTCAACAGAATTATCACCAGCTCAGTGCAGCCAAAATGATTGAACTGGACGACGATCAGCTCCAATGCTTCCTTGACGGTCACCCTAAAGTCACTGTCAGTAAAGGTCGTCTGGGCTGGGGAAAAGATGACTATGAAGCCTATGCCACAGAGTTTCTGCCTGGTATTCAGTTGGAGTGGCTCGCTTTGAAACGCAGCCAGTGCCAGTTGTCCCTGATTGAAGATCTGAAAGAAGCCGATCTTCTGAATGCCGTCATGGACAGTGAAGAACAGCAGCGTCTGAGAGAAGTCTGCCAGACTTTTGAAATTGATTCCGACCAGTTTTTTCTGTTACCGGTTCACCCCTGGCAGTGGAGCAACCGACTGGTGAATATGTTCGCTGCAGAGATTGCTGCAGGGCACATCATTCACCTCGGAGCCTTTGGTGATCCGATGCTGCCTCAGCAATCCCTGAGAACACTCTCAAATTTGAAGCGGCCTGAACAGTTGAATATCAAGTTGCCGCTCTCGATTTTGAACACATCCTGCTATCGGGGTATCCCTGGTCGTTATATCAAGGCCGGCCCGATGATCTCGCGCTGGTTGAATGACCTTGCCAGTACCGACAAAACACTGGCCAGCTGTAGAACCATTATTCTTGAAGAACCGGCAGGGGCTTTTTATCCCAACCCTCTGTTCGAACAGGTACAGGATGCACCTTATCGTTACCATGAAATGCTGGGCTGCATCTGGCGACAGAGTGTGCATGCCCAAACCGATCCCGGTGAAAAAGCCATTCTGATCGCAACCCTGTTTCAGAAAGACGGCTATGGCTACCCTCTCATCAACGAGTACATTCACCGTTCAGGGCTGACTGCCGATGAGTGGCTGCGTAAATTGTTTGATGCCGTTGTGATTCCTCTTTATCACCTGCTCTGTAAATACGGCGTTGGACTTGTAGCGCACGGACAAAACATCACTCTGGTTCTGGACCAGAATAATCAACCTTCCCGAGTGGCTCTGAAAGACTTTCAGGGTGATTTAAGGCTGGTAGATCAGCCTTTCCCTGAGCTCAACAGTTTGAGTGACTATGCACGATCCGTGACAGTCAGGTTGCCGGCAGAATATCTGATACATGATTTGCAAACCGGTCACTTTGTCACGGTACTGCGCTTTATTTCTGCTGCTATGGCTGAGAAAGGTTTCTCTGAACACCGCTTTTATCAGCTCCTGGGTGAACAGTTGCAAAGCTATATCCATGAACACCCCGAACTGGAAGAACGATTCAAACTCTTTGATCTGTTCAAGCCGGAAATGGCCAGAGTCTGTCTCAACCGTGTCCGCTTCAAGCTGGGCTATGGCGACAGCACTGAGCGCCCACTGCCCGAACTGGGCTCTCCACTTAACAACCCGTTAGCCATGACACTCAGGGAAGAAGTATGAAGTTAGTGAATTATCAGGAAGCATCCGAAGTGCTTGATCTGGCTGGACTGGGTTCTGGCCCTTTTAACCTGAGCCTTGCGGCTCTGCTGGACAGCCAGCCCGATCTCAACGTGCGATTTTTTGAAAAGAAGCCTTCCTTTGGCTGGCACCCCGGCCTGATGTTACCGGGTGCCCATATGCAGACCTCCTGCCTGAAAGATCTGGTCACTGCCGTACAACCGACCAGCCGCTGGTCTTTCTTGTCATTCCTTGTGGAAAAGGGGCGGTTTTATTCCTTTTTATCCACAGAGAAGATGGTGATCAGTCGCAACGAGTTTGTCGCCTATATGAGTTGGGTGGCTGAAAACCTGCAATCACTGCAGTTTGATGCTGAAGTCAGGGAAGTAAACTTTGAAGACAACCACTTCACCCTTAGATCAGACAAAGAAACCTTCAGGGCTAAAAACCTTTGCCTGGGCACAGGTAAAGTTCCCTTTGTTCCAGAATGTTCCAGAAACCTTCTGGGTCAAAACTGTTTTCATGCCAGTGAACTGATGACTCGCAACCTGGACTTCAGAGGCAAACGGGTAGCGATTATTGGTGGCGGACAAACCGGTGCTGAAGTTTTCCTGAATACACTTCGTGAACAGTGGGGCAAAGCTGAAGACATTCAGTGGGTTTCCCGAAGGGCCAGCTTTGAGCCACTGGACGAAAGTCCGTTCACAAATGAGTACTTTACGCCTGATTATGTCAGTCGCTTCCTCGCTCTGCCCAAAGACAGAAAAGCAACCATTGTCCAATATCAGAAGCTGGCGAGCGACGGCATAACACCTGCCTATCTGCTGGAGCTTTATCGGGAACTTTATGACCGCACGTATCTGACTGAAGCTCAATGCAACTGGCATCTACTGCCAGACAGAACCCTGACGGGATTAAGCCAATCGACAGCTGGATTCCACGAGCTACAACTGGCAAACGCTCTTTCTGGTGAAGATGAAATACTGTGCGCAGATATCATTATTTTGTGTACCGGCTTTGAAAACCGTCTTCCTCAATACCTTGAGCCCATACAATCCCGGCTGAACCTGGACGAGCAGAACCGATTCCAACTTTCTTCCAGTTTCAGGATGGATTGGGATGGCCCAGAAGACAGGCGTGTCTACGCAGTGAATGCCGGCTTACACAGCCACGGTATTGCCGAACCTCAGCTAAGCCTGGCAGCCTGGCGATCTGCCACCATTATCAACGACCTGGCTGATAGAGAAGTTTTCTCAATTCATCAGCCAGGCAGTTTAATCAACTGGTAAATATCATCTGCAGACAGGCTCTGAGTGTCACAGAACCTGTCTGCACATTGGTGCAAAAAATAATTCACTTTCATAAAAGAAGATTTTTTGAATTAATCTCTCAGCAACACAGCGGCTTCTATACTGGATGAACTTTTTTAAAAGAAGAGGCAGGTGAGATGCCATGACCCAGGCAACAAACTATCCGGTTCCCGAGGCCTTTAAAGACGCATGGATAAGCGAAGAAAAATACCAGAAGCTCTATCGCTATTCCTTGGAGAATCCGGAAGCGTTCTGGGGCAGTAAGGCAGAACGTTACCTGGAATGGTTTCGTCCCTGGGACTCTGTTTATGAAGGTGACTTCAAAAATTGTGAGGTGAACTGGTTCAGGGGTGGTCAGTTGAACGCAAGTTTCAACTGCATTGACAGGCACCTGGAAAACAGAGCCGATCAGGTAGCCATTATCTGGGAAGGCGACACACCCGATCTGCAACGCAAGATCACCTATCAGGAACTGCATGATGAGGTCTGCAAACTTGCCAATGGTTTAAAGGCACAGGGCGTTAACCGGGGTGATCGTGTCTGTATCTACATGCCCATGGTGCCTGAAGCTGTATTTGCCATGCTTGCCTGTGCCCGCATTGGTGCAGTGCACTCCGTTGTCTTTGGTGGCTTTTCTCCTCACTCTCTTCGTGACCGTATTCTCGACTGTGGCTGTCGTGCTGTCATTACTGCCGATGAAGGTGTTCGTGGCGGTAAGAAGATTCCTCTCAAACAGAATACCGACGAAGCTCTGGAAGAGTGCCCGGACGTCAGCACTGTGGTTGTTTACGAGCGAACCGGTACAGAAATTGAATGGCAGGAAGGCCGGGATATTTCTTATCGCGAGCTGACAGAAAGTCAGTCCAGCACCTGTGACCCCGAGGTCATGGAGTCAGAAGACCCTTTGTTCATTCTGTACACTTCAGGCTCTACCGGAAAACCTAAAGGCGTTTTACACAGTACTGCCGGATACCTTCTCTACACCACTGTCACGTTCCATTATGTTTTTGATTATCACGAAGGCGACATTTACTGGTGTGGTGCGGACGTTGGCTGGATCACCGGGCACTCTTATATCGTCTATGGTCCACTTTCTAACGGTGTGACTATGGTCATGCACGAAGGTGTTCCTTTCTGGCCCGACGCTTCCAGAATCTGGGAAATTGTCGACCGTCATCAGGTCAACATTCTCTACACCGCCCCTACAGCGATCAGAGCCTTGATGGCCAAAGGGGATGAATACGTTAAGCGAACTTCACGCGATAGTTTGAAAATTCTGGGCACCGTTGGTGAGCCTATCAATCCGGAAGCCTGGCAATGGTATTACCAATGTGTGGGTGAAGAGCGTTGCCCGATTATTGATTCCTGGTGGCAGACAGAAACAGGCGGCATGATGATTACGCCGATGCCTGGAGCCACCGCACTGAAGCCTGGATTTGCGACCCTGCCTTTCCTGGGTATTCGCCCCGCCATTCTTGATAACGATGGCAATGAAATCGTCGGCCCCGGACAGGGCAGTCTGGTGATTACCGGTTCATGGCCCAGCCAGATTCGTACGGTTTATGGCAATCACCAGCGAATCATCGACACCTACTTCAGCCAATATCCTGGTTATTACTTCACCGGAGACGGTGCTCGCCGGGATGAAAATGGTTTCTACCAGATCACCGGCAGAATGGATGATGTGATCAACGTATCAGGTCACCGCTTGGGAACCGCTGAAATAGAAAGCGCTCTGGTGCTTCATGAAGCCATCGCAGAAGCTGCGGTGGTGGGCGTTCCCCATGAAGTAAAAGGTGAAAGTATCTACGCTTTCATCACTCCTATGGACGGCGTAGAAGTAACAGAAGCGCTGAAACAATCTCTGTCCGATCTGGTGGCCAGTGAAATCGGCTCATTTGCTCGCCCGGAAACCCTTCACCCCTGCCCGGCTCTGCCCAAGACACGCTCTGGCAAAATCATGCGACGGATTCTGCGTAAACTGGCTCAGGGAGAAAGGGATAACCTGGGGGATTTGAGTACGCTGGCTGACCCATCTGTGATCAACCAACTTCTGGATCAAGCCTAGTACAGCCTAGCGCCAAACCCTATACCGTTCGCACTGAGCCTGTCGAAGTGTGCATGACCGGCATCCTTCGACAAGCTCAGGATGAACGGAGTATCGAGTTCAGGATGAATGTATCAAGCGCAGGACGAATGGAGTTTCGAGCTCAGAAAGGAGTTTGTATGTGTATTTACGCTAGGCCGCTCTAGACGCTAAAGAAAGAACCTTTTATCACATGAGCAGTAAAAGGTTCTTCACGATAACTTAAGTTTCAGCGATTGCTGGCCAGCCATTTATCCAGCTGGTTGGCAAACTGCTGACGGTCACTCTGGCTCAAAGCAGGAGGCCCACCGGACTCAATACCGCTTGAGCGCAAAGTATCCAGAAAGTCACGCATATTGAGGCGGGCCTTGATATTGTCTTCCGTGAATAACTCTCCTCTAGTGCTAAGAGCAGTACACCCCTTCTCAATCACTTCAGCAGCCAGGGGAATATCATTGGTAATCACCAGCTCCCCGGGCTCGACTCTTCTCACGATTTCATCGTCCGCTACATCAAAGCCAGAGGCTACCTGAAGGGATTTTATAAAGCGGGACCCCGGAACCCTGAGCGGCTGATTGGCCACCAGAGTCAGCGGGGTTTCAGTTCTGTCGGCGGCTCTGAAAAGAATTTCCTTGATCACCACCGGGCAGGCATCAGCATCAACCCAAATTTTCATTCCGTGAGAACACTCAAATCAAAAAGTAAAAAAGATCAGGATCATGACCATGGTTGGGCAGATAAACCGAATATACCAGGGCCATATTTTCCAGAAGAAACTGTGCTCAATTTCCGGACACCCTTTCTGCAATTCTTTCAGCTTTTGATCCCTGGACCAGATCCAGGCTGCATAAATGCATACAACCAGGCTCAACAATGGCATAGCATAACGGGTCGTCAGGTTGACCACAAAGTCGAACAGTGGGTCAAACCAGATCATGACACAAAGGCTGACCAGGAAAGTGGCAATGGATATCAGCCAAGCACTGGATGTTCTATGGGCGATCTGCCTTCTCTGGAATACAGCAACAGGCACTTCCAGAATGGACACTGCAGATGTCAGGGCAGTAATGGTCAGCAGAACAAAGAAAGCCAGGGACAGTAACACCCCCAAAGAACCAAACTGCAGAAAGAGCTGGGGAAGCACATCAAACACCAGTTTGTCAGCACTCTTTAAGGCGCCATCTGCGGTATAGATATCAATTCCGTGATTCAGGGCAACAAACATTCCGGGAATAATCAGCAGTCCCGCCATCACCGCTACCAGCGTATCGGTCACAGCCACACCGGCAGCCATCACGGGAATATTACTGTCACGGGTCAGATAAGCGCCATACACCACCATAATGCCGACCCCCAGAGACATAGAAAAGAAAGACTGGCCCAGGGCACTGATAAGCAGGTCTTTGCTCAACACTTTTGAAAAGTCTGGCAGGATAAAATACTGGAGTCCTTCAAGCGCACCCTCCTGCGACAGGGTGAATCCGATCAGAACCACAATTAACAACACCAGCATCGGCATTAGCCGGCTGCACCACTTTTCAATACCGTCTGCCACACCTCCGGAAACAATCGCTGCCACCATTGCCATAAAAGCCCCTGCCGCAATCATGGTGGGCCAGGCATTGAACGATGTGAGGAGAACAGCCAGTTCATCAAGCCCAAACAATTTAACAAGAGGTGCCAGTCCAAAGCAGATAATCCACCCGGCAATAATGGCATAGAAGGTATAAATCAGAAGTACCGTGATGGTTGAACACCAACCGGTTAGTTTGCCCAACACTCTGAAGAAGGGTTTGCCACTGACATTTTCCAATGTCGTGACAGGATCAGAACGACCGTACCTGCCAATCACCAGCTCTGCCACCAGCATGGGCCAGGCCAACAGGAAAGAGAAACACAGGTAGATGAGAACAAAAGCGGCACCGCCATTATCGGCAGTCTGGCTAGGAAAACCCCAGATATTACCAATGCCCACCGCTGAGCCCACCGCAGCAAGATAAAAACCCAACCGGGAAGAGAACTGTGGGACGTTCTCTATTGATGTCTCATACACGGTGTTCTCATGGCTCATTCGCATTTACCTTTTTATACCGTGAAAAACATTTTGCCCCGCCTTTTTCATTTTTTAGGATGACACAAAATATTTTCCATAAACAAACTTCCCTAAACGTTGTATTTCCCCCGAAGTGCCGAAAGTACATTGAACCCAAGTACCACAAGCACTACAAAACAGCTGTGTCTATAAATCAAAGACAACATCTATCCAGTGTATACAAAATAAACAGATCGCGATGACTAATTTTTATCCCGCCAGAAAAAGAGCCGTAACCTGCAGTAAAAAGAGTGTTTTTTCCGTGGGGTATAAGTTCGGGCTGAGCCTGTCGAAGCCCAATACCCTCCGAAAAGCTCAGGGTGAACGGAATCCGTGCGTAAATCAGATTATTTCGAGCAGATTGAATTCAGAAATGATCAGTCAGCCAAATACCAGAACAGTATCCGGCTGAACTCGGGAAGAAGATTAACCGCCTGAGCGCTTGGCGTCGTATCCAGCCTTTTTGAGGACGTCGACCATCACATCCACATGGTCACCCTGAAGCTCAATGTTGCCATCTTTAACGGCACCACCACCGCCACAACGCTTCCTCAAAGTTTTGGCATAGGCTTTGAGATCATTGCCTGCCAGTGGCAAGCCACTGATCACGGTCACAACTTTACCACCACGGCCTTTCTTTTCAGGACGCACCCGAACATTACCATCACCAACGGTTTCTTCTTTGGGCTTTTCTTCCTTAATGCGACCCATGTCGGTCGAATAAACAAGCTTGTTGCTCATTTCACACCTCAATCTCTTATCAGCCAGCCATTGTCCGTGGCCTGATCAATCTCACTCAGAGCATAGTCCCAAAGTCTGGGCACCAACCCCTTGAGATATTCATTGCGTTTGATGACCTGGGAACGAGCCACACCGTGTTCAACCCAGCTGCCACCTTCATTCCGGCAATTCTGCAACAGGGGCAGCATACGATCCATGGCCTTGGCAAAGCGACCATCAGCGGTTTCAGCGTCTTCAAACTCCTGCCAGAGCGTGCGATAACTTTTCGCCTGCTCCTGGGGCAACAACCCGAAAATACGATCGGCTGCCTGGGCCTCGACATCAACCGTACTTTCCTGACCTTCAGTATCAAAAGCAAAGGTGTCGCCTGCGTCAATTTCCACAATGTCGTGAATCAACAGCATGGTCACAACACGATCAAGCCTTACAGGCTCATCGGCATACACTGACAGCACCTGTGCCATCAGGGCAATGTGCCAACTATGCTCGGCGCTGTTCTCAAAACGGTTATCATCACACTTGATGCGACAACGACGCTGGACAGCCTTCAGACGGTCCAGCTCCATAATAAAATCGATTTGCTGATTTAAATTTTCCATACCATCCAGTAAAAACAATAACGGCCTTCAAAAGGAAGGCCGTTTATTAATAAGGTATCTGATCTTAGCCCTGCTCCAGCAGTCGGCGCAGATCTATGATTGCGGCATTAGCTCGAGAAATATAATTGGCCATGACCAGTGAATGGTTTGCCAGTATGCCAAATCCGTCGCCATTAAGAATGAATGGACTCCAAACGGTTTCCTGAGTCGCTTCCAGTTCACGGATGATCTGTTTCAGGCTGATGGTAGCGTTCTTTTTGTCCAGTACATCAGCAAAGTCAACTTCTACCGCTTTCATCAGATGAATCAGAGCCCATGAAGTTCCACGGGCTTCATAGAAGACGTCATCAATCTTGGTCCAGGGTGTTTTTACTTCCACCAGTGTTTCGGCTTCTGTGGACTGGGAAGCTTCAGCATCACCAGCCAGATCTGTGTTCAGACGAGGTTTGCCAACACTGGCACTCAATCTCTGGGACAGACTGCCAAGACGGGTTTCAACGTCGGTCAGCCAACGGGTCAGATTATCGGCACGGGCATAGAACTGGGCACGGTCCTGCTTATCGGGCAGTCGACGCATGTAGTTACCCAGCTTGTCGATACCTCGCTGATACTCTTTTTCACTGGAGGGCAAAATCCAGCTCTTTGAGTCAAAGTTAAACTGAGGCTCGGCAATCGCCAGATCACGATCTTCCTGGGACTGGGACTGTGAACGGCTTAAATCTTTACGCAGCGAACGGGCCATGTCACGGACCTGGATCAATACCCCCAACTCCCAGCTAGGCATGTTGTCCATGAAGACTCCGGGAGGGCCAATATCATTACGGATATAACCACCGGGTTTGTTGAGCAGGGTATCAGCCAGACGATAAAGCGTAGCCGTGGTCGTATAACCCACCACTACTCCCTCGCCGTCAGCCTGAGCCATCTGCTCGGCATTGGCCTTTACTGAGAACGCATCCGGTTCACTGCTCCAGTACATGCCCAAAGCGGTCAGACCGATAACTACAGCGCCAGCAGCAACTGCCACACTTTTAACCCCGAGCTTACTGTCTCTAAGGGTTCCCGTGACACCTTGAATTACTGACGACACGCGCTCTTTTATCATTTCCAGAGCCATAGATTCCTCATTGCCCCATTCTGAGTCTGGTTCATTATCCTCTATTCAGGGTGGGTATTAAAGACACAGCTCATATGCCAATCAAGAAATCCTGATTCTTCAGCCGAAGACCCCTGCAAACAAATAGGTACATACCGCATAGAATCAGCAAGTATCCATTTCTAAAATGTAAACCTACATTGAATATCTGGTTTATAAGCGATGCTGATAAGATCTATTGCCAGCGTTTCCAGAATAAGCGCTCTGAGCCTTTTATTGCTTATTTCCACAAGCACCTATGGAGCTCCCCACAATTGCTGCTCACCCCGTCAGTTCTGCTCAATGACAGTCGCTTTTACCGCATACACAAGCATTTTGTTCACCGTTCAGTTTTTAACAGGGGTATTCAACGTAGAGTTTGCATCAGAAGAGATCAAAAATGAGAGGGAAACAAACAAGCTCTTACACTCAGAGGTGAAATGGCTGATGTCCAGAGCCATCATGAGAGATTATTTTGAAGATAAAGTCTGTATCGATAGTAAAAGTAACTTCACCCTCAGCACTTTCAATAAAGCTAAAAAGCATTTCGAAAAAACCGAGCAAAGACGAAAGGCTCTACTTTTAGACAATTTCATCAAATATCAGTCATACAGCCCGATTTTTTTCGCCTTTACTTTCAGTCACTCCCCGTTCGAATATCAGCACTGCCTGGGAAAGCCTATAAGAAATGAATCCTGTCATATGACACCGATAGAATTAAGACCCATCAGACTCGAAAGGGTAAGATCCTTTGTTACGTACTTCAACGCAGTCTTTAATATCTATTCTGAACAATCGGAAATGATGACGACTCTCGGCTTGGACTTCTCTCAATTACTGCAGATTGGGTTGAGCTATTGCGGCCATCAACTTGAAGTAGACAAGATATCTGCTCAGCACCCTTGTCTGAGCCTCACCCAGCACCACCTTCAGAATTATCACTCCGTTAGAAGCGATTGGAGCTCGGTTACGAAAATGCATCATGAATACCAGGGCAAAGCTCTTACTATCAGACTGGTGTCTCTCAGTGATGACCAAACCCCTATGGTCAATAGCTTCTCTCTACAGTCGATGACTATCCAGCCTTTAAAGATAGAATAATTCTGCAAAGCCCAGGAGGCTGACCGAGAATAGACCATTCAATATACGACGGGGATTACAGACGCTCTGGTCGACCCAGATAGAACCCCTGACCACCCTGAACACCCAGATCTCTGAGTTTCAGCCAGTCCTGCTCTTCTTCAACATCCTGAGCCAGAAGCTGGATATCACGGCTGCTGGCCAGCATGGCCAAAGTACGAATATAGAAGCGATTTCCCTGATTATGGGCGATGCCCCTGACAAAGCTGCCATCCACCTTGATGTAATCAAGATTCAGCATATGCAGACTGGACAGGGTTCGGCTGGCAATACCAAAGTGATCCACTGAAAAACGACATCCGGTCGCCAATAATTCATCGACAATATCGGACAGTTGATCTCCAGCCAGCAAAAGGGTTCGCTCAGGAATTTCCAGAATCAGCCTGCTGCACAAGTCCGGTACTGCCCGAAGTGTTGACAGGAACCAGTCATAAAACTCCCTGTTGAGCAGGGAGCGGGGAGACAGATTGAGACAGAAGCGCTCTTTAGGATCACCATTGCGCATTTTCACCAGCAATACTTCTACGACCACCTTGTCAAAATCGGCGTGTAGATCAAAGCGTTCCACCATGGGCAGAAAAGCTTCTGCCGAAGCCAGTTCACCCAATAACCTTAACCGGGTGAACACCTCACGGAATATCAGCTGCCCGCTAAAGTCCACAACGGGCTGAGCAAACAGTTCTACTTCCTGAGATTTCAGCACCTGGCGGAGAGATTCTTGCCAATGACCTTCACTCCACTGGCTGTAAGGCTGGCCATCCTTTATGTCTATTTCCCGAACTTGCCAGTTATTGCCTCCGTTATGCTGAACACTCCGCAACAATTGATCAGCTTGATGCAATAATTCACCCTGATCGATTCTGCCAAGGTGTGTCACTGCGCCTATATGCAGGCTTTTCTCACCTTCATCACTGGAGAAAAAGGGTAAAGATGCAATAGAGCGGAAGCAGGCTTCAGTCACCTGGTTCGCTTGCTCCAGATCGCAGGCGGGTACAAATACTGCGAACTCCGATCCACTGCGCCGCCCGGCAAAAGACTCCTGCCAGCGCTGGATGGGCTTACACAGATGTCTGGCCAAATCCACCAGCAAGCGGTCGGCTTCGGTTCTGCCATGATCGCGGTTGTAATCATCCAGTCCACTTATCTGCAGCAGGAGCAAGCTGCCACCAGACTCTCCTCTCTCTTTACTGATCAATTCACTGGATAACCGATCATCAAAAGCACGTCGGTTAAGAATGCCTGTCAGCGGATCTTTAACGGATTGTCGTCGCAGTTCTTCTGTCAGTATCACTTTTTCATTAAACAGCAGCTCCAGCTTGCCCACCATACGGTTCATGGCTTCAACGACTCGGCGAAGATCTCGGGTTTTGGGTAAGCGGGTCTGAACATCAAAGCGCTTTTCGCAGATAGCATTGGCCTGCTGTTCAAGCCGTTTTAAAGGACGTAACGTGATTTTCAGGAGCAGGTTCAGACCCAGAACGGCCACCAACAGACCACAACCAAACAACCAGGTACTGTGCAGGGTTTTACTCCATAGGCTGCGGTAGGCATAGCCTGGATGACTGGAAACATAGAGGGTTCCGGCCAGATTCCAGCCTCGATTTACTTCTGTAGACACTTCAGGGGCTTTCAAGGAGACCAGTGAGACGAACCAGCCTGGAACATCGTCCAGCACCAGATCATGTTCACTGCTTACCAGTACATTTCCTTCTGCGTCGGTAAAACGAATGACCCGGTAATAGCCCCGGTCAAAAATGGCATCAATCATTGAGTCTACAGTAGCCACGTTGCCTGCTTCGGTCGCGGCTATGGCCAGACCCAGAGAGGTAGCCGTGTCCTGCGCATGAGACTCCAGCTGTTGTTGCAGGTAGCTTCTGGTATCACTGATACTCATGATCAGACTGCCACCAAAAAGCAAGAACAGCAGAATCGTTAAGTAAGCTGCGAGTTCCCTGATAAGTGTCATGGTTTTTTCCCTGCCCCGGGTTTTCCGGTTGCTCCCTGCTCCACTGACAGCCGCAGGCGTTTCCTTAATTCCATCCACAGGCTGATTCGGTCAGCCTTTCCTACTCTTACCCCTTTACCCCTCTGCCTGGCAAGCCAGAGACCATCACCGTTGAAGTTATACACTGGCTTAAGGTCCCTGCGTACACTGGCCTTGAGAATCTCCCCTTCCAGGTTATCCAGAATCAGAGGCTCGGCACCGGGCTTGGGATAGTAACTGAGCACCATATGGGCCTGATTCAGCTTCAAAGCCTTTACGTAAGTGATCCTGAGTTTCTCATCGGCCACACCCAGCTCCCGCAGGGTGAAATACTTGGCAATGGAAAAGTCTTCGCAATCGCCACCGCCACTGGCAAGAAACTCCACCGGTGTGGCCCAGAAGTCCTCTTCTCCCCAGTGACGAAGATCACTGATAAAACGAAGCTGATTAAAAAACTGATTCACTTTTTTCAGCTTCTCGGCTTCTGATAACCCCCGGCTGCTATCCAGCAGGTTCTGCCAGGCCACCATGCGCTTTCCGGCCTTGTCTCCATAATGTTTACGCACATTCTCCAGCAATACCTTACCCACATAGAATTCACTGGCAAAAGCGAAAACCAGGCAGGAAGCCAGCAACCAGGGCGTGAAAAAGTGTTTAAGCATGACATCCCGGTCATCAACGGATCATGGACTGCCTAATAAGAAAGACAGGTTTTGTTTCAGACTCATGCCTGTTGTTTCGGCCAATGACGGGAAGCAGTGAGAAAAAACCGGCCGAGTTTGACGACTCGTTTACCCTTCAAGCGGGTTGAAAGAACCTTTTTTGATGAGAAAAAGCTTTATTAAAATCAGAGGGTTGGCGAGAGCCCTCCGATATGCTTATAATTCACCCCCACTAAGACCCCATGACCCAGAAGTCTTATGCGATCTACGCATTCAAAGGTTAAGGTCAGGATTAGTGTCAAATAGTGTTTGGGGCCTTTAGCTCAGTTGGTTAGAGCATCCGACTCATAATCGGCAGGTCCTGGGTTCGAGTCCCGGAAGGCCCACCATATAAGACAAAGCCTGTAGCGTTAGTAAACACTATGGGCTTTTTGCTATCTACCTATTTGCGCCTACTAATGCGCCTACTTTGTGTCGGACTGTAGCGGTATTAAATGGGAATAAAATTAACTCCTCCTCTCCAGCCTGATCCATTAACAAAGCCAAGACAGAAAAGCCTATATCTGGTTACTCATCACATCTGAGGAGTTGGCTATCAGCTGGCCTAAGAGGGAATACCCGCTTAGCTTGCCAGTTATTGAAGCTGCTCATACACGAGCAGTTAAGAGTCCTCCCGGTAGTCTTCTTCAGAATCTAACTCAGCTCCTGCTTTGATGGCAGTCAGATACATCTGCTCTTTAATCGCGTCTACCTGCTTCTGTGAAAGCTCGATAGCCTTACCGGTTAGCCCTATTTCTTTCAGGGCATCTACAAGACTGTCCAAAGGCGGCACTATTGCCCGGTAATAATCAGCGTACCCCTGCCTAACACCTTCAGCAGGTACAAGGTTTTTGGCGTGCTTTTCTGCGGCCATTCTTGAACGCTCAGAGTCGAACCAGTCTTTACGATCCCTGGGCGACATCTGCTGGGGTGAATCATAATAACCAAAGACAGCCCCGGTTTTAAATTCGGCAGGTTGATACATGGCTCTGGCTGCGTCTGCCATCAGGTAAACAGGTACTCCAGCTATACAGCCCACTGGTAAAAAACCAGCACTCTTTAACCGCTTTCTGACTGTTGGGCGGGTGGAGCTAAATGCTTCTGCCAGCTGGGTAATATTCCATTCCTGAGGAATCCTTTTCTCGTTGTCCATTTTGCAGTGTTTCCAGTTGTTTATGCAGTAACCATGCGGGTTTGTTTGCGCTGGTGGTGGCAACCATACTATACCGAAAATTAACCAAACACCGCGAGTCCGCCTCCCCGTGGAGCTTGTAAACGGGTCAGGGTCCCATCAGTAAACTGTGTGGATCTGCATAGTTTGTGTCGACCGCTAGATCAGTTAGCCAGGTTGTTATATCGAATCAGGAAAGTTTTGGCAGGTCAGACGGTTAGCTTTGACAACTAAACAACAACCAACCCTAAGGAAAGTTTCATATTTAGTGAGATTTCGCGCGTCAGCCTACCCGCATGGTTGAAGATCTGGAAAGGACCCAGACACAAAAAAGGCTCAATCCGAAGATAGAGCCTTTTATCAGCAGTCTTGAATGGCTTGTTATCGCCCTTTTCAAGACTGGCTACACCGGACGTACCTTAATGTAGTCTCGAAAGCCCGATACCTAAGCAGAGCGGGAACACTGATAACTATACAAGACAATCAGCGCTATTGCTTCACAGCTCAGGCTTTATTCAGAATAACCAGCACATCTGGCCATCGGCCTGTATTTCAGCCGTGAAAGGCTGTTTAACAGGCTTACTGCCCTGAACAACCTGCCACTGTCTACGGTTCGCCCGGGCTTTCTTATCTGCATGCTGCTGGATCAATGCCCACCAGTACAACGCCTCATCAGTACTCATATCACCGGGGATGCTCTGCCGTATGTCGTAGTCTCGAGCACACTGGTAGACCTCAAGTTTCACTTTTTTCATGAGCCCCGATCCCTATCTCCTGCCGTTTGCGTTTTACCAAGCTGGCCAGTTGATCAGGGGTTACCTGATTCTGTGAAGGGGTAAGCAGCCTCTGACGCGCTCTAAGCTCTTCTTTCAGTGTTGGCCTTGGTAAGACTTCACTTACAGATTCTACCCTCTGTTGACAGCTATGAGCGTTGTCACCGTCTAACACGTCAAGATGCCAGGCAATACCGAAAGCGTGTTCAGGATGTTCAATATCCCAGTGAGTCATGGTTATCGCCTGCTTTACGGCTTTATCCATTGCCATGATTAACTGCTTTGGCTCACAATCCGCCAGCAACGCCGAAAGTCTTTTCTGAATAGCGGGTCCAAAGTATTCAATGGTGTGATTTTCGGTGTGGGCAATCTTCACAGACCATCGTCCAGACTCGGCAACCATTCGCCAGCATTCAATAAACTCATTCAGTCGAGTGTTTTTTATGTGAGTGGTGCCTTCAGGCACTCCAGCATATTCTGGAGCGGCGTTCGCCGCGCACTCTTTATTATCTCTTTTATTATTATCCTTTATTATCTCTTTATTATCGTGTGATGTTTTCATCACAGGGGGTGTGATGTTTTCATCACAGGGGGGTGTGATGTTTTCATCACAGGGGGGTGTGATGCTTTCATCACAGGTAGGTGTGATGCTTTCATCACAGGTAGGTGTGATGCTTTCATCACAGGTAGGTGTGATGTTTTCATCACAGGGGGTATGGTCATTCTGACGTGAGGTCAATTTGTCATGCTCACCATCATCAGGGCTGTTAACTAACCGAATCTGCTGGGGCCTGCCTTTCCCTCTCGACAGCCTTTCAACCAGACCTAACTGTTCTAATTTTGTAACAAGCCGACTTTGCTGCTCTCTCGCCACATTACGAACTTCAGCCACATAGGAGACTGACACAAACCCCTTTCCAGACTCGGACAGGGTTTTGATAATGGCCAGGGTTTCACGGTCAGCCGATGACAGGGCTTCATACTCATAGAGAAAGGCGGGTATCCATACCCCGGTAAACCTCTTTTGATTGGCGGGGTGTGCCTGTCCACCAGCTTCAGACGCTTTATCGTTATCTGTCATTGCGTTCTTTTCTCTCTAACTTGCTCTTGAGCGCGTCCATATGGACTGAGGTTTCCAGACAGTGCGCTCTCAATGAGTCAGCCAGGTATACTAACTCTGTAAGGGTCAGCCTTGAACTTTCCCGGTTGGCTTCCATATCTGCCAGGCAGTTGTATAGCAGCTCTGCCAAACCTGCTGACGGGATAACATGCCGGTCGAGATCGGCCACGATAAATCCCAGCTGATTGTTTGGCCGGCTCATGGTTCACCTTCCAGGGCATTAAAAAGCTTGCTGGCCAGAAACGAGAGAGAATGACAATGGATCCTCAGGGAGTCCGCCAGTTGAATTAAGTCTGATAGCCGGGTGGTGGGTTCTTTGTCTGCCTCGATGCTCACCAGCCCGTTAAACAGTATTTCCGCCAGACCTTCAGCGGGGGTGCTCTGTTCATCCAGATCTTTGGCCAGCAGAGTTTTCGGGGATGTTTTGGCGGGTGGTTCTGACAGTGGTTTGCCGGGTGCTTCCTGTTCTTCCAGATCTCCGGCAATCCTGTCTATATTCTCACAGCAACCTTTGAGGGCAGCCGCGATACTGGCCAGTTCAGTACTGTTGAGCCTTGGCTCCATGCCACAATCGATAGAGACCAATTCATCAGACAGTATGCGAGCCATACCATAAGCCGGATGACTGTAATCACTCAGGGCTTTAAATTGATCTTTGCTCATGCGCTTACCCTCCCTGCTGGCTGCCAGCCACACACGACGGCATTAAGCCTGCTGGCTTCTTTCCGGGCTTGCTCGTGGGAATTGAACGACAGGAAAATGTAACCACGTACACGACGGTTACAAAGACGGCTTGAGTTGCCTTTCAGTAAGGCAAGACGACAGGTGATAGCCATAGGGTGGCCTCCTCTAATTGTGGAGCCTGTCACCCAAGGTCTCAATCTTGATTTGGTGACAGGACTGGAAGGGTTGAGACTACCGGTATTAGAGGAAACCGGCCTACCCGAAGGTAGCCCCACCAGCCCTGTCATTAAAACGGGCAGGTATGCGGAATCGGTACAAAAAAACCGCATTAAGCGGCTGTACGCCTCTAATAAATACCGGGTCTCAATCCGGGTTACAGATTTTGCTGTAACTGTCGATACAGTACCGCACCTTTTCAGAGCTGACAATGGGTGATTGTCATAGAGGGTCTGGACATGTTGTCCATACTGTTGCTCTGACTGTTGTTCATAATGCTGGTAGCGTTGCCGTGTCTGGCTTCCCTTTTGCCCTTCTTTGTGCCCTTCATAGGGTTGCTCTACAGGTTGGCTGAGTTTGTTTTTCTTCATGGCCTGGTCTTCACTTTGCGCTGGATGGCACACTTGCCCAAAGCGGGATTTCCCGCTTAGCTGCCTTAATAATGGGATTTTCCGTTTTTAAAATTTGCCTTCTGACTTAACCGGGAATTGCTCCACCAGCATTAACGCCTGGTTCACGGGCAAGTATTCAGCGCCACGCTTCAACCGGTAATGATTTAACAGGGTCAGTGCCTGGTCTGCAGCTTTGCGGGTAGGTATCCAGTAGCGGTAAAAGTTAGCCTGCCCGCCATCACTGCGGGTGAATGGATCAGCCGCACGGGCAATGTGAATACCCTGTTTTCCCAGTCTTGAAACATCAGTATTCAGGCAGCTACTCCAGAACCAGCCAGGCAGCTGTTTAAATCGGTAGCCCTGGTTCGGGCTGGCCACTTCAATCTGTCGTAAACCTGCCGGACCTGCTTCAAGAAAAGCGTACAGGCAGTTTTCTATTTTGGTGGGGTGCTTCATAATGAGCTTTCCTTGTGATGCGTTACGGGCTTTCCGGTGGGGGACTGGCAGCCCGTAGCGTGTTCCTTTCTTTAAGCGGCTTCTGACTTGCGCTGTTCTTCCCAGGCTTCCAATGTTGATAGCTCCCAACGGACACAACGCGGCCCCATCTGTACAGATTTGGGAAAGCTGACAGTGTCGTCATTCATCCAGCGGTATAGGGTGGTGTTGCCGATCCCGTAGCGGGTCAGCACTTGTTGGCGGGTGAGATAGGTTTGCGCTTGTGCGGTCATGGTCTGATTTCCGTGTTGTTCTTTGGGTGTCCACGGAAACCAGACTAAGACAAGCTCAATTAACTGTCAGATGGATAAATCAGCTTTTAAACATCCATGGCTATTTTTGCCGGCGGAATAAGCTCAATATCCTTGAAGCAAGGGTCTCGACTCTCTTCACTGTCTATAAATTCAGCCGTAATATTTTTGCAGTGTTTTCTGTACCAATCTCTGACTGTGCTCTCTTTGACCTCTTCATCGATCTTTTCGGCTACCAACTCGCAGGCTTCATCTAGCGTGCTACCTCTTTTCATCAGTCTGGCAACGTAAACAGCACATAATAAAGTCATGGAGTTCTTGAGATTTCTTTTAAATATTTTGCTTTGGGTTGGTCTGCCTCCACCTCCACGACCGACTTTAACCTTAAAGGCATCATCTGGCGCCATACCTTGGTTAAGCCTCTTTAAGCAACGACCTAAATAAAGAAGAGCATCATACTCGGAAGGTGATAGTGATTCTTTTGAATCATAGAGAACTGAAGTTAATGCCTTTTGCGCTAATGCTAGAACTATATAACTGTTTTCCACATTGCCTTGTTCAGCTGAAAGTAATGACTCTATGTCACTTAATCTTTTACGGGCAGAGTGAGCGATTCTTAGTTCGTCCTCGGTAAACTCATCCTCTCTGCTTATCCAGTCGAAAAGTCCAAGCCCTAACTTTGAAGACTGTTCGATCAGTTCAGCCAAATCTCTACCAAGTGGGTCAAAGCTTAATGTCCAATCCACTATAAAATCATCATCAAAATCATCAACGTCTGACAAGGAATCCAGAAGGTATATGTTATCTACCATCACTACCCCTAGCAATCCCACCAAAGCAAGCCAATCAGGGCGGGTGGGTTATCCGCCTTTTCAGGTGTACGGCCCTAGACTGGCTATTCGAGTACAGACTCAAGCCTGTGTTGTTCTTATCGGTAGACGTCTTTTCGGTGGCCTACCTTCACCACTTCGATAATCAGCTGACCGCTCTGTACCTGGTACACGATCCGGTAATCACCAGACCTTACCCGGTAAGTATGTTCTGTGCCTGACAGCTTCTTGCAGCCAGAGGGGAAAGGCTCAAGCTCCAGAGATTCAGCAAGGGCCACCAGCTTAACGACGGTAGTCTTGGGCAGCTTCTTCAGTTCTTTCAGGGCTGAACGCTTCCAGCGTAATGAATAACGGCTCATAGCTTGCCGTCTGCTTTCAGCTCTTTGATAACCTGGTTATGGGATACCGTCTCTTCGTCCCGGCGTTCTGCTACGGTTGCCAGGTCTTCAAGGTCGTCTAACAGTTCCTGATATTGATCCACAGGAAGAACCACGGAAACACGGTTGCCCTGATCGTCGGTTATATATTGTGGTTTTGACTGTGCTGGCATGCTGCTGTCTCCCTGCCCAAATAACAGCTTGTGATTCCAGCTTTGCCAAAGCCAGGCTCAAGCCGCTGGATAGTGGTATGATCCGGTACGGTATGGAAATAGAATAACAAAGGATCGATGTAAATGCTTGCGACACACATGGATGCAAAAAGCCGTTATGAAGTCTTCCGTCAACAAGCAAGAACCCTTGCCCACGAAGAGTTACCCAGAAGATTAAAAAAAGAACTTCACTTGTCTTCTGTTGATAGCCGAGCTCTCAATGCCTTTAAGATTTGGCGGGATATGCCAGAAAGAAGGGTTGATTGGGACTGGACGTTCGCCTCAAAGTACTGCTTTCGATACCCTAAAGCGTTTGATTTGTCTGTTTGGCATGGCAGTAGACTGTGTTCTTTATCACTGGGTAGACCCACTTATCACGGAACAAGTATGCGTTTGGACTTTATTGAACGCACTCCCAAAAACTCACTGTTTGCAAGTGATATGTTCCGGATTTCTTTATTGGCTTATGAAACCTATGCCAGCTTGATTGGTGCTGATTACCTCCGAGTCGTTGAGCCCATGAATCAAAAGCTTATTGATTACTACACTTCTCATGACACTGGGTTTACTTTCGTTCCCGCCACTAAAGGGAACCCTTGCTATCTGGTGAAAAAACTATGACGCTCGAAGAACGCATAAAGAAAGCTCGTGAGCGAGCCAGAAAGTCAGCAGAGCAGCTTTTCAAGCCGCTCCCCAAAGAAATACAGGAAGAGCTGGAGAAAGAAACCGCTCTTGGTAATCCTGAGAATCTGGTCAAACCAGACAACAAGGACGAATGACAAGCTACTGGTAAGAGAAACTCAATCAATCCTGCCTGCTGGTGGTCTGGCGATACTGGTCAAGATCCACCAGCTTGGTAGCTTCACCCTTGAGAATCTTGTCTAAAAATGCGCCGTATCTCTTCAGGGCTTCCCGTTTCTCTGGTAACCGGTCTGAATGATCATAGTGCTTGCTCTCAATGCTGCCATCTTCCCGGCTCTGTATCAGAAAGCGTTGTTCCTGGGGAACGCGACACTCGATAAGCAGGTTAGTTGCTGTTCTACGCATGTCTTTTGAGGTAAACCGTTCTGGTGCCTGCTCACCTTTTGCCTTGGCTTCAGCCTCCAAGAAACTACAGTATTCATTAACTCTACGGGTCAGACTGGTAACCTTTAACGGAGCCTTACCCGTAATGGAGAAAGGCCACTCATGAGAGCCGGTTATCAATTTCAGCTCTTCAAGTATCTGCAGAGCCCGGGCAGTCAGTGGCATGACACGCTTTCTTGGATTACCGCTTTTTCCTTTGCGCTCAATGAAAGTGAAGTGCCTTCTTTCAAAGTCAATATCTGACCATCGACATAGGGTTATCTGCTCTGGCCTGTTACCCGCCGTCGCCAGCATGAAACGTAGCAGCAAGCCAAAGACAGGACTACGGTTCGGCATGGAAGGAATAAAGTCATTCCAGAGTCTTTTTATCTCTTGGTGGTTTAGATAACGCTCTCTGACTCTTTCAAAGTCTGCTTGCCGGGGTACGGCCGACACAGGGTTATGCTCAATAAAAAAGCGCTTGCCGTGCTCTACCTGCTCCCGTGGATCATTATCAGCTTTCATCCCATATTCATAAGCCGCATGGAGATAACTTCTCAGCCGGTTACTGGTAGTTGTAATCCCTTTCTCTATCATGCGCCTGATAATGGTTACTATGTCTTCAACAGTAATATCTTTGGCTTTGGATTTGGCCAGGTTGGGGAATGGGTTCTGAACGTATAAGGCAAATGCCCCCTCAACCACTCGCGCAGACTTCTTTCCCTGCCTGTAGAGGGATGACACATAGTTTTCACACAGTTCCGAAAGTGTGCCCTGACTTTCTGCCAATTCTTCCTGTCGCTTGAGTTCTTGTTGCTTCTTCTGGTGCTCCAGCTCTTGAGCTTCAAGGTGTGCTTTCAGATCACCTCCGCACTCCCGGCGAGTGTTCGCTAGCTGTTGGGCCTTGTCTCTACATTCGGCCAAGCTGAAACCATGCCCATCTCTGGTGAGCTTGTATTGCCCTAACTTTACCTTGCTTTCTTTGCCCTGCTGCTTGTATTTGTAATATGCCTCAACTGTACCGCTATTCCTTTTTTCAAATAGCAAAACCCCATCACCACGACTGCCTACCTGTTCAGTCAGCCGGTATTTAATGTTCTTCAGTTGAAGTGGGGTTAGTTTTGCCATGTTGACCACCTTTGATAGTTGCGCCTACTTTGCGCCTTCTAATGCGCCTTCTTTCTGTCGGGCTAGAGTGAAAAACTATAGTACAGTCTGGAATCATGAGGAAATAATAAACCCAGTAAACAAGGACTTAAAACCGATTTAAGGAATGGTATGGAATTGTACGAAAGTACATATTTAAAGACTCATAATCGGCAGGTCCTGGGTTCGAGTCCCGGAAGGCCCACCATATCCGCAAGAAAGCCACAGATTTTACGGTCTGTGGCTTTTTTCGTTTCTACGTCTCTGGAACCTTCCAGCCCCCCGCCAGTCTTACCTTTATTGGATTAACTTCTCTTATAAGGATGTAAGAATGCAGGCCATTTCCAGTGCTTCCTCATTAGCCCAGAACCCAATCAATGCGGTCAGAGAGATCGCCCAGCGGATCAGAACCCTTATTCTTGAGAACTATCTGAACATCGAGGCCATGCAAAAGTTGGAAGGCGTTGCCTTTCATCCATCTGCAAAGCTGGATAGCCGGGAAGTTGATCGCTGTGAGCTCTATCAAACCCTGATCATGGGGCTGGCCTGGAAGCAACTCTCGGCAGCAGGACATATTGCCCTGAAACAAACCTTTGTTCATGCCACACAGGCACTGAAAGAAGCCATCTCTGACCTGAAAGATAATGAAAAGTTGGCTCTATTCGTTGATCTGGATGATGGAACCGTTGAAAGCACTCCTTACTTCGCAGGGTTAACAGGCACCAATAATGAAATGACCCAAGAGAGGAGTTCTGCCTGGTGGAAAGCTCAGGCAAAACGCTCTTATGCTTTATGCGGTGCTGAGGCATTTCTCAAAGAGGCTGCAGCCACAGGCAAAGTTAAAATCTGCTACCTGACCAGTCGTTCAGACCCCTCCCTTCAGAGTGATACGATTACCATGCTCAAAGCCTTCGGATTCCCGGATGTTTCCGAAGATTCTGTGAAGATTGCTCACAAAGGGAAATCCAAAGCAGAGCATATTGCTGAAGTCAGAGCCGACTGCCAGAAAGCCATGTTTATTGGCGACAAGCTGGGTGACTCAGGTATAAAAGCCTCAGTTTCTACAGAACAACTGAGAAGCACCATCAGAGAAGAAACCCGAAGCCGATGGGGGAATGATTGCTTTGTAGTGACCAACCCCGTTTACGGCCCTTCCTGGGAAGGCATCACCCATGCACCTTTTAAAACGACTGCCCCCGAAGAGTTTGATAAAAGACAACAGACGTTACAGATATGGGATGACCCGGAACTGCCTGAAAAGACCCCACCAGCGCCTCTGACTCAACAAATGCAGCAGGCACTGCTGTATATGCAGAGTCCTTCCTACGACGCTCTTACCCTGCAAACCTGCAACAGGGCTGGAGCCGAATTTGAAAAACGGGTCAAAGGTCAGGACACCTCCAAAATGGTGGCCGTGATGGATATTGACGGCACTGCGGTCAATAACAGTCGGTGGATGGCAGGCCTTTGCGCCAAAGGACAGATGAGTAACCAAAGCTCACTGCATCGTTATGTGTTATCAGGAGACGCCTCGGCTATCGAAGGCGTCAAAGAGCTGGTACAGCACTATCGCGATCATAATATACCCGTCGTCTGGGTCACCAACAGGGGGCCTGATCTGGATGCAAAAGTCAGTGATAATCAAGTCAGGGAAGCTACCCGCAAACAGCTGGAGCAACATGGATTGTTCAGAGAAGGCGATGAAATCCTGATGAAAGGTGACTGTCAGGACTACACCCCGAAAGGAGAAACAGAACGCTCCAAGCGGGGTCGCTTTGACGCCATCAGGCATGGCCAGGTGATACCTGGCAGAAACAATATTGTTCAATATGTTGGCGATGACCCCGCCGACCTGGAAATGGATGCCGAGCCTTACCACGACATCCACTGTGACCACTGGCCTTCACAGGAAGCTTCAGAAATAGGCAGTCGTCGCATTCTTATGCCCAATCCGATCTTCTATCGTGGCTGGCATAAAGCCCTGGTCAAACACTGGGCGAAACAGGATAGTAGACCTGAACTCACGACTGATGTAGCAAAAGCAGCCAGAACCGAGTTGGAATTAATGCGTTGGCGAACTCATACAGAAGTGGCTGAAGACAATATGAAAGTGTTGAGCCAACTGGAGAGGCACTTAATAACGACCAAAGATCATTGAAAAAGTCGAAGTAGATTTACTGTTTCGGCTTATTCTCTCATGCCGGTCAATTGATCCCTCAGACCAGGATACGCCGTTTCATCCGACAGCCAGATATCAACAAAGGCTTTGGCATGTTCATTCTCAATACTGCTGCCTAACAGTTTTCCAGCCTGATAAAAAAATCCCTCTCCATTATTTAATACAAACAACAAATGATCCCCTTTACGAATATCGGGCCATATCCCTGCCAGTTCTGACAGCCATATTTCACGACGATTCTCTTTTATACCCAGATGCTTCCACTGATCATCAGTTGCCTGCAGTAAATCATCCTTATCAATATTTCTGCGATAAGTAATTTTAAGCGCCAGCTGACTCTGTTCTGGTGAATAAATACCTTCCGGGGTACGCAATTCAGAATCGTAAATAACCCAGAATCCCCAGGTCAGCTGACTTTCGCCAACGGTTTTCCAGCGATCCCAAACTGCAGAACTGGCAAACGATTCAATACATATGAGCCACATAAAAGCCGTCATAAATAGAGCCTTCATACACCAGCCTCCTTGCCTGACATTTTCTTATAGTGCTTAAGCCATAACAGAATCAGAGCGGAAAACAGTACCCAGCATGCAAACAGAATTGAAGCAGTCAGGTAACTATTCCATGGCAGAGTGACTGCTCCCAGTCTGGCTCCTGCCAGATAACTCATCATCCCACCAGCACCGCCCAGTAGAACAATCAGCCCCGGGGATCTATCACAAATCTGATCCCGTACATGCCAGATAAAGGTGGCAAAACCTAACCAGAGAATAACGAGCCAGAGGGGAATGAAAACAGAGTCGAAACTGAATACGCCAAGCCTGCCCAAAATGACATCCATAAGAATGCCTTGAACAGCAATGAGGAGAGCAAACAGAGCACTATCAGGTGACGCAAACCAACTGGCCAGCAGAAAGAAAGCCCCCAACCAAAGGTATTCATCTTGCCCCAGCACCATTAATAACCAGAAGAGGTTAAAAGCAATGCTAATCAATACCCATTTTCCATTGGATTCCATAGTCGCAGAGTCCGTTACCCTTTATGAACTCTACGGTATGAAAGCAGGATTGGATCATGTTCAGCTTTTGGTTTCAGGATTCTGATTAAAACGCAGCTTGAAAGTAACGGGCACTGACTGGGAAATGCTTTTGACTCCAGCCAGATCGATCAATGCCTGAATACCGGGCATCAAACCAAACTTGCTGACATCAAGCAGCAAAGGCTTAGCCGTAGAAACTTCAACAGTCTTATCATTCAGCATGGTGACATTCAGCGTCTCACGCATTCTTCTTGTTTTGCCATGCAGTGAAACCTTGGCTGTAACCCGGACTTTATCCGTTTCGCCCACCTCCAGACGCTCATAAAGCTTTTGGCTCAATGACACTTCCACTTCAGCGTTGGGGTAACGAGTGGTCTGGAAGAAAATATCTCTGAGTCGACCATCCCTCTTTTCAATACCCGTATTCAAACTGTTGAGTTCAATGGTCAGCTTTGCTTTGCCTGAGTCGGTGATATTGGCCTCAAACGACTCAAAGTGTCCCACTGTCCCAACGGATGCGGCTTTAATGAAAGTGAAGTAGATCTCTGACTGGTTTTTATCAAGGCTCCATTGTGCCTGGGCGCTGCCGATCATCAATCCCGATAGAGCAATTGCCCTTAAAATGCTGGCAAACTTCATTAGCTTTCCCTGATTCTTCTTTTTTTCGTTTTGAATCTGCATCCTATCTTCAGCGACTTCTTCTGTAAAATCCCTAAGGGTCAAATCTGACCAAAACACTCTTAATGACATATTCAAATCTGGGTCTATCCTTAGACGCACCTTGAAACAGCAGAGTTGAGGCCTGTCATGAAACTCATTGCCCTGTCAGGTGTCCATTTCAGATATACGATAACAGTCCTGTTTATAAGTATTTTTTGTCAGCCTTTACAGGCTGATTTGAGTATTACAGTCCAGGTCGATAAATATCCACCGCTGGATGATGAGTTCAACGCCAGAACAATATTTTCAATAGAGTCACTGAAACTTAAACAAAGTTGCGGCTTTTTTACCCCCTTTAACGACTCCTGTACTCCTTATAGAACACCCAACTGTGATTACACCTCGGAGGCATCCGGTCAAAGCCAGGCCAAGCCAGCCGCTCCTGCAGCACCGCCTAAAACCCGGTTTATCGATGGCAGGACTGAAAACCCAGACGACTATGAAGAGCTTCAACCCCAACCTCCACGGGACCCATCAGACCCTAAACCCGACCCCGTAAAGTATGGTGAACTCACTGCTCAGCAAATTCTCCAGCTGCACCTTCAGTACAGTTATGCCCATCAGCAAGGGAACACAACGCACACACTGGTAGGGGATTTTCTGGCAACCAATACCATGCATTTTGCCATTGATACTACCCTGGCCCTTGCTACTTCAGGCCTTCATCTTCTCGCTCATAACCATGATGTAGATGTTGATTCAGAAAACCCGACGGCAACGGTTGATTCAGTAGTTCAGACACTGCCTGAAACCCAGCACCCAGCCATTGTTCTCTCTACATTTATCAGCGAACACTATGCCGACCATCAGATCTTTGATTTTGTCCGATTGATTCGCAGTTGCTTTGGTTTACCCAGCAGCAACTAACCCTCAAAACCACTGTTTATTTGTTATTTGAACCAGAGACATTCAGGATGGAGCTGAATGAAAACAGCCAACTACTGGCAGATAAAAACGATCCAATTAACCCGGGGCCTTCTGTTCTTTCTGTTTTTTATTTCAGGTCCCAGCCATGCATTGGAATCTGTAATCAGTCTGATGATTACAGCCCAACAATGGCAACAGGTTCAGAAGAGTCTTCCCACATTTAACCAGACTGAACCGGGTATCCCTGAACAGATTGAACCCTTTCCTCTGCCCGATACCCCCATTGGCAAGCAAGTCAGATATTTTCTGGTACCCGAACAGCCTTCCCAGGACCCCATCATTCATTACGACTGCATCAAGAACCTGACCCTGCATATACACGATGGTGGCAGTCCAATGTATTTACCCGAAAAGCCTTTAATACCCAGCCCGCTTTTTGCCGAATATGAATACATTTCACTGAATAATGTCACTGAAAAACACTACATCATCCATGAGCCTTTCCCTCCCGGGAACGAGCCAGACCCGGATCATCTTGTTCCGGATAACGACGATAAGAAAGCCATTAAAATACCCGGGGGTACAAGCCGTAATGATGTAGAACTTTTCTTGATTGAAGTTAAGACCCCCGCACTTCGACTGACAGTTCGCTTTAAAGATCAACAATTACTGGTGTATAAAGCCCCGGAAGCACTCGATGAACTCTTCCACTCTTTATACGCAGAAGCAGACTTGTCTGTAGAAAACCTGGATAGTCTGAAATTCTACCTCCCCCCAGCTTCTGATATTCCCTCCATCAGTCAGGAACTTTCATTACCGAAAGATATGCTGGCCCAGTTTTTTTACAGCATGGGGTTGCTGGTTGCTGTTACTGAAGTTGATGGAGAGCGAATCTATATCTTGCGATGGCCTGATGGCTCTATCACCAGCATTACCCAGCGAGAGTTTTTCCGTCTCCAAAGTATTGCTTTTGAAGCTGAACTGGAAGCATTTATCAATGGCCCACTCTTTCCCAAAATAGCACCTGAGGTATACAGAAATGGCTACGCCTTGCCTGACAGCCAGCAAGGCGGCAGTTCATATCGGGATTGGTGCGATGCCAATGGTTTCAGTAGAAGTGATGGTAACGCCTACTGGCGAAAGCAGTGGTCTCGAAACTGGCAGATTCTGGACTCAAAAGCACAACCATTCCACTGGGCCGGAATTGGTATTGAAGACGTTCTGAAAAAAATCTGGATGGCCCCTAAAAAAAAGAAGAAAGGTAAGAATCAAAACAAGAATTCGCCACCTCCTCCTATGGAAGCGTCTCCACAAGGCAGAGAAGAATCATCCCCGGAAGCAAAGCCAGATGATCCCCCAGCCAGACCGATAATTCCTGCTAAATTGCCCGATTTCGAAAGCTTACTTCAATCCAAAGACGTGAGCCGTGTAGACCATATCGAGCTGCAGGCCATGTCTCAGGTAGCCAGACACATCTGGGTGATTTTCTTTTTCCTGACAGGTATTGATCTTCCGGAAGCCAACGAAGAGGTATCCCGCGAAACACCCATTCGACTCGGTATGAAATGGTTAAAAAACAGTTCAGAAGCAATGCTGCCTTCCGACACGTTCCAAAACCTTTTCAGCTTTATTGAACAATTGGGGATTTACTCCCCTGGAGCAGGAGCCCTAATCAAACCCTCCGGGATAGTAACGGACCTGTGCAATCACTTTGGCCCCAGAACTTCCCGTTGCACAAAACTGAGAAGACACATCAACTTTTTCAGGCTGGTCGTTTATCAATGCCCGAGCATTATAAAGGGCGCAGTTCACGCAACGGAGTGTCTGGAAACCGCTCACTGGACCCTGACACGCTTAAACTTTCTGGAATCATTGATGATTTCCACCCCTTTATTTGACCGTCACCTGAAGATCGTTACCGATTATCTGGAGATGGAGCTGGAAGAAAATGAATCCCCTTCCCGGCAATTGATTGATGCCGTCATTCACCTTATCGATCAGCACGATCTGGAGGAATATTGGCCGCTGTTAGCCTATAACCTGGGCATACCTTCAAACGTCCTGGATTTATTCAAGTCATTTGAAACAGGAGCCCGTGAAACAATGGGTGAATGGCAGTCAGTCATTCATGCCGTTTTTAAAGAAGCTCTCCAACTCAGGGATGGCTTTATAGATCCACTGGAACTGTCTCTGGTACCAGGGCAATTGCATCAATTCAGAACGACTGAGCAAAGCAGCTTTTTCAGGTGCTTATGGTCCCACCCTGCTAGCTTCCGGTGACTCTTGATACTGCGACTTCCCTTATTGGCTTTGATAGCGTTCAGCGCAAGCCGTCTCAGAATGGAGAAATTTTCAGCCCCATTTCCTGTGCTTATCTGACATGCGTCCTCTGAAAATGCAACGTCCAAAATCCAGTGCAGATTATTCTCCACCGCCCAATGATTG